>CAYOHR010000006.1:0-45252 GCA_964403835.1 uncultured Flavobacteriales bacterium
TCGAATCATGGGGGCTTTTTTACTAAAATGTAATAATAACTAAAAAATTTCTTTTTATGGAGCAAAAAAGACAAAATTTTACCGAAGATTAAACCATTGTAATCGCACCACAGAGCCTTTGTTAATAAGGTAATGATAAATGAAATTTAATGAACATTCTCTTCTACGTATAATGCGCAAAAAAGTTTATATTTTAATCGAGAATATGGATTTTTACTAAATCAATTTTGCTTTCGTGAACAGCTAAAATTTCAAATTGAAAAGGGGGATAACCTATTTTTTCGCCTTCATCAGGTATGTTTTCACAAGCATGAATAATGAGGCCACCTAGGGTTTCAACGCCTTCAATGTTGGGTAATCCAAGATCAAATTTTTCATTGATATAATCAACATCTAAACGGGCAGAAAAAATATAGTTATTTTCATCCAATTTTTTTTCAATCATTTCTTCTAAATCGTGTTCATCATCAATATCTCCAACAATTTCCTCCACTACATCTTCAATCGTAATTAATCCGGAAGTGCCTCCTAATTCATCCACTACAATAGCTAAACTTTTTTGTTTTTTTATGAAAGTTTCCATAACCTTGTTGGCCGGCATAGATTCAGGCACAACAAAAATGGGGAGCAATATGCTTTTAATGTTTTTTGGGTATTTAAATAATTCAAAGGAATGAATATATCCAATAATGTTATCAATGTTTTCGCGGTATACCAATATTTTTGAGAGTTTTGTTTTGATAAACATTTTTTTTAATTCTTCCATGCTCTCTTCAATATCAATAGCAATCAGTTCGGTCCTGGGAATCATACATTCACGGGCTTTCAAACTTGAAAAATCAAGCGCATTTTGAAAAATTTGGACTTCATGTTCAATTTCTCGTTCCGATTTATTATCGGTAATTTCTTTTAAATAATTATCGAGGTCAATTCTGCCCAGCCGGGTTTCAGATACTGTGGTATTGTGCCTGCCGCCTTTAAAAATTTTGATGGCTATATTGGCAAATTCAGTTAATAATTTAGAGGGGATATACAAAATAAAATATGCTAAATACATAAACGGAGATAATATAACGAGTATACTATTTGCGTTGTTTTTAAAGATTGATTTAGGGAGAAATTCGCCGGTAACCAAGATTAAAATAGTTGAAAGGATTGTTTGTGAAATAAATACAAATAAAGAGTTTGGATAAACTTGAAATAATTGAGGTTCAATAATTTCAGCAATTGCAATACCATAAATAACTAAGCAAATATTGTTGCCAATAAGCATGGCTCCAATAAATTCAGAAGATCTTTCCTGAAGGAATCCTAAGATTCGGCCAGATAAATTTCCCTGTTTTTTTGCCAGTTCAATTTCTAATCTATTGGCTGTAACAAAGGCAATTTCTACTCCTGAAAAAAAGGCAGAAAGCAAAATACCTAAAATTACTAATACCCAATTATTCATATAGCAATTTTAATTCGATTTCTCTTTTGATTCCTCGTTTTTTCTGATTTTTCGGCGAATAAGAAAAAAGGCCAAAGCAACTAAAGGAATTAAAAAAACGAAATAATCCGGAGAGCTATTTTTTTTGTTGATATATATAGAAATAATGACTGTCAGAATAAAAGTAACCAGCCAAAAAATTTCCATAAATCTATGGTAAGTCTTCATTTTTTATATTTATAGTAGCAATAGGTTTCAATATACGATATTTTGTAAAATCTTCGTTCGATTCTAATCCCTCTCCAAAAATAATTTCATCTTTTGTTTTTATATTCACTTTTTTATCCGAATAAATTTTCTTTTCTTTTTTATGCCACCATAATTTCTCTGTCCTTAGCTGATCACCTAATTTATTCACCACAATAACATCATCTCTTACCAATATTTTCTCGTCTTTTTCGTACTGAACAGCATAATTGCAAGTAATTTTAGATTCTTCGCTACCATCTTCATTAAAAAAAACCACTTCGGCGCCTTTCGGAAACTCGACATACGAGGAGTCTTTGTGGAGCAAATAACGATCTAAAACAGGCGCTTTTAAGGTAAATTTTAAGATGGCAGAGTCGCTGTAAATCAGTTTAACATCTTTTCCGGAGGTAATGGGTAGGTTTTTTTGAGTAATGGCCTCAATTTCGGCAAGTTTATTTTCGCATGCACACAAAGATAACAGAAGAATACCCAATAAGAACCGGCTTCCAATGCTATAAGGAAGGTGAAATAGCTTTTTTAAAAAAATATCGATTAAAGAAGGCATGCGTTGTTTAATTTATTAATCGATTTGCACTCGCTGAAACCATTTATCGTAAATGGTTGGAGTTAAGGTAACTCCAAAGTAAATGCGAGCAAAGCTTTCTTTATAATTGGTTCCTGCAATGTTGTTAAAATTTCCTACTTCAGTTCCAAAGTTAATTCGGGTATTGGTTTTAGATTTTGCTGTTACAGGTAATGAAATACCCACCGATAAAGCGTTTGATTTTAATTGGGTTGAATTTATGATCACCGGATAATTGATCATTTTAAATCCGGTACAAAAAATAAATGTGCTTGTTTCGCCTAACTTATTTCTTTTATGCCAATAATATTGAATTCCGGTTGCGTATTGATTTTGCGTAGTAAGTTCGCTTCCATCTATATTTAGTGAGCTCGCATTCCATTTCTGAATTTCATAATCGGCAAACCAAATAAACTTATCTCTTTGCGTGTCTTTATTTTTAAGATTATACGATAAACCAAACCCAAGAAACATAGGAATTTCTTTCTTTAAAGTTTCAGAAACATACTGAATAGTATCTATTATTACTTTATTAGACGTTTGATAACTATAAGTAAAATCATTGAAATTGTTGCTCATCTTTTTTGATGAACCATATACTGTTGTAAAGTTAATTTTATGCTTTTTGCTAAATATTTTAGAAACCAAAAAAGAAGCTTCATAACCCCTTCCTTTTAAATCTGAGATTTGATTTCTTGCTATTCTGTAAGTATTTACATCACTTGAAAAAACATCTTTATTTTTTACAATTTCACCAAACAAATATTCGTAAGAGGCTCCTACTGAAAAAAGCAAGGTGGAGTCTGCTTTAAAGCTTTTGCCGGAACTTAGTTTTACCATATTTAATCCGCCTGAACCATTCAAAGTGTTGGTATAGGTATTGTTGTCGATATCTTTAGCAGTAAAAACAGTGTTGTACTGAACTTTAGAATAAGGATGAAGGCTTAATGAAAAACCCCAATTATTGTCTTTTATTGGAATAGCTAAAGAGCCATACGCAAAATTGGTAATTTGATTGGTTCCTGTTATGCTGTTTTCATTGATAAATCGCACATCGCTTTTTAAGCCTAAATCTAATTGAGTATTTGATAGAAAGGCATTAGCGCAGGGATTAGAAGGGTTTTGTTGATCGTTATTAATAAAACTATATTGCGAACCCGTAATTTTTTGCAGCGTGGTTGTATAAGATTCGTTCAATCCAATATTATAAGATGAATAGGGGCTAAGAGAAGGCGTTTGAGCGTTTAAAGCTAAAATGCTATTCGCAAATCCTAAAATAATAATATAGATGTTTTTTTTCAAGGCTTATTAAACTCCAAAATAATATTTAAACCAATTAAAGATAAGTTTGGAATGGCAAAAGTGCTACTTTTAAATTCATCTGCAAAATATTTAATGTCCCCACCTGTTAAAATTACTTTTAAAGCAGGGTAAAGATGTGAATATTTGTTAATTACACCTTCTATTTCAAAACACATTCCGTTTATAACACCCGATTTTATAGATGCATTGGTATTGGTGCCAATTAATTCCGGGGAAGGACTTATTTCGGATATGAGCGGAAGCTTTGCTGTATAATGGTGTAAAGCCTTAAAACGCATGTGTAAACCAGGCGAAATAGCTCCGCCTATATATTGTTTTTGAGCGTTGATAAACTCATAGGTAATACAAGTTCCGCAGCTAATAATTAAATTATTATGTTCCGGATATAAATGATTTGCGCCCACCGCAAGTGCTAATCGGTCGTAACCAAGGGTTTCGGGTGATTTATACCTGTTTTCTATAGGTATTTTAATAGTTTGATCTAAGATAAAGGCATGTTTGTGATTATTAATCATCCATTGATGAATAAAGTGATCCTTTTTAGCGACATCACAAATCAGGGCATAGTTAAAATGTGATTTGTTATTTTCTAAGTATTCTAAAATGGCATATTCATAATCAACAAGGCTATTTTCATAGGAATACACAACCTCATTAAACAGCTGGTTTTTATTAAAACAGGCCGTTTTAGTTAAGGTATTTCCTATGTCGATAATTAGATTCATAAAACTTAATTACCTTTTTTCTTAAATAGAGGAACGGTCGAGCATGCTTCGCCAAACATCAAACTTTTTACATGCGGCCTAAGTTTTGCCACTAGCGCTATATATGCTTGTTCAGGGATAGGTAAATCACTACAACCTTTAATAATAATGCGTTCATTTTTGTACGCATCGATATTAAAATTTAGAATAATTTCTTCAAAAATGCTGAGCTCCAAATCGCTTAAATTCCCCTTTACTACTTTTTTTGCGTACGGTTGTAAGGCCAGGCTTAATAATAAATAAGCCCAAGAAGGGATAATGGCATCATTTGAACAATGTAAGGCAACATATTTATTTTCATATTGCGCCCAGTTGTTATTGGATATAAATTCACGAAAATCTTTTTCTTTTAATACCAATCCTTGCCACAAAAGCTCTTTTATGTCAAATAATACACGCTCCCCTTTTGGATAAAAATCTTGCAAATCGAGCGTAATTAACCCGCTTTTAGCAACTTTATTTTCAATTTCATCCATGCAGTAAAGATATTGATTTTATTAGTTTATTTTTTTGAAAATGTAGACTTCCATTTTTTGTTCATTTTCCTTTACGGTTTCAAATTTTTTAAGCAATTCAAAATTCTTATTTTCAGATAGGCTTGTAAAAGGCAAAAATCCCTCATTGGGGCTCATAATATTATCCCAAACCACAATGGTTCCAATAGCTAGGTGGTAGTCCATTTGCGTTTGGTCTAATCCCCACATAATGGTGGTTTTATGTTCATCAAAAGGATCTAAATTTGCTTTGTAACCAAAATAAGGGTACATATAAACCACTTTTTTATCTAAAAGTTTATTTTTAAAACAGTAATCAACTACCTGATCTATTAATTGTTGCGATTTATTTTTTTGTAAGGGTAAAGGGTAATATTTAAAAGGAATATAAAGGACAACCAAGGCAATAAATAGGTGAAAATAAACCAACCAGTTTTTTTTAAAAAACGAATAAAAAACCTGTAAAGAATAATTGGCTATAATGGCAAAACAGGGAATTACACAGGCCATTACTCGGGTTAAGCCCAAAGAGCCCTGTAGCCCCTTCCACCACAAAAAAGAATGAACAAATAAACACGCCAAGGCAGAACCAATAATGAGAATAAATTCTTCTTTTACATAGCGATTGTTTTTTGAGAAAGTAAAGCATTTATATATCAAACCTATAATAATAAGCAGCGTTAAGGGATTGCCCCAAATACCTCGGTAATCTTTAAAAAATTTAAAAAAATCTCCATTTCCATACATGTCTTTTCCGCCCACGTACGGATATTTATGAAATACCCATAATACATCCTTAAAAACAAATCCACCTATGCAACTGAATAACACAAAACCAAAGGCAAATAAAGGGATGTAGGCGTGTTTTTTATGGATTAAAAAATAGAAAATCAGGATGGGAACAATAAAAGTTGCTTCGGGCCGGGAGAAAAACAAAAAGGAAGAAATAATGGCGGCAAGCGCCCATTTTTGGAGAAAAAGAAGGTAAATAGTAGCAATTAGTAAAAAACTGAATAAAATTTCGGTTAAACCGGATAGGGTTACATGAAAATAAACAGGGGCAAAAAGACAAAATAAAATGCTAAAATGAGGTGCGTTTAACTCCAGCTTTTTTGAGATGAGATAAGCGACATAAGCACTGGAACAAGCCAATAAAATATTAAAGATTTGTAAGCCTTTAAATCCAAACTGACAAAAGGGAGATGCGAAGAGTGTATATAAGGGCTTACCCCAATGGTTTAATAATAAAGAGGGGTGTTCCCATGAAAATTTTGCCATTTGATAATGACTTATTCCGTCTCCTTCATCAAGTATAGCATTGGAAGTAAAGGTATATACTAAAAGAATTAAAAAAGATATGCCAAGTATAAAAATGGCAGCATGCTTTTGAATAAAATATAAAATAGTATGCGCTTTAAGTAATTTCAAGAAAGAGTATTTTTGATAATGTGCAAATATACTCTTTCTCTATTTTACTTTACTGTTCAATTACGATATGTTTATAGGTGGAGCTTAATCTAGAAAAATAGATTAAGGAGTAACCAATATGCTTGCTGCGCCGGCTAAATCTCTCGAAGATGGAATTTCAGCAATGATAAATGCGCTACCTACCTTGCCTGGTATGGCCGTTGCTTTAACAGTAGTATTTGTCGCATTGCTTAAAGTAACCACTCTATAAAGATCATCCATGGCAGGGAAACCGGTTTCAGGTAAATGCCAAACTAAGCCACTTGGCATACTTATAGCTTGCATGTAATTAGCACTATTGCTTCGGTATAAAGCGCGGTCTATTTTATAAGCGGTGGCCGTTAATGTTTGCTCTGTTGGATTTGGATTTCCTGTCCAAGGATCAATACCACCTAACTGAGTATAAAAAGGATTTACCATGATAAAAGAATCGGGATTCACCACTAATTCAGCTTGCCCACTGACCCCTAATGCGGAAGCATAAATATAAGCATCACCAATATTATTAGCCGTTACTAAACCACTGGTAGAAATACCTGCAGGCACCGGAAAATCTGCATCTTTTGCTTCAATGGTCCAGGTAAATGAAGTACTGGAAGTTACATCATTGCCTAAGGCATCATAAGCCTTTGCTGTGTATTGTTGGGTTTCTCCTCTAAATAAATCACCTTGTTTTGGAGTGATTAAAATTTTAGAAACAGGCAACTTAACTTCCGGAGCAGCAATAATTACAATAGGAACAATAAATGTATAAGTTTGACCATTAATAGAGCCAGTAACTGTTACTTCGGCGTAACCAGCGCCCGTAATAGTAATGTTGCCACTGGCACTAACCGTTGCCACTGCAGAATTACTGCTTGAATAGGTATAGCTGGCTGCAGAAGTTCCAAAATAGAATGTTTCTAATTGAAAACTGCTACCATCTGCTTCCCATAAAATAGCCGAAGGCGCTACACCAAATAATAAAAGATCTTTAGGTGGAGTAATAGATAAGGCTGTTATAGCAGTATATGTTTTTCCTTCGTACGTAGCTGTAGCCGTTATTTGTGTGCTTACATCGTCAATTGAAGTAAATACAGCTCCTGAAAAACTACCGGCAGCTGAGTTTGAAACAGACCAGGTAACGGAACTTACAGGCACATTATTTCCTTTAGTATCAACTAAGTGCGCTTTATAGGTAATGGCCTCACCCTGATATATACTTTTTGCGCCATTTTCAATAACTAAACGGTATTGGGCAGTTGCTGAAGCGTCATATTCACAGCAGCCTTCGCAGTCTTTGTCAGCTTCTGAGTTATAATTTTTTGCTGTTGGATCGGTACAACCTTCTTTTTTCTTACACGAAGAAAAAATTAAAGATAAACTGAAGGTAATTAAGAGCAGATTTTTTGTTTTCATTGAGTTAATTTTTTTTAAGTTTTTATTTTTCGAAAACAAATTTGCTTAAAATTAAATCGTTAACCCATAAACGAACCTTTACTCGACCTTTACTTGGTTTTAAGTAATTGAAAATCAATCACTATCAAATTGACTTAAATAAATATTTAAATGCTCGTGAGGTTGTAAGTTGAACTTTTTTCGGAGCCGAGATCGATAAATATCAACAGTATTTAAGTTTAAATTGAGAATGCTTGCAATTTCTTTGGAGGATAAATTTAGTTTTAATAGGGGAATTATTTTTTTATCTGAATCACTTAAATTCGGATAAGATTTGTAGAGATTTTGATAAAAACGCTCATTTATTTCATGAATAATTTCTTCTAAATGGTCTTTTTCTTTTTCAATTAATACAATTTGTCGTACAGATGAATATAAATGGTCAATTTTTATGCCCCTTTCTGTTTCTTCCGGCTCTTTTTTAATCTCTTCAAATCCTTCTGATATAGTATTTAACAGTGTTGTATTTTTATTTATTTCAAAAGCGAGCGCACTTATGTTTTTTTCTTTATTAATAAGCTCTTCCGATATTTTTTTATTTTCTTTTTGCTCCCTTTTTAAGCGAGATTTAATTTTTTTTGCAAAAAAGTAAAAGGCAATAATTAATAAAATGATGGCTAATAAAACAATGGTTATTTTTTGTTTTAAAATTCTATTTTCATTGTTAGAAATATTTAATTCTAATTGTTTTTTCTCCGACTCATATTTTGTAAAAGCATCATTTAATCGATTTTGAACCTCTTTGGATTCTAAACTATCCTTTAAATGAATATGCATTTTCATAAACGCCAAAGCCTCGGGGTAATTACCTAACTTTTCATAACAATGCGTAATATTTTTTGAAAAGTGGATGAGCATGTTGGTGAAATTTGATTGTACCGCATACTCGTATGCTTTTTTTAATAAAGGGAGTGCAGATGAAAAATTGTCTTCTTGATAATAAATGGAAGCTCTTGCATTATACACCAAACAAAGTCCCATGGGGTAATTAATAGAAGAATAGGTTGTTTCAGAAGAGTCTAAATAGATCAATGCAGAATCTATTTTACTCATATTTAAATAAATGGCTGCTATGGTATAATAACTATTTGCGAGATCTCGCGAATTTTGCATTTTCTTTTGCAGTACGAGATTTTTTTTAAAATAATACATACCCAAAGCAAAGTTTCCATCTTCCGAATTAATTTTTGCCAAAACATCATACAAATCTGATTGAATTTTATCATTTGAAAAATTTTTCGCCAACACAAGGCATTCATTTAAAAGCGAAAAAGCATAATCCCGGTCTTGGCTTAATGCTTTTAGAGTGGCTAATAACATTTTTGGTTTTAGAAGATAACTGGTATCTCTTTTTTCCTCTGCTATTTTTAGCGATTTTAAACAATAGATGCCGGAAGAGTCAATTTTATGCTGATAAAAATAGTATTGTCCTATTTGATAATAAACAGACATGAGCCCCTTGTAATTATTGGTTTCCTCATATATTTTTTGGGCTTTGGTATAATATTGTATAGAAAGCGGATAATTTGTTTTTACGAGATGAACAGCCCCCAATTGCAAGTATAATTTGGCCTTCAGAGAGTCAGTTAGTTCAGATTCATGCAGTAAATGCTTTGTTAAGAGCGCCTCTGAGGAGTCAAATTGACTTTCGAGATAGTAGCATTTTGATTTTAAAAGATCAAAATAAATTTGCTCATCATGGCCAGAAACATTTACATGAGCCAATTGTTTGCGAGCTTCATTGATTTGTCCTTTTGAAAGGAGTGTTTCTATTTGAAAAAGCGATTGCGATTGACAAAACGAGTAAAAAAGACAAAAGCAAAAAATGAAAATATTTGTTTTTGAACTCGGAAAAATCATGGCTCAATCCAGTTTTAAAACAGCCATAAATGCTTCTTGCGGAATTTCTACATTTCCAATTTGGCGCATGCGTTTTTTACCCTTCTTTTGCTTTTCTAATAGTTTTCTTTTACGGCTAATATCACCTCCATAGCATTTTGCAGTAACATCTTTTCGGAGTGCTTTAACGGTTTCGCGGGCAATAATTTTGGCGCCTAAGGAAGCTTGTATGGCAATATCAAACTGCTGACGAGGAATTAATTCGCGCAATTTATCACACATTCTTTTTCCTAAGTTGTAAGCATTATCCCTGTGTACTAATGCTGATAAGGCATCCACCTGGTCTCCGTTTAATAAAATATCCATTTTTACTAAATTCGATTGCTGGTATCCAATGGGCGCATAATCAAACGAAGCATATCCTTTCGATATGGTCTTTAACCGATCATAAAAATCGAATACAACCTCTGCCAATGGCATTTCAAAGGTTATTTCGACCCGATCGGTGGTTAAATAAACCTGATTTTTTAAAACCCCTCGTTTTTCAATACACATGGTCATAATGGACCCAACAAATTCTGATTTGGTGATGATTTGTGCCTTAATATAAGGTTCTTCAATAAAATCTAAATGAGTAGGTTCGGGCATATCCGAAGGGTTATTCATTTGAAAAACCTCCCCTTTTGTTAAGTGTGCAATGTATGAAACGTTAGGTACCGTAGTAATTACGGTCATGTTGTATTCGCGCTCCAAGCGTTCTTGAATAATTTCCATGTGTAACATGCCCAAAAAGCCGCAACGGAAGCCAAAACCAAGTGCTGCAGACGATTCAGGTTCAAACGTTAAAGAAGCATCGTTTAGTTGCAATTTATCCATAGCATCGCGCAATTCTTCATATTCATCCGTATCAACCGGGTAAATACCTGCAAAAACCATGGGTTTAACATCTTCAAAACCCATAATAGCACTAGGGCAAGGGCGATCAACATGGGTAATGGTGTCTCCTACTTTTACCTCTCGTGCTTGTTTAATTCCTGAAATAATATAACCTACATCACCTGTCCCCACTTCTTTTTTGGGGGTCATTTCTAATTTTAATGTGCCAATTTCATCGGCAAAGTATTCTTTGTCTGTATTTACAAATTTTACTTTATCTCCTTTTTTGATAGAACCGTTTAACACTTTAAAATAGGCAATAATACCCCGAAAAGAGTTAAAAACAGAGTCAAAAATAAGGGCTTGTAATGGAGCCGCGGGGTCTCCTTTTGGGGCAGGAATCCGCTCAATAACCGCAGCTAAAATCTCTGAAATTCCCAAGCCCGTTTTTCCACTGGCAGGAATAATATCATCGCGGTCGCAACCAATTAAATCTACAATTTGATCTTTTACTTCTTCGGGCATGGCACCCGGAAGGTCCATTTTATTCAAAACCGGAATAATTTCCAGATCATTTCCGATGGCTAAATATAAGTTGGAGATAGTTTGAGCCTGAATACCCTGCGAAGCATCTACAATTAAAAGAGCGCCTTCGCAAGAAGCAATAGAACGAGAAACTTCGTACGAAAAATCAACGTGTCCCGGCGTATCAATTAAATTAAGAACATATTTTTCCCCTTTGTATTCATAATCCATTTGTATAGCATGACTTTTAATCGTGATTCCACGCTCACGCTCTAAGTCCATGTCATCTAGGGTTTGAGCAACTAAATCTCGATCCGAAACCGTTTTAGTGACTTGCAATAATCGATCAGCCAAGGTGCTTTTTCCATGATCAATATGAGCTATTATACAAAAATTACGAATGTTTTTCATCTTCCCAATAATCTTAAGTTTTGCAAAGTTAATGAATTGTAAGCGAACCCGATAAAAAATATACCAGCACCTTCCCTTTTTGTATATATTTCAATAAAATTATAATAAAAACAAAATTTCTATCATAATATGACCTTTACTACTCCTGTACAAATTCGGTTTTCTGATATAGACAAACTGGAACATGTAAATAATGCCTGTTATTTAACCTATTTAGAAGAAGCAAGAATTGATCTTTTTGACACGTTTTCCAAAAATTACGATTGGAAAACTCCCGGTTTAATTTTAGCGAATACACAAGTAGATTTTGTAAAACCCCTTTTTTTGGAAGATGATTTACACATAAAAGTTTGGTGTGCTAAAATAGGGAATAAAAGCTTCGAATTGAGCTACGAATTATATAATTCGAGGAACCTGGATGTGCTTTGCAGCAAGGCAAAAACAACCTTAGTGTTTTTTAATTATGATACAAATGAAACCGTTTTAATCCCGAATGATTGGAGGGCATTTTTAAAAAATTATCAAGCTAAATAAGCTTAAGTATTTACAAAGAAGTTCTTTTAATACTGCAACCTATTGGTTTTGTTTGATTAGGATTAATATCCTTACCGGCCGAAGCATTTTTGATGGCATTTTTTAAGTATGATTCTTTTACTTCTTTCGCATTTTTTGAATTATCATCAATAGCGCCTTTGTATATTAACTCCATATTTTTATTAAATAAAAAAACATGGGGCGTTGTTTTAGCGCCAAAAGCATTAGCTAAGCTCGATTTTTCGTCAACAACGTAATGCAAATCGTAGTTTTTTTCTAAAGCATGTTTTTTCATATTATCAAACGAGTCTTCGTTTTCTCTTTTAGTTTCGTTTGAATTTACCAATACCATTCCTATATTATTGCTTTTACATAAAGCACTCAGCTCGGGATACCGGTTTTCCCACTCTATAACAAAAGGACAAGTATTGCAAGAAAAAATAACCAATAAGCCGTTTTCTTGTTTAATGGCATTTAATGCTAATTTTTTACCGGAAATATCTAACATTTCAACATCCGATAAAGGCGCTTTTTCGCCAATATTAATGGTTTCTCTGGGACCTTCTAGAAAAGAATATATAGTAATAAGAACAAAGAAAATAAACGAGGACCAAAAGATTTTTTTCATAAGACTTAGATAGATTATTTCAATATTCTAAGCAACAAAGTTATCGATGTGGAATGAGAAAACCTGAGGGTTAACAAAATTTAACCTTTAAAATGTGTAAAGGTATGGTCTAAAGCCATTTTTATGTTGGAAACAGCTGTTTTAATGTCTTCTTTGGTGTGCGCAGCAGAAATAAATCCAACCTCGTACCCGGATGGGCCAAAATAAATGCCTTTTTCAAGTAAATAATGATAAAATATTTTAAAATATTCCATGCTTTCTTTCTTTATATCCGAAGCTTTATGGGCAATTTCTTTACTTAAAAAAGAAAACCAAAAAATAGAACCTATACTATAAATGCCAAAAGCATAATTTTTTTCGGTGGCGTAGGAAGAAATTTGACTCACTAATTCATCGGTATTTTCTTTTAATGCTTCATAAAAACCGGGCTTTAAGCATTCGCTTAATTGAGCAATTCCGGCGGCCATGGCAACCGGATTGCCCGAAAGGGTGCCTGCCTGGTAAACATCTCCTTCCGGTGAAATATGGGCCATATTTTTAGCCGACGATGCGTACACCCCAACGGGCAAACCTCCGCCAATAATTTTACCAAACGTAACAATATCGGGCTGAATGCCATAATAACCTGCAGCGCCTTCAAAACCTATTCTAAATCCTGAAATAACTTCATCAAAAAACAACAATATTCCTTCTTGGGTGCAAATGTCCCGCAAAAACTGCAAAAACTCTTTTCCTTGAATAAGCAGGCCATTATTAGCAGGGATGGGTTCTATTACAATGCAGGCAATTTGCGATTTATATAGCTTTACGGCTTCTAAAACCGCTTCTTTATCATTTAATGGCAGAACAATGGTTTCTCTGGTAAAAGCTTCAGGAATTCCCGCTGAAGCAGCACTTCCTAAAGTAACTAAACCCGAACCGGCACTCACCAATAAAGAATCTAAATGTCCGTGGTAACAACCTTCAAATTTTATAATTTTATCTTTGCCGGTAACTCCTCTAGCCAAGCGAATAGCAGACATAACGGCTTCTGTACCCGAACTGACAAACCGCAGTTTTTCGATGTAGGAATGATTGGATAAAATAAGTTCTGCTAGTTCATTCTCTAATCGTGTTGGCGCTCCAAATGAAGTTCCTGAAACAATGGTTTCATTTATTTTTTTTAAGATGGAATCGTGGGCATGCCCTAAAATTAAAGGTCCCCACGAACCGCAAAAATCAATAAATTCATTTCCGTCTTCATCCCAAATTTTACTTCCTTTTCCTCTTTTTATGAATAAAGGAGTCCCACCTACCGATTTAAAAGCGCGAACAGGAGAGTTAACACCACCCGGGAAATAGGTTTTAGCTTTTTCGAAAAGTTGTTTGGACTGCGTAGTAATCATAAACAAGAATAAAACAGAAATAGTATAGAAAGGCCTAATAATGAAGAGAATATGATCTCGGAAATCCAATATTTGCCTTCCATAAATTTTTTGGAAAGAGCATAAATAATAATAAAGCTACTTAGTAATAAACACAGGGTGTATCCGTGTTTAAAAAACAGCAGAGAGCATAAAGCAGCAATCACACAAAAGAAACCAACATTAATTTTGTGTCGGTTTTTTACAGAGTTCTTATTGTAATTGATCATT
Source organism: uncultured Flavobacteriales bacterium (assembly GCA_964403835.1). Lineage (GTDB taxonomy): Bacteria > Bacteroidota > Bacteroidia > Flavobacteriales_G > JALEGO01 > CAYOHR01. The sequence continues at coordinate 14,194 of CAYOHR010000006.1, forward strand.
ACTTTAAAAAGGCCCGTTAACAATGTTAAACTTAAAATTCCTATAAATGAATATGTGAAATAATGCGGAATAGATCTTTGAAAAAACTGAACCAATTCTTTTGGTTTTTCAATAGTAAAGGGAGTATTGGTAAAGTAGCAATAACTATAAAAATAAATCCAGGGTAAAAGGCAGCTTATTATAATTAAAAATAAGGTTTTAATTTCTGTTTTAATATTAAAAAGAATAACACAAAAGAGAACCAGAACTAAGGTAATGGCTGGGGGATAAACAATGCTGGCACTTCCAAAAAACAAACCCGCATTAAATAATTTAGAAGGATTATTTTTAGATTCGTTATTGATAGAAAAACAGTATAATAAACCCGGTAAAGCAATAAAAAAGGCAAGAACCGGTTTTGGATTAAGAAAAATGAGGTAACGAATATTGATAAAGAAAAGAATACCAATAATTAAAGGAACATGCGATTTTTGAACAATTAAATTGTTCTTTTCAATTAAAACATTTACAAAAACACTTCCAACAAATAAAGCTGTAACAATGACACATTTTAATAAAATAGATGTTTCATTTAGCTGATAGATGGGCTCCTTAAAAATAGAGTACCCAAATAAGCCTATCGTTAATAGCAATGATAAATAAAATACCCAGGTATCATTTTTTCTGAAAATATGATACATGAAATTCTATTTAATATTCAAAAGGAACATGAAAATGATTAAGAAGGATATTTCCGTTCAGTAGCGCCAGTATAAATTTGACGAGGTCTGCCAATAGGTTCTTTGTTTTCAATCATTTCTTTCCATTGGGCAATCCATCCTGGTAGTCTTCCAATAGCGAACATAACGGTGAACATATCTGTTGGAATACCTAATGCGCGATATATAATACCCGAATAGAAATCGACATTTGGATATAATTTTCTTTCAATAAAATATTCGTCTTTTAAAGCAACTTCTTCCAATTGTTTTGCTAAATCAAGAATAGAATCTTGTACACCTAATTTATTTAAAATTTCATCGCATGATTTTTTAATGATTTTAGCTCGTGGATCGAAGTTTTTATACACTCGGTGACCAAATCCCATCAATCGGAAAGGATCGTTTTTATCTTTTGCTTTTGCCACCCATTTTTCAATGCTGCCACCATCTCTTTTAATAATTTCTAGCATTTCAATAACTTCTTGATTGGCACCTCCATGCAATGGTCCCCATAAAGCGCTTACTCCCGCAGATATTGAAGAATATAAATTTGCTTTAGATGAGCCTACTAAACGAACGGTGGATGCTGAACAATTTTGTTCGTGATCGGCATGTAAGATTAATAGTTTATTTAAAGCATCTACAATCACAGGGTCAATTTCATAATCATCTGTGGGCATAGCAAACATCATTTGCAAGAAATTCTCACAATAATTTAATTTGTTTTTTGGGTAAATAACCGGGTGCCCTAATGAATTTTTATAAGACCAGGCGGCTAAAGTTGGCAGTTTAGCAAGTAAACGAATAATGGTTAAATCAACATTTTCTTTTGCACTATCCGAATCATTATCAGGGTAAAAAGTAGACAAGGCACTTACCATTGAAGCAAGTACACCCATTGGATGCGCTTTGGATGGGTATGCTTTGTAAAAGCGTTTCATATCCTCATGAATAAGGGTATGCATGGATATTTCTCTGCTAAAACTAGTTAATTGTTGTTTAGAAGGCAATTCCCCGTTAATTAAAAGATAAGCAACTTCTAAAAACGTTGATTTTTCAGCTAATTGTTCAATAGGATACCCTCTATAACGCAATATGCCCAATTCACCATCTAAAAAAGTGATTTTACTTTTAGTTGCTCCTGTGTTTTTATAACCAGAATCAAGGGTTACATAGCCTGTTAAGTCACGAAGGGAATTAATATCAATTGCTTTTTCATTTTCTGTACCAGTTATGATGGGCAATTCATATTGTTTTCCATCTAAAATAAGGGTGGCTTTATCGCTCATGGGTTTCTAAATATTGTACAAAAATATAATCTATGTGGTATTAAAAACTAAAATATTGAAATAATTTTAGTTTTACTCTTTTTATAGGCGTCTTCGACCTTTTTTTAACAATAAAAATGCTAACCAATTATTATTTTATCCCCGGGTTTTATTTTTTTGTTTGACTTGATTTTGTTGAGCGCCTTAATTTTAGCCAAACTAATGCCATATTTTCTAGAAATACCGGATAAAGTATCGCCTCGTTTAACCACATGATACTTAGCTATATTTTTTTTTTTGCTGTTGTTTCGGGTTTTGAAACTTCTTCTTCAACATACCCTACTACCAATTTTTGTTGAATTTGAAGGGTTGTGTCTTTCATCGAATTCCATTCAATAATCTTGTCTCTAGAGGTGTTGTACCTTGAAGCAATTTGAGTAATACTTTCCCTCGACTGAACAAAATGAGTTAACGCAACCAATGCTGTGCTAACCGGAGTAGTATTATATTTTTTCTCAGAGCTTAAGGCATAAATCAGTTTTTCGTTTTCTAAATACATCCCAATTTTACTAACGGGTAAGTATAAGTTATTGTGTTTTCCTGTTTCCGGCACAATTCCTAATTTATATGATGGATTAAGGATATGAAGCAAATCATATGAAATATTTAGTTTTTCAGAAAGTATTTTTAAATCTAATCTCTGATTAATTTTTAATGTATCGTAATCAAAATAGGCGGTAATTGGTTTAATAGGGTCAATTTTATGCTCTTTTGCGTAATTCATCACATAATTAACCGCAATAAAAGCAGGCACATACCCTCTTGTTTCTTTTGGTAAATAAGGCCATAATTCCCAATAATTTTTTTTGTAACCAGATCTTCTTATTGCTTTATTTACATTGCCCGGGCCACAATTATAGGCCGCTAAAACTAATTCCCAATCATTATAAATATCATATAAATACTTAAAATACATACAAGCCGCTTCAGTAGCTAAATACGGATCTGATCTTTCATCTTCAAACGAAGTAACATCTAAGCCGTATATTTTACCTGTGGTAAGCATAAATTGCCATAAACCTACTGCGCCTGCTTTTGATTTTGCTGTGGGATTTAAAGCTGATTCAACAATAGCTAAATATTTAAACTCCAGGGGTAAATTATGCTTATCTAACATTTCTTCAAAAATAGGGAAGTACATGTCTGATAAGCCCAATACTTTGGCCGTTGTTAAACGCCGTCTGTTTGCATATAAATCTATAAAACCCTTTACTTCATTATTAAATACAAGTTTAAAGGGCGTGTTTTTGTTTAAAATAGCCAGTCTTTCTTTGTACACTTTTTCATCAAATTTTGGATAATTTGTATCGGCGGTGGAGCTGTAATTTTTAGAATTTTCATCGCAACTAGCACACAAAGTAAAATAGGGGGCATTTACTAAAGAATCCAATGCTTGTAAAATGGGATTGTCGTCGGTAATAGTAAATCTAGAGGTGTCGGGAGGGGCAGTAATATTATCGAGTAAGCTTTCTTTTTCAGTATTATTGAATAATGAAATAATATCTTTCCCATACGCGTTTAGGGTAATAACAGATATTATAATAACAAGGTATTTTATATATTTCATGTTCATGTGCATGTTCAACGAATCTAATGTAAGAAAAGTTTAGCTAATTTTTCAACAAATTAGTGTTAAGAAGTAAGATGAAGGCTTATTTCCAGTGAGATACAGACGTTTCTTTCGGATTAACACATAAAACCGGAATTAAGGCTTCATTGGTTAATACTTGCTGTCTGGCATCACCCGAAAAAATAGGTAATAAACTGTCATTCACATTCATGATCGCAATAAGATCAGCTTGAATAGATTCAGAATATTTAATGATTTCTTTTATGAAATTTCCTTTCTCAATTTTTTTAGTTGTAAAAGAAACATGGTGATCTTGTAAATATTTTTTTGAAAAAACAATATTTCGTTTCACTTGATTTGATAAATATTCATCGGATTCATCAGAATACACTACGTGAATGGTTGCGCCAAATTTTTGGGCTATTTCAGCCGAATATTGCAATTTTTGCTTTGTTTCTTTGGTTAAATCTAAGGGAACAATGATGTTTTTGTATTCGTTTTTCGGCATTTTTTCCTGCACTACAATAAACGGAATTTCAGAACTGGTAATTACTTTAAGTGCGTGACTACCGGTAATAAATTGCATTCCTTTTACGCCATGGGTACCCATAACAATAAATTTTGCTCCATGTTCTACCGCAGCATCACTAATATCTTCAAAAATATTTCCTATTCTTACGTGGCCCTCAATAACAACCGCATTTTTTTTGCTTAATTCAGCAGCAAGAGCTTCAATTTTTTTTCGATTTTCGTCTACATCAGATTGTTTTGCTACAATGTGCAATAAAACAATTTTCACACTAAAATGCTTAGCTAAGATAATAGAATGCTCTATGGCACATTCAGCGACTTTGGTAAAGTCAGTCGGAACAAGAATTACTTGATGGTTCATAGATTAAGTTTTTACAAATATATTAAAAGAAAAGAAAGAATATGGCAAAACCATTCAGTTTTAATTGAAACTAGTTTATTTTTGTTTTATGCTAATGGATACTCATTTGCATTTATATGCTCCGGAATTTTTGGATGATATAGATGAAGTTATAAAAAAAGCACACAGCCAAGGGGTAACAGTATTTGTGTTGCCAAACATAGATGCCCAGAGCATTGAGCCCATGAATACCTTGTGTGCAAAATACAAAAACTTCTTCCCTTTAATGGGTTTACACCCTTGTTATGTTAAAGAAGATTATCAAGAACAGTTAGCACTTATTAAACAGGAATTATTTAATTCTAACAATAAATATTTTGGAGTAGGAGAGATAGGAATTGATTTATATTGGGATAAAACATTTTTAAATCAGCAACGAGAAGTTTTTAAAACACAAATAACATGGGCAAAACAGAAGCAATTGCCTATTGTAATACATGCCAGAGACTCGTTTGACGAAATTTTCGAAATCATGGACCAGGAAAATGATGAAAATTTAAAAGGAATCTTTCATTGTTTTACCGGAACCCTTGCTCAGGCTCATAAAATAATTGAATACGGCGGATTTAAACTGGGCATTGGGGGAGTGGTTACCTTTAAAAAATCGGGGGTAGATGAAGTGGTAAAACAATTGGATTTACAGCACCTGGTATTGGAAACCGATTCGCCCTACCTTGCTCCGGTGCCTTTTCGGGGGAAAAGAAACGAACCGGCTTATTTACCTTTTATTGCTCAAAAAGTATGTGAAATAAAAAATGAAAGCATAGAAACTATTTCGGAAATTACGAGTAAAAACGCACAACAAATATTTCAATTATTTTGAATACAAAACCTACTATCCTTATCATTTATACCGGGGGTACCATTGGTATGATGTTAGATCCGGAAACCCATGCTTTGCGTCCCGTTAATTTCGACCATATTTATAACCATGTCCCTGAAATTAAAGGCTTAGATGTTGAAATTAAATCCATTGCCTTCGAAAAACCCATCGATTCCAGCAATATGACGCCCGAAATTTGGAAAAAAATAGCTCAAATCATCGAATCAAATTATCAAACAGTGGATGGTTTTGTGATTTTACATGGATCCGATACCATGTCGTACACGGCATCAGCATTAAGTTTTATGTTAGAAGGCTTAAATAAACCGGTTATATTAACTGGTTCCCAACTCCCCATAGGGGTTACCCGGACCGATGGGAAAGAAAATTTAATAACCGCCATTGAAATTGCGGCTGCCCAAAAAAATGGCTTTCCTATTGTTCCAGAAGTAGCTATTTATTTCGAATATCAACTATACCGGGGAAACAGAACGCATAAATACAGCGCCGAAGATTTTGAAGCATTTGAATCGCCCAATTATCCAATATTAGCCAAGGCAGGAGTCCGTTTAGAGTATTTTGAAGCGCATATTCATAAAGCATCAAAAAGGGATTTGAAGGTTCATGACCAATTAGATAATAATATTGCCATTTTGACCTTATTTCCGGGCCTAAACAAAGAATATTTAGATGCCTTTGCCCACATCAAAAATTTAAAAGCCCTAATTATTTATTCCTTTGGCTCGGGCAATTCACCCAATGATATGAACCTGGTTCGCCTGGTTGAAGTTTTAAGGAAAAAAGGGGTTATTGTGTACAATGTTACCCAATGCAATTTAGGAAAAGCCGAAATTCAGAAATACGCCACCAACCCCGCTTTGATTGAGTTAGGGGTAATAGATGGCGTGGATATAACGCTGGAAGCAGCTTTAGCAAAACTGATGTTTTTGTTAGGGCAAAATTATGCCGAGGACCAGATCACACACTTATTGAAAACATCGCTACGAGGAGAAATGAGCGCTTCTTAATAAAAATATAGATCGATTATGATTAATTCAAGGGCATTTGCCAACGAACAAGACCAGCAAGATTCATTAAAAGACTTTAGAAACCGCTTTTATTTTCCAAAACATGTGCATGAAAAGGTGCTTTATTTTACCGGAAACTCTTTAGGTCTGCAACCCACCTCCACTAAAGAGTATGTGTTGCAAGAATTGGAAGATTGGGCCCGTTTTGGCGTAGAAGGTCATTTTCAGGCAAAAAACCCTTGGTATTCTTACCACGAAATATTAACCCCGGCTTTAGCAAAAATTGTGGGCGCAAAAGAGCACGAAGTAGTTGCCATGAATGCCTTAACGGTCAATTTACACTTGTTAATGGCTAGTTTTTATGAGCCAACCTCCACTAAATTTAAAATATTGTGTGAAGCAAAAGCGTTTCCGTCCGATTATTATGCCCTGGAATCTCAGGTAAAATTTCATGGATTTGATCCAAAAAAAGCGATCCTGGAGGTTTCGCCCAGGCCCGGTGCATGCATTATTGAAGAAGAAGATATTCTGCGAGAAATGAATGAACATAAAGATTCATTAGCATGTATTTTAATAGGCGGGGTAAATTATTACACGGGCCAGGTTTTTGATTTGGAAAAAATCACCAAAGAAGCCCATCGATTGGGTATTTTGGTAGGTTTTGATTTGGCGCACGCAGCCGGAAATATTGAATTAAAATTGCACGATTGGGGCGTTGATTTTGCTTGTTGGTGCTCTTATAAATATTTAAATTCAGGCCCGGGTGGTGTTTCAGGCATTTATATACACGAAAAACACGCAAAAAATAAAAATTTAAAACGCTTTGCAGGTTGGTGGGGACAAAATAAAGAAGTGCGGTTTAAAATGGAAAAAGAATTTGATCCTATTCCCACCGCCGAAGGCTGGCAATTGAGTAACGCTCCCGTTTTAAGCATGGCGGCTCATAAGGCTTCTTTAGATTTGTTTGATGAAGCCGGCTTTGAAAATTTGGTTTCAAAAAGTAAAAAACTAACGGACTATTTGTTCTTTATTTTGGAGGATGTGAAAGCAAAAAATAAGAATTTGTCTTTTGATATATTAACTCCCGCAAATCCCAAGCGCCGCGGGTGCCAGGTATCTTTGCTGTTTAATAAAGATGGTAAAAAAATATTCGATTATTTGACTAGTCAGGGAGTCATTGCTGATTGGCGCGAACCCAATGTGATACGCCTTGCCCCGGTACCTTTATATAATTCCTTTTTAGATGTGTGGATGCTGGGGCAGCATCTTAGTTCGATGGAATAAGAATAGTTTTCTTAAACCTAAATAATACTTTGGGATTGTGTTACAAAATGTGATAAAGCCGCTATATAGAGGGCATTGTTTGTTATATGGTGTTGGGTTCAGTGATCTTATTTGAATTTTTCCAATCCTTTTAAATCACTTTCATTTAGATCAAGTTGCATAATCCTTTTTAGGTCTTCTTCTACCTCCCAAATAGTATTTTGACCATCATTCTCCTTACAAAGCAATAAATATCTTCGTTCTTGTTTATAAAATTCTAAGGGTTTACAATCAAGATTTAGAACTTCCAAAATCACAGAATCTGTCAACGTATTACGCATTGTTAATTTATAAGGACCTGATCCTTGAACTTCAAATTTAACATTGTTATTTGTATTAGTCTCTTTGTCTGTGGTAGAACCGCATGAAGTAATCATTAGAAATGCTAACCATAGAGTTACGATCGGATGTGTTTTCATTGAGGCTACATTTGAATAACCGTAATTATTACGGTTACTTTTTATATAGCAATGTTACTAAAAATATTCGATTATTTAACCAATCAGGGAGTTATTGTTGATTGGCGCGAACCCAATGTAATACGCCTTGCTCCGGTGCCTTTATATAATTCATTTGTGGATGTTTGGATGCTGGGGCAGCATCTTATTTCAGTACAATAAAAAAATAATGTAAATTAGTTTTATAAATATTTAAAAATGAGAACCAGTAATCCCTTCTTAAAAGAAAATACATTTACAGAACTAAGTCTTTCCGGAGATGCGAATGAAGTAATGACCTTGCAGGGAACGATTAATAAATCGTTCATTTTAATTGCCTTGGTATTGTTTTCGGCGTTTATTTCTTGGAAATTATATCTTGAAGGAGCCGTTTTTGTTATGCCGTTAGTTATTGGAGGGGCCATAGGAGGTTTTGTTGTTGCTTTAATAACAATATTTAAAAAAGAGTGGTCGCCTATAACCGCGCCTATATATGCGCTTTTTGAGGGATTATTTTTAGGAGCTATTTCAGCCGTTTTTGAAACTTCTTTTCCGGGTATAGTTTTACAGGCAATTATGCTTACTATGGGGGTTTTCTTGTGTTTGTTGTTTGTCTATAAATTAGGGTTGGTAAAAGCGACAGAAAACTTTAGGTTAGGCATAATGGCTGCCACCGGCGCAGTAGGTTTAGTATACCTAATTGGGTTTATTGGTAGTTTTTTTGGCTGGGAAATCCCATATATTCACGAAAGTGGTTGGATAGGAATTGGTTTTAGTTTGGTAGTGGTGGTTATTGCTGCACTTAATTTAGTGCTAGATTTTGATTTTATTGAGCATGGGGTCGAAAACAATGCTCCAAAATATATGGAGTGGTTTGCTTCTTTTGGCTTAATATTAACCCTAGTATGGCTTTATTTAGAAATATTAAGATTGTTAATGAAATTAAGAGGAAGAGATTAATTTTATCACCAATTCCGCGGTAGGTGGATCTTGGTTAATACCTCACCCCCCTTAGGTCGATTCTTTGTTTTGGGAGTAAATACCATTTATTTTAAACGCTATTTCACCTCTTCATAATCCGCGTCTTCCGCTAAATCATTTTCCATGATTTTTCGCTTATTGGCAAAGTATTTTCGGGGCGAATGATCCTTTTTAGTTTCCGGATCTTTTTGACTAGGCGGCCTGGGTGCAAAAAAGCGCCGAACCCAGCCCAGAATAATGGAAAATAATAAAAAATATAAGATGAATTTAAGCATTCAAATAATAGGTTTAACGACTTAAATATAAATTTCTTTCAGAATATATTTTTGTAAAAAATTCATCCTTCAACGTATCAATAAAACGAATTTCTTCGCCGGTTGATTTCATTTCAGGACCTAATTCTTTATTTACATTGGGGAATTTATTAAAAGAAAATACAGGCACTTTAATGGCATATCCCTTTTTATGGGGTTTAAACGTATAATCTTTTATTTTTTTAGCTCCCAACATCAATTCAGTCGCATATTTAACATAGGGTTCTCGATAGGCTTTTGCAATAAAAGGAACCGTTCTGGAAGCCCTTGGATTTGCTTCAATCACATATACTTTTTCGTTTTTAACGGCGAACTGAATGTTTATTAAGCCTTTCACCTGCAGTTCTTTCGCAATTGTCTTCGTGTAATCGGTTATTTGTTGTATAACAGATTCAGAAAGGTCAAAAGAAGGTAAAACGGCATAAGAATCGCCCGAATGGATACCTGCGGGTTCAATGTGTTCCATAATACCAATAATGTATGAGTCTTCTCCATCACAAATGGCATCCGCTTCTGCTTCTATGGCTCCAGCTAAAAAATGATCTAATAAAATTTTATTATCAGGCAGTTGATGGTGAATTTTAATGACTTGTTTTTCTAATTCATCCTCATTGATCACAATTTTCATGCTTTGACCACCTAATACATAAGAAGGTCTTACCAGTAAAGGAAATCCTAGTTTTTTTGAAACAGCCAAAGCATCTTCAACAGTATCTACAGCCGCATATTCAGGATACGGAATACCCAATTTTTTGAGCAAATCCGAAAAACGACCCCGGTCCTCCGCTAAATCTAAGGAATTAAAGCTGGTACCGATAATGTTTATCCCGTATCTATCTAGCTTTTCGGCTAGTTTTAAAGCGGTTTGTCCGCCTAACTGAACAATCACTCCTTCCGGCTTTTCTAATTGGATAATCTCATAAATATGTTCCCAAAAAACAGGTTCAAAATAGAGTTTATCTGCAATATCAAAATCAGTGGATACCGTTTCGGGGTTGCAATTAATCATAATGGTTTCGTAGCCCAAGGCTTTTGCAGCCAATACGCCATGCACGCATGAATAATCAAACTCAATGCCCTGGCCAATCCGGTTGGGACCCGATCCTAAAACAACAATTTTCTTTTTATTGGAAGGGATAGATTCGTTTTCATCTCCAAAAGTGGAATAATAATACGGTGTTTTGGCTTCAAATTCAGCCGCGCACGTATCAACCAGTTTATACACGCGTTTAATATCGGCATCCATTCGTTTTTTATACACTTCACTTTCTAAGCAACGCAATAAATGGCCTATTTGGCGGTCGGCATACCCTTTTTTCTTCGCTTCTAACAATAAATCGGTCGGAAAAGTATCAATGGTATATTTTTCAATTTCTTGTTCTAAAGCAATCAACTCTTCAATTTGGTATAAAAACCATAAATCAATGCCGGTTATATCGTGAATTTGTTGCGTAGGGATGCCTAATTTTAAACCATCATACACATGAAATAAGCGGTTCCAGCTTGGATGTTTCAGGCTTTGCATAATTTCATCCCGATTAGTCAATTCTCTTCCGTCAGCGCCCAAACCATTTCTCCGGATCTCCAATGACTGACACGCTTTTTGAAGGGCCTCCTGGAAGTTTCGTCCAATTCCCATGGCTTCACCTACCGATTTCATTTGAATACCCAATTCCCGTTCAGCGCCCACAAATTTATCAAAGTTCCAACGAGGGATTTTTACGATAACATAATCTAACGTAGGTTCAAAAAAGGCAGAAGTTGTTTTGGTGATTTGATTGTTTAACTCATCTAAATAATAGCCAATGGCTAATTTAGAAGCAATTTTGGCAATCGGATACCCGGTAGCTTTTGATGCTAAGGCAGAAGAACGTGAAACACGAGGATTAATCTCAATGGCTATGATATCTTCTTTTTCATCCGGACTTACAGCAAACTGTACATTACATCCCCCGGCAAAGTTGCCGATGGCACGCATCATTTTAATGGCCATATCGCGCATTTTTTGATAGGTGCGATCAGATAAGGTCATGGCGGGCGCAACGGTTACAGAGTCGCCAGTATGAATACCCATAGGGTCAAAGTTTTCAATAGAGCAAATAATGATGATGTTATCATTTGAATCACGCAATAATTCCAACTCAAATTCTTTCCAGCCCACCATGGCTTTATCAATGAGTACCTCATGAATAGGGGAGGCGTGCAAACCGCGATTTAATAGGTCGTCAAAATTTTCTTTATAATGTACAAAAGAAGCTCCGGTTCCACCTAAAGTAAAAGAGGGTCGAATAACCAACGGGAATCCAAACTCCTGGGCAATTTCTTTTCCTTCCAAGAAAGAATTGGCTATTTTAGAAGGAGCCATAGGAATATTTATAGAGTTTAATAAAACTCGGAATTTCTCGCGATTTTCAGTAATTTCAATGGCATTAATATCTACGCCAATAATTTTAACTCCATACTTTTCCCAAATACCTAAATTATCACAATCAATGGCTAAATTAAGCGCTGTTTGTCCGCCCATGGTAGGCAAAACGGCATCTATTTTACGTTCTTGTAATATTTTTTCAATAGATTGGGTAGTCAAAGGCCACAAATAAACGTGATCGGCCGTAACCGGATCCGTCATAATGGTGGCGGGGTTGGAATTGATTAAGGAAACTTCAATGCCTTCTTCTTTTAAAGAACGGGCTGCTTGAGAGCCTGCATAGTCAAATTCGCAAGCCTGACCTATAATGATGGGTCCACTTCCAATAATAAGAACAGATTTTATCGAGTTGTCTTTAGGCATATTGTAGGTAAAAAAAAACCCGATTAAGATATCTTAATCGGGTCGATATTTTAAAATATTAAATAATTAAGCATGAATGGTTTCTAAAATGGAATAAAGAAAAAATTTCATACGTTAAAATTAAGCTCTTTTATGCGTTTTTTCGTCAGAAACGGTTAATTTTTTTCTTCCTTTTGCTCTTCTTCTGGCAATAACTTTTCTTCCTTCTTTTGAAGCCATTCTATCCATAAAGCCGTGTTTATTTTTTCTTTTTCTTTTAGATGGCTGAAATGTTCTTTTCATAGGTATGTTTTTTACTTTTTTAGCTTAGGGTTTTGAATATTTCAGGACTCAAAACCATCTATTTTTATAATAATAGGCTTGCAAAGGTATGAATTTTAGGCAATCAAAAAAATATTTTATAAAAAAATATCTAATATTATGGGATTAACAATGAAGTTTTTTTGCAGAAAAAGCGTTATGTTCGTTTGGTATAATAATTGCTAGTAACAGAAAAACCTTATTTATGAAAAAATCAACTCAAATTTTAGCTTCTGTTTGTTGTGTTATAATGCTGCATTCATGCGCTACCAAAATTCCGTTTACGCAGGCAATTCGCGAAAAATATCAAATATCTGATGAAGAATTAAAGCATTTGCAGTTTTATATCTCGCATGATGTTGTTCTATCTCGTGTCTCACAAGATGAAAAAACAAAAACGTTAGAAGATGGGACTTTAAAAATAACTACCGGTAAAGAATATGACGAAGTCCTTTTAAAATCAGGCACTCCGGGTGTTGTTGAAAACGTGTTGGACGAAAAAAGAATAGCAGTAAGTTTTGAAGCAGGGGAGAATAAATATATTGTTTTTGGCGATCCTAATGATCGGAAAGGAAACTACACTTTATTGGCGGCCGAATGGAAAAATAACCGCGGTATTTTAAAGTATGGAAATCAGGAATATTACGCAAACCAGGGAGCTAGCAATGTTTATTTAATGTTTAAAATGAGAAGTTTAAATAAAATTAAAGGACAAACAAAAATTGTGAAAGGAAGAAGATTATAAAAAAGTATGGATAAAAAAATGAAGCCCAGTTTTGAAGAAATATACATAGACTTAGCCTCGCAGTTAAGTCAGCGATCGCATTGTGTAAAAAGGCAAGTGGGGGCGGTTATAGCAAAAGACACCCGGATTGTTTCATTGGGATACAACGGCCCACCGGCAGGCACACATAATTGTGATGAGGTTTGGCCCGAACATGGTTGTGCCAGAAGTGAAAAAGGCGGATGTTCATTGGCTTTACATGCCGAAGAAAATGCCATTTTATACGCCGCTAAAAATAATATAAAATTAGAAGGAACCATTTTGTATGTAACCCTTTCGCCTTGTTTGCCTTGTGCAAGAATGATTTATACATCGGGCATCAAAAAAGTATATTTTTTAGAATCGTATGCCGAGTATAAAGGCTTTAAAGCTGATGAAGGAGTAGATTTTTTACAGCGTTTCGGAGTGGAGGTAGTTCACTTTAAAGGAAAAAGAGAGTAATAACCATTGTCCTCAGGGACCGACCTTTAATCATTTTAGGGATTGTAACTTTTTTGATCAAGCAAAAAAGTTAATAAGATATTAGTAATGTACAGTTCATTGATTAGCAACAGACTCTTTGCAGGTAAGGGGTAAAGCTATAGATTGCCACACTCCGCTGCGCTTTGTTCGCAATGACGCGGATTTAGGTTTCGGTGCCGATTCCCTTGGATATAAAAAAGCCCTTCTTAAAATTATTAAGAAGGGCTTTTTTATGAAAAAGTAATTTTATTCTATAAGTAGTGTTTTAATAATTTTGAATTTGCTTTTTTTCTAAGAACACGAAGAGATTTCTCTCTTATTTGACGAATACGCTCTCTTGTTAATGTCAATCTATTCGCTATTTCTTCTAACGTCATAGGTGGTTCACCACTTAACCCAAAAGAAAGTCTGATTACTTCTGCTTCGCGTGGTTTTAACGATACTAAAACACGCTCAATATCAACACATAACGAATCTTTCATTAAACCATCAACAGGGCTGTGAGAATTACCGTTTTCTAATACGTTTAATAAGCTGTTTTCTTCGCCATCCATTAAAGGAGCATCCACCGAAATTTGTTTTTGCGAGTATGAAAATAAATCAGAAATACTCTCTGAAGAAGTTTCTAAAACAGCACTTAATTCATCGTTAGAAGGAGCTCTTTCGTGCAATTGTTCTAATTTAGAAAAGGCTTGTGCGATTTTTTGAATAGCACTTACTTTATTCAAGGGTAAACGCACCACTCTCGAGTTTTCTGCAATAGCCTGCATAATACTCTGGCGAATCCACCAAACAGCGTAGCTAATAAATTTAAAACCTTTGGTTTCATCAAATCTTTTTGCTGCAGTAATTAAACCAATATTTCCTTCGGCAATTAAATCCTCTAAGGTTAATCCATGGCCCTGGTATTGTTTAGCAACGCTAATTACAAATCTTAAGTTTGCATTTACTAATTTGTTTAAAGCCTCATCATCACCTTGTTTAATTCGAATAGCTAATTGAACTTCTTCGTCCGGAGAAATCATTCCCTCTTTAGAAACATCACTCAGGTATTTATCTATCGATTTACTATCTCTGTTCGTTAGTTGTTTGGTGATTTTTAGTTGCCTCATCTATATGTAGTTTTTAAATGTGAACCTCTTTTTTTGTGAAAGGCAAAAGTAATTAGGATAATTTTATTGGAAAAATTTATTTTTCAGAAATATTGTTAATGTTTTAAACATATGTTATAGTTCTTTGTGTATCAGGCTTTAAAAAGTTCAATCAGGGTAATTTCGGGGGGCATACCAACCCGACCGGGGAACCCTAAAAATCCAAATCCTTTATTTACATGTAAATATTGATCTTCTAACTGATATAAACCCGACCAGTGTTTGTATTTATGCTGAACAGGACTATACTGAAAATTCCCCAAACGAATTCCAAACTGCATTCCATGTGTATGGCCACTCAGCGTTAAATCAATATTTTCTTTTCCAACAATTTTTTCATCCCAATGCGAAGGATCATGGGATAATAATATTTTAAAAGGATATTGTTCGGCGCCGGCTTGTGCTTTTTTAATATCACCGTATTTGGCAAACCCCCCTTTACCCCAGTTTTCAACCCCTATTAGTGCAATTTCTTCTCCGTTTAAGTGAAGTGGCACGTGTTCATTCATTAACAAACGAAATTCAATGGTTTCATGAAATTTTATCAAGTTTTTAAGGTTTTCCTTTTTTTCTTCTACGTTTTCCCACGGAACATAATCAGAATAATCATGGTTTCCTAAAATAGAATACTTACCATGTTTGGCTTTTATTTGCAGCAGTATTTCTTCCCAACCTGTTGTTTCATGATGATAATTGTTTACTAAATCTCCGGTAAAAAAAACTAAATCGGGGTTTAATGAATTAATTAGGTCAATGCCTTTTTGAACCGCTTCCCGGTTATTATCAAAACTGCCAATGTGCATATCCGAAATTTGTACTATTCTTAATCCATGAAATGCAGCAGGAAGGTTATTAAAAGAAATTTTCTTTTTGATGATTTCGAAATCATATTTACCTTTAAAAATGCCATATAAGATGGATAGGAAAGGAATAGCCGCCAAAATAATTCCAATTTGAGAAATAAATTTAAGTCGAGAAATGGGCTCGCCTGGATGGGCTGGTTTGGGTGAAGAAAATGCTTTATAAGTGCGAATGCCTAGCTGAGAAAGATCTTCAATTAAATGAAATATTGAAAATAATAATTTAGGTACAAATAATAAAACCATGAAACCAAAAAGGAAAGAGAAAAAATGAAATTGACCAGGTGTAGGTGTTTTACCGCTCGACATGTTGGCAATAATAACGACAAGCCCAGTATATAAAAACAGGGAAGCGAGCCAGTAAGCATAATAAATTGATTTTCTAAGCCAGGTTTGTGACAGGGTGCTTGATAATAGTTTAATGCCCTTAAATGCATACAGATCCACCAATAATAATATTCCCAGAATGATACTTATAAACAACACCGGATTAGATCTCACAAAATTTCAATTTTAATAGTAACAAAACTATCACTTTTTTGTTTTATCTCTTTTAATTTTTGCAAAATAAACACTTCCTAATATTAATAGAGAAAAAGAAGCGAACCCAAAGATGGCCCAGGGCGTATTTAATTGAGATTTAAAGACAATAATAAAAACGATAATAAACAGAAAAATACTGGCTATTTCATTCCAAAGCCGCATTTGAAAAGAAGAAATTTTCACTATGTTTTGATTTAAATCCTTAAATATTTTATCACAAATAAAATGATACATAATTAGGCCAAATACAAAGCAGAGTTTAGCAATCATAAAAGGTTGAAACCAGTAATTTAACTTCCATAATAAACTAGTTCCAAAAATAAGGGTTAATACTAATGAGGGCCAGGTAATTCCATACCATAAACCCCGCATCATTTTTTTGTATTGGGTCTGGAGAATGCTTTTTTCGGGCTCGGTTCGGTCGTTTGCTTCAATAAAATGAACAAATAGGCGAACCATATAAAATAAACCCGCAAACCAAGTAACTACAAAAATAATGTGTAAAGATTT
Source organism: uncultured Flavobacteriales bacterium (assembly GCA_964403835.1). Taxonomy (GTDB): domain Bacteria; phylum Bacteroidota; class Bacteroidia; order Flavobacteriales_G; family JALEGO01; genus CAYOHR01. Next base: position 31,031 of record CAYOHR010000006.1, read on the forward strand.
TAGTGCGAGATACCCCAATTTTAATAAATTAAATTTTAATAAACTTTTTGGTTATTTTTTGATAGGTATTTAAAAACTGAATATTATAAATACCTGGCGCAAAGTCCTGTATGTCTATTTCTTGCGTTGGGGTATGAATGATGAGCTCTTTTAAGAGTTGGCCCTGTAAATCAAATATACGCACGGTATAGGGCTTTATAATATGCGGAATATTAACTTTTATAAGGTTGTCTGCCGGAATTGGATAAATATTAATTTCAGGGAAGGTTAAACTAATATTCTGGGAAGTAGCAACATCTATTATAATTGTAAAAGGTAGAACAAAAACATTATTCGTGTCTATGATTTCATTTACCTGCAAATTTTGGTCAATGTAGGCGATTAAAAAATAATTACCCGGATTTAAGCCTATGGGCATAATAATAGTAGGGTTGTTTGTAAAATTTAATGTAGCTCTTACCGAATCAATAAAACTAGATGCTAATAGTGAATCATGTATGTCATAAGTGGAATCTGCCGATAAATAGTAATATACATTGAAGTTATATGCACTTTTTCCACCCGTATTAATGATTTTGTGTTGTAAAGGAAAAGTATCTCCTGAGATAACACTTGAGCTATCAGGAATGAGTGATTCAGTGGTTAAATCTGGTTGGTTTGTACAATTTACCAATAAATCATATCCGCTGCCCGACCCATTATCCGAATCTACAACAATGTAATAAGTTCCGGGAGGGGCATTTTTATAAAGCGCAGATTTTCCATACACATTTCCTATACAATCATTTGCATTACAGTTTGAAAGTATATACACGTCTAAATCGCCGGTAAAGTTACTTATAGTAGCAGCAATAGACCCAGAGTCCTGTAAGGTGATTGTATGTACCCGTTCAGGGCCTGTTTCTGTCCAACTGTTACATCCATAGGTTTTAACATAAGAAGAATCGGTTGAAGTTAAACCGGTATATGAATCGCCACATTGCAAAGTTATGGACGAATCGCAACGTAAAACGTTGGTGGTATTACCAATGCAGGGTTGACCCAAATAATTTTGAATAGCAATAAAATTTGCCAAAGCAAAAGAGTCTCTCCAAGCCGGATTTAACAATTTATTAGAATCTGGCGAATCAACAAAGCCTATTTCAATAAGCGAGCCGGTCATATCTAATGTTTTTAAAACGCCTAAATGATAATTAAGATACGTATTGTCCTCTACAACCCGTCTCCAATTCCAATGCCCATACGTAGTCATTTGAGTGAGTATTTCAGTTGCAAATGCTTGATCAACGGGGGTAGGCGGGGCAGCTAAATCGCACCAAAAAGATTCACTACCGCTACCTCCGCCTGCGTTGCAATGTATGCTTAAAAACAAATCAGCATTCCAGTTATTTGCCATTAAGGCTCTTTGGCTAACGGATACCCAACTTCCACAACCATTTGCCGGTCGCGTTAAATAGGGGGTCATGTTGCAATTATTTGCGATTAGATTCCTTAATCGCATGCTCACTTCGTAATTTGTATTTATTTCTGTTTTTGTTCGGAAATCTCCGTTGGAACAATCGGTATTATAGCCGTGGCCGGCATCAATAACAATGATTTGAGCATGTGAAAGAAAAGGTAACAAAAGGCATACGAAGGAAAAGAAGGCTATTTTTTGGGTTAAACGTTTCATCTTCCTTAATTCTTAAATATTAACTTATAAATTAATATTTCTCCTGTTTTTTCGTCAATACAACTCATTTTTTTTCCATTGCTTGAAATAGAAGGAAACATTTCCGTTTTATCGCTGGAATGGGTAATATTTTCGACTTGATGCGTTAATATATTATATGAATAAATATCAGACCCCGAAATACTATGGCCATCGTTAGATTCATCTAAAAAGTATAAAAAAGTAGTATTGTCCGGAAACCAGCATGAAGCAATGCCATCTACCAAAATTTGAGAGGAGGTTTCATCCGTTTTTATAAGATGCATTTTGCTGCCACTGTGAGCTATTATTTTTTTTAAATCAGGAGAAATAACGGGTTGATAAAATCCGGTGCCGGTCATATCTTTAATCTCATAAGATTTGCTTCCATCTTTACTGGCAATGTTTAAATTTAATGATTTTGGGCTAATAGTAACAATCGGATCTTTATCTTCCTGTGCATGCACATAACTTTGCAAGGCATTTGGATTTACATTTTCTAATATTATGCTCTTTTTTGAATTAATATTGTATTGTTTTACAATAAATTTATTGCCCGATTCAGGGTTCGTGTTTTTTTCTCTATAAAGCACATTTTTGCTGTCTAAAGACCATTGTGCAGCATAGCCAATACGCTCATTTTCGCTAATAGTAGCAATTCGAGTTGCGGTTTTAACTGAAAATAAATATAAACCAAAATAACCTTCTTTGGAGGCAATTATATACTTGCCATCCGGCGAAATTAAACAAGAAGAAAGAGGCTCTGTTGTTTTTATAGATTTTAAAAGGATTAATTTTTTATCCCTTTTTTTGAGAGGGTTTTTAGGAATTGAATCAGAAATTGTGAGAATATTTTTGTTTTTTATGTGAGGAGATGCTTTTATAAAAACCCATACAAATTGCAGGGAAAAGAACAAAAAAAGAAGCTTTTTCATAGATTAAAACCCTAATTTACGAAATGATTTTTCGAAATGAAAATAAAATATGCTGTTAAACGTTAATTGTTTTGTTATTTTTGCATTGTACTAATTTATTGCACTCGTAGTTCAACTGGATAGAATATTGGATTTCGGCTCCAACGGTTGGGGGTTCGACTCCCTCCGAGTGCACTTAGAGGGAAGAGTCTGAAAAATCAGATTTCTTCCCTCTTTTTTTGCTCTCAACTCTTGTTAATAGGTAAATTATTAAGGAAACTCAATTTTTTTGAGTTTCTAAAATCCGACATCGAGTATTTTTAATTTCAAGATAATAACAAATGAGCGACATTAAATTATCCGAAAGCAAATAGGAAGCAGATTGCTAATTTGAATATTTTTAGTAACATTGCTTATATCGCAACTGCTTGCGGCTATTGAAATATTATAGAAAGATGAAATTTATTTACAACTTATACATTATTTTACTTTTGATAACTAGTTGTATTAATACAAATAATCTACCTTATGTTATCGGATCAATTAAAAAGATAGAATTAGTAGATGTTCCTAACAAAGCAAAAGATTTTCCATCCAAAAAAGAAACAAGAATTGATATTAATATTGACAGTGCCTATAATGAATATGGAAAATTAATTTCTAAAGAAACGTTTGATTATCCCAATTTTGCAGGAGATTCTACTTTAATTAATCAATATAAAGTTGGGGATAAAGTAAAAATAGTATGTTCATCTAATACCGGAAGACATATAAAGTCTATTGAAAGGTTAAAGTAATTAGTAATCAAACAAACGGAAATTTCGTGAAAATTTATGGCCGATAGATAGGGCTCAAATGAGTCTTTCGGCGAATTCATGACCACCTTTAAAAATAAGTCACAATTTGGCCCCCCCCCTAAATCTTATCCTTCAAATATTTACCCGTATAACTTTCTTTTACCTTAACTAAATCTTCCGGCACTCCTTCAAATACAATGTTGCCACCGGCATCGCCCCCTTCAGGGCCAATATCTATAATCCAATCGGCACATTTAATAATATCCAAATGGTGCTCAATCAATAAAATGGAATGTCCCAATTTAATTAACTCGTTAAAGGCAAATAACAGCTTTTTAATATCATGAAAATGAAGTCCTGTACTGGGTTCATCAAATATAAACAGCACTTTTTGTTGCGTATTTTCGCCTCCTTTTACTAAAAACGAAGCCAATTTAATTCTTTGGGCCTCTCCACCACTTAATGAGCTAGATGATTGTCCTAACTGTAAATACCCTAAACCCACTTTTTGCAAGGGTTCTATTTTTATTGAAATTTTCTCTAACAAATGTTTGGTACTGGCATTTTTCTCTTCTTGCACATAAACATTAAAAAACGCCATGGCATCATCAATCGTTAAACTTAAAATATCAGAAATGTTTTTGCCTTCATATTTTATCTCTAAAATTTCTTCTTTAAACCGCTGTCCTTTGCACACATCACACTCCAGCACTACATCGGCCATAAATTGCATTTCAATGGTTACCGTGCCTTCGCCTTCGCATTTATCGCATCGTCCGCCGGCCACATTAAACGAAAAATGAGAGGGTTTATACCCACGCATTTTTGATAATTGAAGGTTAGAAAATAAAGTTCGTATTTCATCAAAAGCCTTTACATAAGTCGCCGGATTGGACCGCGATGATTTCCCAATTGGGTTTTGATCAATAAACTCCACATCTTGTATTTTTTCGAAGTGCCCGTGAATCGATTTAAACTTACCAACTGCCTCTGCATTGCCCCCAAACCTTCGTTTTAAGGATGGATACAATACTTTTTTCAGCAAAGTACTTTTCCCGGAACCACTCACACCCGTAATAACGGTAAGGATTTCCAGCGGAAATTTAACATCAACATTTTTTAAATTATTTTCATATACCCCTTTTAATTCAATATAGTTTTTCCAGGGTCTTCGGCTCGTAGGGACTTCTATTTTGTCTTTTCCGGATAAATATCTGCCCGTTAAACTGGCCTCGTTTTTAATTAAATCTTTATATACCCCGCTAAAAATAAGCTCTCCCCCTTGCGAACCCGCTTCGGGGCCCATATCAATAATTAAATCGGCCTCTCGCATCATATCCTCATCGTGCTCAACCACCAAAACAGTATTTCCTAAGTCGCGCAACGATTTTAAAACGTGAATTAAACGGTGCCCATCCCTGGGATGCAAGCCTATACTGGGTTCATCTAAAATATACGATGATCCAACCAAACTACTTCCTAAAGAAGTGGCTAAATGAATTCGCTGCGATTCGCCCCCTGACAAGGTTGCCGAAGGTCGGTTTAAATTCAAATATCCCAAACCAACATCACTCAAATATTTTAACCGATTGTTTATTTCAATCAATAAACGTTTTGAAATGGTAGCTTCCGTTTCATTTAATTTTAAGGTATTAAAAAACTGGATGGCATCCGAAATGGGCATTTGAATAATATCGGAGATAGAGGTTTCATAAATTTTTACATAGTTTGTATCGGGCCGAATGCGCGCTCCGTTGCAATCCGGGCAAATAGTTTTTCCCCGGTAACGGGAAAGCATCACGCGATACTGAATTTTATAGCTGTTTGCCTCCAGCATTTTAAAGAATTGATTCAAGCCTTCTACATGTTCATTGCCTTTCCAAAGAATGTCTATTTGCTTATCAGACAATTCATTATAAGGTTTGTGCACCGGAAAATCGAATTTATGTGCCTGTTTTACAAATTCATCTTTCCATTCGCTCATTTTTTCGCCTTTCCAGCTAACCACGGCTTCTTCGTATATAGATAAGCCTTTATTGGGCACCACTAAATCCGGATCAATGCCAATAATACTGCCAAATCCTTCGCATCTTTTACAAGCGCCTAAGGGATTGTTAAAACTAAAAAAGTGAATGTTGGGCTCTTCAAAGGTGATTCCATCTAATTCAAATCGATTATTAAACCGAAGTGTTTTTTTCTCATCTACTATTTCTAAAAAACACTCGCCTTCGCCTTCAAAAAAGGCGGTTTGCAACGAATCGTACATTCTGCTGTTGGTGTCATCATCATCCTGAATCGAAAAACGATCAATTAAAACATCAACCGATTCTTTAATTTGCCCCAATTGCTTTGGATTTGACAACACATCTTCAATAGAAATAATTTCTTCTTTTATTTTTATACGGTTAAATCCTTGCTGCAGCAAAGAGTTCAAAAAACCTTCCCCTGTTGTATATCCCTTGCCAGAAACTGAAGCGAACAGCATGCATTTGGTGCCTGCCGGGTATTTTTTTAGGGCTTGCAAAATACTCTCCGGCGAATCTCGGGTCACTTGTTTCCCGGATACGGGCGAATACGTTTTCCCAATTCGGGTAAACAGCAATTTTAAATAATCATATATTTCGGTAACCGTACCCACGGTTGATCGCGGATTGGTTGAACTCACTTTTTGTTCAATAGCAATGGCGGGCGTAATGCCCTCAATATTGCGCACATTGGGTTTATCAATCCGCCCTAAAAACTGACGAACATAGGCGGATAAACTCTCCACATATCTTCGTTGCCCTTCTGCGTATAGTGTATCAAATGCCAAAGACGATTTTCCGGAGCCGGAAAGCCCGGTTATAACAATTAACTTATTTTTAGGAATGGTAACTGTAACATTTTTTAAATTATGTACGTAAGCACCCTCAATATAAATATTATTCTTAGTATCTTTTTTTTCGGCTGAAACGCTCATGTTTTGGTTGTTCTGATATTTTTTGCTAAATTAGTGCAAAATATAACACAATAAATTATTTATTGTTTCGTTATATGATTGTTAAAACTAAAATTTAGCGCCTATAAACCACATTTACTTGTTTTTTAATTTACTCAACTCTAAACAAGTTATTTATGGTTATTTCTCATCAAGAAGATTCTCAATTAGTTCTGCAATATATAAATGGAGACGAATATGCTTTGGAAGTACTAATTCGAAAGCACAAACGAAGAATTTATTCGCACATTTATAAAATTGTTGGCGATCACGACGAAACCAACGATTTTTTTCAAGAAACTTTTATTAAAATCATTAACACCATTAAACTCGGCGGATACAACGAGGAGGGTAAATTTCTGCCCTGGGCTTTGCGTATTGCGCATAATTTAGTGATTGATGATTTGCGAAAAGAAAAAAGAATGAACCACGTTTCATCTTTAGATAAGGATCGCGATATTTTTGAATTTATCGCCTGTGATTCGAAAAACATAGAAGAAGAAATTATTACTACGCATGTACATGAGAGATTGAGAAACCTCATTGAAATGCTACCTCCCGAACAAAAACAAGTAATTATGCTACGCCATTTTAGCGATTTATCTTTTAAAGAAATTGCCGAAGAAACCAAAGTAAGCGTAAATACAGCTTTAGGCAGAATGCGATATGCCCTGCTTAATTTGCGTAAAATGATGGACGAAACGCAAGTGGCGCAATTAGTAAACTCATAAAAATGCCTTTTAGAAGCAATGCCTTAGTCAAGAAGATGAAGTAATCTCTCTTCTTGACTTTTTAGTGAGATAAAATTTTGTTTTCAAAATTTGTGATCGAACTAATCCCGCTGTAGGCGGGATCTTACTTAATATCTCGAATTTTGGTTGATTCTCTGTTTTGGCCCAGGACTCCACCTGGGAGATAACATTTATTTTCCGTACCTGTGATTTTAAAAAAGCCCTTTGCAATGGGTAAAATTATTGTTTAGGTTTGCACATAATTTTTTTAAAATGCACGAAATTTTTAACCTATTCCTTCAACTGGTAGACTTTGTTTTACACGTAGATAAACATCTTTTAGCGCTTTCTGAACAATATGGTACTTGGATGTACCTCATTTTATTTTTAATTATTTTTTGCGAAACAGGATTAGTCGTAACTCCTTTTTTACCTGGCGATAGTCTTTTATTTGTAGCAGGGATGCTTTGTATAAATGGTACTTTTAGTATTTTTCCGCTGATTATTTTATTAATTATTGCTGCCTTTTTAGGCAACTTTGTAAACTACCAAATTGGCCGGTATTTAGGCCCCAGAATGTCTGATGATAAAGGAATCCGCTTTATCAATAAAAAGTATTTAGCTCAAACACATGAGTATTTTGAAAAACACGGTAAAATGACCGTTTTTTTAAGTCGTTTTGTGCCTATTATCCGCACTTTTGTCCCCTTTGTAGCGGGCATAGGTAAAATGCGATATAAAACCTTTATCAGTTATACCATTTTAGGAGGCGTTGCCTGGATAGTTCTTTTTATTGGAGCCGGGTTTTTTCTGGGAAATATCCCTATTATCAGAGATAACGTATCAAAAGTGGCTATTATTATTGTTATTGTTTCAGTTATTCCTGCAGTATTAGGAGTATTAAAAAAAGGAAAAAAGTAGTATGAAAATTTTAGTTACAGGTGGCTCCGGGTATATTGGTTCGCACACCATTATTGAAATGTTAGAAGGGAAAACATATCAGCCTATTTCGATTGATAATTATTCCAATTCAAGCGCAGAAACCTATAACCGGGTCGAGGCTATTACGCAGCAAAAAGTCCCTTTCGAAAAAATAGATTTAACCAACAGAGAAGATCTTTTCTCGTTTCTTTCAAAGAACCCCGAAATAAAAGGAATTATTCATTTTGCTGCTTTAAAAGCGGTGGGAGAATCGGTTCAGTTTCCTAATTTATACTATCGAAACAATTTATTGGGGCTCATGAATGTACTGGAGGCTATTGAAAAATTTGATATTCCGTATTTCATTTTTTCTTCTTCCTGTTCTATTTACGGAAACATTGATTCTTTGCCGGTTTCGGAAGATACCCCCGTTGATAAAACCCTTTCGCCTTATGCTGAAACCAAAAAAATGGGCGAGCGTATGATTCATGATTTTTATCACACCAAACCGCATTTATCTGCTGTTATGCTGCGTTATTTTAATCCGGTAGGCGCGCATGTTTCTAGCTTAAACGGAGAATTACCTTTGCAGGCCCCCAATAATTTAGTTCCTGTTATTACGCGAGCCGCGGCCAAACTAAGCGGCGCTATGAAGGTTTTTGGGAATGATTATAAAACCCGCGATGGATCTTGTGTTCGCGATTATATCCATGTTACTGACATTGCCAATGCACATATTTTAGCTTTAAATTATGTGGTGGAGCAAAAAAACAAAACAAACTGTGAGGTATTTAATTTAGGCTCAGGCCAAGGTGTGAGCGTGTTAGAAATGATTAACACCTTCGAAAAAGTAAACGGTGTGAAAGTTCCATACGAATTGGCTCCCCGCCGCGAAGGAGATGTAGAGGCTATTTATTCAGATAGCTCCAAAGCCCTGCAATTATTAGGTTGGAAACCTCAACACGACTTGGAAAGCATTATGAAAACCGCCTGGAATTGGCAGTTAAAGCCTGAATCACAGGTTATTTACTTTCTTCGTTAAGTTAGACCTGTCATTCCGACGTAGGAGGAATCTAATCTCACCCCTCATGATGATATTTTTCGCCTTTTATAATGGTAAAGGCCCTAAAAACCTGCTCCAACAAAACCAAGCGAATTAATTGATGCGAAAAAGTCATTTTTGAAAGCGACCATTTTTCATTTGCTCTTTTATAAATTTCTTCTGAAAACCCGTAGGCTCCGCCTATTACCAAAACCAAATCCCCCGAAATAGATTTATTCATCAACTTTTCAAAATGTTTGGAGAAATTGACCGAACTGAATTCTAATCCTTTTTCATCCAATAAAACCAAATAATCTTTTTGATCTACTTTTTTCAATAATTCTTCCCCTTCTTTTTGTTTTATATAATCGATGGCTTCGTTTCTTTGCGAGGTATAATCCTTTAAATACACAAGCTCTGTCTTTATGTATTTGCTAAGTCTGGGCAGGTATTCCTGTATCCCATCTTCAATAAAATTGAACTTCGATTTACCTATAAAAACAATTTTTAATTTCATGCTTTCAATTAAGAATTATAAAAGTATCTTAAAAAAAATCAATTTAAAACTCCATCTCTTTCATTTACCTTTGTAAAAAAATTCTGATGAAACACATCTTATTACTCCTGATTTTTATATCATTGTATGGCTTTGTTAAGGCTCAAAACGCCCCTTCAGAAGGGAAAGAAGTCATTATTCCAGAAGTATCTGAAACCCCAATACCAAAAGAGGAGCCGCTTATAATTGTCGAAACCATGCCGGAATTTCCTGGAGGTGAACAGAAATTGATGGAGTTTTTATATAGCAATATAAAATACCCTGAAAGTGCGAAAAAAAATGGATATTCAGGAACAGCTTATGTAACGTATGTTATTGAAAAAGATGGCTCCTTAAGTGATATAAGGATTTTAAGAGGAGTCGCTAACGCACCTGAGTGTGATCAGGAAGCCGTTCGGGTGATAAAAATGATGCCTAATTGGAAACCCGGATTTCATAGAGGAAAGCCCGTTCGCGTTCAGTTTAATTTACCCATTAAGTTTACTTTAAGGTAGTTCCCATCCCTTTTGGTAAAGTTTATGCATTTATAAGCCATTATTTAAAAAATTACGAGTATTTTTCATTACTTTGTAAAAACAGCGTTATGAAAAAACTTTTGCTAACTTTCATTTTATTGGGCTCTTTTATAGGCGTAATGGTTTCTCAGAACACCACTACCACCCTGGAAGAACCGCTACCCACTTCGTTTAAATTACAAGAACAGGCTCAATTTCCGGGCGGAATAGAGAAAATGTATGATTTCATACAATCCAATTTAAATTGCCAACAAGCAGCTGCAAAAGCAGAATCTACCGAAAAAATATATATTCGATTGGTGGTTGAAGCAGATGGCTCTTTAAGTGATATAACCTTTATTAGCAGCACTTTGCCCGAATGTAATGCAGAAGCAGAACGAGTAATAAAAATGATGCCCACATGGCAGCCTGCTAAATATAATAACAAAGCGGTTCGGGTATATTACAATATTCCTATTCCTATTCCTTTTTCATCCGTAAAAAAATAAGAGCATGAGAAAAATTACCATTTTAATTTTTATGACCACATGGTCTTTTTATTCATGGGCACAAGTTACTATTCAATCAAGTGATATGCCCAATGTAAATGATACCATCCGGGTAAGTAACAGCATTGGAGGAAACATAGCTATTCCAAGTGGGGGTATGGGAATAAACTGGAATTATTCTACGTTAAATCCCATTTCTCAAAATGTGGTTGAATTTTTATCTCCCACTTCTTTAAACTACATTGGTTTAAACAACAACGTTATTTCTTCTTATGCGGTTTATAACTGGCTTCCCGATTCAATTCCAGGCATGTCAAATGTCCCCATTGAACGATATGATTTTTTTAAAGAAAATAGTTCGGAACTAAAGCAAGTAGGACAAGGTTTAAACATTTTTAATGTTCCTTTACCTGTTTTTTATACCCAAACCGATCGGATATATAAATTCCCTTTAGCCTACCCCAACCAGGACTCAACTGATGCAACGTTTACCGCTACTATTCCTGGTCTTTTTTATTGGAATCAAAAAATTCATAGGGCCAATAATGCCATGGGCTACGGCTTTTTAACTACTCCTTTTGGAACTTTTAATACCGTTCTTGTAAAATCTGAAATAACTACCCAAGATTCGATCTACATTGATACTTTAGGAGCAGGTTTACAGGTGCCTGCTAGAAAAACCATTGAATATAAATGGTTAAAAACCGGAGGAAAAATACCCATGTTGCAAATTAACACGGCCATGGTCAATGGCAACGAGACCGTAACCCAGGCGATTTATCCGGATAGCGCTCACCATGCGGTTGTGGGCATCGATAATTTAACTTTACAAAAAGAGGAGGTTAAAATATACCCGAATCCGAGTCAGGGAAAAATTATGGTGTACACGAAAGAACCTATTCAGTTGATTCATATATTTGACGCGCAAGGCAGGTTAATGGAGGTTTCTAAGCAAGAAATAATTAACACCAATCAATATGAAATAAGCGAAAATTGGGGAAAAGGAATATATTTCATGCTCATTAAAACCGCCAAAGGAAATTACATCGAAAAATTGATCATTGATTAATTTGGCTTAATTTTTGATACTCTGATATGCTCATGAGCTTATTTTACGCATTTATATTATCCCTACTTTATCAAACCACTTCAATAGAAGCTAAAATTGTTGGCTCCTTTAATGAGAAAAACCCAAAGGAATTATCTCAACTTTTTTCTGCCCGCTTAGAAATTGAATTAGTTGGTAAAAAGCAAGTGTGCAGCAATGTTCAGGGCGAACAAATATTGCGAAATTTCTTTCAGGAACACCCCACCGATAGCTTTTATATATCTACCAAAGGCGAAACAAAAACCGGATATTATTATTATGTTGGAAAAATGAAGTCGGAAAATAATAAAACATTTACTGTAAATATCTACCTCAAAAAAGCGGGAGAAAGTTGGCAAATTAACCAACTTCAAATTCAGTAGTTAAATTTATTTTTGTGAATATCCAAAATTTTAAAGAGGACATAATCCATCATATATTACTATCATACAAAGAAGATATTGGTGATGGTGATCATACCAGTTTGGCTTGTGTTGATGCTTTAAAAACAGGCAAAGTAAAATTATTAGTAAAGGAAGAAGGCGTAATTGCCGGTATTGAATTAACGGCGTGGATTATTGAAACCTTGGCCCCCGAAATAAAAATGACGCCTCTTTTAAAGGATGGGCAAAAAGTGAAGTATGGTGATATTGCTTTTTTTTTAGAAGGTCCTTCTCAAAAATTATTAATGGTTGAGCGCCTTTTGCTTAACTATATGCAACGCATGTCGGGCATTGCAACCAATACAGCTAAGTTTGTTGATAAAATTAAAGATTTTAAAGCGCATGTTTTAGATACTCGAAAAACCACTCCCGGTTTGCGTTTAATTGAAAAATGGGCCGTAAAAATAGGCGGGGGCGAAAACCACCGAATGGGCTTATATGATATGATTATGATTAAAGATAATCATGTTGATTTTGCCGGGGGAATTAAAAAAGCCATAGCCAAAACACAAGATTATTTAAGCGAAAAACATAAACGTTTAAATATTGAAATTGAAGTCCGCAATTTTAACGAACTAAACGAAGTTTTACAAATAGGAGGCATTCACCGGATTATGTTAGATAATTTTAGTCCCCCCGATACAAAAAAAGCTGTTGAACTCATTCACGGAAGTTATGAGACAGAATCGTCAGGCGGAATTAATATTGATAATATTCGGGAATATGCCGCATGCGGGGTTGATTATATTTCGGTCGGAGCACTTACACATCATATAAACAGTTTAGATCTTAGCCTTAAAGCGGTGTAATATGTTCAAAACCTTAATAGAGAAATTTAATCTTATAAAAAATCGATTGTATGGTTTTCTCAAAAAACATACGTTACCTGGGTTTGATGGCGAATCTATTTATGATGTATTGTATCACTTCATAAAAGCCTGGGAAAAAGGGGCTATTAGCATGCGTGCTTCCTCTATTTCATTTACTTTCTTTTTGGCTATTTTTCCGGGAATTATCTTTTTATTTACTCTTTTACCGTTTTTATTCTCACACACGCCCTATTTACCCGATCAGGACTATGCGGAGTTTTTAATGCAAGAATTGAAAGTTTGGCTGCCCAAAGATATTTATAAGATTAGCCAAGAAACCATTTATGATATTATAAGCAAAAAACGTAGCGGCTTATTGTCCTTCTCTTTTTTATTAACGGTTTATTTTGCTACCAATGGATTTAATGCCATGATGGATTCTTTCAATCACTCCATTCATATAAAAGACAAGCGAAACCCCTATCTACAAAGATTAGTCGCCTTTTTTTTGATGATCACATTTGTGCTATTATTATTTCTTACCATACTGCTTACGGTTGCCGGAGATATGGGCTTAGAATACATGGTTAAGAAAGGATGGATGATTAAAGACCTTGGTTTTTATTTGTTGAAATTTTCAAATTATGTGTTGATTGTCACCTTTGTTTATCTGATTATTTCATTTCTTTATTATTTTGCTCCTGTTAACCGCGAAAACTGGCGATTTTTTTCAGCCGGATCTTCTATGGCCACCTTTTTAATTATTTTCGTTTCCATTGGTTTTGGGTGGTATATTAATAATTTTGGACAATACAACAAATTATACGGCTCTATTGGTGCACTTATTGTTTTAATGCTTTGGATAGACCTTAACTCAACCATTTTATTAATTGGATTTGAGCTGAATACAAGTATAAAAAATGCCATTATTCAGGAAGATTCCGAAGGGGATTTATTTTTGTAATCGCTATTAATTTTTTTTGATTTTACTACCTTTATCGTATATGTGCTTTTTAATGAAATATTTTTATTTCTTATTGGTATTTTTTATTTGTGCCTCGGGTTTTTCACAAAAAAACCTGGCTTTATTAGTCCCGGACCAGGACTATATAAACAATACATGCGTTTATAAATTAAAAAAAGGCGTTTCTGAACAAGAAGCAAATTCGGGCATCCATGGCATTTTAAAAGCAAATTTCCCAAATATTGAAATAAAAACTCGACAACAATTCCCATTCGTTAATTCTTTTGA
>CAYOHR010000006.1:45262-58500 GCA_964403835.1 uncultured Flavobacteriales bacterium
TAATACCACATTAAATCCGGTCGATTTATCGCTTATTTATGCTTTAGAATACGTAGGTACATATCCTTTAGCCCGGGTTATCACCCTTCTTAAAAAACTTCCGTTTTTCGAATATGTTGAACCCCGGTATATTTCAAAATTACTATATACGCCGAATGACTTAGATATTAGCTCCCAATGGCAATTAGATAAAATTAGTGCTTACCTGGCATGGGATATAGATAAGGGAGACTCAAACATAGTCATTGCTATTATTGATAATGGCATGGATATGGATCATCCCGATTTAATAAACTCTATAAAACATAATTATCATGATCTTCCGGATGGGATTGATAATGACCATGATGGATATACAGACAACCACAGCGGATGGAATTTTGTCAATCAGAATTCTGATCCGGATGCGCACTCCTTTGCTTCATCGCATGGCACTATGGTAGCTGGCCTGGTGGGAGCAACCACTGATAATAATTTGGGAGTTACCGGAACCGGTTTTAAATGCAGGATTTTGCCCATTCGGGTAGGTACGGGTTCCAGCATTCCATTTGGGTATGAAGGCATTGTTTATGCGGCTAATCATGGGGCCACCATCATTAATTGTTCATGGGGCAATAGCGAATTTTCGTTTTACGAACAAGATGTTATTAATTATGCGAGCATCACCCAAGGCGCTTTGGTAGTATGCGCCGCAGGCAACAGTAATAATGAAGACAAAGTTTATCCGGCAGCATACCAGCATGCACTTTCTATTGCCGCTACAAATAATACTGATGCTAAATCCGGAACATCCAGTTATGGACAAAAAATAGATGTGTGTGCACCCGGCGAAGCGGTTTATACCACTACGTATAATGGAGGTTACGGATATGCCACCGGAACTTCTTTTGCATCACCTATTGCCGCAGGAGCTGCAGGCATTATAAAATCGCATTTCCCCAATCTGAACAATTTGCAAGTGGGTGCCTTATTAAAAGCCACTGCTGATGATATATATGCACAGAATCCCCTATACATAGGGAAATTAGGTGCAGGGAGAATTAATTTATGGAATGCTTTGCAAAATGAATATCCTACTCCGGCTATTGAATTAGAATCATACATATTAACAGATCAACAAGGGGATGTTTTTTCACCGGGAAGTACGGTATCCCTAAAAACAACGTTTATTAATTATTTGGCCGCTACGGGCAATTTAAACGCTACGTTAAGCACCAATTCTTCATATGTAAGCATTACAAATCCCACTATCAATTTTGGAGTGATGAATATAAATTCTATGGCGGATAATAACGCGAATCCTTGGATATTAAACATTGCTTCTAACGTTCCTTTAAACACGCCGGTTGATTTAGATATAAGCCTTACAGATGGCTCCTATACTATAACAGAGCATATATCTTTTGTTATTCATAAAGATTACATCAACTTAATGATTAACGAAATTGCTACAACCATTAACAGTAAAGGAAATTTCGGGTTTAACGATTTTACACAACATCAACAAGGTTTAGGTTTTGTTTACCCTTTTATGAGTGGAAGTAATTTACTGTATGAAGGCGGATTAATGATTGGTACCCCGAATAATGTTTCGAGTCGAATAAAAGACGCCGGTATAAACGACGATGATTTTATGAGCTTAAACAATGTACATAAAACGCCCAATGTGGTTTCTGAATTTGATGTAGAAGGCGAAATGAATGATGATTATGCAGGGGTTAATAAATTGCCTATTCATGTTTTATATAAAGGATTTGCCTGGAATTCGGCCGGAAACCAAAAATATGTTATTGTGGAGTATAACTTAATAAATAAAGGAACTTCCGTATTAAACAATGTGTACGCGGGTATTTTTGCCGATTGGGACATTGGTGATTTAACAAAAAACAGTGTAGAAACAGACAGTCTGCGCCATTTGGGATACGCTTATTCTATCCAATCCGGTGTACATTATTATGCCGGAATTCGCTGTCTAACAAATACTTATAATTTTAAACATTATGCTTTTGATCAGGAAGCCGGTGGACAAGGCGGAATAGATTTAACCGACGGGTTTGACAGCAATGAAAAATATACTTCTTTATCCAATAACCGATTTACAGCTGGTCTAACAGTGGGGAGCGATATTGCGCATGTAGTGAGTTGTGGCCCATTTAATATTGCCGTGGGCGATACACAAAAAGTTGCTTTTGCTTTATTGGCAGCAGATAGTTTGCCTGATTTATTGAGTGCTTCGGATTCGGCAAATAAAAAATATAGTGACTTTGTTACGGGGGTTGCTTTACCAATGAAAGAAAATGTTGGGGTCCATATTTATCCTAATCCTTCAACAGATAAATTGACTGTTCAAATGCTGAATTTTAAAAGTATATACCATGTAAAACTGATCAATGATCAGGGGATTATTGTTCGGCAATTTAATTTAACGCAACCTACTACTAGCCTCACGCTGAAGGGTTTACCTGCGGGGATTTATTTTTTAGAATTACAATCAAAAGAAACCTCTTTGGTTCGGAAAATAGTGGTACAGCATTGAGTTATACTTGCTAAAATTCAATCATTGCGAGGATCTGTGCTGAGCGCAGTCGAAGTACGCAATGGATAATTTACAATTGACAATGGATAATTGATAATGGATAAGGTTGTGTGCTCGTGATACAGAAAATGCTTAGAGGTCGGTCCCTATGAATTAGGAAAAAGGTTTATTCAGTAAAAATACCTATTTTCAGATTTCTAAAAATCACGCTTTATCACACGCTGAAACAAATAAAGAGCTCTCAAAAATCCAATATTTGCTGATTTGTAAGCGTATAAATTATTTAGTTCGATAATTTGTTGGTATATACGCTTGTAAAATCAGCTTTGAATAGTATATTTGTTTAAAATTAATTCCTTCTATGGAAGATTATAAAAAGATACTTGCAATTAGTGGCAGAACTGGTTTGTTTAAATTAGTTGGACAAATGAAAAATGGAATTGTTGCCGAATCATTAGAAGATGGCAAACGATTTCCGGTGTATGTTTCTGAAAACATAAGCTCTTTAGAGGATATTAGTATTTATACAGAAGAAGGCGAAAAACCTCTTCGCGAAATTTTTAAGTCTATTCATACCCATGAAAAAGGCAAAAAAATAAGTGTTGATTTGTCTAAAAATGAAGATTTAAAAAAATATTTTTCTGCCGTTGTACCTAATTATGATGTAGATAAAGTATATCCTTCAGATATAAAAAAAGCGTTAAAATGGTATAACTCTTTGTTAGAAAAAAAGCTTCTTTTATTGGATCCTGAGAAAAAAGAAAAAGGCGAAAAAGATAGCGAAGCTAAACCTGCTGCGGGCAAAAAAGCTGCCGCAGATAAAGCAACTACACCCGTTGTTGGAAAAACTATAAAAGCCAAACCAACGGCAAAATCAGCTTCTAAAAAAGCGGAGGTTAAAAAAGCACCCGCTGCTCCTAAAAAAATAGTTTCTATCAAGTCTAAATAATACAAAACATGAGTGTTTCGGCTCCTTCTTTAAAAAAAAAAGATATTTTGTTCCTAATCAGCTTATAATTAAAGATTGGGATAGCGTTAAGCCCTATTTCGAAAATCTATTACAATTTCAAATTTCTGATCTTACTACCCTAAACCAGTGGCTTCTGAATAGAAGTGAACTCGATGCTGTTTTAGAAGAAGAATTAGCATGGCGCTATATCAAAATGAATATAGACACCACCGATGTTGAATTGACTAATGAGTTTAACTATTTTGTTGAGCATATTGAACCCAACATTGCTCCTTTTCAGAACAAATTAGACGAAAAATTAATTCAAAACCCGAATATAAAAGCCTTATCGGCCGATTATAACGTCTTTTTAAAGCATTTAAAAAGAAAATTAGAGATTTATCGCGATGCAAATGTTCCTTTACTTTCTAAATTACAGGTAGAATCTCAAAAATACGGCGCTATTAATAGCGAAATGACCATTGAGGTAGATGGCCAGGAAATAACCATGCAAAAGGTCGGTTTGTATTTAAAAGATTTAAATCGGGATAAGCGGAAAGATGTTTTTCTAAAATCTGAAAACCGAAGAAAACAAGACGAACCTAAATTACAGGAACTGTTTAATGATTTGATAAAAATTAGACAAGAAGTCTCTAAAAATGCAGGATATGACAATTTTAGAGATTATATGTTTGCTGCCATGTGCCGCTTTGATTACACCAAAGAAGATTGTTTTTTGTTCCACTCATCCATCGAAAAAAGCATAGTTCCTTTATTAAATCAGTTCCATACCGAACGCAAATCCAAATTAAATTTAGATAAATTATATCCCTGGGATACGGAAGTAGATATTACCGGAAAACCAGCCTTAAAACCCTTTACCAGCGCCGATGAACTGGTAGAAAAAGCCATTACTGCTTTTTATAAAATTGATAAAGATTTTGGCGATTGCATTACTTTAATGAAAGAAAATGGTCATTTAGACTTAGATTCGAAAAAAGGAAAAGCACCGGGAGGTTTTAATTACCCACTTTTTGAATCGGGTTTGCCCTTTATTTACATGAATTCGGTAGGTTTATTGCGCGATTTGGTAACCATGATGCACGAAGGCGGACATGCAGTGCATTCTTACCTCACCAAAGACCTAGAAATTACTGATTTTAAGAGCTTCCCTTCGGAAGTGGCTGAATTAGCTTCTATGAGCATGGAATTAATCTCTATGGATCATTGGGACTTGTTTTTTGAAAATGAAGAAGAATTAAAACGCGCCAAAAAAGAGCATTTACAGAAAGTAATACAGGCTTTACCGTGGATTGCGGTGGTTGATAAATTTCAGCATTGGTTATACGAAAACCCGACGAATACAGCGGAAGAAAGAAATGCTGCATGGCATGACATGATTCAGAAATTTAGCTCGAACGTAATTTCATGGGAGGGCATTGAAGACATACGTAAATCATCGTGGATCAAGCAATTACACATTTTTGAAGTTCCTTTTTATTATATCGAATATGGTTTTGCGCAATTAGGCGCTATTGCTGTTTGGAAAAACTATAAAACCAATCCAAAATTAGGCATCGAAAACTACAAAAAAGCATTGGCTTTGGGCAACAAAAGATCTATTCCAGAAATATACGAAGCGGCCGGAATTAAATTCCGATTTGACGAAGCCTACGTAAAGGAATTAGCCGATTTTGTGTTAGTAGAAATGAATAAGTTGGGAGCCTGAAACTAACTCTCATATCTCCCCCATCAAAGCCTCAGAAACATTAATAATTTGATCGCCAATTTTTTCTAAAGAAGAGAATAAATCGCTGTAAATAAGGCCGTTTTTAATATCATAATCGCGGTTTTCTATATTTATCCAGTGTTGAGTGCGCAGCTCATCTCTTTTGGTGTTTATTTTAGCTTCTATGCTTTTAGCGGCTTTAAAATCTATTTCATTTTCAGATCCGGCCAGGTTTTTTATCATCAACTCAAAAGCTTCATCGACTAATATAATCATAGCCATTAAGTTATTTCTTTGTTCAGGCGTAAACCAAATTTTGGCTTCGCGTTTTCGTTCAATAACTTTGGTCATTTGATAAAAAATATCAGCAACACGCTCTAAATCACGAACAATGCTTAACTGGCTGCGTATTTTTATAGTAGTCTCTTCCGAAAGCTCACTTTCCGATATTTTTATCAGATAGCTTACAATTTCAACCTCCATTTTATCTGTTATTTCTTCGTATTTTTTAGTGCGAGAAATTAATTTTTCTATCTCTTCTTCATTGCTGTTTACAAGCAAACTCTTAAAAAAACCTAACATTCTGCGGGTGATTTCTCCAAATTTAACCACCTCTTTTTTTGATTCTACAATAGAAAGCTCTGATGAAGCCACTAAACCTACCGGAAAAAACTCTAAATGATGCTGTAAATCTTCTTTCCCTTTAGATGGCACAATTTTTTCAGATAATTTAACCAATTGAGGAATAAACCAAATGAGTAATAGCATATTTAAAATACTAAAAAGGCTATTAAACATAGATAGCGCCAAAGGTACAGAAGCTGAATTTGTAAAAGAAGAAGGTTTGTTTAGGATGTCTTGAATAAAAACAATATCAATCGCTTGTAACACATAATGCATTACTACAATCATCCAGCTAACACCAAAAATATTAAATAAACTATGAATTAGCGCGGCTCTTTTTGCTAATACATTTCCCATTAATGCGGCTAAATGTGCGGTTATGGTGGTTCCAATGTTTGCACCTAAAATCATGGCTGCTGATGACTCTAATGGCATTAAACCTTGGTGACACATGGTAATGGCTAATACCATACTGGCACTGGATGATTGAATAATTAACGTAAGTACGACCCCAATAGCAATAAATATTAAATTTTCCCAAAAACCCAGGTTTGAAAAATTGTTTAAAAACAAGCCCATTTCCGGGTTGTTTTCTATGGTAGGAACCGAATTTTTTAGTTCTTCCAAACCCATAAATAACAAGGCAAAACCAATTAAAAATTCACCCCAAAATTTTGCTTTTTTCATAAAAAGCATTGGAAAACCAAGGGCTATAATGGGTAAACAAAAGGTAATGGCATTATTTTTAAATCCCAATATAGAAACCAACCAAGCCGTAATAGTGGTTCCAATATTAGCTCCCATAATTACGCCCACGCTTTCGGCAACCGACATTAAACCTGCGTTTACAAAACTCACTACCATGACCGTTGTGGCGCCGGAAGACTGAATAATACCCGTAACCAAAAAACCGGTCATTACTCCAAAAAATCGATTTTTAGTCATCGACTTTAATACTTCGCGTAAACCATTTCCGGCAGCGCGCTGAATTCCCTCGCTCATTATTTTCATACCAAAGATGAAAAGCCCGAGAGAACCTATTAAATTGAGAATGTGAAAAATTCCGAAATTCATTTTACAAAAATATCAATTATGAATTACGAATGAAGAATTACGAATGAAGAATTATAAATTACGTGACTCTACCATGCTACGCATGATCAATTATCCATTATCCATTGTCAATTAACTCAAGTATTGCTATTTTTGAGCAATGGAGATTAATGTGCCCTCTTTTAGGCTTAATAATAAAGATCTAAGCACGTTGTTGAAATTTTTAGAATCTGAAAAACTCATCACTCATAACTCATCACTTATCACTCAACCATGTCCCTAATACAAGAACTTACCTACCGAAACCTTTTGCAAGATATTACACCGGGCACCGAAGAACAGCTCAATAAAGAATGTACGCACGTTTATGCGGGCTTCGATCCTACTGCCGATTCTTTACACATTGGTAATTTAGTGCCTATTATACTTTTAAAACACTTGCAATTAGCAGGACACAAGCCCTTTGCGTTGGTTGGAGGAGCCACGGGCATGGTTGGGGACCCATCCGGCAAAAGAGAAGAGCGTAAAATGTTGGATATGGATACCCTTCAACATAATTTAAATGCGCAAAAAAAACAATTGGAGAAATTTTTAGATTTTGGAACAGGTAAATCCGATGCCGAAATGGTTAATAATTACGATTGGTTTAAAGATTTTACTTTTCTTGATTTTATCCGGGATGTAGGGAAACACATTACTGTAAACTATATGCTGGCTAAAGACTCGGTTAAAAACCGACTAGAAACCGGCATGTCCTTTACCGAATTTACCTACCAACTGGTACAAGGGTATGATTTTTATTACTTATACAAGCATAAAAATTGCAAAATACAGGTTGGAGGCTCCGACCAATGGGGAAATATTTTAACCGGAACCGAATTAATTCGACGCAAAGAAGGCGGGGAGGCCTTTGCTTTTACTGCTCCTTTAATTACCAAGGCCGATGGTAGTAAATTCGGTAAATCAGAAGGCGGAAATGTTTGGTTAGATGCCAATAAAACAAGTCCTTATCAGTTTTACCAATACTGGTTAAACGTGGCCGATGAAGATGCCGAGCGGTTTATCAAGATTTTTACCTTTTTGAAAAAAGAAGAAATTGACCATCAGATTGAAGAGCACAAAAAAGCGCCCCATCAGTTTAATTTACAAAAATTGTTGGCAAAAGAAATTACAGAATTAGTCCATTCCCCTCAAGACTATCTATTAGCTGTACAAGCTTCGGATATTTTATTTGGAAATACCACCTTTGATCAAATGAATAACATTCCGGAAAGCTCATTCCTGTCTGTGTTTCAAGGTGTGCCTCAAAATAAATTAGCCTTGGGCGAAATAGAAGCAGGATTATCCATTATTGACTTATTAGCTGCCAAAACCGGCTTTTTAAAATCGAACGGGGAAGCCCGCAGGGCCCTGCAAGAAAACTCTATTTTGGTGAATAAAGTAAAGGTAAAAGAAGATTTTAAACTAAGTAAAGAACATTTAATTAACAACAAATACGTTATTTTACAAAGGGGTAAAAAGAACTATTTTTTGGTGGAAGTAATTTAAGTTATAAATTATGAGTGATGAGTTTTGAGATAAAAAGTGGGTGATGAAATAGCATCAAAAGATATTGTGGATCAGTATAGAAATAACTAAAATGCCCGAACAACAAAACATAAAATATAAAACATCAATTAAACGTTAATTTATTGTGAGTAAAGAATTATCCTCGCTATCTAACGATATCATATTTTACTCTACCCCTAATGGCGATGTAAAAGTGGAGGTGTTTTTTCAGGAAGAAACATTTTGGCTTAACCAAAAAAAGATGGCTGAGTTGTTTGGTGTTGAAAGTAACACGATTACCTACCATTTAAAAGAAATATACCAAAGCGGTGAATTAGAGCAGGTTTCAACTACTCGAAAAATTAGAGTAGTTCAAAAAGAAGGGAATCGAAATGTATCTCGAGATGTTGATTTCTATAATTTAGATGCAATTATTGCTGTGGGATATCGAGTAAATAGTTTTCAAGCAACTCAGTTTCGTATTTGGGCTACTAAAACGCTTAAAGAATTTATCATTAAAGGGTTTGTATTAGATGATGAACGATTAA
Source organism: uncultured Flavobacteriales bacterium (assembly GCA_964403835.1). Taxonomy (GTDB): domain Bacteria; phylum Bacteroidota; class Bacteroidia; order Flavobacteriales_G; family JALEGO01; genus CAYOHR01. Next base: position 54,250 of record CAYOHR010000006.1, read on the forward strand.
AGCAGGGTAAACAATTTGGTAAAGACTATTTTGACGAATTATTAGAACGTATACGTGAAATACGTGCCAGCGAAAGGCGTTTTTATTTGAAAATTACTGATATCTACGAACAATGTAGTATCGATTATAAAGCAGATACTGAAATAACCCAATCTTTCTTTAAGACGGTTCAAAATAAATTACATTGGGCAATAACAGGCAAAACCGCTGCTCAAATAATTGCAGAACGAGTAAGTTCAACAAAACCTAATATGGGTTTACAGACTTGGAAAAATGCACCGAAAGGAAAAATTTTAAAGACGGATGTTTCCGTAGCTAAGAATTATTTAATTGAAAAGGAAATTAAAGAACTAGAGCGCATTGTAACCATGTATTTAGACTATGCAGAAAATCAGGCAGCAAGGCAAATACCCATGAAAATGACAGAATGGATTTCAAAGCTCGATGTCTTCTTGCAATTTAATGAATATCAAATTTTAAAAGATGCCGGAAACGTAAAACATGAGGTAGCAAAAAAATTGGCTGAAAAGGAATATGAAAAATTCCGAATAACACAAGATCAGACTTTTGAAAGCGATTTTGAAAAAGAAACAAAGAAAATTTCAACTAAAAAAGGGAATTAAACAACTGGTAAAAGAAACGTTAATGCATCAAATTAAGCTGGCGCTTTGCGAGATCTAAATGAATTGGCAGAAAAAGATTGTTAGACTATCAGAAGGTAGATTGTTAGAGAAATACAGAAACATTAGTAAATCTATCATCTAACAGTCTAATATTTAAGCATGTCTATGAATCAAAAACTAGAAGAAATACTCGCTTTTTTACCCGACAAACCCGGTGTTTATCAGTATTACGATGCCGATGATAAGATTTTGTACGTCGGTAAAGCAAAATCGCTGCAAAAAAGAGTCCGCTCCTATTTTAACAAACAAATACACGATAACACCAAAACAGCCGTTTTGGTTCGTAAAATTGCGGATATCAAGTATATTTTGGTCGATACCGAATTTGATGCGCTTTTGCTCGAGAATTCGCTCATTAAAAAATATAAACCCCGGTATAATATCCTTTTAAAAGACGATAAAACGTATCCCTGGATTTGTATTAAAAATGAACGTTTTCCGCGCATTTTTTCGACCCGTAAAATTATAAAAGACGGATCAGAATATTTTGGCCCCTATGCTTCCGGTAAGGTTATGCATACCCTGCTCGATTTAATTAAAGAACTTTACCCCTTGCGCAATTGTTTTTTAGATTTAAGTCAGGATAATATCGAAAAAGGAAAGTACCGCGCCTGCTTAGAATATCAAATTGGCAATTGCAAAGCTCCTTGCGAAAACAAACAAACCGAAGATGATTATTCTGTTGCCATTAAACAAATTAAGCATATTTTACGAGGTAATATCTTCTCTGTCATTAAGTTACTGAAAGAACAGATGAATAATTATGCTGAAGCTTTCGAATTTGAAAAAGCGCATGAAACTAAACTAAAATTAGAAACCTTAGAGCAGTTTCAAAGCAAGTCTACCATTGTCAACCCCAATATTAATGATATAGATGTTTACTCCATAGCCACTGAAGGGGATGAATGTGCCATCAATTTCATGAAAATTATGAATGGCTCCATTGTTCAGTCACACACTTTAGAGGTTAAAAAGAAACTGGACGAAAGCCAGGAAGAAATTTTACAATTAGCGATTGCTGAATTAAGAGAACGGTTTAACAGCGAATCTAAAGAAATGCTGGTCCCTTTTGAATTAGGCATTAACATTCCAAAAGTAGAAGTTTTAGTCCCTAAAATTGGCGATAAAAAACAATTACTCGATTTATCGATGCGAAATGCGCGGTATTATTTGTTTGAGAAAAGGAAAAAAGAAGATGCCATTGATCCTTTAAAACACGAAAACCGCATTTTACAAACCCTCCAAAACGACCTCCATTTAAAAGAATTGCCTAGGCATATTGAATGTTTTGATAATTCAAATTTTCAGGGAACTGATGCTGTTTCGGCCTGTGTGGTATTTAAAAATGCCAAACCCAGTAAAAAAGAATATCGGCACTTTAATGTAAAAACGGTCGAAGGGCCCGATGATTTTGCGACCATGCGAGAAGTCATTTTTCGTCGGTATAAACGTTTGGTGGACGAGAAACAACCGCTTCCACAATTGATTGTGATTGATGGAGGTAAAGGTCAATTAAGCGCTGCCATTGAATCATTAAAAGAAGTAGGTGTTTACGGTCAACTTGCCGTGGTAGGAATAGCCAAACGATTAGAAGAAATCTATTTTCCCGAAGATCCTCTTCCCTTATATTTAGATAAAAAATCGGAATCTTTAAAGGTGCTTCAGCATTTGCGAAACGAAGCTCACCGCTTTGGTATTACGCATCATCGCAATCGCAGATCAAAAAAACTATCTAAAACATCCCTAAGCGATATTGATGGAATTGGTCCCAAAACGGCTGAATTATTACTGCAAGAATTTAAATCGATAAAACGCATAAAAGAAGCCAGTGAAGAAGAAATAGCGCATTATATTGGCATTAGCAAAGCCCGAATATTGAAAGAATATTTGTAGCGATTCCCTGTTCAAAATTTCCTCCTGCTTTTTCATTAAAAATAATTTCGTTTTTGTAAATTGCATTTTTTCAAGCTGAATTTATGATACAAGTCAATTATTTAGGTCATTCTTGCTTTTTAATAACCATAGATGGCGTAAGCATATTAACCGATCCGTTTATTACACCCAATGAACTCGCAAAAAAAATTGATATAACAACCCTTAAACCCGATTACATATATATATCGCACGGACATGAGGACCATGTTGCCGATGCCTTGCAAATAGCACAAAATTCAAATGCAACGCTCATTTCTAATTGGGAAATTGTAAACTGGTTTCAGAAAAAAGGAGTGCAAAAAACACATCCCATGAATACCGGCGGAAGCTGGGATTTCAATTTTGGAAAAATACACCTTGTAAAAGCGGAACATTCCAGCAGTATGCCTGATGGTGCGTATGGCGGAAACCCAAACGGATGTGTTATTGAAACAAAACAAGGCACCTTTTATTATTCGGGAGACACTGCTTTAACCTATGATATGAAGCTAATAGGCGAAAAATTTAAGCTCGATTTTGCTTTTTTGCCTATTGGTGATAATTTTACCATGGGAATTTCGGATGCAATTCAAGCTTCAAATTTTATTCAGTGCAAAAAAATTATAGGAATGCACTACGATACCTTTGGTTATATTAAGATCGATCATGAAAACGCATTCCAATTATTCCAAAAAAATGGTTTAACTTTACATTTGATGGAAATAGGATCCATTTCAAATTTTTAAATATCATTTCATTATGGGAAAAATAATTGCAGTAGCAAATCAGAAAGGTGGCGTAGGCAAAACAACTACTTCTATTAATTTATCAGCGGCTTTGGGGGCTTTAGAGTATAAAACCCTTTTGGTTGATGCTGATCCGCAAGCAAATTCAACCTCCGGAGTAGGATTTGACCCAAAAAACATCAAAACAAGTGTGTATGAATGTATGGTGGATGGCCTAGATCCAAAAGATTTTATTTTAAAAACAGACAATCCCTTTTTAGATCTTTTGCCCGCTAATATAGACTTAGTAGGAGCCGAAATTGAAATGATTAATCTCCCGAACCGGGAAAAAATGCTGAAACAAAGTCTTCAAAAAGCAAAAGAAGAATATGATTTTGTTATCATTGATTGCTCTCCATCCTTAGGATTAATCACTGTTAACTCCTTATGTGCAGCTGATTCTGTTATTATTCCGGTGCAATGCGAATATTTTGCTTTAGAGGGATTAGGTAAATTACTAAATACCATAAAAATTGTTCAGGGGCAACCTAATTTAAATCCTGATTTAGAGATTGAAGGCATGCTTTTAACCATGTACGATCAACGTTTACGATTAGCCAATCAGGTGGTAGAAGAAGTAAAAACGCATTTTCAACAAATGGTATTTGATACTATTATTAGTCGAAACACCAAGTTAAGTGAAGCTCCAGGGCATGGCCAAACCATTATAATGTATGATGCGGCTTCTATAGGGGCAATTAATTATTTAAATTTAGCTCGAGAAATTCTTCAAAAAAATAATCTCACTAAAATGGCTCAAGAAGATAAAATTATAACTTCTTTAGAGGACAAATAATCTCAAAACCCCTTTAAATAGGCTTTTCAGCTTTGGATGATATGAAAATTTTTAGTTAATTTGCCATAATAAA
>CAYOHR010000006.1:58586-74224 GCA_964403835.1 uncultured Flavobacteriales bacterium
ATACAATAATTAGTCAAGATTCTCTTCTTGTGAAAATGCAAAAATACCTAATTAATAATGATTCAGTTAATAACATTTTATCAACCAATCAAACTAAAATTTTAAGAGAACTTAATGAGCTTACAAATACATCTAAGGAAAGTAATGATATTCTTTTTCTAATAGTTGGTGCTTTTTTTGGCGCTATATTAGGAGTTGTACTTACATTAGTTGTTGATTGGATTAGAAAAAAAATTGTAAATAATAAATTCAAGAAAGAATACTCACAATATGAAGGAATTTATCTTGCCTATAATAAATATGATAGAGGAGAAGATAAAGTATTTAGATGCTTTGAACTTACCAGGGATAAAAATAAGTTTATTATTAAAAACGGAATATCAGCATTAGGGCACGAGGATTTTAATAGTGTTATTACTATGGATAGTAGTAATTCTAATCATGGGACTGGTTATTTTCAGCATAAAAAAAGCCCAGATAATTTAACACGTTTTGGATTTTTTGAAATTCAACTTGCCAATTCAGAAATATTAGTTCACGAAATAATTTATTTCAAAGAAGCTGGCAAGAAAGGGGAACAACATTATGATGCATATAGATGGATAAAACAGGATTTATTAAAAAAAGCGGAGCTTTTTGATAAATATCGGGAAATTCAGTCAAGCGAGAGAAAAAGAAAATTTGCAATGTATTTAAGCTAAACGTGTGCTAACATTGTATAAATAGCAATGCGTGTAGGTCAATAAACATCAGTATTCCATTGCAACGCAACCTGAATCCCGAAAGCATTCGGGATTAAAAGGAAAAGAAAAGATGTTTTAAAAATATTTGCAGGTTTGCTATTTGTGAGTAAATTTGTCCCGATAGCTATCGGGATTGGTGCTTTTAGGATAAAACGCATCGTTTTTTATACTTAATACGATGACTAATACACTCAAAGCCATCATACTTTTATCATGAAGTGCAAAATGTTGGAAAAAATTTTAAAACGATGAAAAGAATCTACCTTTTATTTACTGTTGTAATGACTGTTAGTCTAAACCATATTTATTCACAATGTAGTGTAAGTATAGGTGAAGATTTTTATGCTTGTCCACAAGGACAGGTTTACCAGATAACTCCAAATATAACACTAGGTGTTGCACCATATACATTTTCTTGGAGTACTATTCAATTAGACACTAACAATCTAGATAATCCTGCATCCTTTTTTCTTTCAGACACTACAGCCTCCGCTTTACAATTGGTTAATTATCCCAGTCCAAGTACTGATCTAGTTACGTTTGTTTTAACAATGACAGACTTCATTGGTTCAGTATGCTATGATACTGTAAATGTAACTTTCTCTAGTCCTGGGGGAGACACAGTAAATACTAATTATTACATCTTAAGTGGCGATAGTGTTCTACTCAGCGCTCCTATTTTATATCCACAAGTCGTTGCTTATTCTTGGGTGCCTAACTACAACATATCCTCAACTCTGGACTCTCAAGTTACCGTGAATCCTAACACAACCACACAATACATTTTAACTATTGATGATATTGATAACTGTCAAGTGACAACATCTTATACCGTAATTGTAGATAATATTCCTTTATCATATGAGAATCAATCGGAAAGAAACAAAATTATCTCATTAATCTACCCAAACCCAATTAAAACTCAATCTTATATTCTTGTTCCAAATAACCATCAAATAAAATGGTTAACAATATTTGACTTACAAGGCAGAGAAGTATACAAAACAGGACAAAACTCTTCACCGGTAATTAATTCTAACAACTTTTCAAATGGATTATACTTTTATTCGATTGTTACTGACCTAGATGGGATCTTTAGAGGTAAGTTTGTGGTGGAAAAATAAACTTTTGCCAATACTTTACGGATAGGTTTATTGTACTAGTCATAATCGTAGCCCGCCCAGCCCATTAGACCGGTTGCGCTCCCTTGCTTCTCGAAAACATATACAAAAATTGGTATGTTGTTTCTCTTTTCTTTCAGAAGAAGAAATAGATTGCTTCGTACTTCGACTGCCGCTCAGTACAGGTCCTCACAATAGCCTGCTCCGAATTTACTTCGGAGACGAAAGTCCTTATAAGAAAAATGAAAAACTATTGATAAATCTTCTTCGCTTCATCCCAATAAACATCCATCTCCGCTAAGCTTAACTGGTTTAAATCCAGATTTTTTTCTTTCACCCTTTTCTCCATATACTGAAACCGAGCCATGAATTTTTTATTGGTCTTTTCCAAAGCATTCTCCGGATCCACGTCTAAAAAACGGGCATAATTAATCACCGAAAACAACACATCGCCCATTTCTTTTTCAATGCGTTCGGTATCATTCACCAAAACCTCTGCCTGCAGTTCCGCCAACTCTTCATTTAACTTGGCCCAGACTTGTTCTTTATTATCCCAATCAAACCCTACACTTTTTACTTTCTCCTGTATGCGATTGGCTTTGGTCATGGCCGGCAACGAAACCGGCACTCCTTGTAAAATGGAAGTTTTGCCCTCTTTTAACTTAATTTGTTCCCAGTTTCTTTTTACATCTTCCTCATCATTCACGGTAACATCGCCGTATATGTGCGGGTGACGAACAATTAGTTTTTCGCAGAGGCTATTGATGACATCGGTAATGGTAAATTTATTTTCTTCGCTGCCAATTTTTGCATAAAAAATAATGTGCAATAAAACATCGCCCAGTTCTTTTTTGACCTCTTCAAAATCATTATTGGTGATGGCATCGGCTAACTCGTAAGTCTCTTCAATGGTCAGTTTTCGCAAAGTTTGAATAGTCTGTTTTTGATCCCAGGGGCATTTTTCACGCAGCTCGTCCATGATATTTAATATCCGCTCAAATGCTTCCATTGCCTCTTTTTTATTAATTTCGATCATGCCTTTATTTTTAAAGCTTAAAAATAAGCCTATTTTTTGGTTTCTGATATGCATTTGCTTTATGTTTCATACAAGCAAGGCACAAAGCTCCGATTATCCCCATTCTATCCAGCTAAACTACTACAAAGGTTTTGTTTTGATCCATCATCCTGAATTAAGAAGCATTATTACCGGAAATCCGGTTTTGTATGAGCTCGATTATCGACTTTCGACCTTCGGAAATAAAGCCTGGCATACCTTATACCGGTTCCCGAAATGGGGATTTTCCCTTTCGATGACCGATTATAAAAACCCACAGCAAATTGGCTATTCGTATCAAATCACCCCCTATCTTTCTTTTCCTGTTATAAAATCGAAATATTTTGACACGGCTATCCGCATAGGCTGGGGCCTATCCTATATCACCAAAACGTTTAATGCGGTGAGCAATTATAAAAACAATGCCATTGGCTCTCACCTCAACGCTACTACCTTAGGGAGTTTAGAGTTTTATGTAAAACCGGTGCAAAATATTCAGCTGAAAGCAGGTATTAATTTTTATCACATTTCCAATGGGGCTATTACTAAACCTAATTTAGGCATTAATATTCCATCGGCATCTTTAGGGCTGGCGTATGCCTTTGGCAAACAAAAACCCCTGGTGACGGACACAGCAACCTTCGATCGTGCAAAAGAGGGGCTTAAAAACAAGAAATGGACGGGGTATATGCAGCTTTTAGGAGGCGTAAAAGAGCCTTTTCCCATTCATTCTAAAAAATATCCGGCTTTTTCTTTGGGGTATATACTGAATAAAAACCTGGGCAAAAAAAGCTTCTTTTCGATCGGCGGCGAGGTGTTTTATAATTTTGCTTTAGAAAAAGACCTGGAGAATAAGGGCATTGCAGCTCAAAATAGCCTTGATATTTTACAAATAGGCATACCGGTTTATTATGGACTGCGCGTAGGGCCTTTAAAAATGATGTATTGCTGGGGAACCTATATATACTCGAAACACCATTTAGATGGCAATTTTTACCATCGCCTAGGCATTAGCTATCAGGTAAATGATACATGGACCCTGCATCACAACTTAAAAACGCATTTTGCCCGCGCCGATTATTTTGAGTTTGGAGCGAGTTATCAAATACATTAAATTATTTATCTGCAATGACTATTTTATGGGTACTCATCTTACTATCCTGCTCTAACTGCAGTAAATAAAGCCCACTGGGCAATCCATCCCGATTTATAGTAAGGCTTTGACTAGTCACATTTTTTATTTCTTGTACCCGTTCGCCCAAAGCATTAAATAGGGTGATGGTTCCATTGCGGAAAGCGTTTTCTGTTTTTAGCGTAAGCACAGAAGAAAATGGATTTGGGAATAGGGATATTTCATCATGCTTAAATATACGAGAAACATCAGTCGCCAATCCAAAAGTAAAATTATCTACTTGATTCCAACATTGAATACCTATTGCGTTGGTAACGGTAATATATTTGGCGGTATCTGAAGCTGTAAAATCAAACACAATATGTTTCCAAGTATCAGCATCCGGTAAGCCACTATATAACAAGGTGCCAAAAGTAGAATCGGTCGTTGACAGCCCTATTTTTATATCTCCTAGCACATAATCAGAATAAGTGTTTCCATAAACATAAAATGAAAGTTGATAAGATTGTCCTATAACTAGGTTTGAACTTAATTCAAGGGAAATAGCATCTGCAGTTAAGAAAGTGTCTGATGACAAACCGATGCACCAATTTCCATCCTGAGGATTTACATAACAATTAAAGGTTTGAAAATCTGTTTCGCCCAAATAGCCGCCCTGACCATAGCCTTTTCCAAATGCATGTACATGCGAGATTTTTGCATTAAATTGGGCATCTGTTAAATTATAATCACACCCGGAAGTGCTATTCACTTCAAAATTACCATTCAAAAATGATTGTGAATTTAAACGACCAACAATGCCTATAAAAAGGAAAAATAGAAGGTAATAACTTTGTTTCATACTATTTAGTTTTCAGAACCAAATATAATGATCTATAACAAAATTTTATCCCTTTTTTAAAAAAATCCAATTATATCCCCGCTGCCTCTAAAAACTCTTTGCTATCGGGCTTCACCCCCGAAGGGAAAAAATGGGTGAGTTCACCTTTTTCGTTGACTAGGTACTTACAAAAATTCCAACTAGGCACTTTATCATTCCAACCATTCAATGTTGGGTCAGTAAGCCAATGATATAAGGCACTTTGATTTTTTCCTTTAACATCCACTTTTTCAAATAAAGTGAAGGTTACACCGTAATTAATCTCACAAAAAGAATGAATTTCATCGGCTGTACCGGGTTCTTGCCCTCCAAACTGGTTGCAGGGGAAGCCTAAAACCACTACTTTATCGCCATGTTTTTTATGAAATTGCTCCCAATCCTTATATTGCGGGGTGTAGCCACATTTAGATGCGGTATTTATAATCAATACCTTTTTGCCCTTATATTTTTCAAAATTAATTTCTTCACCGGTTAAGGTGTTAAGTTTAAAATCGTAAAAACTAGCTTGAGTTTCCATAGTATTTATAGGTCTTTGAGTGGCTTTCTTAAAATTAAACCAAGAAAATATTGCGGTGATCAAAGAAAAAGCCAAGGTTATTTTTGCCATTATTTTCAGTTTATACTAAGGTAACACCTAATTGGGATAAAGGTTTATTATTTTACCACTTTTAAATCGGAAGTGCTTATAACATTGCTTGTATGCCCTGCCCGATCCTGTATATAAATGGAATACTGAAAGGTTTGACTAGTCGAATTATCGGTAATGGCTGTGCTACTAATTAGAATAGAAAATTTGCCCTGCACATTAATGTTTGAGCCGGTAGGCGCCAATTGCGGAATACGGTAGTTATAGGTAATATTATTCCGTGGATCGGTCACAAATAGGTTTTTGGCATTGGCTTGGTTTTCACCCAAATCTCCTCCGCCATCAATATATGAAATAACAATCACAATAGAGTCCTGATATTCGGTAACAACCCCGGGAGAAATGCTAACAAAGGCTATTTTAGGGGTGTCACTGACCTGTTCAGAATAGTCATATATGGTATCGTTTTTTACAGTTGGAATAATCACATCCTTTTTACACGACGAAATGGCACTCAGCAAGGCACCTAGGATAAACAAAATGAAAAGGGGATTAAATGCTGTTTTTCTCATAAAAAATTAAGGAATTACAATAAAGGACCAAAACGTTTTGTATTGAACAGGTAAATTATCCGTCGGGAAATACGTGTTTTGAGCATGATCGCCATCATTTACCACATACCGCATATATAGTTGCGTGTTTTTAGGCAGAGAGGCCGTATTTACATTGGCAAAATATATTTCGCCCACATTGGGAATCAACAAATACGTCGCATTTACATTAATGCTGCCCGTAAAATCATCTTTATTGGTCGAAATTTTAAATTGATTCACCAACAATTGATTCACCGCTGTGCTATCATCCGTAACAAAAAATGCAAACAAAATATTTTTATTATCGGGCAATAAAAAAGGGTTATAAAATATGGTATCTACTCGGTTCGATTGATTTTGGTATTGAATGTTGGTATTGGCAGCATCGGCAGCCACATAAAAAGGGTTTATAACCGGTTCCAAATTAGGATACTGGGCTATGGTTCCAAATCGATTAGGCGCTCCCTTTAAAATCCATTGGGTTATGTTATTTATATCGCTTTGATCGAGCGGAACCCCAATATTATCCTGCGGCATACGGTCGTTAGTATTGACAAAACAACAATTGGTTATGCGCTCATGAAGCACCGAATTAGCCGTATCATAAGGGATCACCCGATAGCGGAAGGTTTGGTTGACATTATTTTTTACAATGGGATGATAAACCAGGGTGTAGTAAGAAGATTCCGGAGTTCTAAAATCGGGTTCAAAATTTCCGTCGTGGCAACCCGGGTTAGCGCAGCGCAATGAAAAAATATTTTTCTGAAGACCCACAATGGATGTTGGATCAATATTATCGGGCTCAAAAATGACCGTGTCTTTGATAAAACTATACGGATTAATAGGCGGCACATAGTTCTTTGGCGCTTCATCATTGGTTTCTGTCAAGGTTTCTTTGGGCTCTTTTTTACAGCCGATTACCCAAAAAATAACCAACAGAACGAATATAAGGGAGATATGTTTTTTTGTCATCATTCTAAAATTATACAAAAGCCGAGTTTAAAGGACTTCCCATTAACGACTGGTAATAGCCCGGTATATCTTCATAAAATCCTAAAATTTTGCCAATGGTAGGCACTACATCAATGCTCTCGCCCATTACGGTTGATATTACTTGGTTTTGTACAACCACACCCTGTGGACCTAAAACCAAACAAAAAATCTCCCGCGAAGTTTGATCGTTATTGTGATCTAGGGCATATCTTCCGTATTGATCCATCACGGTATTGCTGGCTAAATTTCGACCATGTTCCGGAACAGCTATTAAAATGGTATCATTGGCCATGCCCGGCGTTGATTGAATGGTGTTCCACAAATGCGCCAAGGCATAATCGGCTTTTACCATATGGTTACAATACTGCGTAAAATCGAAGTGGGCAATATCCACATCCTGCATATTCACCACTAATAACTCGGGTTTATATTGTTGAATTAATTTTTCAGCAAAAAACACATTCATCATGTCATTGTTCATGTTGTTTGCTCCTACACCCCAGGGATTTGAATATAAGCCCGAAGCCGCTTCGGTAAAGGTGTTTTGGATAAAACTTTCTAAAAGAGCCTGGTCGACTTCGGTATTTTCAATAGTGCCGGTATAATTGGCTGCTTTTTTAAAGTTGGCATTTAAAAACTTTTTTAAGGCTTTGGCTTCATCCAATTGTTGTGATGAAAATGTTTTGGGGTTTCCAACGGCGTTATACGAGTTTTGACTGATAAAAGAAGCCGGTTGAATAAAATTTGCGCCATAGGGGGCACCATAATTTGTATCGATGCTGTAATTTAAAAACGGATAAGGCCCTAGTGAATTAGAGACCCACCAAGCGTTTAAAGCAGATTGACTAGGCGAAGTATGTTTCCGATAGTATTCAAATACGGTTGGGTATTTTGGGGGTTGTTTTAAATTGATATCCTGAGCAGTATAAACCCCTGTCATGGCTGTGGTATGGCCGTTAAAGTGACCTGTGGGCCCAATATTATACCTAAATTCTTTAAACATGGTGCCGTAATGCTGCAAAGGATTTGAACTGATGCCTGGAAGCAAATGAATACCCGGCGCAATATCCGCAGAAATAGACTCGGTACCGTACAGCGTATTCCGCATTAAATTCCCTTCTGCTTTTTGAACCGATTCAAAATTCCGAACACCTCCTGCAAATAAGCAAAATACAACATGGTTGGCTAGTCGGGTACCTGTACCGGCAAATAAACGCCCGGTCGGCAATATATAAGGCGCGGCAATAACACCTCCTGTCGCTAACAAACCATTTTTAAGGAATTTTCTTCTATCCATGTTATTGTATTAAGTATTAAGCTCAAATGCTATTCTCATTATCCATTATCAATTGTCCATTATCCATTATCCATTAATAATACCTATACTCGTCAGACGTCATAAAACTGAAATAAATAATTTCAGGAGTAACGATGGCCTGGTTTTTTTCGATAAAATCTTTCAACTTCCATTTTTCAAACTCGTTGGGTACCCGGTTGTAGAACTTTTTATAGGTATTGATGGTAAACGTATTAACATCTGCATTCATTTCGGCAGTAGTAGGAATAATGGCATTGCTATTATTTAAAAAGTTTTTAATGATGAGTTCTTCAACCAGTTTTTTATCGCCAAAAGAAGCATAAGCTAAATTTAAATTGTTCAAGTTTTGCTGACTTAGCGTTGCTTCAAATAAATCGGTATAAGCGATAGAAGCAAATTCATTTAAAGATTTAACGGTCGATTTATCAACCCCGTCTTGCCGAATGATGATATTATTTAAATCATACACATACTCCGCCTGGCCTTGGGTAATATTATGAATGGTTTTTTCGGTGACCTCGGTTCTTTTGCATGAAAAGAAAAAAGAGGAAAGAACAAGAAGAGGAAAAAAAGTACGCAATATTCGTAATTCGTAATTCATAATTTTTATATTATTTCACTCCTGCAAATTCGTTCGTTGATAATAATTCTTTCTGTATTTCGAACAGATTTTTGTTAGTGCTATACGTGTTGGTTAAGGTAGATAATTCAACCGTATTCGGGTTTCGAAATAAATACTTCAAATACAGTTCTTTTACTTGGCCCTCGTAATAGTTATCACAGTTAAAAAATATCTGTAAATAGGCATCTTTGGTGTTGCCTTGTTGAAAAAATAAAATACCATTAAATTTATCGACCATTTTAACGCCTTCCTGCAGCTCTGCTGTGGTTGGATAGCGATCAAAAAAATGCTGAAAACTGGATATCACAAAATTTTGAGATCCCATGTTTAAATCGTCATAAAACTTATTGTTAATCAATCGTTTATGAGCCTCGCTAAATGAAATAGTGTGCGATAATAAATCGGGCAGGGTATTTTTGAGCTCCTCTACCCGCGTTAATTCTATCTGCAAGGCAGGCCAGTATTGCTGGTATGTGGTATCAGAGAGCAAAAAATTAAACACAAAAATTTCCTGGTTAATATCGCTTGAATCAATATTAACTAAGAGTTTTTTAGATTCGGCATCATACCACCGGCTAATGTATTCGGTTTGATGGGTATATATTTGATCGATGAGTGTTTTTCGGTGGGCGATAGAAAAATTATTTACACTAACGGCTGCATTGGCTTGAGATAATTCGCTTGCGCTTGGTTTGCGGCCGAGTAAAACAATAAATGCCCGATTAATATAGCTTTCGACCAAAAGCTCCGAAATGCTTGAGTCTTTGGGGATGGTATTGCCAGATACCACCACGGTATCTGTTTTTATGATGGTATTATTCTCTTCAATTTTGGCAACTATTTTTTCCTTTTTACAGGAGGCAAAAAGGAAAATTATTCCGCATATATAAAGAATATTCTTCATACTGCTAATTTAAGAAAATTAATCCGCATTATGCAATATGTATCGGCTAAAGCTTCTGAGAAGGCAGCTATTAGCTTCGGATTAAATTTTATAGATTTAATTCTTGTCTGCCTATCGTAAAGTTTCTTAGGTATAATATTTTCTTTTTAGCAGTCAGACCGCATTTGATATAGCCTTTGTTGGGCGTTCGTGCTTTATTTTTCTTCTTTCTGTCTTACGTCAATATGATATAAGTCATAAGTGTGTATTCCAACAGAGTTCCTTTTCTTCTCAATTTCAAATAGGTTCATTATTTCCTGTCCTGTTGCTGTGATTTGTCCATAATTTGTATTTATTACAATCTGATCAAACCCCAAGTCCTTAAAGGTAATCGGTTCTGCAATTCCAGAAGCAGTCGCCATTGGCATTACTTGATTCTTTCCAAGTTTTATCGTTTTGCAATTGCTTGTTGTATCTGCTTGCTGTATTTCTGTGCCAGTATTATCATGGTTAACGTAAGAGAGTTCATGCCCACAAACTTTTATTTCTATTACGTGGTCAGTGTAGTTGCGTAGCTCCCCTACGTATATCGGGTCACAAGCTGTCAAAGTCAAGGGAATAGATAATATGGTTAATAGTCTTTTCATTTTTCGCATGACACCTAACATTCAATAGACGCAACCGGTTGCAGTTATTTTTTAATTTAATTTTTTTATCGATTTCCCTTATTAATAAACCCAAAAATAATTATTTTTTTGGATCTGTAAGCATATAATTAAGGGGGAGCTTATAGTGCTATTAAACACTCACACTTAGTTTAAGATGTCTCCCTAAGCCTTCTCTTATTATTCTCATGAGTGTTGAGAGCCTGATATCACTTGCGTTATTTTCAATACGTGAAATATATGTCTTAGTAGTTCCACATTTCTCAGCTAATTGTTCCTGGGTCAAGCCTTGTTCTTTGCGTAATTCTTGTAACATTGCCCCAAGTTTAAAAGCTTCAAATCCTTCTTCATATTGCTCACGAGCCTTACTGCCACGTTTACCATATTGTTGGTCTAAATGATCAGCAAAAGAGGTCATATTATTATTTTTCTTTTTCATTGAAGTATTGTTTTTTTAATTTTTCTGCTAATTCAATTTCTGCTTTTGGCGTTTTTTGTGTTTTCTTTTGAAATCCATTAACCAAAACAATAAGCTGTCCTTTATTAAAGAAACAAAACACTCTAAAAATGTCTGTTCCGACTTCGACACGAACTTCATAAAGGCCACTCGTTCCAGTTAAGTGTTTGAAATATTTTTCAGGGACTCTGTCTATGGTTGCAATTAACTGTAAAGTCCAGTTAAACTTCTTCTTAACTTCTGGTTTTTGCTTATTAAAGAAATCAAGATAGTGGTTTTCGTAATAAAAAATATCCCTAATAAAATTTTCTTTCACACAACAAAGTTAGCTAATTAGATAACTTATTCCAAATTTATATAGGAGAAATATTTTGATTACACAGCTGTATGGTTTCACTAGCCACAAACGGTTGCGCCTATTTCCTTATCAATAAAACTCAAAAATAATCTTTTTTTGGAACCTAAGCATATAATTAAGGGGGGCTTACACCAGAACAGGCTTTCATCCTTTTTTCTTGATAAAAAAGGATCAAAAAATCAAGACTTCTAATCCTTTTCTTTCACGTGTCATCCTCGAAACTCTCACGGAACCCAAGCTCTGCAGCATGTATGCTTTTTGAAGCAGCCTAGAAGAAATAATATGGTAGCTCTTTGAAACAGCAGTGCTTCAAGGATTCCTTACTTAAGCCTGCGCACATTTCTGCGGTGCACGTGATACAGAAAATGCTTAGAGGTCGATCCCGCAAACATGCAGAGGAGCCGTGTCCCGATAGCTATCGGGATTATTTCTTTTTCATCTAGTCCGCAGGACTCCTTTGGAGGAAAAAGAAATACACAAGATTTATTAATAAATTTCCTTAATTCTCTACCAGGTTTTTATAAAAATAAGGGATGGTTTCAATTCCTTTCAAATAATTAAACACGCCATAATGCTCATTGGGCGAGTGAATATCATCCGAATCTAAGCCAAATCCCATTAAAATAGATTTTAAGCCCAATTCTTTTTCAAACAGCGCCACAATGGGTATGCTGCCTCCACCTCGTACTGGTATAGGCGTTTTTCCAAAAGTTGCTTCCATCGCTTTAGAAGCCGAACGATAGGCTTTAAAATCGGTGGCAATAACCCAGGGCTCGCCCCCGTGGTGCGGTTTAACGCTTACTTTAACCCCTTTAGGCGCAATGGCTTTAAAATGTTTGGTAAACAGCTCGGTAATTTCATCGTTGCTTTGATTTGGCACCAAACGCATCGAAATTTTAGCATACGCTTTAGAAGGCAACACTGTTTTTGCTCCTTCGCCGGTATATCCACCCCAAATTCCATTTACATCTAAAGTCGGACGGATAGAGCATCTTTCGGTGCTTGAATACCCTTCTTCTCCATATACATCATCAATTTGAAGTTCTTTTTTATACGCTTCTTCGTTAAATGGCGCTTTTGCCAACTCATCTCGCTCGGCTTTGCTCAATTCTTCTACTTTTTCGTAAAAACCGGGAATGGTAATTCTGTTTTTTGAATCGTGCATAGAAGCAATCATTTTGCACAACACATTAATAGGATTGGCCACAGCGCCTCCGTACACACCTGAGTGTAAATCACGATTTGCACCGGTAACTTCCACTTCTAAATAACTTAAACCCCGTAAACCTACGGTAATAGAAGGTGTTTCGTTATCAATAATAGATGTATCGGAAATTAAAATAATATCTGCTTTTAATAAGGCTTTATTTTTAACAATAAATTCGCCCAAATGGTCGGATCCAACTTCTTCTTCTCCTTCAATTAAAAACTTTACATTGCAAGGTAATTGCTTGTTTTGAAGCATTAATTCAACCGCTAAAACATGCATATATACTTGTCCCTTGTCATCACAGGCACCTCGGGCAAAAATATTTCCATCTCTAATTTCGGGTTCAAAAGCGCCGGTTTTCCATAAATTTAAAGGATCGGCCGGCTGTACATCGTAATGTCCGTACACCAATACCGTTGGTTTACTGGCATCAACCACTTTTTCGGAATATACAATGGGATGCCCTCCGGTTTCCATAATTTGGGTTTTATCCATGCCCATTTTATCAAACTTACTTTTTAAGGCTTCGGCCATTTTAATCATGTCATTTTTGTGCTTAGGATCAGCACTCACAGAGGGTATTCTCAATAATGCGAATAATTCATCTAAATATTGTTGCTTGTTTTTTTCGACTTGTAATTTTAAATTTTCCATAGGTTTATTTTAAGGAATATCAACTATTTGATAAAAATACGTCTTTTGATTTATTGAATCGCATGTGCTGAAAAGAAATTTATATTTTCAATGGCAATGCTTTATCTTACTAGGGTAACAGACCCTATTTTATCTACGCTTCTGCGGTACACGGCATCCATATAGTATAGTTTATAACTATACACTCCCATTTCTGATTGTTGTCCTTTAAAAGTACCATCCCAACCGATTGCCATATCTTTTGATTCAAATATTTTTTCTCCCCAGCGGTTAAAAATAATTAACTCATATTCTGCTATGTTTTCTCCCCTGGCAGTAAATATCTCATCTAAGCCATCGCTATTGGGGCTAAAAGAATTGGGGATAAATAAGGAACATCCGTTAAAATCAAAAACGATGGTATCAGATGAAGTACATTGATTTATATCGGTAACGGTAACCGAATATTCGCCTGATTGGTTTACATTAATTAAGGGACTATTGCTTCCGGTGTTCCAAAAGTAAGAGACGAAGTTCGGTTTTTCAACGTTTAAAACAAAGCTTTCGCCTAGGCAACCAAGCACATCCTCGGGTAAATGAACATTTGAAGATTGATAGGTAATAGAAATGGTATCTAACAAGGAACAGCCGTTATTATCTGAGGCTGATAACCAATATACGTGATCTGCTTCTGCTGTAATAGAGGGGCTGGTGGCTCCGGTGTTCCATAAATAGGCTTGTGCTATAATATTTGAACTGATTAAAACCGTGGAGGTACTAGAACATAAAATAGTATCCGCGCCAATATTGAGCAGGTCCGGATAATACGCAACCGTTATACTGTCTCTTTGCATACATCCGGCCAGGTTAGTAATACCTACCCAATAAATACCGGGGGTTTGGATTTGTATGGTGGGATTTGTCGATCCGGTACTCCAAATATATTGGGGGGCAACTATTTGAGGATCAATCGTCAACAATACGTTAGGACATAAAGTAGTATCGTTGCCCAGGCTGAAATCTGCTTTAACATCACTTACCATCATAGTATCTCGTAGGATACATCCATTTGAAGTAAGTTCAACCCAATAGGTTCCGGCAGTAAAAACGGCATAACTAGAGTCTGAATTGCCATCTTGCCACTGATAGGTGTACTGAGCCCCCTGACCAGCATTTATGACTACTGAATCACCCACACAGACAAAGGTATCGGGTAAATTTATATTGCTGATTAAAAGGGACAAGGTTGAAGTATCTATGCACCCTCCAGAATTGATTGCATACTTCAATAAATAAGTGCCGCTGAATAAGGATTGGATGTATAAAGAATCATTGTTGATGGAGCCGGAAACACTTCCTGTCCATAAACCTCCGGGTAGAGCATCCGGCAAATAACTCATTAAATATAAAGCATCGACATTACATGCAGCAATAGTAGAATCTGTCCCTGCACTAACCAACGCTCCAACGTTAATAGTATCGCGAAAAGCACATCCGTTGGAGCTAATATCTACCCAATAAATACCGGGTGAAGAAGTGGTATAAATAGAATCGGTGCTACCATTTTGCCATTGATAGGTGTATCCGTTACCCTGACCTGCGTTTAATTTTAAGGAATCTGCGCCGCATTGAAAAGTGTCGGGTAAATTTACACTTTTGATAATAAGGGTCAAGTTTGAAGTATCGGGGCAACCATTTGGATTAACTATATACTCTAATGAGTAGGTTCCATTGGTAAAAGGAGGCACAAACAGGGTGTCGTTTCGGATAGAAGCGGAAAGGGATCCGGTCCATGCCCCCCCAGGTAAAGCCCCTCCTACGTAATTTATCAAATTAAGGGTATCTGCATTTAGGCATGTATAAACGGTAGAATCATGTCCGGCACTATTGCCATTTGGATTTGCTTCAGCTACCGATGTACAGCCAAAGATATTTGCCGGAGTAACATTTGTACAACGCGCACTAAGCGTTGCGGTAACCGGATCTACAGAATAAATATCATCGTTTGAAACGGCTAACATGCTATATTCTAACTCACAATTGAGATTATACTCAGAGATAGTAGAAAGACCATAAACAGCAACTCCACCACCACTCATAACGCCCATATTGGTTACACTTTGTATAGCCCCCCCGCCTATGGCTATTCGGATAAGTCGATCGTAGTAAGCCGCTAAATACAAAGTATCATTATAAATGGTTAAATCCCCTGAGCTTGAATATCCCACTAAACCAAGGGTATCTTTTACGGCAGTCAATGTATTGTATGAAACCAAATAAGTAGTCGGAGTCATGTAATACAAAACATTATTTGCATCACACACCAAGCAGTTGGATGAAGAGGCATTAGTAATTAAGGTAGTGGCTCCGGTGCTGAGATCTAATTGATA
>CAYOHR010000006.1:74234-85385 GCA_964403835.1 uncultured Flavobacteriales bacterium
CATTGGGACATATTGCCACATCCAAACATAAGAAAAAATTTTGCTGGAAGGTAGATACGCAGGTATTCATGTCTATGGTATATATATCGCCATTATTTAAACATGCGTATACAATAGCTTGTGAAAACGTAAACAAACTATTTAGTAATATAAAAGTGGATAGAATTAACTTTTTCATAGAAAAAAATACAGATCAAAGATAGTTAATTCAAAAATATTATAAAAAACAGGCCTGTTTTTCGCTTAAAAGCTATGCGCCTGTTCGATTTAATCTCCCTTTAATCGTTTTTCTTCCTCTTCTAAACCCGTTTTTTTGTTGGATTTTAATTTGTCGTTTCCAAAAATATATGAGAAATTTAATTTTATTTGCCTGCTTTCCCAATATCCGCCACCTGTTATATGCATTCCATTAATATCGGTAGTAATTCCCCATTGGGAAGTAAATAAAACATCGGTAAACGAAAGGCGTATGGTTCCTTTTTTATCCAGTATTTTTTTCTGAAATCCCATATCAATGGCTCCCATACCCTTGCTTTTCATATTTCCATCCCATAAACCAGGGGCACCATACCATCCGCTTAATTCGAAATTTAATGTTTTATTTAAAGAAAATGTATTTTGTGCATATAATCCGCCTGAATAGGCGAATACATCCACAACATTTCCATCTCCATAATCGGCCATGTTTTTTACATAATTTCCCCAAAAACTAGCATATATATTCCACCATTTTTTTAAGGGCACCGAGAAATTGGTGTTTAAAGAAACATTTCGTCGATAGGCCAAATTAACCGTTTTTTTAATGGTCACTCCATCGGCCAAAGGAAAAAGCACATCTGTGTAAAAATTTGTTGTATTGGTATAGCTTAAAGAGGTATTTAAAAAACTATTATAGCTATGATTAATTTCGTAAATACTGCTGTATTCAGGAATTAAGAAAGGATTTCCTTGGTGATAAGTATATTCATCTATTTTGTATTGGAAAGGATTTAAATCATGATAATCAGGACGGACAATGCGTCTGCTAAAGGATGCGCCGAAGGAGTTTTTCTTACTCGCCTCATAAGAAAACCCAAGATTTGGAAAAAAATTGGTGTAATTGCGATCTACCCGGGTATTGGCCACGCCTGCTCTTAAAACGCTTAATTCACCCAAAGAACGGGTATGTTCTACGCGCAAACCTGTTTGAATATTAAACTTTTTAATTTGAATTTGATAGCTTGAATACAAAGCAGAAACTTGCTCGGTGTAATTAAAATGATTGGTTCGGTCTTCGTTAATAGTAACATTACCATCAATAACATCATAAAAATCAAATGCATTACTTGTTTTTGTATTCAAATACTTCCCTCCAAATTCAATTTTCCCCTTTTTTAACTCTCTTTCATAATCGGCCTTGATGGTGTATAAGTCAATATTTGTAGCGATGTCATTTTTATAAATGAGGGCATTTAAAAAAGAGTTGTCTGCGATGGCATAAAATCGATTGGATAAGTCGGCATTTCTTCTATTTCTAAATTGACCAAAGTCAACATCCATGCCAAAAGCAGTTCCGGTCGTGTCTGAAAAGCGATAATTTAAATTATAATTAATGTTATGGTTATTTCTGGACACAGTATTATCGACCAGTAGCAGTTTATCAAAAGCTTGGTTTTCGGGACCAATTTCGGTATTCGTTAAAGTGTTACTAGACCCCGCCGGCATGAGGTTTCCGGTTGCGATAACACCAATGGTATTTTTTGCATTGATATTAAAATCGAAGCCGGTTTTAAGGTTATTTGAAAAATTTTGGGATCGCTCGGTACTTTTCGTTAAATAATGCGCACCTCCCTGGGTTCGATCCAGTTCATGATGGCCCCGATATATATTTTTCCCCGTACCATAATTTAAAAACAGGTTTATTTTTTTCTTTCGATAGTTAGAATTGATGGATCCGTTATATTTTGGATAAAATCCCTGGGCATAATCTAAATTTATAATGGCATTGGCATTTTGTTTTTGTTCTTTTTTTAGTTTGATATTGATTATACCGGCACTGCCCTGCGCATCATACTTTGCTGATGGATTACTGATAATTTCAAAGCTTTGAATTTGAGAAGAATTTAAAGACAGAAGAAAATTAGATAAATCATCTCCCGATAAATACGACCTTTTTCCATCAATATATACCACCACCCCGGCTTTTCCTTTTAATGAAATATTATTGTTGTTATCAACCGTTACACCGGGTGCTTTCCGTAATAACTCCAGGGCACTGGTTCCGGAAGCATTAATAGTTCCTTCTACATTAAATACGGTTTTATCGGCTTTTATTTCTACCAAAGGTCGCAATACGCTTATTTCTACCTCGCTTAAAACAGTTTTATTGGGTTGCAGATTTATGGCGGGTAATTCAATGGCATTTGTTTCTACATTAATTTGCCCCGAAACATAAGTTGTGTACCCGGTAAAATTTACTTTTAAAAAATAATTGCCCGTTGGTATTTGTTCAAATTCAAAAGATCCATCGACATCAGTCACATTAGTTTTTACCAAACTTGAATCGTTTATTTGAAACAAGGCTATGGCAACAAAGGGCATGGGAGCCTTTTGTTCATCGATAATTTTGCCGGTTATATTGGCAGCTTGGACTTTTAAATCTTTTGAAAAAAACGCACCAATAAATAAAAAAATGAGTAGAGATTTTGTCATCGGTCTTAAAAAAATTAAAAATATAAATTAATTAATTCGAAACTATTTAACAATTCCCTATTTCTTGTTATTATTTGTTAATAAAGCTGCCATTTTTCGATCGTTGGCTAATCGTGGAGGTTTATTTTGTCCTCCTAACTTCCCTTCCGATTTCATATATTCTAAAAAGGCATTTCTGGGCAAAGTCCTTATTTTTAAAGGCTGTAAAATATTGCCCTGTACCAAATCTTTATAATAGGTGTTTTTAGATTGTAAAAAATGATCAATCGTGTTTTTGAATTTCTCCATATTTTCGGGCTCTTTAGAAAATTCAATCAACCATTCGTGATAAGGCAATTCGGCCGCAGGTGGGTTTACTTGGGGAGCCACATGAAAATCGACTATTTCGGCAGGTATGGTTTTTAAAGTCTCTTTTAATGCGTACTCCACTTCTTCGGCAATTACATGTTCGCCAAAGGCAGAAGTAAAATGCTTAATTCGGCCGGTAACGATAATTCGATAAGGGCTTTTAGAAACAAATTTAACAGTATCGCCAATATTATACCCCCATAAACCCGCATTGGTATTTAATATTATGGCATAATTTTTATTTAATTCAACATCTTCTAAATTTATTCGGTTTGGCTTCTCATGGTGAATTTCGTCGGCCGAAACAAACTCGTAAAAAATACCTGAATTTAAAAGCAGCAACATGCCGGGTTCCTTTTGAGAATCTTGAAAAGCGATAAACCCTTCCGAAGCAGGAAATAACTCAATAGAATCTACATGATCGCCCACTAATCGATCAAAAATGGACCGATACGGCTCAAAATTGACTCCTCCGTAAACAAATAATGAAAAATTGGGAAATATTTCACGAATGGTTTTTTTGCCGGTTTTTTCAATCAGTTTTTCGAAATACATTTGAACCCACGGCGGAATACCACTAATCAAGCGCATATCTTGCTGATATGTTTCTTCTACAATGGCATCTACTTTGGCTTCCCAATCTTCAATGCAATTGGTTTCAAAACTGGGCATTCTGTTTTTTTGAAGATAAACAGGCACGTGATGTGCTACAATGCCTGATAATCGGCCGGTGGGAATGGCTCCCTGCTGATCTAATAGCGGACTGCCTTGTAAAAAAATCATTTTACCATCTACAAAGTCCGCTTTCCGGGTTTCTGAAATATAACTTAAAAGCGCATTTTTGGCTGCTTCTATCTGGCATCCGATGGAAACATTGCTGATGGGGATGTATTTAGTGCCTGAAGTTGTACCTGACGTTTTGCAAAAATAAAGGGGAATACCCGGCCATAACACATTTTTTTCTCCGGCAATGATCCGATCAATATAAGGTTTTAGGCTTTCGTAATCGCGAATAGGAACATTTTTTTTGAAATCGTCATAATTTTTAATGTCTTCGAAATGATGATCTTTTCCAAACTGGGTGTTTTTAGCTTTTTCAATGAGCTTATGAAATACGTACTTTTGAGCACCAAAAGGATTGTCTTTCCATTGATTTATTTGGTTTTGAGTAAGATCTGAAAGCGGCTTACTTAAAAGTGATTTAATGCCCATATTCTCAAACTTACATATTTTTTTCATCAAATACATCCATAAAACATTCGTTTTAATAGCTTTGCACCTATGATTTGTTCGTTTAATAGAATAAAATTTGCTTTTGCCCTGGTTTTTATCTTTGGATACGGTTATACAATTCATGCTCAAATATTGACCGTAAAACCCTTAGAAGAGACAGAGTCTAACTTTTCGACATACACCTATTTTAACCCCTTATTTATTCAAAGAAATAAGGTGAAAGAAATTAAGGTAGAAATTTCATATAAAGTAGATCAGCAACCCATCGAAAAATCGCTTTCGTATGAGCATTATTTATTTGACTCAGTAGGAAAATTAACAAAACAGACCGAAATTATAAACATTCCCTTCGCAAACAGAAAAGACACTATTTATATAGCCTATAAATACGATTCTTTAAGCCATGTGATAGAAAAAACAAAATACGATGCTACCAGTGAAGGCACGTATGAATTTAAATACGATGCAGGGGGCCATAAAACCCATATCTTATATAAAACAAGGGAGTATCAGCCTTTAGCGTGTGAATGGAGAACCTACATTATTTTTGAAGAGAAACTGGAATACGAAAAAAGAGACCACGAATTAATTATAAATACATTTAATGATATTGGCAAAAATTACAAAACAGAAAGTATTGTATTTGATAAAGAAAACCGCATGGATGAATATAAAAACAACTTGGTTATGAGCGGAAAAGGCACGATGGATAAATATTATTATGATGAATTTGGTCGAATTTCAAAAAAGGAAAAAATAGAATTGCCTAACAATAATGAGCTCGAAACCATTAACTATGCCTATGATGCACATGGTAATTTGCTAAGTGAAGAAATAATAAACGATAAAATAATAAAGTACAAAAAGGAATTTTTATACGATCAAAACCTGCTGTTAAGCGCTATTTTAATACGGCAAGAAGAAGCTAAAAGTATTAAAATAATGAAGTTTAAGTATGGGTTTTATTAAAAACAAAAAAGCCATTCAATTTTTTTGAATGGCTTTCATTTTATTAAAATTTAATCTTAATATCTGTATGTATCAGATTTAAACGGACCATTTTTGCTAACACCTATGTAATTAGCTTGCTCATCAGTTAATTCTTCTAATTCAACACCTACTTTTGCTAAGTGTAAACGAGCTACTTTTTCATCTAAATGTTTTGGTAGCACATACACTTCATTTTTGTAGTTTTTATGGTTTTTCCATAATTCTAACTGCGCCATTACCTGATTGGTAAAGGAGTTAGACATTACAAATGAAGGGTGGCCAGTTCCGCAACCTAAGTTAACTAAACGGCCTTCGGCCAAAATAATAATATCTTTTCCGTTGATGGTATATTTATCAACCTGTGGTTTAATATTTTCTTTTGATTTACCATGGTTTGAATTTAACCAAGCCATATCAATTTCGTTATCGAAGTGACCAATATTACAAACAATGGCTTTGTCTTTCATGTTTGTGAAATGTTTACCGGTAACAATGTTTTTATTACCAGTAGCAGTAACAACAATATCAGCTACAGTAACAGCATAGTCCATTTTACGAACTTCATATCCTTCCATAGCAGCTTGTAAAGCGCAAATTGGATCAATTTCAGTTACAATTACTCGGGCACCTGCATGTCTTAATGAATCAGCAGAACCTTTACCAACATCACCAAATCCGGCAACAACAGCAACTTTACCTGCCATCATAATATCGGTAGCTCTACGAATACCGTCTACTAAAGACTCTCTGCAACCGTATTTGTTATCAAATTTCGATTTAGTAACAGAATCATTAATATTAATAGCTGGCAACGTAAGTGTTCCGTTTTTTTGTCTATCATGTAATCTTAAAACACCGGTGGTGGTTTCTTCAGAAATACCTTTGATGTTTTGAGCTAATTCAGGATATTTATCTAACACCATATTGGTTAAATCGCCACCATCATCTAAAATCATATTTAATGGCTGACCATCTTTAAAAAATAAAGTTTGTTCAATACACCAGTTAAATTCTTCTTCATTCATGCCTTTCCAGGCATATACAGGAATTCCTGCAGCAGCAATAGCCGCAGCAGCATGGTCTTGTGTAGAAAAAATGTTGCAAGATGACCAGGTAACTTCAGCACCTAATTCAACTAATGTTTCAATTAAAACAGCCGTTTGAATAGTCATGTGTAAGCATCCGGCAATGCGAGCACCTTTTAAAGGTTTCTCTTTTCCAAATTCTTCTCGAAGAGACATTAATCCTGGCATTTCAGCTTCTGCTAATCTAATTTCTTTTCGGCCCCATTCAGCTAGGCCTAAGTCTTTAACCTTGTAAGGAGTAGTTTTGTTAATCACGTCAGTATTCATTATAATGATTTAATATTTTATGCAAATGTACTAAATTGGATATATAGACACAATTTTATTTGCTTTTCCAAACAAAATCGCCTTTCGAATTTATGTAGCCATCGGTTCCTGTTTGGTAGTTTCCAACTCTAACTCTGGCTAATTCATTGCTAAAATCAGCGGGGTAATCAAATTGTCGCGCAATAACTTCATTTCCCTTTTTATCCACATACCCCCATTTAATATCGCGCCCTCGGTATGATCCAATATTGGCTAAGCCATTATTAAAGTGGAAAGCTCCATCATAAATTGCCGGAATAACTAATTCTCCTTTGGTATTAATGTACCCAAATTTACCGGTTTTAGAATCTCCAATCCGAACAAGGGCAAGGCCATCATTAAAAAAATAAGCTTTATCAAATTTTGGGGCAATTACTGTTTTTCCTTCTTTATCAATAAACCCCCATTTATTATTTTCTTTTTCCCCGAATTTCACATTTGCTACACCTTCACTAAAATCGAAACAATCTGCATATTGAATTGCAATAACCTCTTTTCCTGTTTTATCAATATATCCCCATTTATTACCTTTGTTGATACGGGCCAAACCGTCTTTGAAATCATACACTCCTGCATTTTTAATTTCGATCACATTTTTGCCTTCTTTGTTGATGAAAACAAAGTGATTGTATTTAATTTGTAAACGAGCCAACCCATTGTTAAAGGAATACGCATATTCACACTCAGGCGAAAATTTTACGACTCCATTTTTATCAATATATACCCATTTATCATCTTTTTTTACAGCAGCAAGACCCTCAGAAAAATCATAGGCTTTTTGAAAACTAGGCGAAATAACCATTTTACCGGTTACATTAATAAATCCAATCAATTCACCCTTTCTAACACGCGCATATCCATCTGTAAAATTATAACCAAATTCATAGGTTGGAGAAATTATTTCCCTGCCTAATTTATCAATATAACCATATTTATTATTTTTTTTAATAACATATATGTAATCTTGCGCCAATATTTGGCTTGAAAACCAAGTGAATAGTTGGCCGAATAGAAATAATTTTAAAAACTTTGCATTCATAAGTTCCGTAGCTATTTTTGACGAAGTTAAAAAAATAACATCAAATTGAGTATACTCTTCAACAATCAAATTACAAAAGACTCTTTCTTGATATGCAGTAACATTTGCAAAGAACAGGAAGTTACTCAACAGTACTTTAATCAATTAAAAAAGGAGCAAAAAATAAAAAGTGATCTTTTGTGTTGGCAAAAAGCAACGGTATTAACGCTCATTGATACGCATATTTCAAGCGCTACTAAAAAAGTTTATTTAACGCATCATGAATCGGGCATGCCCATTTTGTCTGATAAAAGTTTTATTTCTATTTCACATGCAGATGAAAAATGCATTATTTATCATCATTTAAACACAAAAGTGGGCGTAGATATTCAGAAAATGAAAGCCTCTATTTTAAACTTAGGGCATAAATTTATGAACGAAGATGAATTATCTTTTTTGGAAGAAGTAGAACCCGAAAAAAGGGTAGCTTTTGCCACATTTATTTGGACCATTAAAGAAGCGGTTTTTAAGTACCATTCAGAACATGGAATCGCTTTTAAAAGTGATGTTTTTGTAAAAGATTTCAACAAGAATGATTTTTCTGAAGCAAATGTGCTTTTAAAAACCCCTCACAAAACGGAGATCATCCTTTTAAAATCAAAGCAGATAGATGATTTTATACTGACCTATACTATGTGAATTTTTTGTTAATAAATAATTAGGGTTTTACCTCTAGTAAGTTTGTTGTTTTAATTTGTTCGTAATATACTTGTATCATGCAAGTGTACAGCCAAATACTGAATGATTTTAAGGCTCAAAAAAAGTCCGTTTGGATTTTAATTGACCCGGATAAAATCTCAGAAAAGGATTTGGAAGAGACTATTAAACTGTATAATTCGGTTGATAACGGCATAATTTTATTTGGAGGCAGCTTCTTTTTTTACGACCGAATTAGTAAATACATTGATTTGTGTAAAAAACACACCAAAAAGAAATTGGTATTGTTTCCGGGCAATCCTGTTCAATTTAACGAAAAGGCCGATGCCTTGTTGTACTTGAGTTTAATTTCGGGCAGAAATGCCGAAACCCTCATTGGATATCATGTTGTTTCTGCCCCACACATTAAAAGAAGCGGCATTGAAGTGATTCCTACAGGATATATTTTAATTGATGGGGGAGCACCTACCTCCGTATCATACATGAGCAATACCCAGCCTATTCCCCGAGATCAGTATGATATTGCTGCCAGTACAGCTTTAGCAGGAGAATTATTGGGTCTCCGTTTGATTTATTTAGATGCCGGAAGTGGTGCCGCTGCTGAAATTAATACCGAAATGATAAAACGCGTCAAGAATAGCATCCAGATTCCATTAGTTGTTGGAGGTGGAATTGATACACTTAAAAAATGTAAAGATGCTTTTAAGTCAGGCGCTGATATTGTTGTGGTAGGAAATGCCATAGAAAAAAATAAAACTTTCATTCATAATTTTAAAAACATATAAATGACACTCATTGTTATTACAAGTCATCATTCTAATTCCGAAGAATCAAAAATTATAACCAATTTATTCGTGAATGGTTTGCAAACTTTGCATGTTAGAAAAGCCAATGCTACCAACAAAAAAATATCGCGTTTTATTAAGTCTATTCCGGAAGAATTCAGAGATCGATTGGTTTTGCACAGCAACCATGAGCTTGCCCTTAAATACAATGTAAAAGGCATTCATTTAACCCGTGCCCATAAAAAAAATAAGATATGGACCTGGTTTAAAATTAAATACTTGCTTTGGAGAAAGCCGGATTTAGTTATCACTACTTCCATGCATAGTGTAACCGATTTAAAGAAATTTGAATACGCGTACAATTATGTTTTTTTAAGCCCTGTATTTGATAGTATTTCCAAAAAAGGGTACATCACTCCATTTTCTGAAATTCAACTTAAAAAGTCTTTAGAAACAAGTAAATATAAAGTGATCGCCTTAGGTGGAGTTAAGGATGAAAATGTTATGAAAGCCTACAATATGGGATTTTCAGGTATTGCTTTGGCAGGTTATATATGGGATCATCAAACGCCTATTGAAGCCTTTGTTAAAGTAAAAGAAATAGTAGAAGGAACCTCTGGCTATTCAAAATTTGGCATCGTTAAGCCCATTCAAATTAAAATGAAAAACAAATAAATCTCTTCTATGTTGATGGAGAATAAGAATGAATGTATTTAAAATAGATCAACTTTATATTCGATTAATTTTACGATTACTAATCGTTTACTTATTGTTCTTGATATGTAGACTAGGATTCTATTTCGTTAACATCTCCTATTTTCCCGGCATTGGTTTTGGCCGGTTTATGCTCATTTTATTAGCTGGTTTAAAATTTGATACTGTTGCCATTTTGTATACCAATGCCCTATTCATTTTCCTCAGCATCGTTCCTTTTAAAATTCGATACCATAAAATATATCAAAATAGCATTGCAGGAATATTTTATTTTACAAATTCAATCGCATTAATGGCCAATGTAGTTGACTTTGCCTATTTCCCATTTACTATTAAAAGAACAACCTTTACTATTTTTAAAGAATTTGCGCAGGAAAGTAATCACGGTGGATTAGTCTTTAGTTTTTTATCAGATTATTGGTATTTTCTGCTTTTTTGGATCGCTTTAATTGTATTGATGGTTTATTTGTATCGAAAAACAAAGGATATTGCTCCACCCCGTATCAAAAATATCTTTCTTTATTACTTTTTAAATTTGATTTATTTCGCTGCAAGCATTGGCTTGTTTATTGCCGGAGTAAGAGGCGGATTTCGGCATAGTACGCGTCCCATTACCTTAAGTAATGCCGGTGAATATGTGGATTTTCCCAAAGAAATGCATTTAGTTTTAAACACGCCCTTTTGTATTTATAAAACCATTCAAAAAAAGCCTTTGGAAAAAATAACCTATTTCAAAGAAAATGAGGTAAATACTATTTATAACCCAATTAAAACGCCAAAACCCGATTCTGCTTTCATTGCTAAAAATGTAATTATTATTGTTCTAGAAAGCGTAGGAAAAGAAGCTTATGGATTTTATAATAAAAACCTGGAAGACGGAAAATATAAAGGATTTACTCCTTTTTTGGATTCGATATGTGGCAAAAGCACCATATTTCTAAATTGTTTTGCAAACGGTCGAAAATCGATTGATGCATTGCCCTCTATACTAACAAGTTTACCCTCTATAAAGGAGCCTTTTGTACTCACAGAATATTTCGACAATCAGCTAAATGGCTTACCCGCTTTATTAAAGAAAAAAGGGTATCATACTTCCTTTTTTCATGGAGCCCCCAATGGTAGTATGGGTTTTTCTTCTTTTGTGAAACTGGCCGGTGTAGATGAGTATTACGGTAAAACAGAATATGGAAATGACGAAGATTATGATGGTATATGGGGTATTTGGGATGATCCCTTTTTTAATTTTTTTGAACAAAAGCTAAAT
>CAYOHR010000007.1:0-3166 GCA_964403835.1 uncultured Flavobacteriales bacterium
GAACAAATAGATGGGGATACTATTGTGCAAGACCCGGAAGAAAACGGTTACAGACGAAAATTCACAAAACCCCAAATGGCTAGGTATTCCAAAGCTTTTCAAGGCTATATTAACGATGCTATGAAAGAAGAAGATGCTACTTTAAACACGCATTCCGACGATTATGGAAATGCCCTGGGTCATGGCGGTGGTTACCGACACGTGTATTATAAAACATCGGCTATGTTATATAACTTACAGTACGTGTTAGGAGATGAATTGTTTTTAAATGCTATGAAAAACTATTTTAATCAGTGGAAAGTGGCGCATCCCTATCCGGAAGACTTTAGAAACTCCATTATTCACTATACCAAAATGGATTTAAACTGGTTTTTTGACCAGTGGATTGAAACCACGAAATACATCGATTATTCGGTGGAATGCGTTAAAAAAGAAAAAGAAGAAAATACCTATACCGTAACCTTCCAACGAGCAGGAACTATGCAGATGCCGCTTGATTTTCAGGCTACAGCCAAAGACGGTAAAACATATAATTTTTATATCCCCAATACTTGGTACGAAAAAAATACCGATGCTACCAAATTACCACGTTGGATTGGATGGGGAAAATTAAACCCTACCTATAAAGCAAAAATTACTGTTCCCGGGGGATTGAAAGACATTCAAATAGACCCTTCTAATCGCCTAGCCGATGTAAATAAATTGAACAATTCTACAAAATGCCCTGCTACACTGGAGTTTGATTCTCGCATATACAATGCCCCTAACCAGAACAAATACCAGTTATTTGCTCGTCCGGATATATGGTACAACGGGTACGATGGTATTAAAGCCGGAATTAACATAAACGGTAATTACATGAAAATTTTTAACAATTTTGACCTATCCATTTGGTATAATACAGGCCTTTTACAGCAAAGTGCTTATGTAAATTCGGTTACTGCCAAAGGGTATGATATAGCTTCCTATCGTTTTAAATACAGTACATCTACCAAAAATATCATAAAAGGTTCGGAGGTCCGATTAGAGAGCAAATTTTTAGATGGATTAACAGGAAATAAAATTGGGTATTACATTCCTTTTAGAAATGGAAAAACTAACATAGGCGTTTATTTTAATTCTTTATATCGAAAAAGCTCCAACACCTTATTATATCTTTTGTATCCAAACGAATGGTTAAGCGACCATTGGAACAATACCATTAATGTTGCTATTTCGCATAATTACCGGTATCATAACGGAACAGGAAAAGTAAATTTAACCCTGAAATCCAGCACTTTAGGCAGCGATTACAGCTACTCATCGCTTCAATTAGAATCGGTTACTAAAACATCGTGGAAAAAATTAAAATTAAGCAACCGCTTTTTTGCGCAATATGGCATGGGAACCTCTTGGGCTCCTGAATCTCAATTGTTTTTAGCAGGTGCTAATCCAGAAAGTATGATGGATAATAAATATACCCGTTCAGTTGGTTTTAACAACGTAAATTGGATGGGATATGGCGCCACTACTAACCACATGCAGTTTGGCGGTGGATTAAACCTGCGAGGGTATGCCGGCTATTTAGCCCCTGAAGTTTCAGCCGGAGAAGTTGGCTTCACCTATAAAGGAGTAAGTGGGGTAGCCATTAATTCGGAGTTAGATTTTACCAAATTAATTCCCCTCAGATTTCCCGGATTAAGCCACATTTTTGATTTTAGAACCTACCTTTTTGGTGATGTAGGTATGATTAACAAAGTAAATTCGACTTATAAATTTAACCCGGTCCGTGCTGATGCAGGAATTGGAACCGCATTGACTATTCAAAAATTTGGCCCCTTCGATTTAGTTCAACCTTTAACCATCCGAGCTGATTTTCCTTTATTTTTAAGCAGCATTCCTGCAGTGGATAAGGATTATGTGCAGTTTAGATGGGTGGTAGGAATTAGTAAAGCGTTTTAGGTATGTTTTTGAGTTTAAGGGTTTTGAGTTTTTAGTTTAGGGTTAAGTTTGTTATCTACCTCTGAAATTTTAAACTGTAAACACCAAACTCGAAACTTTTAAGTAACTTATAACTAAAAAACATGAATAAAAACTTTTGGGCCTTCACCGCCTGCATATTAGGCCTATTATCCGTTATTTTAGGCGCTTTCGCCAGTCATGGCTTACGCGATGTTTTAACTCCACAACATTTAGAAAGCTTTAAAACAGGTACCTACTATCAAATGACGCACGCCATTATCATCTTAATTTTATCGTGCATAAGCACTTTGCAGCACCAAAAACTCATTAAATATGTAAAAATTTGTTTCCTAATTGGAATTTTATTCTTTTCCGGCTCTATTTACCTATTAAGCACCATGGAAGTAAGTCAAATGGACTTTACCTTTTTAGGCCCCATTACCCCTATTGGTGGACTTTTTATTACTTTTGGATGGGCATTATTAGGAATTTCGTTTCTCAAATTGAAAAAGGACAATTGAATTGAAAATGGATAATTGACAATTGATAATGAAAGAAAACATCATTAAAAATAAGTTCTTTGATTTAGCATTGCGAATTATAAAATTATATAAATTCTTATGCGAAGAAAAAAGGGAATTTGTAATAAGCAAGCAACTTTTGCGAAGCGGAACTGCAGTAGGTGCTTTAGTTTGGGAATCTGAACAAGCAGAAAGCAAATCTGTCCCGATAGCTATCGGGATTATTCACAAAATGTCAATAGCATTAAAAGAAGCAAACGAATCCGATTATTGGATTGAGTTATTATTTCAATCAAACTATCTTGATAAAACTGCTTATGAATCAATAAAACAGGATTTGTTAGAGGTATTAAAATTATTAGTCTCCATTATAAAAAGCTCAAAACTAAATAGAAGTAAATAATTATCAATTATCCCTTGTCCATTATCAATTATCAATTATCAATTATCCATTGTCCATTATCAATTATCCATTCAAAAATGATTACAATAAACCCCAGTGAAATTGCTCAAGGTAAACTACACGGATATTTGCTAGGCTCCGTAGGCCCACGTCCCATTGCCCTGGCCAGTACTATCGACAAAGAAGGCAATCCGAACTTAAGCCCTTTTAGCTTTTTCAATATCTTTAGCTCCAACCCACCCATTGCTATTTTTTCTCCGGCCCGCCGCGGACGAGATAACACCACCAAACATACCTTTGA
>CAYOHR010000007.1:3176-28148 GCA_964403835.1 uncultured Flavobacteriales bacterium
TAAAAGAAGTACCCGAAGTGGTTATCAATATTGTAAATTATAACATTGTTCAGCAAACATCCCTTTCCAGCACCGAATATGCCAAAGGAATAGACGAATTTAAAAAAGCGGGCTTCACCCCCATTGCTTCCGAATTAATTAAGCCCTTTCGTGTCCAAGAATCGCCCGTACAGCTTGAATGCATTGTTAAACAAGTCATTGAACTGGGGCAAAACCCAGGCGCAGGCAATTTAATTATTTGTGAAATAAAATTAGTGCACCTGCACGAATATATTTTAGACGAAAAAGGCTTTATCGATCCCAATAAAATAGATTTAGTAGGCCGCATGGGTGCTGATTGGTATTGCAGAGCCTCGGGCAATGCATTATTTGAAGTCGCCAAACCTTTAACAACCTTGGGTATAGGAGTTGACCAGATTCCAAACGATATAAAACTCAGTAAAATATTGACAGGCAATGATTTAGGTAAATTAGGCAATATAGAAGTATTACCCGATGAAACCAGCGTAAACGAGCACAAATTAATCGAATTATCCGATCTTTTTATGCAATTTGAAAAAGATCCATCCAAATTAGAAGAAGAATTGCACAAAAAAGCACATCAATTGTTAGAAGAAAATAAAGTCGACGAAGCATGGAAAACGCTTCTAGCCTTTAATAATTAATCAACTTGACGCGTGCCCCACGACACTAGACACACGACCACATATATGAAAACAAAAGACCTAATTAAACACCTCGATTCATTTGCTCCCTACGCCTACCAGGAATCCTATGACAACTCAGGATTAATAGTCGGTAACCCCGAAGATGAAATAAAAGGTATTTTAGTTTCCTTAGATGTCACTGAAAAGGTCATAGATGAAGCCATTCAGCACCATTGCAATGTTATTGTTTCACACCATCCCATCTTATTTAAAGCCATTAAAAAATTAACAGGCAGTAATTACGTCGAACGGGTCATCATCAAAGCCATACAACATAACATAAATTTAATCAGCTACCATACCAACCTCGATCACATGCCCAATGGAGTGAATGGAATAATTGCAGAAAAACTGGGGCTGAAAAACACCCGAATATTGGCTCCTAAAGCAGAAATTTTAAAGAAATTATATACTTTTTGCCCTGTTTCGCATGCCGAAAAGGTAAGAAATACACTTTTTGAGGCTGGAGCAGGCACCATAGGCAATTATGATGCGTGCAGCTTTAACACACCCGGAACAGGCACTTTTCGAGCCAATGAAATAGCCCAACCCTTTGTAGGCAAAACAGGAGAATTACACCCCGAAGAAGAAATTAAAATTGAAGTCATTTTTCCTTTTCACAAAGAAAAAGCGGTTATAAAGAGCCTTTTATTGGCCCATCCGTACGAAGAAGTAGCGTATGACATCCTCTCATTAAATAACACACATCCACACATAGGTGCAGGAATGATTGGCGAATTAGAGAAAGAAATGGAAATATCAGCCTTTTTTACTTCATTAAAAGAAACTTTTCATATTCCGGCCATTAAACATAGCAAAACAAACACTTCTAAAATAAAAACAGTCGCTGTTTGTGGGGGATCCGGTTTTTTTCTTTTAAATCAAGCCATAACTCAACAAGCCGATGTATTTATTACTTCGGATGTTAAATATCATGAGTTTTTTGATGCTGATGAAAAAATAATTTTGGCAGATATTGGCCATTACGAGAGCGAACAATATACAAAAGAATTAATTTTAACCATACTTAATCAAAAATTTTCTAAATTTGCAATTCGTTTAACCGAAACAGATACTAATTCAGTAAACTATTTTATATGAGTGTTACCGCCACTAAAAGCAAAGCCAGCAAAGAATCAAGTGTAGAAGAAAAATTAAGAGCTCTATACACCCTTCAGGAAATTGATGCCAGTATTGATAAAATCAAAACCGTACGAGGTGAATTACCTTTAGAAGTTCAGGACTTAGAAGATGAAGTGGAAGGTTTAGAGACCCGAATTGAAAATTTTACGCATGAGTTAAAAGGCTTAGAAGCTTCTATTAACGAGAAAAAACATGCTATTAAAGACTCTCAGGCATTAAATAAAAAATACGAAGAGCAACAATCAAACGTTAGAAATAGCCGCGAATTTGACTCTATCACCAAAGAAATTGAATACCAAAATTTGGAGATTCAATTAGCTGAAAAAAGAATTAAAGAATATCAAGCAGCAATTGAATTAAAAAAATCGATCTTAGAATCTTCTCAGGCTATTTTAGATGAAAGACAAAAAGACTTAGCTCATAAAAAAGCAGAGTTGGATGAGATTGTAAAAGAAACCGAAAAAGAAGAAAGCGATTTATTAGCAAAATCTGAAAAAGCTGAAAAAGCAATTGACGAAAGACTGTTAATCGCCTATAAAAGAATCAGAAGCCAGGCCAGAAATGGTTTAGCAGTTGTTACGGTTCAAAGAGACTCTTGCGGTGGATGTTTCAATAGCATTCCCCCACAAAGACAATTAGAAATTCGTGGCCGTAAAAAAATTATCGTGTGCGAACACTGCGGTCGAATTTTAGTAGATGAGTTGATCATCAACAAAGGAAAATAATCAAAATTTCCCCTCTTGAGAGGGGTTAGGGGTGTGTTTACCCCCCATAAATTCATAAAAAGAGCCTGGGTTTAACCCGGGCTTTTTGCATTTTATAACAATTCTGTGATTACAGAAAATATTATAAAACAAATCACTTTTAACATATTAGGAAACCCTAAATTGCGGTAAGATCAATAACTAGAAAGGAGGAGCGATAAAAAGCCCTTTACCCGGAAATGTTAATTTAACTAAATAATATACAAAATAAATGAATACGATGCAACCTTTTGTTCTTTAAATGCGTTATAAGACCAAAACGAACTTATTATGAGGCAATTAAAGATTACAAAACAGATCACTAATCGTGAGTCTCCTTCCTTAGATAGATATCTGCAGGAAATTAGTAAGGTTGAAATGGTTACACCCGACGAAGAGGTAGAATTAGCCAAAAAAATCAGGCAAGGTGATCATCTCTCCTTAGAGAAATTAACCAAAGCTAATTTGCGTTTTGTTATCTCTGTTGCCAAGCAATACCAAAACCAAGGATTAACCCTACCCGATTTAATTAATGAAGGAAACCTGGGTTTAATAAAAGCAGCGCAACGATTTGATGAAACCCGTGGGTTTAAATTTATCTCGTACGCCGTTTGGTGGATTAGACAATCTATTTTGCAAGCTATTGCTGAACAATCGAGAATTGTGCGGTTACCATTAAACAAAATTGGTTCCATTAATAAAATTAACCGGGCCTTTATGGAACTGGAACAAAAATTTGAACGAGAACCTTCCATTGATGAGCTTTCTACTTTGTTAGATTTGCCAAAAGAAGAAATTGAAGCTACTATATTATCAAAAGTGCGACACGTTTCTATGGATGCTCCCCTGGGCGCTGACAATGACGATGAACGTAATTTATATGATGTATTAGGGATCGAAAATCAAATGGCGAAACCGGAGGCTGCTTTAATGCTGAACTCAATGAAGCAAGAAATAGCCAGCGCTTTAAATAGCTTATCGCAACGAGAAGCAGATATTTTAAGACATTATTTCGGAATTGGTATTCCTGAACCCCTTACCCTGGAAGAAATTGGAGCTCGTTATGAGTTAACACGTGAACGGGTTAGGCAAATTAAAGAAAAAGCCATCCGACGATTAAAAAATACATCCAGAAGTAATAACTTAAAAAAATATTTAGGATAACATTTTATTTATTCTTTTTATAGGTTTTAATTTTTAAAAGGTTGTTCCCACAAAGAGCAACCTTTCTTATTTATAATCAGTTATAAATTAATAACTTTACAACCTTATAACTCTATAGACTGCATAAACTATGATTATCGCCCCTTCCCTACTCTCTGCCGATTTTTCTAAATTAGAAAAGGAAGTTCAATGGATTAACGCCAGCCAGGCTGATTGGCTCCATTTAGATATTATGGACGGCGTGTTTGTACCCAATATTTCTTTTGGTTTCCCGGTCATAAAATCCATCCGTCCCTTATCTACCAAGGTATTTGATGTGCATTTAATGATTGTAAACCCCGATCCATTTATAAAAGATTTTAAAGATGCCGGAGCCGATATTTTAACCGTACACTACGAAGCCTGCACCCATTTACACCGAACCATTCAGGCTATTAAACAAGAAGGTATGAAAGCAGGCGTAGCCATTAACCCACATACCTCTGTTCATGTATTGGAAGATATTTTAGCCGATATTGATTTGGTTTGTATGATGTCGGTGAACCCGGGTTTTGGCGGACAAAAATTTATTGAACGCACATATGAAAAAGTGCGCGAATTGAAAAAACTGATAGCAAAAACCAATTCAAAGGCCCTGATTGAAATTGATGGAGGGGTAAGCAATGAAAATGCAGCAAAACTGATTGAATGCGGAGCAAATGTGCTGGTTGCCGGAAATTATGTTTTTAAATCCAGTTCTCCCGAAGCCAATATTATTGCTTTAAAAGAAGCAGCTAAGCTTGCAAAAAGCTAAACGCCTGCGGTAAATATTCTATAATATCACTGGCTATCAAATGATCTCCTTTTGCTTCTTTGGCAAAATCACCGGCTAATCCATGTATATATACGCCTAAAAAAGCCGCATCATACGGCGAATAACCCTGTGCCAATAACGAGGTAAGAATGCCCGTTAACACATCTCCACTTCCACCGGTGGCCATTCCGGGGTTCCCTGTGGCATTAAAATAACATAAACCATCTGGAGTGGCTATAGAGGTATTACCCCCCTTTAAAACGAAGATAACCTGGTATTTTACCGATAATTCTATTTGTTTTAGATGCCGTTCGTACCCTGAAGTGAATTTTTCACCGGCTAAACGATCAAATTCACCCGGATGAGGGGTTAAAATACTATTCGCAGGCAAAAAGGTAATCCAGGTTTTATTTTCGGATAAAATATTTAAAGCATCAGCATCTATAACCATGGGTGATGTGGCATTTTGAATAAATTGCTTCAATAAATGGGCTGTTTTTTCTTCTTTTCCAATGCCTGGACCTATACCCAATACATCAAACCGGCCATAGCCTTGCGCGGAAGATTGATAAAAACACTCTAAAAAATCGGTGCCTTCATCTTCTAGCACCATAGCCTCCGGAACACTTACCTGCAAAGGAATATACCCACATTTGGGCACCTGAACGGTTAATAAACCAACTCCGCTTCGCAAACAAGCTTTAGCTGCTAAGGATGCGGCCCCAATTTTTCCTTTGCTGCCTGCAATAATGCATGCATGGCCGTAGGTTCCTTTATGGTCGAATTTATTGCGCTTTTTAACAAAATTTTTCATTTCACTATACTCCAGGACTTCGTACCGCGTTTTTTCACGTTTTTTAAACTCGGGCGAAAGCCCAATGGGAATAATCTCCCATTGCCCAACAAAGGGCGCGTTTTCGGCAAAAAAGAAAGCCAATTTAGGAACCTCAAAACTGAGAGTATGCGCTGCTTTAATAATCCCTTTAGGTTGATTTTTTAAATTATCTTCCACAAACAACCCCGAAGGCATATCAATAGCAATAACGGTACTTTTAAATGAATTTATTTTTTCTATTGCTGCCAAAGCCAGGCCATCGGCAGGTTTATTTAAACCAATACCAAAAATGGCATCAATGCATATTTCGGGCGCCTGAATATGTTTGATATCTTCTGCTGTTTTAAGATGGGTAATGGGTGCTTTTAAATCTTGCAAACGCTTTAAATTAGCGCTAAAATCCGGGCTTGGCTGATCAGAAAAATGAACAATATACACCTGGATTTTTTGTCCGGCTTCCAATAATTTTCGTGCAATAACCAGTCCATCGCCCCCGTTATTACCTACTCCGCAATAAATGGCTATCTGTTTTTGCTCAAGATGATGTTGTTTTATATAAGTTGATATCCATAAAAAAGCATTGCTTGCTGCGCGCTCCATTAAATCAAGCGACGAAATGGGTTCATGCTCTATGGTATAGGCATCGGCGTTTTTAATTTGGCTGGCGGAGAATATTTTCATGGTAGAACAAATATATTATTTCAACCATATAAGGCATATAAGAACATATAAGTATTTTAAAAAGCGTACCCTTCAACAAGTTTAAGGAAGATCTTTATATCAGACACAAAACACACCCCTAACCCCTCTCAAGAGGGGAATTCTTACTAATTAATTTACGTTTTCTAATTCGGTTTTATTCTGTGGCTCGTCTTCGGCAATGGGTTTTCTGAACACAAATTTATCATCAAACACATCCATGACTATTTTTTGCCCTTTTTCGACTCGACCGGCTAAAATTTCTTTCGATAATTCGTTGAGAACTAATTTTTGCATGACTCTTTTCACCGGACGAGCTCCAAACTGTGGATCGAAGCCTATTTCGGAGAGTCTTTTTATAGACTCATCTGTAGCCGATAAATGAATATCACTCTCTAATAATGTGTTTTGCAACTGTTTAAACTGAAGTTTTACAATTTGTTTCACATCTTTTTTGTTTAAAGGAGCAAAAATGATGGTTTCATCAATCCGGTTTAAAAACTCGGGTCTGAAATGTTTTTTCAATACTTCGTTCATTTGTTCGTTCATTTCCATTTTTAAACGGCCTTCATTGGCTGGTTCCATATTGTTATAGGCCTCTTGGATAACATCAGAACCAATGTTTGATGTCATGATGATGATGGTATTTTTAAAATTAGCCACCCGTCCTTTATTATCGGTGAGCCTTCCATCATCCAGCACTTGCAATAAAATATTAAAAACATCGGGGTGCGCTTTTTCAATTTCGTCCAGCAAAACGACTGAATAGGGTTTTCTGCGCACCGATTCGGTCAATTGCCCGCCTTCATCATACCCTACATACCCTGGAGGCGCCCCCACCAAGCGGGAAACAGTATGTCGCTCCTGGTATTCGCTCATATCTATGCGGGTTAAAGCGTTTTCGTTATTGAACAAAAACTCTGCCAAAGCCTTAGCCAGCTCGGTTTTACCCACCCCGGTAGTTCCTAAAAAGATAAAGGAACCGATGGGGCGCTTTTTATCCTGCAATCCGGCCCGGCTTCTTCGCACGGCATCGGCCACGGCTATAATGGCCTCATCCTGACCAATGACTCGTTTGTGCAATTCTTCTTCTAACAAAAGTAATTTTTCTCGTTCGCTTTGTAGCATTCGTTTAATAGGAATGCCTGTCCATTTGGCTACTACTTCTGCAATATCCTCAGAATCAACCTCTTCCTTCACCATTTGGGAGCCGCTTTCTTTCATTAAATCGAGCTGTTTGCTAATTTCTTCGAGCTTATTTTGCGACTCGACAATTTTACCATACCGTATTTCGGCTACTTTGCCAAAATCGCCTTCCCGTTCGGCCTTTTCAGCTTCATATTTTAGATTTTCAATGTCTTTTTTATGATTCTGAATTTGATCGATTACATTCTTTTCGGCTTCCCACTTAGCTTTTAAGGAGGTACGGGTTTCGTTTAATTGAGATAAGTCTTCGCCTAATTTGCTTAACTTTTTCTCGTCATTCTCCCGTTTAATGGCCTCTCGTTCAATTTCTAACTGTCGAATTTTTCGTTCTACTTCATCTAGTTCTAAGGGCATAGAATTAATTTCCATGCGGAGTTTAGAGGCGGCTTCGTCCATTAAATCGATGGCTTTATCAGGCAAAAACCGATCAGTAATATAGCGTTGCGATAATTCAACGGCGGCAATAATGGCTTCATCTTTAATTCGGACTTTATGATGGGTTTCGTACCGCTCTTTTAAGCCCCGGAGGATAGAAATAGCATCTTCGGTGCTGGGCTCATCAACCATTACCATTTGAAAACGACGCTCTAAGGCTTTGTCTTTTTCGAAATATTTTTGATATTCACTGAGCGTGGTAGCACCTATGGCTCTTAGTTCTCCCCGGGCTAAGGCGGGTTTTAAAATATTGGCCGCATCCATGGCTCCTTCGCCTCCACCGGCTCCTACCAGAGTATGAATTTCGTCAATAAAGAGCACAATTTCTCCGTTGGCCGATAAAACTTCTTTTACTACGCCTTTTAATCGTTCTTCAAACTCCCCTTTATACTTGGCACCTGCAATTAAAGCACCCATATCTAAAGAGAATACTTGTTTCGATTTTAAATTTTCGGGTACATCGCCACTGACAATGCGGTGCGCCAAACCTTCGGCAATAGCGGTTTTACCAACACCAGGTTCTCCAATTAAAATGGGGTTATTTTTTGTTCGGCGGGTTAATATTTGAAGCACCCGGCGTATTTCTTCATCGCGCCCAATAACGGGATCTAATTTGCCTTGTTGAGCCCGTTCATTGAGGTTAATGGCATATTTATTTAGGGCATTATAGCTATCTTCTGCACTTTGGTTGGTTACTTTAGATCCTTTTCGGAGGTCTTGAATGGCTGCCAATAAATCCTTTTCATTCACCCCTGCATCTTTTAATAAAGTAGAGGTGGGAGAAGAAATATTAATCAACCCTAATAAAAGGTGTTCAATAGAAGCATATTCATCACCAAATTGCTCTAGATATGAAAGGGATTTTTGCAAAACCTTTTGCGAATCTTTAGATAAATGCTGATCCCCGCCCGTTACTTGCGGAAAACCTGTAATGATTCGGTTTAAGGCCGATTTTAAATTATCCGTATTTACTCCCAATTTCTTTAGCAGAAAGGGAGTTACCTGTTCATCAACTTCAAAAATTCCGTGCAAAATATGAGCGGGCTCAATAGCCTGGTGTTGCTTTTCCATAGCAAACATTTGTGCTTGCTGAATGGCCTCTTGCGACTTGATGGTAAACTTATTTAAATTCATATAATTATTTTAATGATTACTGTTGCGCTCTTCTATCAAAAGATAAACCATTGTTCAAAGTAGAAATTTTGACATATATTTTCTATTTTTGTATGTCAATTTGTCTTTAATTGATCTTTTTTTATGAAAAAAATTCTGGTTTTATTTCTTTTATTAAGCAGTTGTTCTAAAGACAAAAATGCGGTAACGGATGATTGGATTGGTTTTTGGAGCGGGAACTTAAATAATTCGGTTTATTTTTTAGATATCACCAAAACAAAAAATGAAAGTTCATACGAAATTGAAGGGGTAAGCAAAATATTTGGAACTGCGGAGGTGGACAAGACTAACAACACTTTAACGATTAAAAAAAAGAGTTTTTCGATTGAATTATATCCTACTT
Organism: uncultured Flavobacteriales bacterium; assembly: GCA_964403835.1. GTDB lineage: Bacteria > Bacteroidota > Bacteroidia > Flavobacteriales_G > JALEGO01 > CAYOHR01. The sequence goes on from CAYOHR010000007.1 coordinate 12,418, forward strand.
TGAACCCTACTTTAAATAAGACCCAAATAAAACTAGATGAGGTATTATTTACGAGAAACTAAGGGGCTCTTTGTATGTTCAAGTCTTCCTTTCAGCGTACTGATAGATGCTAGATAATCATTCAATGCAGAAGGATTGATGGGATCAGACCCAATAAATTTTTCTTGCAAATGATTTACCTGCTCGCCATTTTTCCAGAACCGGAAACATACGTGCGGACCGGTAGCTAACCCTGTACTTCCCACATAACCAATGACATCGCCTTGCTTTACTACTGCTCCTTTGCGAATACCGGCTGCAAACTTACTCATGTGTAAATATTGTGTGGTATAAGTCTCATTATGTTTAATTTTCACATAATTTCCGTTGTAAATTTTATGTTGTGCTTCTAAAATAGTGCCATCGCCCACTGCTAAAATAGGTGTGCCATAATTAGCGGCATAATCGGTTCCTAAATGAGATTTATATCTTTTTTGAACAGGGTGAAATCGTTTTAAATTAAAGTGAGAAGATATGCGGCTAAATTTTACGGGCGATTTTAAAAATGCCTTTTTCAAGCTTTTGCCATTTTCATCGAAATAAGAAATTTTACCACCTGTTTTATAGTTAAAAGCATAAAAATCTTCTCCCTTGTGGGTAAATTTAATGGCTTTTACTGAACTTATGCCAATATGTAAGGTATCTACCATTTGTTCTTCATAAATAATGGAAAACGCATCTTCTTTTTGCAATCGGTAAAAATCGATGGTCCAGGCAAAAACTTCCGACATTAAAACGGCTAATTCCGGAGAACCGCCATTGTCTTGCAAGGTTTGATATAAAGATCCTTCAATGGTACCGGTTAATTCTTTTTCAATGGTTTGTACTGGTTTTTCTTTTTTATATACTTTCGGATTTTCTTCATTTAGGTGAAAAACATAATATTCGACTGGGTTTTTCTCGTAAATAAAATATTTTGCCTTATTTAAAGAATCATTACTACTCAAAATAAAATAACGATTGCCGGCAACTAATTTCCGAACATCTAGCACGTTTTTAGCTTCTTCAGCTAAACCAGCTATTTTATTATAAGGAATTTGAAAGCCTTGGAGAATGTCAGAAAAAAACTCTCCTTTTTTAATTTTACCTTCTTTGGCACTTAATGAGTCTAAACTAAACCCTAAAATTTCGGGGTATACTATAACTTGAGGTTCCTGCTTTTTAATAGAATGTGTTAGTCGATCATAGTTTTTAAACATATTAACTATAATGGTGATGAATAACAGAGTAAAGATGAGAGATACGAAGAATCCTGTTTTTCTAATTTTAGCTGACATCAAAATAAAATTTTTGTGTTAAGTGTTAAAATAGTGTTGCAAAGATACTAAATAAACTAATAGGTTGTCCCCCAGTTTTTTATTTGGTCTTCAGACCATAGCTCAGGAAAAAATATTCTTTTTTGAAATCGGGGAGGCAAATACTTCTGCCAATTGGTCCCCCCAGTAGCTTCCGCAGCCTTTTCAGAAGAAGATTGTAAATAACGAACCGCTGATTTATAATGAACTAAGGGCCACTTAATATTTACATTTACATCTAACTCTTTTAACTGATTTATAACATTTTCATTTGCCTGATCTTCTGTCGATAGCTCTTTATACTTGACCCATACATTTTTAGTAGAATATTCTTCTGTCCAGCTTAAAAGTTCGGTTGCATATTTTTTCTCAAACTGTTGTAATGTATAGGTTTTTTGACCGGTAGAAACATCTTTAGCCCCTTGTTTCCAATATACATGTTCAAAAGCAATATCTGCCCCAACAGCCTTATCTAATTGAGCTTTTACGTCTTTATCTATCAAATTATAAATAGGAGTACACGCTATTTCTATTTTTCGATATTGTGCTGATTGAAATCCACTAGCTGGTAAAAGGGCCATTCTGTACTTCAGAAATTGCTCTGGCTCCATGCCTTCAATCATAATTTCAAAAGACTTTGTTAAGCTTTCAAAATAGCGATTTATTCGTAAAAGTCGTCTGTAAAAAAAATCGGCATCTAATTTCTCTTTAAAACCTAATTTTTCACCATTTTCTTGAATATTTATGCCATTATTTGCAATTTGGGTTAATTCATGCAGGCATAAATTGAAATACAATTCGGTAATTTGATGATAAACAATAAATATTTTTTCATCCGGAAAATCAGTTTTAGGATTTTGAAGCGATAAAAGGGTATCTAAATGAATATAATCCCAATAAGATAAATAGTTAGAAAGAAGTAACCCTTCTAAATAAGAATCCAATTTTTGCCCCGTTAAAGAATATTTTTCTTTTAACTGGTCAATCTTTTTTGTTACTGAATCCTCCATAAATTGGATATTAAGTGTCTTTTATTTCTACGGGATCTGAATAAGAGTAATTGTACCCATAATTATACCCATAACCATAGTTATAGCTATATTTTCCGTAGTAATATCTAAATCTTTTTACACGGACACTATTTAAAATAATGGCCATGCTATTATCCGGGTTCTTAACTTGAATTTCTTTCAAAAACCGAAGTCCATTTCTTTTTGCATGACTAGTATGCATAACAAATAAAACAATGGAAGAGTATTTCATAATAGAAATAGCATCACTAATAAGCGCTAAAGGAGGTGTGTCTAAAATTACATAATCGTATTTTTTCTTTAAATCTTCCAACAATTCGTTCACCTTTTCACTCAAAACTAACTCCGAAGCATTGGGTGGGATAGGACCTGCCAAAATAACATCCAAATTTTCTATTTGGGTTTTAAGAATAACCTGTTCTAACGTAAGCTTGTTAATTAAAAAATTAGAAAGACCAATGTCTTTTTCCATATTAAATGCCTTATGTACACGAGGCTTATGCATATCAAAATCGACCACAATTACTTTTTTTCCGGCCTTGGCTAAAATGGATGCTGTATTAACGGAGTTAAAGGTTTTTCCTTCCCCAGGATGAATGGAGGTTACTAAAACGACTTTAGGTTCGTTATCTTTATCGATAGATAAATATTGAAGATTGGCCCGGATATTCCTGAATGCCTCAGTAACCATCCCTTTTGGTTGATTTTCTACCACTAAGTATGAACCTTCTGTATTTTTTTCGGTTAAAGGGATACTTCCTAAAATGGTCATATCAGTCAAACTTGAAAGTTCATCAACGGTTTCAATTTTATCTAAGAATAAGGTTCTCAATAAAGCGATGACAAAAGCTATACCAAAAGCAATTCCAACGTAAGAAAGGAAAATATCCATCCGGTTTGGCCAAATAATACCGGCCGAACGTGGTTTTTCTATCACCTTGGTTTCAGGTAAAATGGCCGCTCTTGAAATGACGTTTTCAGCTCTTTTTTGTAAAAGATATAAATACAATTTCTCATTAACTTCTAGTTTTCGTTGAATATTAAGTAAATCGCGCTGTCTTTGTGGAATAACTTTTAGTTTCCCCTCATACCCTTGAATTTCATCTTTAATTGATAAAATGGAAGCCCTTATATATGCTTCCGTATTATTTAAATGGTTTAATAAATTTTTCTTGACTTGCTCGACTTTCTTTTCGGTAGAAGATGTTGAAAAATTCTTTTCGGTTCCTTCTTCCAATAACTCATTTTTCTTCATTTGAAACTCATACAACTGGTTGATAGAGTTTTGAATAAATTCATCTTCATTTAATAAATAAAAACTTGGCGGAACAAATTTATCATCGCTGGTTTGAAGAATATATTTTTTAAGATCTGTAACCGAAGATAACTTCATTTCTGCATTATTCAACTTTGTTTCTATATCCACCAATCTTTTGAAATAGTCTTCTTCTTCCCGCTCAATATTTAAGATAGATTTGGAAGCTTTATAGCTTTCCATTTCATTTTCTATCCTGTTTATAATTCCTACAACTTCATCCAATTGACGATTAATGTAATTAAAAGAATTTTCATTAATATCAACTCTGTTTTGCAAAGAATATTCAATATAAACTTTAGATAAGGTATCTAAGAAACTGATGGCTCTTTCTGGTATTTCATCTTTTAATGAAACTAATAAAATACTGGTCCATTCTTCATTTTTAATCTCAATTGAACTTTTATATTTATCAATCAATTGGGTGTCGTGCCAAATTTTAAATTGATAATCATATTTGCTGAATGATTTTGCTCTAGACTCATTTAAACTTATGTTTTTATCAATAATAAAATAAAGCTCATTGTCAGAAATAAGTTCCCCAAAAGCAAATTTCTTTTCAATTTGCTGATCTCCTTCCATATATGTTAACAGGTAAGACTTAGAATCAATTATTTTAAAACCGAATAATTGTCCATATGCAGCTGCTCCAAAATTATCAGAATGCACTGTGAAAGGCATATCTTGATATACTTCGGTAGTTTTAATACGACCTACTACAAAATAAGAAACATTTAATTTTAAACGCTGAACTACTTTTTCAATAATATTTGAAGATTTAATTACCCTCAATTGATTGGAAGTTCCCTCATAGCTAGAATAATAATTTCCCAAGGGGTTTTCGTTATCAAACTCATTAGATTTGAGGATGATCTGCATCCGGGTTTCTTAAATATCGGTTAATTTATGGGCCTTATAATAGGCAATAGCCCCTGCAATAGCTGGTATGATGATAAATAAATACCAATTTGTGATTAATAGTTTCCATATGAGGCGTAAATCCTCAACTTGAATTAAACCACTTTTTTGATTACTCATTTACTTAAAATAAAATCAATATATTGTTCGTACTTTTTTACCAGCAAAAGATATACCGGAAAATGATCACTGTATCCTCCTAAATAGCTATCACCAGCATAGGTTCTGAAAGGATATCCCTTAAAGGCACCATCGTATTGCTTCACAAAAGGTTCGTTAAAAATTCGAACGCCAAAAAATTGATATGAATTAAAATTATTTTCCATCAATGGTTTTGTTAAAAGCATTTGATCAAATAAGTTCCAAGAATCTTGCCATGCCAAAGTTCCAATTCCCTTTTTAAAAGGAGCAAACATAGGATTAAATAAAGTGGCATCTGTCATTTTTTCCATTTTACCTACTGCATGCATATGATCTGTAACGCTTATGCTTTTTGGATCATCATTTAAATCGCCCATAAATATGATTTTAGCCATTGGTTCCCTTGCAATAATAGAATCAATAACAGCCCGAGCTACATTTGCGGCAAAAACCCTTTTTGGACGGCTTATTTTTTCGCCCCCTCTTCTAGATGACCAGTGAGCTACCATAAAATGAAAAGATTCTCCTTCTAGCAAGCCCGAAACCAGAAGCATATCTCTTGTTTTAAAAGTAGAGTCTTCAGGTATTTTTACAGGAATTTTTTTGGAAGAAGTAACTTGAAATACCTTTTTTTGATAAATTAATCCAACATCCACCCCTCTCAAATCAGGAGAGTCGTAATGAACAATGCCATATTCGTATTTTTTTAATTTCTCTGATTTTACAATATCTACTAATACACTTTTGGATTCTACTTCACAAAATCCCATTACTACAGGCGGATTTTTCATTCCTAATTTAGAAATAATCTCCGTCATATTATTCAACTTTGCAAAATACCTTTTTGTATTCCAATTTTTTGGACCGCGCGGTAAAAATTCCTCGTCTTGTGTCGCTGGATTATCTATGGTATCATAAAAATTCTCTACATTATAAAATGCAATGCTAATGGTTTTAAATTTCGCCGAATCCTGATCCTTTTTCTGAGCAGTAATATTCATTAAAAAAATGAAAGTAAATACTACAAGTAACGAAATTTTGATTCCAAATGCGTGAGATTTCATAGCTCTAAAAAATAAGCAACAAAATTACTTAATAAATTGATAAGTAGCAATCTTTATTAATTTTAACAATATAATAATACAATGTTCATAAATTTTAACAATATAATAATACAATGTCTCAGGTTTTCAGTTTTAAAATAGGTAGATTTGCAAAAAAAATTACGGATTGAAGCATTTTAATACATTCTTACTCTTTAGTGTTTTTTCTTTTGGTCTTTTAAAGGCTCAAAACGATACCACTGAAAAAGATTATTTTACCGCGGACGAGCTAAACCAATTTAATGCTGTTACTTCAGACATACTAGATGACGAGCTGTCTTCACAGGATGTTTCGAGTTTGCTTTCTGCCTCTCGCGATCCATTAATGCAAGCAGCCGCTTTTAATTTTAATGGTCTGCGCTATAAAATGAGAGGTTATAATGGTGATCATTTTTCCATCTTATTAAATGGGGTAAAAATGAATGATCCTGAATCTGGATTTGGACTTTGGACCGTTTGGGGAGGTTTAAATGATATTACCCGAAACCAACACACCAATATAGGAATAGGTTCTTTTTCAAAAGGGTTTGGAGATGTTGCCGGAATTTCTAATATTGAAATGAGAGCCAGTTCAAACAGAAAAGGTACCCGAATTTCTTATGCCTCCGCCAATAGAACCTATTTTCATAGAGGAATGATTACAAGCTCTACCGGACTTATGAAAAACGGATGGGCTCTTTCTTTATCTCTTTCATGGAGATATGCCAAAGAAGGTTATGTAGAAGGAACTCATTATAATTCAATGAGTTATTATTTTTCTGCAGAGAAAAAAATAAATGAAAAAAACTTTATTGGCTTTATGGTATTAGGAGCTCCCACAACACAAGGACTCCAAAACGCAGAAGTTCAGGAAGTTTATACCTTACTTAATAACAACTATTACAACTCATATTGGGGATATCAAAATGGGGTAAAAAGAAATTACCGCGAAAGAAATAGACATATCCCGCTTGCTATGTTGTCTCATTATTTTTCCCCTAATCCTAGAACAAAAATTAACACTTCTGTATTTGCTATGGCAGGTAAAAGTGGAACAACTTCTTTAAATTGGAATGATGCGCAAGATCCACGACCCGATTATTACAAGTATTTACCTTCTTATTTTAATGCACCGGAAGATGCCGGAATTAAACAAACAATTACCAATAAATGGCTAAACGACGTTAATTACCGACAAGTTAACTGGGATGACTTTTATTTTGCAAACTCTAAAAACCTGTATACTATACAAGATGAAAACGGAGTAATTGGCAATAATGTAACCGGAAATAGATCTAAATATATTGTGGAAGAATGGCGATCAGACCAACAAACTATGGGTTTAAATTCAAATTTTATTTTTAAACCATCCGATCGGTCAACCCTTTCGGGCGGATTAAATATCCAAAAACATACTTCTAAAAACTTTAAAATAATTACTGATTTATTAGGTGGAGATTTTTGGTTAGATGTAGATCAGTTTGCTGAACAAGCCTATTCAGACCCGAAAGTTTTAGATAATGATCAATTACATCCTAATCGTGCAGTTAAAGTAGGAGATATTCAAGGGTATAACTACGACATTAATACCACGAATAATGAGGTATATTCAAATTACGAAGTTTCTTTTCGAAAAATTGATTTATATGCTTCTGCAAAAATTGAATACAGTAGCTTTTGGAGATTTGGTCACATGCAAAATGGCCGATTTCCTGATAACTCTTTAGGAAAATCTGCCGTAAACTCCTTCTTTACCTATGGTATAAAAGGAGGGGCTGTATACAAAATTTCAGGCAGACAATTTTTTACTGTGAATGGTCTTTATTTGCAAAGTCCTCCACACGCAAGTTCAGCTTATCTCGCCCCCCGACTAAAAGATAATATTGTTCCAAATTTAAAAAACATCGAAACTAAATCGGCGGATGTAAATTATTATTACAAAACTCCTTCATTAAGAATAAGAGTGAGTGGTTTCTATACCCAAATTAACAACCGAGTTTGGAACAGAACCTTTTATCATGAAATATACCGAACCTTTGTAAATTATAATATGACAGGTGTTAATACCGTTCACATGGGTTTAGAAGTTAGTGCCGAAACAAATATTAATGCTTCATGGTCGGTAAACGGAGCAATGTCTGCCGGTAACTACTATTATAATTCAAGACCTACCGCCATCATTACATTAAATCAAGAACCTAAAACTGCTGATGAGAGCAGAACCGTATATATTAAAAATTATAAAGTTGGCGAAACCCCGCAACAAATAGCAACCTTGGGTTTAAAATATAACGGAAAAAACTTTTGGTTTGTGACGGTTAATGGAAGTTATTTTGGTGATTATTATATGGAAGTAAATCCGGACAGAAGAACTGCCGAAGCACTTGATAAATATGTTGTTACTGATCCACAATGGACTGAACTTATTCAACAAGAAAAGCTAAATAGCGGTTTTCTTTTAAACGCAGCCGGCGGAAAATCTTATAGACTAGGAAAAAAATATTTCATTAATGTATTCGGAAGCGTTAGTAACCTTTTAAATAAACAAAACTTGAGATCAATTGGTTTTGAACAATTAAGATACGATTCAAACGACATTAACAAACTAGCCCCAAAATATACGTATATGTATGGGCTAACCTATTTTTTATCAGCCACTTTTAGATTCTAAAACTTATGAAAAAAAACATTTCAATCATTTTGGTATTGCTAGTTTCTCTCTCTTTTTTCACTTGCAAAAAAGAATATGATTCTCCTCCACAAAAAACTATTGCAATAGGCAATATAGCCACTATAAGCTATGTAAAACAACTCATTCAAGATAGCGGAAGCGCTTCCTTTAGTGGCGATATGTCCATATTTGCTACTGTTACAGCGGATGAAAATTCAGGAAACTTATATAAAACAGTTTATATCCAAGATGGTACAGCTGCTATTCCATTAAACTTAACCTATTCAGGTGGGGTTTACGAAGGAGATTCTATCCGTTTATATTTAAAAGGCACGTACCTCAAAAATGATAATGGTACATTTTCTATTGACTCTGTTAATGTGGATAAAAACATTATTAAATTAGCTACCTTAAAACACGTTCAGCCCAAACTAATTACAATCGATCAAATTAGTGATGCATTACAAGGCTATTTAGTTAAGTTTGAAAATGTGCAGTTCACTTCTGATTTTGCTGGTCAAACCTACGCCAATAAAATCACACAAGCATCGACTAATGCTTACATTGAAGATTGTGCCGCAAACACAGTGCTTGTAAGAAATAGTGGGTATGCTAAATTTGCCGGTGATACCATGCCAAAAGGAAATGGTACGTTTATTGGTGTTTTAGGTTCTTATGGAGGCACTGCTCAGTTATACATAAGAAATGTAAAAGAAATTGTTATGCCCGGTAGCCGTTGCCCAGGAACCAATGCAATTGTAACTAAGAATTTTGATAATAAAAGCTTAACATCCGGCGGATGGATAGTTAAAAACATAATAGGATCAGGTGTTTGGACCATAGGTACCAAAGGAGGGGTTTATGGGCAGGCTTCTAATTATATTAATAGTACCAAAATTAACGCTGAAAACTGGCTGATTTCTCCGGCGATGGATTTTACGAATTTAGGTTCTGAAATTCCTTTATTTTCTTTTGATAATACTTGGAATTTTTCGGGCCCAGCTATAGAAGTTCTAATTTCTACTAACTATGACGGAACAAGTAATCCAAATTTAGCAAACTGGACGGCATTAAACCCTATTCTTTCACCTGGAGGAAGTAGTTTTCCTTGGGTAAACTCAGGAAAAATGAATTTAGCATATTACAAAGCATTTAGCGGTGTGTATATAGCTTTTAAATATACAGGATCAACATCTTCAGGTAGCACTTGGGAAATAGACAACATTAAAATCGGATACTAATTAAAATAAACATTAATAAACTTAACATACCTTAACCAACAATTTTTTATGAAAAAATATTATTCCTTAATCTTATTCGCATTTATTGCGAGTGTATCTTTAAATGCCCAGGTTATTTTCAGCAGTAGTTTTGAAAACTGGAGTGGTGGAAAACCAACCGATTGGTATGGTGATAAAACAAATTTACCTGCTGCTAACCTAAGTGAGGTTTCTAGTGGAGCTTATGCTGGCTCAAAAGCTGCTCAATTAGAAAACGATACTACTATTCACAAACGATTTACCACTAAAACTCCTATCGTAGTGGTAAATGGGACTTCTTATAATGTCCGGTTTTATGTAAAAGGAAAAGGAGATATTAGAACCAGTCTTTTTGATGATAGAGCTACCGGTTTCGGTTATGCTCCCTATAATAGTTATATTAGTATTAATAGTGCAAACTGGCAATTAGTATCTCAATCTGTTTTATGCGCAAACGATTTTGATAGTGCTCAATTTGTACTTTCTGTAAAAAGTACAGATGCTTCTATGAATCACTTACAAATTGATAGTGTAACCATCTCTGTTGCACAAGCAACTACGGTTTCTATTTATAATATTCAATACACAACTGCCGTTAATGGATCTTCTCCTTTATCGGGTCTGCCTGTTATAACAGAAGGTATTGTTGTTGCTAAAAATGCTACCAACAATTCTTAAAAAAGTTATTATATACAAGACAGTTCAAAAGCTTGGAATGGAATTGTTATTTACAACGATGCAGTCAATTACCCAAACGTAGTTGTTGGTGATAAAGTTAGAATTGCAGGAACGGTGAACGAATATTATAACTTAACAACTATAGAAAACGTATCTTCATTTACTGTACTTTCTTCAAACAATCCAGCCCCAACCCCTATTCTTTTAGCTAATACTGCCGAAGTGAATCAAGAAAAATATGAAGGCGTTTTAGTTACTGTTCAAAATGCTACCTGTACTAAAACCGCAGGTTTTGGTGAGTGGCATTTATATGATGGATCGGATACTTGTCGAGTTGATGGAGATGTTTATTGGTATAATTCACCACAAGTTACGTATGAATATGACGTAACGGGAGTAGTTTCTTATAACTATAATCACTTTAAATTAAATCCAAGAAATTTAGCGGACATTAATGAAACTGCTTCTGCTCCTATTAATACAAGCATTTATCAAATACAACACACCACATTGCCTAGTGGCGCCTCTCCATTAGTGGGGTATAATGTAATTGTTGAAGGAGTTGTGACTGCAAAAAATGCACCAGGCGTAGACAGAAGCTATTATATTCAAGATAGTTCTGAGGTTTGGAACGGTATTATGATTTTAAATGATACTGCGCACGTAGCCGTGGTTGGTGATAAAATTAGAATTACCGCTTCTGTAAAAGAAGAATTTAATTTAACCGTTTTAAAAAATGTAACAGCTTATACGGTTCTTTCTTCAAACAATCCTGCTCCAACCCCTATTCTTTTAGCAAATACTGCCGAAATAAATCAAGAAAAATATGAAGGTGTTTTGGTTAGAGTAGAAGATGCTAATTGTACTTTTAAAGGTGGTTTTGGTGAGTGGCATTTATATGATGGTTCTGATACATGTAGAGTAGATGGAGATGTTTACTGGTATAACTCTGCTAAAATCGGGTATGAATATGATGTAACCGGTGTTGTTTCATATAACTACAATAAATTTAGATTAAACCCTAGAGACCTTTTGGATATTAATGAAACCGTTTCTATTGAAGAATTAAACAATACTAATTCTTTCAAAATTTACCCAAATCCATCTAATAATGTATTAAACATTAAAATGAATGATTTTGCTGAAAATAGCCTATTAAACATCTATTCAATGCAAGGTCAAATTTTGAAAAGTGTAATTTTAAATAATAACCTAACTTCTTTAGATATTTCATCTTTATCTAACGGAAATTATATTATTCAAATTATGAATGGGTCAACTATTTCTCAAACTAAATTTTCTAAATTTTAATACCGATGAAAAAATTAAGTTTCTTTTTAGGGTTTCTATTCCTTTCATTCAACTTTAATGCTCAAGTTATTTTTACCAGCAGTTTTGAAACTTGGTCAAATGACATACCTACCTTACCTGCCGGATGGGTTGGTTCAAAAACAACTTTAGAGCATGACACTCTTCAAGATAGTATTATTCAAGTTGTAACCGGTGCTTTTCATGGATCATTTGCTTGTCAATTGATTAATACGCAAAGCTCCCATAAACGATTTACTACCGAAGCTATGCATGCAGATAGTGGATATACATATAATATTCAATTAAGAGTAAAAGGAGCTGGAAATATAAGAACCGGTATTTATGACAAAAGAAGCACCGCTTCTGGTTATTCTTCATATAATGCTTATGATTCTATTAATTCAAACAATTGGGTTCTTTTTTCTCAAGATGTAACCTGCCAATATACATCAGATAGTGCAGAATTTATACTATCTGTTAATATAACAGATAGCACAATGAATCATTTAATGGTTGATAGCGTAATTATTACTAAGTTATCTATTGTAACCGGAGAAAATGTAACATTAGCAAAAAGCCCCTTTTCTGTTTACCCAAATCCATGTGTAAATTACTTAAACATTCAACTTTCTGATGAAAGAACCAATGGTGAAGTTAAAATCTATAACATCCAAGGAAGTTTAGTGTATAACAGCAATCTGAATACCAAAAACAATAAAATAGATATTTCTACTTTAAATACAGGAAATTATATTGTTGAGATTAGTAATAACCAAATAATTGAAAGAAAAAGAATCTCTGTTGTAAAATAAGATTTTTCTTGCTTCGCATAATTTTAAAGCCTTTGCATATTATGCAAGGGCTTTTTTAATGAAAAAATCTATTGAATAAAATCGTTAACTATTTTTATTAACTCCTCGGGTTGGTCGGCATGTACCCAATGACCTGCATTTTGAACTGTGTGTACTGATGAGTTAGGAAAAACTAAGGCAATTTCTTGAGCATCTTCCGGAAGAATATAATTTGAATTTGCCCCCCGAATAAATAAGGTGGGTTTATCACACAGCCGATCGCTTGTTTCCTCGCCCACATTAGCCATATTTTTTGAAATAGATGCTAAATTAAAACGCCATGCTAAGGTATCTTTTTCTTTCCAATATAAATTTTTCAATAAAAACTGCAGCGTATCTTCTTCCGAAATAAAAGTCTTCATTTGGGCCTCCACCTCTTTTCTTGTCTTTTGAACCGAAAAATCGACACTTTCTAAGGCATCCAATACCACATCGTGGTGCATTGGATAATACTTAGGAGCAATATCAACCACAATTAAATGATCAATAAATTCAGGATGATTTTGAGCAAATTTCATAGCTACTTTTCCACCCATAGAATGCCCTATGATAGAAAAATTAGTCAACTGATGTTGCTCGGCAAAGCTTAAAATATCTTCACTCATGACTTCATAATTAAAAGCGGCTTCATGCGGCGACCGGCCATGATTGCGTAAATCTATAGCATAAATACGGTTTTTTATGGAAAGTTGATTGGCCACATTTTGCCAATTATCAAGCATACCGAATAAACCATGCAAAATGATAAGTGGAGGCCCTTTTTCGCCTATTTGTTTGTAATTCAGATTCATTTAGATTTTAGATGTTAGACTGTTAGATTTTAGAGATTAGATAATAATTCAACTTTTAGACTACTTCCTACCAATGGTTACTCTATTTGCAAAAGTAATTTCAAAACCTGTATTTTTCTCTTTTAAATTAGATTGTTCAATTTTTACAAATCCATTGGTTTGCTTATCAATAAAAGCATACAAGCCATTTTGATCCACTTCTTCTTTTATTTCTTTCACTTTTTTTCCTCCTTTTGTTTCTAACAATACTTTTTTCATAACATACGCAAACAAGGTATATTCCTTTTCATTTTCTTCTACCACTGGCTTGGGTTCAACCAGAGAAAAGGTGCGGTTTTCTATTTCTGGTTTATTTTGATGAAAAGCCATAAAAGCAGGCTCCAATAAATCAATTTTATCCATTTTAAGGGATTTTTTTTGTGAATCGGAATCCACAGAAATATGCTGTACTAAATCCCTAGCGGGGCTTTCAAAGGGAAGTATTCGTACTTTTTCTTTCGAAGTGTGCTTTTTTTCTTTTAAAGGAGTGGGCACAATTTCTACTTCTGCTGTTTCTTTTCCTCCTTGTTTCAAAGTCGTTTCATCTTTGGTATGTTGCTCTGCTATTGGGCTTTTTTCAACGTTTAATTTCTCTGAATTAAAAAAGTAAAACATCAGAATAAACAATACCGAAGCGGCAATCAAAAGAGATGAAACTCTATATAAATAAATGACCCGACTTTTCTTTTTCAAGCGATTTTTGTTCGGAAAAATGATGTTGGTATCGGCTTTTAACGCGGTTTGCTCAAAAGATGTATACAATTTTCTTTTATCTGGAAATTCAGCTAAATATAAATCAACAAATTTCTCTTCCTCCTTTGTTAAATCACCTTCTAATTTGGCAATAAGGTAATCTTTTTCGTTACCGGCATGTATGGGCGATTTCTTTTTTAAAAAGGAAGTATTTAAGCTTATTTCCTCTTTTTCTAAAGGAACAAACGATGCTTCCATCATCTCCAACTCTTCTTGTAAATCAGGATGCTGCTCCAGAAATTGTTCCACAGCATATTTTTCTTTAGAAGAAAGTTTTCCTTCTATGTAATCGATAAAATATATTTCGTAGTTCTCTCTGGTAATCATATTAAGGTTTCTATGCTTCCAATGTATTCTTGTAAAAATTTTCGGGCTCTATAAATATATACTTTTACTTGCGACTCGTTTAAATCTAATATTTCACCAATTTCTTCGTACGAATATCCTTCATAATCCCGCAATAAAATGGTTTTCTTTTGTACTTCGGGTAGTTTTTCTAAAGCTAAGGATAATATTTGCTGAACATCGTTATATTGCTCAACATGATAAGGCTCCGGCGTTTTATCATCATCCCACTTTGATTTGTATTTTTCCTTTCGTATGGCATCAATCATAATATTATTAGCTGCTGAAAATAAATATGATTTTGCTTTTTCATACTCAATGCTTTCAATCTTCCCCCAGGTTTTTTCAAAAGTATCTTGCACAATATCTTTAGCCTTATCTTCATCGCGTAAATTTTTAAGTACAAAACGGTATAAGCCATCTGCATATAAATCGACACATGTATTAAATTCTGATAAGGTCATTTCCTGGTTTCTGAGTATATGACGATTAAGTTTTTAAAAAGTTACAATTTAATTTAAAATGAGCTATTTTTGATATTCAGATCATGAAATTAATTACAGAATATTCTTTATGGTATTTGCTTTTATGCCTTCTTTTATCAGGCTTTTTAAGTTATGTGCTTTATTTTAGAAATAAAAAAGTATCGCATCTTTCTGAAACACTGCTATATACCCTTTCTGTAAGTCGGTTTATATTATTATTTTTCCTTTTTTTCCTGCTTTTAAAACCTTTTATTCAATACATTTTTTCGGAAGAAGAAAAACCAGTTATTGTTATCGCTCAAGATAACTCTCAATCGGTTTTAATGAATAAAGATTCGGCCTTTTATAAGGCTGAATATGTAAAAAGCTGGAATAATTTTATTGCTCAACTACAGGAAAAATACCAAGTTGAAGTAGCTCTTTTTGGAAAAAACTATACTCCACAACCCATTACCGATCCCATGGGCATTGGATATACTGATAAACAAACAGATATAGCCAATGCCCTCGAATTTATTGATCAAAACTATGCTTATCAAAACTTAGGTGCCACTATATTATTGTCGGATGGTTTATATAACCAAGGCATTAACCCTATTTATTCAACGTGGAGTAGTAAAAGCCCTATATACACAGTTGCTTTGGGAGATACATCTATGCATAGAGATGTGTTGATTAAACAAGCGCATTATAATAAAATCACTTTTATCAATAATAAATTCCCTTT
>CAYOHR010000007.1:28158-36149 GCA_964403835.1 uncultured Flavobacteriales bacterium
TTTAGAAATTTTGGTCGAAGGAAAGTTATGCGCCTCCGAAAAAGCAATGCTCACCGTTGCAAAAGACAGTGCTGTTCTTTTTAAAAAGGAAATTAATATTAATAAGGATGTCTACTTTGAAAAAGTAAACCTTTTATTAGAAGCTAAAAAAGGCGGTTTACAAAAATACACCATCCATATTTCACGGTTAGATCATGAATTGAGTTATAAAAATAACAAAATGGATATTTTTGTTGATGTTTTAGACTCCAAGCAAAAAATTCTGCTTTTAGCCTCTGCTGTTCATCCAGACATTTCAGCCCTGCGATCAGTGCTTGAAAAAAATGAAAATTATGAGTGTGATTTTAGCTTAGTCAGTGATTTTAAGAAAAATCTGCAAGCCTATAATTTAATTATATTTCATCAACCTTTTTTAAACCCGGAGGTAGAAGCTATTTCGACTCAAATCCTAAAAAACAATACTCCTACCCTGTTTATTTTTGGTGCAAATACCAATATCGATAAATGGAACGCCAATTCATCTTTTTGCAAAATATATAACAATAAGGGGAAAATTAGCGAAGCAGAAGCTTATAAAAACGATCACTTCTCTTTTTTCACTATTTCGGATGGAAATGCGGACAAAATCAAGAAATTCCCTCCCCTTATAACCCCGTTTGGTGATTATAAGTATGGAGAAGAAGACCATGCACTTTTATTACAAAAAATAGGCATTGCTAATACCGTTAATCCCATTTTATTTTTTGGAGAAAGTGAAGCAAAAAAATATGGAGTACTTTGTGGAGAAGGCATTTGGCGTTGGAAAATGCAAGATTTGGTTCAAAATAGTTCTTCCGAAGCATTTGATGAAATTTTTTCTAAATCCATTCAATTTTTATCTCTGCGAGAAAATAAAAACAAGTTTCGGGTAAATTACGAAGAGCAATATATGGAGGATGAAGCTATTGTTTTTGAAGCTCAATTATACAATGATAATTACGAATTAATCAACGATGAGGAAGTAAAACTAGAAATAACCAATGCAGCCGGAAAAATATTTCAATTCTCTTTTGGGCGAACCCAAAAAGCCTATGAAGCCAATATTGGTGTATTACCTATCGGGAATTATACCTTTAAGGCCGAAGTTAGCTTTCACGGAAAAAGACATCAAGAAAAAGGAAAGTTTTCCATTATTCCTATTCAATTAGAAGGCTTGCAAACAACAGCAAATCATTCTCTTTTATATAAATTAGCGAACGATCATGGCGGCAAAATGTATTACCCCAATCAATTAGACCAGCTGGCTTCTGAATTAATTAAAAGAGAGGATATTAAACCCTTATTAAAAAATGAAAAGAAATTTTCTGACTTAGTAAATTTAAAATGGATATTTTATCTTTTATTACTCTTATTAACCCTAGAATGGTTTGTGCGCAAATACAACGGAATTGGTTAAAATAATGGTTAATGATTAATGGTTAATTGTAAATAGAAATACGCTAAAATGATCTTTCTTAGTAATTTTCAAACCACGCCGCTCAGACTTAGTGTTTCTTTGTGTTCTCCGTGTCTTAGTGGTAAACTATAAAAACTGAATTTATTTTGAAAATACTTGAACATAAAATATTCGTATTCGCCTTATACGCATTGATCGGAATGCTTATTTATTCCAGTGTTATAAAAGGTCCCTTTTTGTTTGATGATGAGCACTTCATTCAAAAAAATGAATATGTAAAAACCTTCAATATCCATAAAATATATACGTCCAGCGTTACTGAAGGCGCAAAAATAGAGAGTAATTTCTATCGCCCTAATCAGCAAATGATATACGCTATGCTTTATAAATGGTTTGGCGAAAATCCGAAACCTTTTCATTTGACCTCCATTTTTTTGCACATATTAAATGGCTTTCTGATATTCCTGTTTTTACTATCCTTAAAATGGGAAAAAACCTGGGCATTTATAGGGGGACTTCTTTTTTTAATTCACCCAATTCAAACCGAAGCGGTTGCTTATATTTCAGGTTTAGCCGACCCCCTTAGTTTATGCTTTATTTTGTTGTATTTATACTCGTTTCAAAAGGTATTATCCCTTCATAAAAATGCATTGATTTGGACTTTTTTATCCCTGTTTTTTTTATGGATTGCTTTATTTACCAAAGAAAATGCGGTAATCGCTTTTGGATTAGGAGCTTTACTAGTTTTTCATCAATATTTTCAAGAAAAAATGAAAATTTCGGTACTTTCCTGGGGACTTTTATCCACCAGTTTAATAAGCGTGGTCATTTACCTGTACCTAAAATTTACCTTTTTTACGTTTACCGGCAGCGCAGGATTAACCACCGAACAAAATGTATATACAGAGAGCTTATCCCTTAGAATATGTACATTTTTAAACATTTTACCCCAGTATTTTAAAATGTTTTTTTACCCGGTACAACTGAACTATGAAAAACCTTACACAGCCTTTGATACATGGGTAAATGCCAAAACATTTTTTTCTTTTGCACTCATTGGCTTCACGCTATATGCTACGTTTAAATCGAAAAAATTAAAAACGGTGTCTTTTGGATTATTATTTTTCTTTATTTCTATTAGTCCTTTTATTGGCATAATCCCTTTAAATGCTATGTATTTAGAACATTGGCTATATATTCCCAGCATAGGATTAATCATTGTTTTTTTATCCCTTTTTCAAAAATTAACCAAGGCCAACCCGTTTTTAAAAATCCCTCTACAAGGCATAGCCATTTTAATTTTTGGTTTATTTTCTTACAAAACCTATGCCAGAAATGCAGAGTGGGCAAATATTGAAAAATTTTATTTAAATGAATTAAAATACAGCAAATCAGCGCGGACCTATAATAATTTGGCCATGTATTATGCCGATAAAAAACTGAATGGAAAAGCGATTTTATATTATCAAAAATCGATTGCTTTATATGATGCTTTTCCTGAGCCCCATCACAATTTAGGAAATATTTATTTTGATCAGCAGAACTATACAGAAGCTGTAAATGAATGGAAAAAAGCCTTATTACTAGATCCTAACTTTATTTATACCTGGGGTAAAGTTTATGAATTTGCTATGCAGCAAAATAATAAACAAGCGGCAGCTAATATCGAAGCAACGATTAAATCTATCCAGGCGGGTAAGCCGGTTTCTCAAAAAGAAGTGCACCTGGTTTTTGGGAATTAATCGGCCTTAGTTTCTTTCCTTTTAGCCAAATACTTATTTACTTTATAACACAAATAAGCTGATCCTGAACCTATAATGGCCCCAACCAACACATCGCTGGGGTAATGAACGCCTAAATGCATTCTCGAATAAGCCACGGAGCTGGCCCATATATAAGAAGGAACAATTACATACCATTTTGGAAATGCTAAACTTAGTGATGTGGCGTTGCAAAAAGCCGATGAAGTATGACCCGAAGGAAAAGAAGGACTGCCAGCGGAAGCCTCTTTTTCTATAAATGAATATGTATTAAAGGGCCGGATTCTATTTACAGAGTATTTCAATCCAACCGTAATAATGCTTGATACCACAAAGGACTCCGCTATGTATATGGCATTTTGTTTTAAGGTCTCATTTTTTTTTATTATCCCATATGAAAATATAGCTACGGGCGTTGCAATACAAATGGGAGCATCGCTATCGCTTAAAAAGCGAAATGTGCCATCTAAACGCTTATTTCGATGGGTATTCATTTGCTTTAAAAGATCAATATCCAGGTTTTGAGAATAAAAATTACCGGAAAATATTAAAATAGAGAAAAACAGCACAAAAGAAAATCTCATATTAAAAATGATCTAAATAACAAACCCCCTTTATACTCTTGAGATACAAAGGGGGTAACAAGTATTTTATAGAATTATAATTTTACTCCAACACCAAAATGTAAAAGTGCCCCACCAGAAAGACCTAATTCCATATTCAAATTAAAATCTTCAGTAAGAAAATATCTTCCGCCTAAGCCCATTCTAAAGGCAAGTGGAATATTTGAAGCGGTAGACGCAACAAAATCCGGATCATTAGAACTTACGCGCCAATCTCCACCTTTATATCCAGCTGCAACAGCAAAAAAACCATCAAATTTATCTGATTGACCAAAGTGAAGATTTATTCTTGGCATAAACCGAATGCGAGTATTACTCAAAGTATAGTTATAAACTACATCTTGGTAACTATTCGTAAAATTATTGTATACAGATCTAACATCCTTAAAGCTAGCGCTAGATTTTGTATAATTTGCTTCAAAACCTACCCCAAATGTTTCACTTACCATATATTCTACTCTAGCTCCGACAGGACCAAAATTTGAATAAGTTCCTCCTGAAATACCGTTTGCGTCTGCTATAACTTTAAAAAGAAGTGAGGTTAATGTTCCATACCCATAGTATCCATCAACTAAAATAGTTCCTGTCCCAACGCTTTGTGAAAAAGAGTTAACGACTAAAAGAATGCTTGTTATACATGTAAGTAATAGTTTTTTCATGTTATTTATTTTTATTTTTGCTAAAGTATTAAAAAAATTAACAACTTAATCTAAATATATCTACCTCGCCTTCTTTTAAATTCATTAGAATTAGTAATTTTACATAAAAGGCTCTTTATGATACATACTTCTAACGAAACACAATCTATTTCAGGCATATTAGCAAAATTAGGCATCGATTCTCAAGTAAATTCAGGTGTTTCTTCGGGATCTAAATGGTATACCGGGCAAGCTGGTACCATCGAATCTTATTCTCCGGTAGATGGCAAATTAATTAGCAAAGTTACCACCGCCAGTAAAGAAGAATATCAACAAATAATAAGTACAGCAGAAAAAGCTTTTATTGAATGGAGAACATGGCCTGCCCCAAAACGCGGTGAAGTTGTTCGTCAAATTGGAGATGAACTTCGGGCTTATAAACAAGAACTGGGCATGTTGGTTTCTTATGAAATGGGAAAATCGCTGCAAGAAGGTTTGGGTGAGGTTCAGGAAATGATTGATATCTGTGATTTTTCGGTGGGTTTATCTCGACAATTATATGGTTTAACCATGCATTCAGAAAGACCGGATCATCGCATGTACGAGCAATATCACCCATTAGGTATTGTTGGAATTATTTCTGCATTTAATTTTCCAGTGGCAGTTTGGTCGTGGAATACCATGATTTCTTGGGTTTGTGGCGATGTTTGTATTTGGAAACCTTCTGAAAAAACACCGCTTTGCTCTATTGCCTGTCAAAAAATAATTCAAACTGTTTTTGAAAAAAATGGCGTCCCAGAAGGGGTTTCATCCATTGCAAATGGAGATTATAAAGTGGGAGAATATTTAACCTATGACGAAAAAGTGGCTTTAGTATCTGCCACAGGCTCTGTTCGTATGGGAAAAAAAGTAGCTGCTGTAGTAGGTGAAAGATTAGGTAGAACCTTATTAGAATTAGGCGGAAATAATGCCATTATTATTACAGAAGATGCTGATTTAAATTTAGCCATGGTTGCTGCCGTTTTTGGAGCTGTAGGTACTGCGGGACAAAGATGTACCACTACCCGAAGATTAATTATTCATGAGTCGAGATACGAAGAGGTAAAACAGAAATTAATTCTGGCCTATAAACAATTAAAAATCGGTAATCCATTAGATTCGAAAAATCATATTGGCCCGTTAATTGATAAGGATATTGTTAAAACCTATTCTCAAGCTTTGCAAAACGTAGTGGAAGAAGGTGGCAAAATGGTAGTTGAAGGCGGTGTTTTAAGTGGAGAAGGATATGAATCAGGTTGTTATGTTAAACCGGCCATTGTGGAAGCACAAAATCATTATAAAATGGTGCAAGCAGAAACTTTTGCGCCTATTTTATATATTATGAAGTATTCTACCCTGGATGAAGCAATTGCTTTGCAAAATGGGGTAAAACAAGGTCTTTCTTCCTCTATTATGACGAACAGTATGCGTTCGGCCGAAAAATTCTTATCCTATGCAGGTTCTGATTGCGGAATAGCCAATGTAAATATTGGAACTTCCGGAGCTGAAATTGGGGGCGCTTTTGGGGGAGAAAAAGAAACCGGCGGCGGCCGAGAATCTGGCTCAGATGCTTGGAAAGTTTATATGCGCCGACAAACTAATACACTGAATTACGGCGATAAACTTCCTTTAGCACAAGGGATAAAATTTGAGTTTTAAAATTTACGAATGACTTTAGAAAGAATTCCCCTCTTGAGAGGGGTTAGGGGTGTGTTTTTAAACATTTTTAGTTGTCTTATTCTTATTACCCTTCCCTTCCTTCATGCACAAAGCCAAACTAAAACCTTCATCTATCAAAAAGTAGAAGTTGCTGCAGGCCCCGAAGATTTTGTTTTAGATACCCTTGGTAAAAACCAAAGGCTAATTCTTGCCTGCCAAGACCGTCGAGATAAAAACGCGGTCGGTGATTTTTACTCTCTTCAATTATCTAATCACCAGGTAAAAAAAATGATTCGAAAAAATGAACCGGAAGGCTTTTATATTATGGCCCATGGCATGGATTTAGAATACCTGAATAATAATTGCTTCTTATATGCTGTTTCGCATCATAAAAGAGGCGATATGGTGGTAAAATATAAGGTTATTGGAGATACTCTTTATTTCATTAGAACCTATGAAGATAAATTAATTAGCAAAATTAATGATATTGCTGTTTTTAAGGGATCTATTGCTATGACTAATTTTTATATCCTAAGAGGAAATATAGTTTTGTTTGATTCTTTGGGAAAAGGCAGAAAAATTATAAAGGGACTTCATTACCCCAACGGAGTGTATATTCATAATGATAGCACCATGTATTATACTTCATCGGTAAACAACACGTTGGTTAAGTGTACCGGAAATTTCTTTACAGAAACCCTCAAAGAAACAGTGGTAGCAAAACTGCATTGTCCAGACAATATTCTTCGTGTAGGCCCTAATTTATATACTACCGGGCATGCCAGTTCTTGGAAATTATATAAGAATTTAAAAAACGAAAAAAATAAATCCCCTTTTTCCATCTATCAATATAACATGGAAAAAAATGCCCTTTCTCTCCTTTTTGAAAATGACGGAAGTATTATGAATGCTGCCTCATCAGCAGCTGTTTATAAAGAAAAACTTTATATTTCACCCATCTTTGAAAACTATATTTTGGTAGTTCCTTTTAAAAAGGCGGGCGAAGAATTAGGTCATGATTAGAGTTTAGCTCTAATACACCCCTTTTTCAGGATGTTTTCCTTTTTTATCTAAATAAAAGGCCTTAATGGTTTGAATATCCCGATCTACATCTCCCGTTTTTTGAAAAACATGATCCATCACTATTTCCTTTTTCTCATAATCCATATACCCTATAACCAAAGGAACCTGGGCGGTTTCAGCAATATAGTAAAATCCTTTTTTCCAATTTGGATTATAGCTTCTGGTTCCTTCCGGGGCAATGCCCAATATTAAATGATCAGCCTTGTTAAAATAATCAACACATTGGCTCACAACATTGTTTTTATGGGCCCGGTTAACAGGCAAACCTCCTAAAGCTTTTAAAATAGGACCTAAAGGAAAAAAGAATAATTCGCTTTTGATGAGAAACTTAAATTTAATTTTCCAATAAGCAATAGCGGATAAGGCATAAAAAGCATCCCAATTGCTGGTATGCGGAGCTCCAATAACAACAAACTTTTTTATATCGGGCGAAATTTTATTGATAAATTTCCAACCGGTAATTTTTGAAACCAACCAGCCAAACCAGTAACCAATCATTTAAAAGATTTTTGTAATGTAATCATTTTTATGGCTGTAATGGCAGCTTCAACCCCTTTATTTCCGAGTTTTCCTCCCGAACGATCCAATGATTGCTGTTCGGTATTATCTGTTAAAACACCAAAAATAACAGGTTTATTATATTTTAAAGAAACATCTTTTATTCCAAGTGATACCCCATTGCAAACAAAATCGAAGTGTTTAGTTTCGCCTTGAATCACACAACCTAAACAAATAACAGCATCTACTTGGGTAT
>CAYOHR010000007.1:36159-39565 GCA_964403835.1 uncultured Flavobacteriales bacterium
GTGGTAATTCGTAACTTCCGGGGACTGTTTTTACTACGATGGATGTTTCTAACACCTCATGCTTAATAAGGGTATCTATACAACCTTGAAGCAGGTTTTTGGTAATTTTTTCGTTCCACTCTGATACAACTACTCCTATTTTAAAAGAAGATACGTTGCTGGAAGTAGTAAGATTATACTCCGAAAGATTGACTGAAGCCATGAAAACTATTTCTTATTGGCCAGGGTTTCTGCTTTGGCAATGTATTTCTCAATATTTTTACCATCTTCCGACTCAGAATAGTTGTTTTTTACTTCTGTATATAACTCAATTGCTTTAGAATAATCGCCTTTTTCTTCTAAAAGCTGAGCAGCTTTCATTAAGTAAATAGGGCTTGTAAACTCATTTTTAATTTTACTCGCTTTTAAGTAATATTTTAAGGCATCATCGGTTTGATTTAATTCAGAATAAGCATCGCCTATGGCTCCTTTAGAAATAGCATTTAATATAACATCATCCGAACTAAAATCAGACAAATGATCAATCGCCTCTTGGTATTGACCTAAATGCAAAAAAGAAACTCCGGCATAATAATGCGCCAAATTAGCAGTTTTAGTACCGCCATATTGACTAATAATATCTAAAAACCCAGGATTGGCTTTATCGCCATTTAAAGCTAAATTAAAAGAATCTCTTTCGAAATATTGCTCGGCTCTAAAAGCTGCGCCTTTAGCTTCTTTCTCCAAAGGTTTTATGTATATAGTTTGATATACAAAATAACCTCCTACCAATACAATTAAAGCACCTGCAACGATGTTAATTATTTTTTTATTGGCATCATAAAAACTTAAAGTTTTATACGAATTGAATGTGCTTTGTTTTTGTTCTGTTACAAGGGGTTCTTTAACTTCTTCCATGCGATTTTTTTGCAAATATACTAAAACAAATTACAAGCTTAAATGGAATTATTAAAATTTTATGAACGAAAAAACAAATATGTTAGTTTTGCATGGGATCTTCCGGAAAATTTGACATAATTTCAAACTTTTTACCCATTTTTTTCATCATGTCTTTCCATAGGTTTTTCCCGGTATTCAGCATCACTGTTGAAATATTTGTTTTGGTGATGATCCATGATTTTTCATTTAATTCTTGTTCCAATTGACCTTTGGCCCAGCCCGAATAGCCTGCAAAAAAGCGAATATCTTTGGAAGATATTTGCTGTGTATCAATTAATACTTTTAATTCTTCAAAATCTCCACCCCAATGCAAGCCCGGCAAAATTTCTTTGCTGCCTTCTATTAAATTGCCTTTGGTATGCATGTAAAATAAATGATTCCGGTTGATGGGACCTCCCCAAAATACTTCTGAATCAATTTTGGGAAAATCATTGACCAAATCGGCCACATTTACGTTGACTGTTTTATTTAAAACAAAGCCAATGGAGCCCTCTTCGTTATGTTCTACTAATAAAACAACCGATCTTTTAAAAAAAGGATCAAACAAAAGAGGTTCAGATAATAAAATTTTGCCTTGATCAGGGTTTTTGGCCTTAAAATCAATGAGGTCGAAAAAATCTGCCATAATTTTTTAATTTTCCTATCACTAAAATGATGCCAAAATTTACAAAATCAATGTAAAGAGGCCTTTATTTTTAAATTTTTACAAATTTCTCCTTCTTGTTCGTTTAAAATTTGTAGCCGTTCATATACTTCTTTTTGGGGCCAATATTTTAACGCCATTTCAACAAAAATATTGCCATGTTTAGCTTCGGAGGCCCATAAATTTTTGTAAAATCTTTTTAACTCTACATCTTGCAAGGCTTCTTCCACCAAACGGAAACGCTCTGCTCCCCTACACTCAATAATAGAAGCTAAAAGCAATCGATCCATTAAGCGCTCATCCTGGCCGGAACGACAACATTTAATTAAACTATTCACATAGGCATCCTCCCCCATTTCTTTTTTTAAAGGAACGCCGCGTTTTTCCATAATCTCATACACCTGTTTAAAATGCTCTAGTTCTTCCAGGGCGGTATCAATCAATAAAGGCAAAATTTCTTTTTTATCAGGGCACTTGGCAACAAAACTCATAGCCATAGCCGAAGCTTTTCTTTCGCAATCGGCGTGGTCTTGTAAAAAAGAATCAAAATCATCCATCACCGCTTGTACCCATTCTTTCGGACTTGCATAACTCAGTTCTAAACTATATTTCATACTATGTGGTACTAAATTCTATTAATAATGATTATTTTCGATGTCCATTATGATAAAACCAATAATAAGAATAATTTTATACATAATATAAACACCGCTATGGGAATTGACTATTATATTAAAAATGAACGGAGAGATTTTTCAAAAGATGGCTTAAATGAAGGCCACCTGCCAGAAACACCCCACGAACTTTTTGCATATTGGTTTGAGGAGGCTTTAAAAGCAAAAATTTTAGACGCCAATGCCCTTGTTTTATCGAGTGTATCAGCATTAAACAAACCTCATTCGAGGGTTGTATTGATGCGCAATTTTACCGAAGAAGGAATTATTTTTTATTCTAATTATGAAAGTCAAAAAGCAAAAGACTTTGAACAGAATCCCAATGTATGTGCAAACTTTTTCTGGGCCGATACGGATAAACAAGTACGTATAGAAGGGGTGGTTTCAAAAATAGACGTAAAAATTTCGGAAGAATATTATAATTCTCGTCCCAGGACAAGCCAAATTGGTGCATGGGCCTCCCCACAAAGCCAAGTAATAGAAGGACGGGATCTTTTGGAAGAAAATTTCAAAACATTATCTGCCTCGTACGAAGGAAAAACCATTCCTAAACCGGCAAATTGGGGCGGATTTATTATTCAACCTAATTATTTCGAGTTTTGGCTGGGCAGACCCAGTCGTTTACACGATCGCATTATTTTTGAACAACAAGGAAATACCTGGAAAAAATATAGGCTTGCGCCATAACTTGTAACAAATCCATTCTCTTACTCATCTTCTTTTTTTCCAAAAGGCTTATTTAAATAGTAATTTTTAATTAATTGATTATAAAATATAAATAAAACACAAAAGAATATTTTTAATAAACTCCCCAAGCCACTTATTTGTAGGCAAAAAGGTTTTTTTTTAATACCTTTATATTAGATTTTAATGTTTTGAATACTCGTTTTCTTAGCGTATTTCTTCTTTTCTGTTTTCTTTCCGGTCTTGTATTTTCTGCAAGTTTCGAAGAAAATAAAGGTCAATTTTTACAAAAAAATCTAAAATTTAAGTGCAAAATATCAAGCGGAAATATATACTTCCATCCCAATTCAGTTTTATTTGATTTGTATTCGCATGAAGATCTAAAAAAATTATATGAAAGAAAGCACGGAAATACTTCTATTGGTAAAAACTTTAAAATGAAAGCACATGCTTACCGTGCTACCTT
>CAYOHR010000007.1:39575-84849 GCA_964403835.1 uncultured Flavobacteriales bacterium
AAATCCCATCCTTTCAGGTAAAAATCAACAAGAAGAATATATCAATTATTTTAAAGGCAAAGACCCCGACAAATGGGTTTCCAATGTTCATAAATATGGCGAACTCTATTATCAAAATATGTATCAAAACATTGATATCAAATACTACGGGCACAACAAAACGCTAAAATATGATATCATTGTTCATCCAAATGGCAATATTGCAGATATAAAAATTAAATATGAAGGGGTAAAAAACATCGAAATAAATGCACAGGGAGATTTGGTTATTCATACTTCCGTGGGCGATGTAATAGAAAAAGCACCTTTTGTTTATCAAGATATGGAAGGGAATCAAAAAGAAATTAAATCTAAATACACTTTTCAACATCAAACGCTCGGCTTTGAATTGTTAGAGGCTTATGATCAAACCCAGCCATTAATCATTGATCCTACGCTTATCTTCTCAACCTATACCGGTTCAACCAGAGATAATTGGGGCTTTACTGCCACGTATGATGATAATGGAAATATGTACGTAGGTGGAGCAGCTTTTTCAAGTATCTTTCAGAATGATGAATACCCTACTGTTGGACCCTACCAAGCATCTTTTGGAGGTGGAAATACAGATGTTTCTATTACAAAATATAACCCGACAGGTACCAATGCTATATTTTCAACCTATTTAGGAGGAGATGATGCGGAAGTTCCTTACAGCTTAGTTGTGGATCAGAATAATAATTTAATTATCCTTGGAACCACATCTTCTACTAATTTCCCTACCTATGCAGCTTACGATAATTCATACAATGGCGGAACCAATTTTATAAATGATGGTATTAATTTTGGAAATGGATCAGATTTATTTGTTACTAAATTCACCGCCTCAGGAAATAGCTTGATAGGCTCCACCTATGTAGGAGGAAGTGACAATGATGGTATAAATTTTGAAGTTTCTTCTAATTATTTAAATCACAATTACGGCGATCAATCCAGGGGAGAAGTATTTGTAGATAATGGGGATAATATTTACATAGCCAGTTGCACTAAATCTAGCGATTTTCCTACCACCTCCGGTGCTTTATTAGGAAGTTACCAGGGAGGCACTTTAGATGGATGTGTTTTTAAATTATCATCCACATTAACTTCTTTATTATGGTCTACATATATGGGTGGTTCGGCCAACGATGCCTCTTTTTCAGTAAAAGTAGCCCCCAACAATACTGTTTATGTTGCCGGAGGCACGATGAGCAGTAATTTCCCGACAACGTCCGGGTCTCTGCACCAGACATATCAGGGTGGAAACGTAGATGGTTTTGTTTTAGCTTTAAATAACAATAATGGAAGTCTTATAAACGGTACATACATAGGAACAAGCGGTTACGACCAATGTTATTTTGTTGAAGTAGATGATGCAAGCAATGTGTATTTATTGGGGCAAACCAAAGGGTCTTATCCTATTTCAAATGTAGCATACTCGATTCCTGGGAGTGCACAATTTATTCATAAATTAAATCCTAGTCTTTCAACTACTATTTTTTCGACCGTAGTTGGAGATGGAAGCCATAACAATGTTGATTTTGCACCCAGTGCGTTTTTGGTAGATTATTGCGGTAGCATTTATATTTCGGGATGGGGAGGAACCTTAGGGGGATATAACCATGCAAACTCAAGCACCCATGGACTACCTGTTACATCTAATGCGTTTCAGGGCAATACTGATGGTGCCGACTTTTATATTATGGTTTTGGATAAAAATGCGGCAGGGCTTTTATATGCTACTTTTTTTGGTGGAAATGGAAGTGATGAACACGTAGATGGAGGAACCAGTAGATTTGACAAAAAAGGGTATGTATACCAAGCTGTTTGTGCCGGCTGCGGTGGTACTGATCTTTTTCCTACCACACCCGGAGTTTGGTCCAATACCAATAACAGTTCAAATTGTAATTTAGGTGCTTTTAAAATACAGTTTGATCATCCGCCGGTAGTGGCTGATTGTAGCGTTTTTCCCGATTCTTTTTCGTGTGCAGTTCCTTTTACTGCCAATTTTAGTAATGCATCGACCAATTATACCAATCATTTTTGGAATTTTGGCAATGGTAATACATCAACCGGAGCTACCCCATCTAATACGTATACTGCGCCCGGTGTTTATGAAATAATGTACGTAGCCTCTAATCCGAATGCTTGTAATTTAAAAGATACCGATTATGTCCATGTAACAGTTCAAGCAACTGCCCCTCCTATTGCCAGTTTTACGACTTCTATCAATTGTTTAGATAAAACCGTAACGGTTGCAAATACATCCAACTCCACGTATCAAATAACTTGGTTTTGGGGCGACGGAACCAGTACCGTCAATCAAAGCAATGTAACACATACCTATACAAATACGGGTACTTATACCATTACTTTTACCAACAATAATATTGTTTGTTCGGTGGGAGACACCGTTCAAAAAACCATCGCTATTAAACCTATGTTTGATGCCAATATTAATTTAGCTCCCAAAAACTATGGTTGTGTTCCCCTTCAAATTAATTTTAATAGCATAGCTGGGGCACAAAGTTATGCCTGGGATTTTGGCGATAACAGCAGCGCCACCACCTCATTAAATACAACTTCTTATACCTATACTACAGAAGGCATTTTTCATCCAAAAGTAATAGTTACCGACACTAATTTTTGTAACGTGTATGATTCGGCCTTTTCTATTGTTCACACCAGCGATGGATCGCCGGTAAATGCCGATTTTAGTTTTGTAAAAAATTGCCCCGATCAATCCGTTATGGTACATAATTTAAGTACCCCTAACAATGGGTTTATTACAAATTATTGGGACATGGGGGATGGTAACAGCTTTTATAACAATTCAACCTTCTTCCCGCATGTGTATGGCAGTTATGGTCAATTTACCATGCATTTAATGGTAGAAGACACTTTGTGTTATGTGATGGATACCATTTCAAAAATAGTGAATTTAAGCTTAGTAGAAGCCTCTTTTACCGCAACTCCCTTGCATGGTTGCAAACCTTTATTGGTTAATTTCACCAACACCAGCAATGGAATACAGTATATTTGGGATTTTGGAGATTTAACCCCAACATCAACCCTGGTAAACCCTACCCATATTTTTCAAACTGGAGGAACTTTTACGGCGATTCTTACGGCCATTGATAGTTCCACCTGTAATATTCAGGATATTGCGCATCAACAATTTGTAATCGGGTCCGGAATTCCTCCCCTAGCTCAATTTGAGGCCATTCAAGATATTCACTGCGGTTTACAAAAATTCTCTATTAATGATTCTAGTACAGGTGATATTGCGACCTACCAGTGGGATATGGGAGATGGTACTCTTCTCAATACAAAAGATGATTTTACTTATCATTATACGAATACCGGAAATTACACCATTACCTTGCAGGTTATAGACACTCTTTGCAATTTTCAAGATGTATCTGCCATACCCATCCAAGTAAGACCCGGCATTATTCTCAATTTAGGACCGAATAAATATTTATGTAATAAGGATTCCATCCTATTAAGCACAGAACTTTCAGAAAATATAATTACCCATCTTTGGTCCACCGGAGCCACTTCTAACAACATTATTGTCGAAAAACCGGGTTTATATAGTGTGCATGTGACGGATGGATATTGCATTAACGATGATAGAATTATTATATCTGATGCTCCCCACTTTGATTTGGGCTATACCCGGCAACAGTGTTTTATAGGAGAAGTTATTGTATTAGATGTAGGGGTAGAAGGCATATCTTACTTATGGAGTACGGGAAATAAACATCGCTATTTACAAACGGATGAACCCGGAACATACGGTTTTTCTGTGATTGATACCTTCGGATGCACGTATACCGATTCTGTCATTTTAGTTGCTGCAAAATCATCATATGATATATTTATACCTAATACCTTTACACCCAATGGGGATGGGATTAACGATGTTTTTAAAGCAGAAGGAATTGGTTTAACTATTTATGAGCTGGAAATATTTGATCGTTGGGGTGCTTTAATTTACGCTACAGATAATATTACCAATGGTTGGGATGGTTCTTATCGTGGTCCTGAAAAAGTAAAAGAAGGAGTGTATGTTTATAAAATTGATTACTCCAATGAGTGCACCAAAAAGGGTCACCACGAAAAAACGGGGTTTATTCTGTTACTGAGGTAAAACCTTCCATTTATTCCTTCTTTTTATAATATTATTAACTTTGCTGTTCTTATGAAAAAAACAACAATTATTATTTTAATCTTATTTGTGGGCATTTCTTCCGTTTTTTCTCAAGAAGTTATCCCCTCTTCCAAAAAATTTACCATTGCTAAAATAAACACCTTAGATCCATCTAAACTAAGCCCACATATTGAGCAAGAAAAAAAAGAGGAAGAGCCTTTTCCAGGAGGAAATTTTGATAAAAAACAGCTAAAAGAACTTAAAAAAAAGAGTCCATGGGTTGAAAAAAGGTCTTTGATAAAAAGATATAAAACTAGCCAAACAGAAGCCACCATTTTACCACCTGTAAAGCTGCGGTCGTTCAATTTAGTAGGACCTTATATACCTGCACTCGATTCTTCTCTTCCAATTACGGGAGGTACTCCGCTGGACAACACCATGGCTATATCCAATGGAGATAAGTTAATCACTTCCTTTAATTCAAAAATTTATGCACACGATTTAGTAGGAGATACAGCCCTTTTTAAAATTTTTAACGCCAATACTATTTCATTTTCTCTATTTGCAAGCAGAGACAGTACTCCTACCATTTCTCCTTTCGATCCAAAATTGCTATACGATCCATACCACGATCGATTTATTCTCACTTTTTTAAGCGGCCGGGACAAAACCGACAGTAAAATAATAGTTGCTTTTTCAAGCAGTAATAACCCTGCAGACCCTTGGTATGTTTATTCATTACCCGGAAACCCAAGAAACACAACCGATTGGACTGACTATCCTGCCATGGCTATTACCAAGCAAGATCTTTTTTTAACCATTAATTTAATTTTAGATGGTGTTTCATGGCAAAGCGGTTTTGATGGAAGTATTGTTTGGCAAATGCCTTTGGCAGAAGGCTATAAGGGAGTTAATGCCCTAACTTCCGTTTTGTGGGATGATATTAAATTTAACAATAAATATATTCGCAATTTACATCCCGTGCAAGCAGCGATGGACCCGCAAGGTCCTGATTTATTTTTTCTATCAAACCGAAATTTTAGTCCTTTAAATGATACTATTTTTTTAGTTCACATTACGGACTCCATTGGAAGTTCAAATGCAAGTTTGGATATTAAAATGGCGAAATTAGACGTTGCCTATGGTTTGCCCCCAAATGGCATTCAGGCAGATACCGATTTAAATGATCCGACAACAGGCTTACAAACCAATGATGCCCGTTGGTTAGGTGCTTTTTTAAATGATGGAAAAATACAATTTGTAGGAAATACCATCGATACAAATATTGGAAGATCTGCTATTTATCACGGCTGGATTGAGAATGTATATAGTTCGGAACCCACCTATAAAGGCGAAATAATTTCAGATCCTTCTTTAGATTTAGCTTATCCAAATATTGCATTTACGGGAAAGGAAGCGTGTGAATGGCAATCCATTATTGCTTTTGATCATACCTCCATAACGGATTATGCCGGTACATCTGCCGTATATTTTTCAAATGATAAAAAACATTCAGACATTTTACGATTAAAACCAGGGCATAATTATGTCGATAATTTTTTAGACGGAGGCAAAGAAGAACGCTGGGGTGATTATTTTGGAATGCAACGCAAATTTAATGAACCCGGAAAAGCCTGGACAGCAGGTTTTTATGGCCTACCTACTAAAAAAAGTTCTATTCATGTAGCCGAGCTTTTTTCATCAGATACTTCTCAATTAAAATTGAATATTAGTGAATTAACAGACCCTTTTAATGCCTGCGAGAAAACCATTTTTATGGATGCAGAAAACGGGATTAGCCCTTATTCATTTGAAGTAAATCAAAAAGAAATTGACCGTTCTTTTTCTTTTAACAACTGCAGCGATTCTACGTATCTTTTAAAACTAAGTGATCAAAATAATTGCACTCAAAATTTGACCGTAAAAGGGACTAAAATACTGCCTTCGGCTAGCGTATACCCAAATCCAAGTAAAGGAGATTTATTTTTACAATTTTTCACAAGTAACATCGAAACCATTAAAATAGAAATATACGATATAGAAGGGAGCTTGATTCAAAAAGATTACACATTTAAAAGTATTGCAGGAAATAACTTGGTTCGGTTTAACATCCAAAGTATGGCTACTGGAACTTATAGAATACTGGCAAAAAACGATCAGGAAATTGTGTTACAGCAAACCTTTTTTAAAATAGATTAAACATTGAAAGAAATTATACAAAAAGCCCTAGAAGTCATTGATTTAGAGGCAAAATCAATCTCTCAACTGAAAGATTTTATTGATGATTCTTTTTATCATGTAATTGAATGCATCGAAAAAAGCAAAGGACGATTAGTGGTGACTGGTATAGGAAAAAGTGCCCTCATTGGACAAAAAATGGTAGCCACCTTTAATTCGACCGGAACACCCTCTATCTTTATGCATGCTGCCGATGCTATTCATGGCGATTTAGGAATTATTCAAAAAGAGGATGTTGTTTTATGCATATCAAACAGTGGTGAAACCTCTGAAGTAAAAGTTTTAATCCCTTTTATAAAACAATACGGAAACCCCATTATTGCCATTACCGGCGGTAAAGATTCCTTTTTATCAAAACAAGCTAATTATACCTTATTAAGTTATGTAGAAAAAGAAGCCTGTCCACATAATCTGGCACCCACTACCAGTACAACGGCCCAGCTTGTTTTAGGGGATGTTTTAGCGGTGTGTTTGTTGCTTAAAAAGGGGTTTTCGAGCAACGATTTTGCAAAATATCATCCGGGAGGATCTTTAGGCAAAAAACTATATTTAAAAGTAAAAGATTTATCAGAACAAAATGCTAAACCACAGGTAAACCCAAATACAGAAGTAAAACAAGTATTGATTGAAATTACTTCCAATCGATTAGGTGTAGTAGCCGTTTTAGACCAAGAAAATATAATAGGGATTATTACAGATGGAGATATTCGAAGAATGCTTCAGAAAGATCATGATATAAATCATCTTTTCGCAAAAGATATTATGAGTATATCTCCGAAAAACATTGATAGAGAAGCATTTGCAGTGGAAGCGGGCGAAATTATTAAAACCAACAAAATTTCACAATTATTGGTAACAAAAGAAGGTAAATTTGACGGTTTTGTTCACATTCACGATTTGCTCCGCGAGGGAATTATTTAGATGTTAGATTGTTGGACACTAGACTTTTAGATGCTATTGTTAGACTTTTAGATTGCTAGATGTTGATTATTAGGATAAACTTTTCAACTTGAAAAACTTTATGACTTGACAGACTTTTCAACTTTATAGACTTTTCAACTTTTTTTATAGACTTATGACTTTTATTATAGCAAAAAAATTACGAAATTTGTAATTAAAATAATAGACCATGAACGACTTAGGATTAAAAGGGGAGAAAGCAAACTTGGAAAGTTTGGGATTAGAAAATGTTTTAACTGCTTACTGGAACTTAAATCCTTCAGAATTAGTGGAAGAAACAATCATCCGTGGAGAGGGAGTTCTAAGTAACACAGGCGCATTAGCCGTTGATACCGGCGAGTTTACAGGCCGTTCACCAAAAGATAAATTTTTGGTATGCGATGCTAAAACAGAAAATACCGTTTGGTGGGGTGATATCAATATTAAATTTGAACCCACAAAATTTGATGCTTTATACAACCGATTAACCGCTTATTTATCGGGAAAAGAAGTATATGTAAGAGATGCATATGTTTGTGCCGATCCAACCTACCGGGTAAATTTACGCGTAGTTACCGAAACCCCTTGGGCTAATATGTTTGCTTATAACATGTTTATGAGACCAACAGAAGCCGAAATTTTAAATTTTGATCCGGAATGGAATATTATTTGTGCTCCGGGCTTTAGAGCTAATCCGGCTATTGACGGAACCAGACAACACAATTTTGCTGTCATTAACTTCACTAAAAAAATAGTAATTATTGGGGGTTCAGGATATACAGGAGAGATTAAAAAAGGAATGTTTACCATTTTAAACTACATTTTACCGCAAGAAAAAAATGTGCTTTCCATGCATTGCTCTGCCAATATTGGAAAAGATGGTGATACTGCTATTTTCTTTGGTTTATCAGGAACCGGAAAAACAACCTTATCTTCAGATCCAAACCGCAGCTTAATTGGGGATGATGAGCATGGCTGGTCAGACAAAGGAGTTTTTAATTTTGAAGGTGGATGTTATGCTAAATGTATTGATTTAACGCAGGAAAAAGAACCACAAATATTTGATGCCATTAAATTTGGTTCTATTTTAGAAAATATTGTGTTTAAAGACAATACTTCAGAAGTAGATTTTAGCGACTCTTCCAGAACAGAAAATACCCGGGTGAGTTATCCTTTAAATTATATTGATAATGCAGTTGAACCTTCGGTAGGAGGACTTCCTAAAAATATTTTCTTTTTAACTTGTGATGCACACGGAATTTTACCTCCCATTTCTAAATTAACGCCTGCGCAAGCCATGTATTATTTCATTTCGGGATATACTGCTAAAGTGGCCGGTACTGAAGCCGGAATTACGGAACCCACAACTACATTTTCTGCTTGTTTTGGAGCTGCCTTTTTACCATTGCATCCAACTAAATATGCCGAAATGCTAGGTAAAAAAATGAAAGAACACAATGTAAATGTTTGGTTATTAAACACCGGCTGGTCTGGTGGTGAATATGGAGTTGGAAAAAGAATTAACTTAAAATATACACGAGCCATGATTTCAGCGGCTTTAGAAGGTAAATTAGATCAGGTTTCTTATGTTAATCACAAAGTATTTGGTTTAGCTATGCCAAGCACCTGCGAAAACGTTCCAACAGAAATGTTAAATCCAGAAAATACTTGGGCAGATAAAGCAGCGTATGATACTAAAGCTCAAAAATTAGCGGAAGCTTTTAATAAAAACTTCGAAAAATATGCTTCGTTTGCCAATGAAGAAATTTTAGCGGCAGCTCCGAAAACTGCGGTAAGCGCTTAAAAGAACATCCCTTTAAAATACGAAGGTTCTTATAACTTGTGTTGTAAGAACCTTTTTTATTTATTGCACTATAGAAAACTCAGATGAATTCCTAAATACTTACTATATTTGGCGAAGTTTTGAGAGAGCCAAAAAATTCATGCAAAAAAACTTTATATTTTTTCTTTCATTTGTCCTATTATCCCTTGCTTTTAGGCAATTAAATGCGGCGACTTTCATTGCGAATGATAAAAATTTAAACCCGGGTTTTACAGAAAATAAGGGTCAATTTTTAAGTTCTGATCCTTCAACTGCCAACACAATACTTTTTAAAGCAGAACTAAAAGGTTTTGATTTATACATTTTAGAAAAAGGTTTGAGTTATGTCTTTTATCAAGATATTCGCTCAAAAAATAAAGAAACAAAACATCAACCAACCGACTTACTGGAAAGAGCCTATTACCGGGTAGATATGTCCTTTACAAATGGACATTTACAAAAAGAAAACATCCTTTCAAAAACAGAAGTTTCCGCTGCAGAAATAAATTATTATTATCCACATTGTAAACAAGGCATAAAAGGAGTAAAAAAGTATAAAAATATACTTTTTAAAGATGTATATCCACATATTGACTGGTCTATATACATTACTGAACAGGGCGATTTTAAATATGATTTTATTGTGCATCCGGGTGGAGACCCCAACCAAATTAGCATCGACTTTAAAAATGCACAAAATATTACTATTTTAAACGATCAAATTCAGTTTAAAACCCCTTTAGGGAATATACAGGAAGAGGCTTTAAAAGTATTCCAAAACGGAAAAAACATAGCAGCACATTACATTCAAAAAAACAATACCTTATCTTATCAAATATTAAAATACGATCGCACAACTGATTTAATCATCGATCCCCAATTAAAATGGTCCACTTTTTTAGGGGGTAGCGATTCAGATAGCCCTTTAAACATAAATACCGATCAAAAAGGAAATCTTTTTATTACGGGGTATACTTATTCTTCTGATTTTCCTTCCATCAACCCCAATGACACTATTCATAGTCAAAGTATTTCAGATTGTTTTATTTTAAAATTTGATACAGCCCATAATTTAGTATGGGCAACGTATTTGGGCGGAACTGACGGAGAATGGGGTACTTCTATATCCATTAATTCAGATTCAAACGTATATGTGGTAGGTACCACAGAAAGTAGTGATTTTCCGGTATTAATAAAAGCAGGTGCTTATAATAATGATGTTTTTCAAGGCGGCCCCTTTGATTTATTCATTTGCAAATTCACCAATACAGGCACACTACAATGGTCAACTTTTTACGGAGGCGATAATTACGAATGGTCGGGTGAAATGCTCATTAATCATGCAAATGAAATATTTATTCCCCTCAAAACAATGAGCTCTAATATACCTGTTATTCCTTTAGCCGGTGCATTTAGTCATGCGTATAGCGGAGCAATTGACTATTTTATTTTAAATTTAGATACAAACGACCAAATTAAATGGTCTACGTATGTAGGAGAAGCCGGATCTTCAAACAATTTATCTCTTTCCTTAACCGAAGATGAAGATGGCAATCTGTTCGCTTCTGGCACTACCGAAAACAGCAGCAATAGTTTTCCAATTGTGAATTTACCCGGTGCATATAACCAAGCTAGCATCAATGGGGGGCTAGATGCATTTATTATGAAGTTTGATACAACCAAAAACTTAACATGGTCTACTTTTTTTGGAGGTAATGGAGATGAATTTTCTGCCTTTGTAAAAACAGGAACCGATAAAAAATTATATATGGCCGGAGCCACTACTAGCCTTAATATAAATACACTAAATTGCGTTGGATGTTATTTTGATTCTGGACATACAGGATCTGGCAATGATTTATTTGTTACCTTATTTGATAGTTTAGGAAGCAATAAATGGTCCACATATTATGGAGGTGGCCGGTCAGAAGACATACATGATATAGATTTTAAAGATTGTTCCTTATTTATAACCGGAAAAACAGAAAGTGCTGATTTTCCTATTTATCAATTTAATAACTCTTACATCGACAATTCCTTTGGCGGATTGTCAGATATTTTCCTTGTTAAAATAAACGACCAAAACAATATTGATTGGTCCACCTTTTATGGAGGAAATGATGAAGATTTCGCAAATAGCATGTGTTTTAATAAAAACAAGTTATTTGTGACCGGAGAAACCTATTCATTCAACTTTGATACGTTAAACTACAGAAATGGAGCTTTTTACCAGAATCATCACTCCATCGATACGGATGATGGTTTTATCCTGCGTTTTGATGAATATTATACTTTTAGGGATACTATCACCATCTGTTCAGGCGATTCAATTTTAATTCATGGAGTTTACAGGAAATTAGCAGGTCAATATGACACCACCTTAAGTACTTTTTGCTTTGATAGCACCTCAAAAGTAACCTTAATAGTAAAAAACGGGGCCTACCCATTTTTTTCGGTAACTACTTGCCAGCAGTCTTTTAATTTCAATGGACAAACATTTACCAGTTCAGGCACATATTTATTTCCGTATATGGCTGCCAATGGGTGCGATAGCATTATCACACTTCAATTAACAATTATTCCCTTTTACACAAGCACTTTAAATGCAGGCATCTGCAGTGGTCAAACCTATAATTTTAATGGAACTATTTTAACTACAACAGGTACATATAAAGATACGGTTCCTTCTAATGATGGATGCGATAGCGTGATCACCCTGAACTTAAATGTGAATAATAGCTTTTATGACACCCTTCAACAAACCATTTGTAGCGGTAAAACATATAATTTTCATGGTCAAATATTAAATACGGCTGGCACTTATCATGATACTATTGTTTTACAAAGCGGATGCGACAGTATTTTTACCCTCATATTATCCATACTTCCAAACACGCAATCCACCATTACCCAGACTATTTGCAGTGGAAAAAGTTATAATTTTAATGGCAATTTATTAACTCAAACAGGAACTTATTCCGATACCCTGGTTTCTTCCATCGGTTGCGATAGCGTTATTACCTTACAATTAACAGTAACTCCTCCTATCCAAAATCATTTTTCTGTTAAAATATGCCCCGGAGAAACCTATACTTTTGAGGGTCGAACTATTGATAGCGAGGGAACGTATACTGATACGTTACAAACTGCTTTAGGTTGTGATAGCATTCTTATTTTAGATTTAATAGCGGTTGCAACGCTTGATACAACCATTAACGTCGCTATTTGCAAAGGAACAACTTATGATTTTAATGGCGTAACACTATCTGTTTCAGGTACTTACTATGATACCATTCAATCCTCCAGAAGCTGTGATAGCGTTATCACTTTAATATTATCTATATCAAGCTTCCCGGTAGCAAATATGGTGGGAGATACGCATGTCTGTGAAAACGAAGTAGTTCAGCTAGCCGCCACCGGGGGCAGTATTTATATTTGGAGCACCGGAGAAACTACGGAAACCATCCAATTTACAGCCGTTTCAAACGTAACAGTAAGTGTTGTGGTCTTTTTAAATACCTGTAGAGATACGGCTACCCGGCAAATCATTGTTAGTGCGCCATTGCAGGCAAGTGCTGGAAATGATATAAGCAGCATTCCCGGAAATGTGGTTACCTTAGATGCCAGCGGGGGCGATACATATAATTGGATAAATACCCAAGGATTAAGCTGTACCAATTGCCCCTCACCCAATTTAACCGTTACCCAAAAAGACATTTATTGTGTAGAGGTTTCAAACGGAAATGCTTGTAAAGACACTGCTTGTGTAAATATTGAGATTAATTGTGGCGAGGTATTTGTAGCCAACATCTTTTCACCCAATGGTGATGGAAATAATGATGTGGAATGTGTTTTAGGAAATTGTATTAATACCTTAGAATTTTCTATTTATGACCGCTGGGGAGAATTAGTTTTTGAAACCACATCGCGTACAGGCTGTTGGGATGGAACATTTAAAGAAAAACCCATGCCGGCGGGCGTGTTTTTTTATAAGTTGCAAGCTACCTTAAATAACGGAGATGTTGTAAAAAAACATGGAGATATTGCTTTAACAAGATAAACGGAACCGGATGATAGCAAAAAAAATATTTATCTTTTTATTGATCTGCACTCCCATATGTGTATTGAGTCAGGATATCCATTTTTCACAAATGAATTTTTCTACTTTACAAGTTAATCCGGGTTTAGCAGGTTTACGAACTGATTTACAAGGAACCTTACTATATAAAAGTCAATGGAGGAGCGTTTCCGCACCTTATTCGACCATGCTGGGTGCCTTTGATTTACGAGTAAAAAATAAGTCCTCACGAGATCAATATTTTGGCATTGGCCTAAATATATTTAATGATCGGGCTGGTGAAGTAAAAGTAAATAACACACAGGCAAATTTAAATGTATCCTATCACTTTCATATGGATCGACACCAAAGTTTTGGCGGCGGAATATATGGTGGATTTGGTCAAAAAAGCTTACAAGCACAAACCGGACAGTGGTCTAATCAGTTTAATGGATATACCTATGATGCCAGCCTTTCTAGCGGAGAAAATTTTAGTTCATCACAATTTACTTATATGGATTTTGGTGCAGGATTAGTATATTCTTATAAAAAGAGAGAAAAATACATGACCATTAATGACCAAGTGGAAACAAATATTGGAGCGGCCGTATATCATGTAAACAAACCTGTATATTCGTTTATGGGCAATAACGCTAACCGTTTACCCATGCGGTTTTCTTTTTTTGCCAGTGGAATTATTGGAAAGCTAGGTACAAAATACAGTCTATTACCCGCAATTTACCTTAATTTACAAGGAAAAAGCACCGAATTACTTTTAGGAACCTATGTAAAATATAGGTTAAACGCTTTTACCAGTGAAGACCCCGAAACAAGCGTTTCGGCCGGTATTTTCTATCGGTACAAAGATGCCGCCATTCTTAATCTTTTGTATGAATGGAATAATTATTCTTTTGGAGTGGCCTATGATTTAAATGTTTCAAGCTTAGCCGATGCTTCTAAAAGAAGGGGAGGTTTGGAGTTATTCTTGCGGTTTAAGGGGCTTTCGCCTTGGTACAAAAAAAACACGTTCGACGATATTAATTAAGAAAAAGTGACAGAATATTTATTTCTTTTTCAAAAGAAATATTTTTTACATATATTTGCACTCTTATTGGTTCGGTAGTTCAGCTGGTTAGAATACCTGCCTGTCACGCAGGGGGTCGCGGGTTCGAGTCCCGTCCGGACCGCCAAGAAGAAAATTAAACCCTTGCAAGTTAAATACTTGCAAGGGTTTTTTATTTCAGGGGGACGGTATAGGGGACGGTAAAATATTTTTAATTTATTCATACGGTACTTAATTTTCCTTAATTATTGTTTAAATAAAAATTTTAGGTGTAATATTGTTTATCAAATAATATGATAAAAACAAATTTTCCTCAGTTAGAAAGACCTCCAATTACTGAAGCAATATTTGAAGTATTGTTTTCTTTAGAAGAAGGATTTGATATTATACTATTTGAGAAATTCTATCAAACTGTTTCGAGTGAATACGTTCAAAAAAAGGATTTGACTTTTTTTGAAGGTAAAATTGATCCTAAAGATATAACTTCAAATTCTTTAAAATCTGAAGTTATAGGTTATCTTTTATTAAATGAAGATAAATCAAAGGCAATTCAATTAAGAAAAAATGGATTTGCATTTAGTATCAATAAAAATTCATATAAAAGTTGGGATTTATTTAAAGAAGAGGCGTTTTTGATATTTAATAAATTAAAAGATTTATATAAAATTAAACTCATAACAAGAACATCTCTTAGATATATTAATTTAATTAATTTACCAACAAAAATTGGAGACATAAAAGAGTATATTTTAATAACCCCTAACACCCCTAACTCATTACCTTTAAGTAAAATGTTTATTCAAGTTACAATACCAAATGAAAAAATAGGAGGAATTGGAATTGTTACCCAAAATTTTAATATTGGTTTTGAATCTGAAGAAACTTTTACATATATTTTAGATATTGATGTTCAGATCTTAAAAAATTATGAAATAGAGGATACTCAAATTCATGAAGATTTTGAAAAATTAAGAGAATTTAAAAATCATATTTTTTTTCATAGTATTTCTGATAAAACAATTAATATTCTTTAAGTATGATAATTGCAAAACCACTCTCAAAACAATCTGAAATTCAGAATAAAACAGCATCTGAAATCAATAAAAATACAGATATTAGAAAACAACTTAATTCGTTAAAATTAGAAGCATTTATAAATATTTTCGGGAATGATTTAATTCATTCTAATATTCCTGTCATTTACTTGGAAAGGTGGAGCACTGTTTCAAATAGAAAAAGTAATTATTTTCTTTCTATTTATAATGAATTGAAAAAAATAAAAACACCTCAGGTTAGTAACGATTTGATGGATAGTTTTTTAGACTTCGACAATAATGTTCAAAAATTACACAATATTCCTGAATGTCAGTACAAATTAGCCTTTTCAGCTGTTTGCATGCTATATGAAAACAGGTTTCCTGAGGAAATTACATTTAAGTATTCAATTGAAAATGAAATTTTGATAATTAAGAATAATTTAAGAGGGAATCATTATTTAATTATTGGTGATGAAGAAGAAGATATTTCTTATGGATTTGTAGGTACGGAAATTGGACAATTTGAAACCGTTCATGGAAACTTTCAAAAACTCGGGGATTTAGTGACAAAGTTTATAAATGCCTAGTATTCCGGAACATCTTCATTTTAGTAAACATATAGATTCAAATGGAAGTTTTAATCCATGCGAGTTTTATGACGATGAATACATTTATAGATGTTTTAATGGGAATAAAACTTATCCCGCAGATGAATATTTTTCAGAAATGAGTTCTGAAGAAATTCAAAAAGGAATTTCAACTAATAGAGGCAAATATTGTCAGGAT
This sequence comes from uncultured Flavobacteriales bacterium, assembly GCA_964403835.1. Classification (GTDB taxonomy): domain Bacteria; phylum Bacteroidota; class Bacteroidia; order Flavobacteriales_G; family JALEGO01; genus CAYOHR01. Next base: position 55,692 of record CAYOHR010000007.1, read on the forward strand.
TCATCTGACGTTTTGTGGAGAAATGATCAAAATTTTAATAATGATATTCAATCTTGTAATTACAGTAAAAGGAATGGAATTATAATATATTCTATTTATTCCAAGTTAATTAATTCTATACCTCCTCCGACAGTTTCTTTATCAATTAATCATTCATGGAATAAGTGTAATGTGGCTCATTGTGATATAATTATTGCACCTTGTATATCTTCCTTACCTAAAAAAGAAAAAAGGGCAATTAGATTATTCTTGGCCAGTTTATTTAAAAGTATTATGATTTAAACCCTTTTAATCTTTATTTATTACTCAATTATCTCGTCCTCTGAACTAGCCAAAGGAATATTAGAAGAATATACTTTAATGATTGGAGGTAGAAGATTTGCAGGATTAGGAGTTATATCATACTCCTGTTTATCCGCCCATCCCATATTCTTTAATGCAAAGATTGCCCCAGTTGGGCCATTTTCAGATAGTCTTTCTTCATATCCATTTTCAATAACTAAACGAGCCCTTTTTACAATGTAAGAAAACTCTTCTTTTTCAACATAATCATAAAACGATTGACGAGATTCAAACCCTAAGAATAAACAAAGACCAGTAATAGTATGTTTTTCAAATTTATTAAAATAGGCAGTAATTTTTTTACTCATTTCTTTTGGGGAAGAAAATACGGGTGGCCTCCCACCATGGTTACCTATTGCATATTTATTTCCCTCTATACCCATGAACTTAAAGTTAAACTTTTTTCTTCTAAATCTTTGAAATTATCATTACGAAAAGAGCTAGATTTGCCGACTATAATTAACCTAGATTAAATACAATAAACACAAGAAAACCATGATAAAAATCACATTTATATCCTTCCTATTTTTTACTTTCATTAATGGATTTACACAAAATATGGGATCTTTGGATCTTTCATTTGCAAATACTGGTTATGTTATAACAGACTTTAATCAATGGGAAGAAGGGAGATCTATTGCAATTCAACAAGATGGTAAAATCATTTTAACCGGTGAATCTGGAAATGATATAGCTATTGCAAGATATAATGAGGATGGGATATTGGATAACACTTTCGGGTTAAATGGAAAAGTTATAACATCTAATGGCCTCACAATTAATCCATCTTCTTTAGCTCTACAACAAGATGGAAAAATTGTTCTGGCAGGATGGACAATTAATAATGGTGGAACTAACCATAATATAGCGTTTGTAAGATACAAGACTAATGGAGATTTAGATAGTTCATTTGGATCTTTTGGTAAAGTCATTCATGATTTTAGTAATTACGGAGATGGCCTTTATTCTGTGAAAATTCAACCTGATGGAAAAATTGTGGCCTCAGGGTATTATTTTACAAATGGCACAAATTCGGATTTTCTTATCGTAAGACTTAACAGTGATGGAACCTTAGATGGTAGTTTTGGAAATGGAGGCATTGTTGTAAAACCTGTCGGAAATTTAGCCGATTTTGCTGTTTCATTAGCGTTACAATCTAATAACAAAATTCTTATTGGGGGATATTCTGACAATGGTTCTAATCTAGATATTTCAATTGTTAGATTCCATTCCAATGGAGATATTGATAGTGCGTTCGGTAATAACGGAAAGGTTAATTTACCTATAGGAAATGGTAATAGTGGAATACAGTCAATTTGTGTTCAATCAGATAATAATATAGTTGCTGCAGGGTTTTCATATAATGCTCAAATTAATGAAGATTTTACTATTTTGAGATTAGATACCAACGGAGTTTTAGATAATACTTTTGGAAATGGAGGAATAACTATCACTGAAATAAATACAGGAGCTCACGAAAGAATAAATTCTATTGCAATACAATTTAATGGTAAAATTATTGCAGTTGGTGAATCTCAAAATAGTGGTAATAGCATAGCTCTGGCAAGATATGAGACTAATGGTTCATTAGATAGCTCTTTTGGCGCAGGAGGGATAGTAATAACTCCAGTTGGGAGTACTGCCTATTCCGTTGCCATTCAAACTGATGGGGATATTGTTGTCGGTGGTCGAAAATATAATGGACAAAATAATGATTTTATTACCTTGAGGTTTGTAGGTGATTTTAAAACTGAAATTCTAGAAAATGAAGATTCTGAAAAAATTTCCCTTTTCCCAAATCCAGTTGAAGGAATAATATCAATAAAGAATATTCCTATAAATAGTATGTTATCTATTTATGATATTCAACATCAATTACTCAATAAAATTTCACCATCACAAAATGATATAAGGATAGATTTAAGTAATTATAAATCCGGAGTCTATTTTATAAAATTGAGTACCGATAAAAATACCGCTGTAACAAAATTCATAAAAAAATAGTTATTTCAAATAATTAGCCCATTTCAATTTTTCTTTATCTATAAAAGGAATACAATCAAATAGAGTCGGTGGGTTAATTATATTTTCTATCGCTCTTTTAGTATTGTTTCTGCGATTACAATCTACATTCCGTATATTATGAGCAATGTAATAACACTTTTTTTCAAGGGGTAAATCTTTTTTATTAATTGATAAGTATTGATTTTCTAATTTGATATATAAATCATAATTGTAAGAATATAGCTCTAAAATCGTTTTTGCGCTCACAAATTTTCCTCCTTTTTGATTGGAAATATTTATACCTGTTATAGGACATATTTTAACACGTAAACTTGAATCAGAATATGAGGGCAAATTCACACTATATTCAAGGTGTGAGATTGCACTATTTTCGACATAAGAATCTGAAATAAATTCTTGGTGAGATTGCACCACTTTTTGATTTTCAAATTCTTTTAAATCCTTGGTGAGATTGCACCACTTTTTTTCTATTTCTTGGGCAATGATTAATTGTACATTTTGACCATGTTTTTCGTTAAACTGTTTAAGGTTTTTTATTTCCGAAGAATATTTATTTCGATATTCATTAATGACATTTCGCCAATACTCTACATTTGAATATTTGGAGGATTTACTTAGTTGAATAATATTTAAGGTTTTTGGATTAATGGTAAAATCATAAAAAACAATTTCGTTCCATTTATAGATAACTATTTCCTTTACTTTGTCATATACTTGACTATTTAATAAATCTTGCAACGTGTTTATTCCAGATATATTATTTTGTTTGAAAAAGGCCTTCTTTTTGATCTTTAATTCAAATCTTAAAATTTCACCCTGATTAAACTGTTTTCCTTTGTGGTAACATTTGACATAATAGTTTGAGTGTTTGACTTGTTTATAATACCCATCGCTATCTAATAGAGTTTCAAATTCCCTTTTTTGATGCATTAATAGACCATCTAATATTCTATTTACGTTAACAGATAATGAAAGGTTGATTCCAAACTCTATATTTTGTATTTCCATCATTCCCGGAGTAATCCCAAATTCATTTTTTATTTCTTCTAAAACCTTTAACAGATCTTTAAAACCAAAATTATTATAGTTGTGTTTGCCATTGTTAAAAAAATAATGCAAACTACCTCTTAACAAGATCGCTCCAGAAGAAGAATATTCATAAAGTTTGATGCCTTTGTATTCAATACATCTCCACTTAATTTCACCCGTCGATTCATTTAACTCTGTTTGTACTTCGTGCCTCCCATTAAATATCAAATCTCTGTTCGGATTATGTATTAAGGCCTTTATAAAATCAATAAACATATTATTTAGTATTATCTACACCATCGTGTAAAGGAATAATTGAATAAAAAGGACGGAGTTTTCCCCTAACCCTTTATATCCCTGTTAATAAATTGTTTTAAGAAATTATTTCTTTCTATTGGATTTTCCTTGTAAAATCTACTAAAACAGAATACTGTTAATTTAGAATAATCCTCAGAAAATCTAAATAAAATAAGGCTCTTAATCTTAGCTCCTTTTATAAATTCTACATAGTCACCTTGAAAATGAAATGCGCATATTGGAACCAACCCAGTAAAAAATTGGTACTTGCCATTCTTAATTCTCCCTCTAATAATATTTTGAGCTCCCTGAGCCTTAATTTTGAGCTCCTGAGTAGGTTCTACTCTTAATTCAAAAGGAAGTTTAAGAAAAGGGAGTTTAGAAGGTTGTTTTTGATAATAACCAGTCTCAATATTTAACACATATTCTAAACACGTGTTTTTAGGAATAAATGAATATGTACTCATGCTACTTTGATTTTATTAGCACATGCGTACACCTCATGTAATTTATACCTGACTCTCGTATTTATACGATAGGCTGGAACCCTTCCTGTTTTAGTCCACTCGTTTAATGTAACAAGGGATATACCTAAAATGGATGCCGCATCCTTTCTAGTAATGAATTCGACTTCGGGTTTTTGTTTTTGGTCTTTTAAGGCAGATTCTACTCCTTTTTTGACTTCGTCTGAAATAATGACTCTTAGATCATTAGCAGAAATTGTTTCTAGTAATACTGAATTGTTCATGTTCTTATATAATTTTAATTAATAAGAACAAGTTTAAATTAGACTCAAATTGGACTAGTCCAAAAATTCATTTCAGTTATTTCTTCTTTGTTATATTTAGTTTGAGGCATCTCTGATCAATCCATTCAGAATAATCATCAAGTTTATTTGTTCCTTCAAATCTTCTTATATAATTCCTAATAGTATCTGCCGGTATTCCAACTCCGTATGATAAAATTTTTCCAATATGTAATTCACTAGTGCAACCATATTCTTGTTTTAAATAATCAATTACTCCAATTGAATACAACCAAGCAATTCTTTGTTGAAACTCTTCAGGAAGGTCCTCCTCTATTTTACTTTCAGGCAAATTTCTATTCATAAATTCGAGTATCGTATTTACATGCCATAGCATCTGCTCAAATTTATTCAGAGTCTTCATTACATTATCATCTACTCCTATTTTTTCTTTTTGATCATTCGGAATAGCAGAGAAACGAGTATACAGATCTTCATAAAACCAGTCGCGATTATTGAGATCTCTTTCTAATAAGTCAATTACGTATCTTCTACCGAAATGTCGTTGATGTTTATTTAAATTTATTTCGAAAACTTTACCTTCATTGTATAATCGAATCCCTTCATCAAAATCAGACATAAAATCTTTCAAGGCCATGTATACTGACATAAACTTCTATATTTATATTTTAAAAACTAATATTAACAACATTGCATATTGGTATTTTTTAACCTTGGTTTCTAATATAGTCGGTTATCCAAGAAATGTATTTGTCTTCAAATATTGCATTCCTTCTATATGAATTTTGACGAGTTGCATCTACCATCCATGCAATAAAACGTTTTGTTTCCTCAAATGTTTTTTCATCCTTAAGTTTAAAATGCCAAGGTCTATCTTTTGGTATCCATCTTATCCAACTATATTTCTGAACTTGACAGATAGCATCAATATTGAAAATATTATTTTCTAACCATGTTGAATCATCCTTCATTAATTCTTTTATAGAATTTGTATTGAATCCAATTATTCCTTTTACGATGTTTACATTTTTTAGTAATCCGGGTTTTATATTCTCATGAAACCGAAGTTCAGTATCTAAAAACTTAAATTTATCCTGAGTTTCTAAAAGTATTTTTTTGGATAATACTGATTTTACTTCAATTACAGCTAAAACACATTCTAAAGGATACACACCAAGATTAGCACTTTTAATAAATGGAGGGAGAATCCTATTATCGTAGATTATAATATCCGTTTGTTTACTTTGATTGCCATAATGATCTACAATAACACCAGAACCAATACTAAATTGTTCTGTCAAAAAATTAGATAATAGATCATTGATAAATAACTCAATAAGCTCCCCCTTACTTAATTTGTGTTTTAATTTTTGCAAAGATTTAATCTTTTCATAACCACCTTTTACAATTGAGGAAGAATAGTCTTTTATTAAAGTTGAATCATCATTAATCATAAATATTTATTTGTTTCTAAAATACATCACATTGCGTGTGCATGCTACACCACTTTTAACTGTTTATCCCAATGCATTTTCATAATTTTAGCATGTTCTTTTGAGGTCAATTTAATATATCTCATAAATGCCTTTTCTGTTTTATGACCTGTTATCTGCATTATGGTGATAGCAGGTATCCCCATTTCATATTGATTAGATGCAAAACTTCTACGCGCAGTATGTGAGGTTACCAATTCATATTTAGATCTATTAATACTTCTATTTATACCACCCTTTGTAATAGAAACAGTTTCTTTCTTAAGTAATGATGGCACTTTACTAGCAATTTCCTTTAAATATTCATTCATTTTTACATTTGAGATAGCAGGAGGAAGAGAATTTTCGTATGCTCTTTTATATTTTTCCATGATATGAGTAACCATTGAATGGATAGGTATGGCAACTGTTTGCCCCGTTTTTTGAGTTTCAATTTCAATAAACCCTCCTTGAATGTTTTTAGGGGTAATTCTTGAAAAGTCTGAAAAACGTAACCCAGTCCAGCAACCGACAATAAATAAATCACGCACTCGTTCTAGTTTTTTATCCTGAGATAAATCTAGCTGATAAATTTCTCCTATTTCTTTTGCATTTAAATAGATACTATCAGTTTCTTCTGTGATTACTTTAAACCGTTTACTTTTATATGCTATGTGTTTATTAATACCTCGTTCTGTAGCATCATTTAAAAAGGTCTTAACTGTTTTAATATGTTTGCCTATGGTGTTATTCGAAAAACCTAAGTCCTTTGTAAGGTATTCACTAAAATCTTGATAAAAATCTAAATCTATAGTATCGAACTCCACCCGTGTTCTTTTTTCCTTTTTGAAATTCTGTAATAACCGATAGGTGTTTTTATAAATGTTAATAGTACTATTAGAAAACGTCCTTCCTGTTTTATCATTAATACGGCTCTTTGATTCTTCAATGAATTTTTCAATAAAAGAAAAGAGGTTTAGTTCATTTTTTACGGGAATATCTTTATTAAAAACACCCCTTATTTCTTTTTTAAATTCTTCTGTATCTGGTTCTTTATTAAAATCATTTTTAAACCTACGATACCGATCTTTAATTTCTTTCTGTAAATGATCTAAACGGGTATTAAATTCCGAATGCTCTGGAAACTCCCTTGTTTTTCGCACTCGTTTAGTTGACTTATCCCAAAATAAAGGATTGATTTTTTCATTAGTTGAAAATTTAATTCTTTTATTACCATACCTAAATAGGCCAATAACGAGAGAATAGGGTTTTGCTGACGGGTCCTTTAGTACAAAGGTTACTTCTGCCATAATATAAGTAATTGAACGCGACAAATTTATATATTTTTTTAAGGGGACGGTATAGGGGACGGTAAATAATTTTCTTAACCTAATTTTAGTTACTTGTACTTAATGGGATAAATCCATAATCCCTATTAATAATAAGGTTTTTAATACGGTTTGAAAAAAAGAAGAAAAAAGTTAAGAGTCCCGTCCGGACCGCCAAGAAGATAACTAAACCCTTGTAAGTTAAATACTTGCGAGGGTTTTTTATTTTACTGTTGTCAGTTTTGTTGTTGTTTTTGACTCATTAAGATTTGTTATGAAGAATCAAATACGACAAAATTGAGTCATGGATAAATAAAAAAATGGAAAATAAATCAATATAGCCAAACGTTTGAACTAGATTAGTTAGATGGCTAGATATTAGACTTTTAGATGTTTAGACTAGTAGATATTAGATAACTACTTAACTTTTAACTTTTCACTTTTAGTTTTTAACTTTTCACTTTTACTAGGTCAACATCCCCCCATCCACTTGCAATACTTGGCCTGTGATATATAAAGATAAATCTGATGCTAAAAACAAAGCCGCATTAGCTACATCTTCCGCGCTACCACCTCGTTTTAAAGGAATAGCTTCACGCCAGCCCTGCACCGTTTTTTCATCTAAAGCATCGGTCATTTCTGTTTCAATAAAACCGGGAGCAATAGCATTGCAACGAATATTGCGTGAGCCTAACTCTAAAGCCACTGATTTTGTTAAACCAATAATACCCGCCTTAGATGCTGAATAATTTGCCTGACCAGCATTACCTTTAATTCCAACAACAGAGCTCAAATTTATAATAGATCCCGCTTTGGTTTTTAAAAAGGTTCTTTGCAGGGCTTTTGTAAAATTAAAAACCGATTTTAAATTGGCATTCATGACTTCGTCCCATTGTTGTTCACTCATGCGCATAAGTAAGGTATCGCGGGTTATACCTGCATTATTCACTAAAATATCTACCGTACCAAAATCTTCCAAAATTTTATTTACGGTTTGTTCAACAGCGCCTGTTAAAGCTCCATCTACCTTATATCCTTTAGCTTTAATGCCGTACTGACTCAATTCTTTTTCTACTTCTAAAGCCTTTTGTTCCGACGAAACATATGTAAAAGCAATGTTTGATCCCTGTTTAGCAAATACTTCGGCAATACCTTTCCCAATACCCCGGGTAGCTCCAGTAATTAACGATACTTTATTTTCTAATAATTTCATACTACAAATGTAAATTTTTGACTGAAATGGCAAATAAAATATGCTCTTTCTCTAAAAATAGAAAAATGTTATTTTATGCCTCACTCATCACTTTAACCGCTTCATAAATAGCTTTATCTGCTTTTGTTAGGGCTATTTTCCTTCGCTCCATTACACGTTGAGCCATTTCCATGGCTTTGTTAAAACCATGCTCTTTCCAGTTTCCTTTGCTTCCCCAGCTAAAATCCGGAATAAATTTTTCAGGAAAATCGCCTCCATAAATATTGGCAAAAATTCCTACCACAGTACCTGTGTTAAACATAGTGTTGATGCCTGCTTTACTATGATCGCCCATGGTTAATCCAATAAACTGATTTTTAGTATTGATATACTTCTGTTCCTGATAACTCCATACATCTACTTCGCCATAATTATTTTTTAAGTTCGAATTATTGGTATCAGCACCCAAATTACACCACTCACCCAATACCGAATTCCCTAAAAATCCGTCATGCGCCTTGTTAGAATACCCAAAAATAACCGAATTATTAATTTCCCCTCCTATTTTGCAATGTGGACCAATGGTGGTTGCCCCGTATATTTTTGCACCCATTTTTAACCCGGCTCCTTCACATAAAGCAAAAGGCCCACGAACCATGCATCCTTCCATAATCTCAGCGCCTTTGGCAATATAAATAGGACCTGTGTTAGAGTTTAAAATACTGCATTCAACCGATGCCCCTTCTTCTATAAACACCTGATTTCCTAATATTTGGTTGCTTGTAGAGGGTTTAATAAATTTTGTTCCTGCTTTTTTCAACAATTCAATATCTGCCGCTATTTGATCTCCATTTTTTTGAAAAAGATCCCAGGTATTTATAAGTATTGCAGATGAAGTGTGCGTATGAGCAATTTTCTCAAAAGAATGAACATCTTCTGCTAATTCGCCATACGATGAATATATTTTAGAACTCGATGTTGCTATTATTTCAGTCCCTTCCTGAATCACCTGACCCGGCGCTAATTTTTTTATTTTCTCAACCAGTTCCTTCGTAGGCGTATGGCGGGCATTGAGGTATATTTTATGTTCACCATCATAAGTGCATAAAGCATATTTTTCTTGCAAATAGACTTGCGTGAGGTAAGATCCTGTTACGTTTAGGGTTTTCTCCCATTTTTCTTTGATGGTAAAAATGCCCCATCTAAATTCGGCAATGGGCCTGGTTAGAGACAAAGGGTAAAAGTTTTTTACTAAGTGATCGTCAAATAATATTATGTTCATAGCAATAAATGATTTCAAATATAAGTTAAGATTTTTTTTATTAATTACATTCTATGAAGATAACTTACTAACTGTACCCATAACAATAGCTGCCGAAACAGCCAAATTTAATGACTCTGCTTGTCCGTACTTGGGAATACAAATAAACCCATCCAGCAGTTTTTTGATGGGTTCTGACAAGCCATGGCCCTCATTTCCAAATACAAAAGCGGCCTTTTGTGAAAATTCCTTTTTTTGAAAAAGATTTTCCCCTTTCATATCAGCCCCCAAAACAACGTATCCTTGGCTCTTTAAATTCAATATCATCTCTCCTAAATCGGAATAGACAACCCCTACTCTGCTTACAGACCCCATCGTGCTTTGCACCACTTTTAAATTATACACATCAACACTTTCTTTCGAACAAATTATTTGATGCATACCAAACCAATCGGCCGTTCTTATAATAGTTCCTAAATTACCCGGGTCGCGTATATCTTCAAAGCAAAATAAAACAGGCGCTAATTTTTCTTCTTTTTTGAAAGGAATTTCAAACACACCTACTACCTTATTGGGCGTATTTAGCTGACTTATCTTAGATAATTCTTGTTCGCTAATTAAAAATTGGGTTATTTCTTTTTTCCATACCTTGCTGTCTTTCGTGTAATACAATGAATGACAGACCGTTCCCGAATCTAATAAATCCTGAATTATTTTTTCTCCTTCAGCAATAAATAAATTATATTGCTCTCGGAATTTCTTAAGTTGCAAGGATGTTATAAATTTGATTTGATTTTTAGATAACATAAAGCCCAAAAATATTAAATTGAAAGATTAGTGAAGTTTTTTTTGAGATATATTTTATTCTTTTTGCTTTTTTCCCTTTGCATGGTTTCATGCAGAACAACCCGTTATGTGCCGGAAGGCAAGTATATGTTAAGAAAAAACATTGTTAACATTAAAGACAATGCCTTGTTTTCAATGGAAGCCAATGATATTGATGCCATTATAAAACAGAAACCAAATAAACGAATATTGGGCCTTTATCCATTTTATTTAGATGCGTATAACATAGGAGTAAATTTTCCTATTAAAAAAATGCGGAATACCCTCACCCAAACTATTGGTGAAGAACCTGTTATTTTTGACTCTATCTTAGTTAAAAAATCAATCCATCAAATTAATATTTTTTTAAAAAACAAAGGGTATTTAGATAATGAAGTACAGGATTCTGTTATTTTAAAAAACAAACGAGCTTATGTTTATTATATTATTTATCTCCATGACCCTTACCTGCTTCAGAATATATCCGTAGAAATTGAGGATAATGATATTGTACAGGATATTATTGCTTCCAATAAAAAAAGTTTAATTCATACAGGGCAGTTTTTTAATGTTGATATTTTTGATCAGGATCGCGCAAAACTAGTTAACGAAATGCAAAACCGAGGATATTATGCCTTTTCAAAAGAGTATATAAAATTTGAAGTAGATACCATGGGTTTAAACAAAAAAGTAAATGTGATAGAAAGAATCACAGATCCCATCGAAGTTTTAGAGGATACTTTTAACATTTTAAAACATAAAAAATACTACATCAATAACATTCAAATGCGAGAATCTACGAACGATAGTATTCTTTACCCCGAAAAACCGGGCATTTATTTTTCAAAGGGAATGAGCCGTAAATTAAACACCACTTTTTTAACCAATAATATTTTTATAACACCCAATGACCTTTTTAAGATAAAAGATTTTGATTTTACGTATAACCGGCTCATGTCCTTTAAAATTTTTAAAGGAGTTACCATACGCACCGATGAAATAATATTACCCCAAAGTGATACCGCAAAAGGCTATTTAAATGTTTCTATTACTGCTCCTTTTCAAACCAAAAATTCAGTCAGTTTTGAAACCAATGGAACCAATAGATCCGGTAACTTGGGGGTTTCGGCTAACCTAAATTTCAAAAAAAGAAATCCGTTTAAAAACGCAGAGATATTGGAACTAAATACAAAAGTCGGTTTAGAAGCTCAAAAAAGCACTTCAGGCTTGGTTTCCAACACAGATCAAACGGGAATTAACAGCATTTTTAATACCTTTCAATATGGAGTTCAGGGCAAAATAAATATCCCTAAAATACTCTTTCCTTATTTTAAAAAGAATTTAGCAAATTTATATGCTCCAAAAACTGAAATGTCTGGTTTATATGACTATCAACGAATTCCCTTTTTTGAAAGAAATGTTGTTGGAGCAGCTTGGCAATATACCTGGGGAAGTAACCTTAAAAATTCTTTTGCTTATTCCCCTTTAGATGTTAATGTTGTAAAAGTAAAACAAGGAGATGCTTTTAAAGAATTATTAGCTTCCAAAAACAACCCTTATTTAAATAATGCGTATCAGGATCACTTTATATTGGCAAGTAAATTTCACTTTACATACAACAGTCGTGAGCCTTCTACAAAAAGAAATTATATTTCGTACCGAGCCAGTTTAGAATCGGCTGGTAATTTATTGCAATTATTGATCTCCGATACCAATATTGGGGATGTTCAACCAGTAAAAATATTTGGCATTCAATATTCTCAATACGTAAGATTTGATGCTGATATTCGGATGTTTTATGTCTTAGGAAAATCAAAAAGCATTATTTATAGAGCGTTTGCCGGAGTGGGAGCTCCCTTGCGCAACTCTCCGTCTTTACCTTTTGAAAAAAGCTTTTTTGGAGGAGGAGCCAATGGAATACGTGCCTGGCAAATTAGAACCCTGGGACCAGGAGCTATGAATAAAAATATTTCTTCATTTTACAAAATTGGAGATATTCAATTGGAAGGTAATGCCGAGTATCGGTTTGATATTATTGATATGTTAAAAGGAGCCTTTTTTGTTGATGCTGGTAATATCTGGCTTTTTAAACCAGATACTATTGACCGACCCGGAGCTGAATTTAAATGGAATAAATTTTATAAGCAAATAGCAATTGGAGCAGGCGCCGGAGCTCGTCTTGATTTTAGCTTTTTCATTATTCGATTAGATTGGGCTTTGCAGATTCATGATCCTTCGCAAGCTGCAGGTGAAAAATGGATTTTTCAGAAAAAAGATATTTATTTCGATACGTATCATACGAAATACAGAATTGGCTCTAATTTAAATCTCGCGATCGGGTATCCGTTTTAAAGAACTACTCTATATTGCCAAGCCCAATTTATATCCCTCTTCAATCGCTCTTTTCCCATCAATTTTATCGGATAATTTTGCTCCCCCAATAACATGTACTTTGGCTTGAGAATTCCCCTTTAATTCGTGGTATAAAGCCTGGTTTGATTCCTGTCCAATACACACAATCACATAATCAACCGATAAACACTGATCCACCCCATTTACTGAAAAATGCAATCCTTGCTGATCCAATTTTTTATACTGAACCTGGGAAATAACATTTACACCACATTTCTCCAATTCTAATCGATGAATCCAAGCGGTGGTTTTACCCAAGTTTTTACCCAATTTTCCGGTACCTCTTTGCAAAATGGAAATAGAACTATGGGCTTCCTTGACCATCGGTTCTTTTAATCCGCCCCGGTTAGTCACCGTTAAATCAATGCCCCAATAATCATAAAAATTTTCCTCCCCTAAGTTTTGTTTAGCCAGGTATAAAGCCGAATCCATACCAATTCCTCCGGATCCTAATACAGCCAGTTTTTTTCCTTTTAAATCAACATTATAAATTTCGTTATAATACAAAAGCTTTTCTGGCGCCTCTACTGCAAAATCAATCTTTCGGGGTATAATTCCGCTCGAAACTACAATTTCATCAAAGGGTTCATTTTTTAATATTTCTTGATTAAAAGCGGTATTTAAGCGTATTTCTACTTTAAATTCATCTAACCTATTTTGGTAATACCGAATAGTTTCAGCATACACTTCTTTGCCCGGTATTTTTGCGGCAATATTAAATTGGCCACCTATTTGTGTATTGGCTTCAAACAATACTACTTCATGTCCGCGCTCAGCAGCAGTTACAGCAAATGCCATGCCGGCTAAACCTGCTCCTGAAACAGCTATTTTTTTCTTTTTAGCGGTTAAAGTACTTGTAAATTCGGTTTCGCGCGCTGCCCTCGGATTTACCATACACGAAGCCGTTTTACTTTCAAAAATATGGTCTAAACAAGCCTGATTACAGGCAATGCAAGTATTAATAGAGTTTGTTTTATTCTCTTTCGCCTTTAACACTAAAAAAGCATCGGCCAAAAAGGGACGTGCCATAGATACTAAGTCCGCTACCTTATTACTGACTACTTCTTCCGCCTTTTTTAAATGATTAATTCGGTTGGTTGCAATAACGGGTATTTTAACTTCTTTTTTAATTTTTTCTGTTAATTGGATAAACACACCTTCTGGCACCATCGACCCAATGGTGGGAATGCGCGCCTCGTGCCAACCAATACCCGAATTTAAAATGCTTGCCCCAGCTTTTTCTACTTCTTTGGCACAGTATGCAATCTCTTCCCAGGTATTCCCATCCTCCACTAAATCAATTAAAGACAAACGAAATACGATAATAAAATCATTACCCACCTTTTTTCGAGTTTCTTTTAAAATTTCGGTGGCAAATTTCACCCTGTTTTCAATTGGCCCGCCCCATTCATCGGTTCTTTTGTTCGTACGCGGAACCATAAATTGATTAATTAAATATCCCTCCGAACCCATAATTTCTATTCCATCATATCCTGCATTTTTGGCCAGTAAGGCACAATTAGCGAAATCCTGAATGGTTTGCAAAATTTCTTCATGGCTCAATTCTTTCGGTTTAAAAGGGGTAATAGGCGATTGAATGGCTGATGCCGAAACGTTGTTTGGATGATATCCGTACCGACCTGTATGTAAAATCTGTAAACAAATTTTACCTCCTTCTTCGTGTACAGCGGTGGTTACTAATTTATGTTTTTGAACACCTGCTTCATCTGTAAGCATAGCCGCAAAAGGACTTACCCTTCCCGCAATATTCGGAGAAACCCCTCCGGTAATAATTAAGCCTACTTTACCTTTGGCGCGCTCGCGATAAAATGCTGCGAGTTTAGTTAATCCAAAAAAATCCTCTTCTAATCCTGTGTGCATCGACCCCATCACAATGCGATTTTCAAGCTTAGTAAAGCCTAAATCAAGGGGAGTAAATATATTTTGGTACATATTTTGCTATTAGTGAGATCGTTTTAATATTTTATATTTGCGTGTAAACTTAATATTTTAATTTTTATGAATCTTCTCATTAAAACGTTTTTTTTCAATTTTAGTTTCCTTTTATCTCCATTTCTTTTTGCTCAAAACACCTCGTATGTGCAATTAAAATTTATCAGCGACACGTATGAAAAGATGTACATTATTATTGATAGTACCCGATATAATAAAAAACCCGAGATAGAAGTAGGTTTAAAAGATGTTCCATTGGGCGATCATAAAGTTTTAATATTTATGGAAAACAAGTCAAAACCTGCCGAATATACTTTGAATATTGCAAAAGGCAAAAGATATGATTACCGGGTAGTGAAAAAGGAAAACTCTGAATTTAGCAAAGACCTACGTAATTTAGAAAACTCAGTGAGTAAAGAATTAAGTAAAGCTTTTCCTAACAAAATTAAACCTACCAAAATAGAGGCCAATGAAGAATGGTATGAATTGGATTTAATTTGTGTAAGCGATTTACCTTTAGATGCAAAAATTCCGGTTAGTAAAGACAAAAACGACAATCCCGCTTTAAATTACCCTATGAAAAAATAGTTTAAAAGTGATTTTAGAAGGCAAACATGTTCGATTAATTCCTCTCGAAGAAAAAGACATTCCTGAATTAATTAAAAACTCAAGAGAAGAGATTATTTGGAAACCCTTATCCATTAATGGAATGGATGAGCAAATTTTGATCGCCCATTATTTGGAAGCAATTGAGGCTACGAAAAAAGGCGAAGAATATGCCTTTGTGATAGAACATAAAGAAACAAAAGAGATTATTGGATCAACCCGGTATTTAGATATCCAAACGCAACATAAAAAATTAGAAATTGGATGGACCTGGATACAAACAAAATATTGGGGCACTAAAATTAATCCAGAATGTAAATACTTGCTTTTGAAACATGCCTTTGAGGAGCTTAAATGCATTCGGGTTCAGCTAAAGACAAACGAAGAAAATATTCGCTCGCAAAAGGCCATGGAAAAAATTGGAGCAAAACGCGAAGGCATTTTAAGAAAATGGCGAACCCGTTATAATGGAACCGTTCATAATGTACATTTTTTCAGTATTATCGATGAAGAATGGCCAGAGGTGAAGCGTAATTTAGAGAAACTATTGAATTAGAATTGTAAAAATATTTTGCCCTTTTTTAACAAATTTTTTATATTATTGATTTATAACTCAATTAAATCAATAAAAAAATGAAAAGAACTTTACTAACGATTCTAACATTTACAGGAACCCTTTCCTTATTTGCTCAATACCAAGGTTTTGAAAACTGGACTTCAGATTCTATACCTTTATTAGATGAATATCAAACAGGGGCTATGGAGTCTTATGCAAATTTTGGAACAACCACAACCTACCCATCCAACGATGCACAACTAGGTTCCACATCAATAAAACTAGAAACTAATGTAAATCAAAATGGAGATACTGTATTTGGTTACTTTTTAAGTGGTGACCCTGATAATGGCAGACCAGGACAAGCTATTGTTGGCCTATCAGATGTAGATAGTGTTATAGGATATTATAAAAGCAACTTACTGCCTAACGACTCTGCGGTTTTGCTATGTCAAACAACCTTAAATGGCGCAACAACAGGTGGAGGAATATTCTACTTTAAAGGGGTACAGTCTGCTTGGACTCGTTTTGCTTTCCCTGCACTTGCTTTGTCATGTGATTCTATGCTATTTGCCATAGCATCCGGTGACCCACTTAATAACTTTAAAGGAATTCCCGGATCTTGGATCATGGTTGATAACATTCAATTAAAAGCTTCTAATGGAACTATGGCACCCATTGCCAATCATAGTTTTGAGAATTGGTCAACCTATTCATGGGAACAACCAAACGATTGGAACACAAGCAATATCTGGGCTTTGGGAGAATCTCTTTTACCAGCTATTAAATCGGGTGACTTTTATTCAGGATCTTATGCCATAGAATTAACAACCATTCAAAGCACACAACATGGCGATACGATTGCAGGTATAGCAACCAATGGCAATATAAATTTTGGCAATATGAATGGAGGGCAAGCTATTCAAGTAGCTCCAACTTTGGTTGAATTTTATTATAAATATGCGCCTGTTGGAATAGATACTGCCTTTGTTGTTTTTCAATTCTCTTTAAATGGCACCCCAATTGAAATAGCAGGTAGTGGGCTTTTGGCCACTTCAAACTATACCTACTTTAGTCAACCATTAAATTCAATGACTGTCGATACGGTATTAATAATGATGTTTTCGGGTGAAAACCCTGGAAGTAAATTAAAAGTAGATGCTATTGATTTAACGTTTCCGGTGGGAGTTAGCGATTTGTTAAAAGTTGAAAAAATAGTAAGTTATCCAAATCCTGCAACGGATAAATTAAATATTAAATTCAGCATTACAGAAAATTCAGATGTTTCTATCCGTTTAGTTGATATACAAGGCAGAGAATTAACAAAACGTTCTTTAGGTCATTTAAATAGCGGAGAATATCTTCAATTATTTGATACACAGGACTTTAATTCTGGTTCGTATTTTATTGAATTTACTTTAGGTGATAAAAAAGTGATTAATAAGTTTATTATTCAATAATAAAATACACTTAACATTTAAAAGGCTGGGGAATTTCAAATTTCTCCGGCCTTTTTTGTTTAAAACATGAACTCACTTACTTTTTCAAAATAATTTTATGATCGGTCTCAAAATAGACGTTGTAAGCCTGATTTATCCAATGATCCGGGTCTTCCGTTATATCTAACACAAATAAGGTTTTAGGCGGATCCAAAAAAGGTTTAAAATAAAGCGTATCCTGCGGCATTTGCATACTGGCATACCGATCTTCCATTCCTTTATTATAAGTATATGCTCGCTTTTTTGTAATGTCTTCTAAGGCATTAAATCCGTTTTTAGAGAAAATGAGCGAGATCCAAATGACTAGAAACATGCCCACTTCCCAATTGGGCTTTAATGCATCGATTTTCCAGGTTGTTTTATTATAAAACACGGTTAAATTGATAAACCACATCAAAATAAACAAAAAATAAGAGGCATTCATGGTTCGGTGTTGCCCCAAAATACCTGTTGCCCAATACGCAGGAAAGGATCCTATAAAAATGACAAAAAACAGTAATAAAAGAGATAATATGGGACTTAAGTAGAAAGAATTGGAAAACAGCAAATGCTTGCTCGATAATTCTTTATTGATAAAATAATATAATACCGACAGCAATATTAAAGGGGCTGATGAAATCCAATCGGTAAAAAAGCGAAGGGTTTGCAAGGCTGCCATAGCTAGCGAATGAACCAATTGATGCTTTTCAGGAAAAAAGTCTCCCCGCAAGGTATTTCCTGGTGCCAGGCACATAAAGATGGAACATAATATAGAAACAATAAATAAGAAACGAGCAATTGCTTTAAATTGATTCATCCTATTCTTCCAAACGATAAAAAAGGTGAGCGTTGAAATAAGAAGGAGCATGACCATCAATATTTCGTTAAATCCGGTAACAAAAAATAGTATAAACGCAAGTATAAAGCCATGTATATACTTGCTATTAAAAAAATATTTACCCCTAAAATACAGGTTTAAAAACCCGATGTACATCAATAAAAATATATTCCCTAATTGATAGGTAACTGCACCGGTATACCAATAAATGCCATCCGCAATAACCGGCATTTGGTATAAAAACAGTAAAGTTAAAAGGCAGGCAAATGCAATTATTTTTACGGTAGAGAATATTTGGTTCATCATTCCCTTTATGAAAATAAAAAATGACACCATAGTGCCTAAAATAATAGCGATGGGAGCCAGTTTGTAACCCAAAAGACTATCATAAACCAATGGATTTGAAAAAACAAAAACATTTGAGCCATAGCGACCGCTCCAGCCGTTATATTCCTTTATTAAAAGAGGAAATAAACGATTTTCCTTCGAAATAACAGAAGATATAAAATCATCACAAATAGGATTAGTAAAAAAACTGAGGTAGATATACGGAATAAAGGCAATACCCAGCAGGATTAAAGCAATTTCATTTTTATATTTAGTAAGTAGATTCAAATTGGCTCATTATTATTTTTTCATACCTTCCAATCCAAACAAGCTTTCCCGTCTTAAATTACCGAGCTATCAAAACTGAATGCATATGCTGTTTTTTATCATCCGAAACCTTAATCAAATAAAACCCCGCAGGAATAGCCTGAATATCTAAAGCAAAACGATCAGATGAGGATGTATATTTATTTTCTTGTTCAATCAATACTTCACCCAATAGGGTTATCAAAGAAATAGTTTTAACCCCGGCATGCCCTCCGGCATACTCCAGGTATAACTTATCAGTAGCCGGATTAGGATATAGTTTCCACGCATTTGCTTTCTCTAAATCTTCTATCGATAAGGGATATCCATTAATATCATCAATAAATAAATTATTTCCCCCCCTTGAACTGAATAAAAATTTAAACCGAAACAAACTGGTGTAATAGGATGCCGGTAAAGTAAAACTACCCATTTTCCAATCATTCCAATCACTTGGAAAAAACGGAGTATTTTGAGGAGCTACCGTTTCTAAAGCGGCACCAATTAAAGTGAGGCGCGGTATCCAAATAGTATTACAATCTTTTGTAATAAACACTTGTAATTGATCGTTGGAAGAGGAATCTTTCCGAGCATAAGCATATTTAAAAGTGAAGGTTAAACTATCTTCTCCTGCTAAATCAATAATGGGACTAATTAATTCATCTTTGGTATTAAAAGGGGCCTCAAAATTATTCAAAAACACCGATTTTAAGCCCGTATAAGCATAGGTTGAGGACAATTCCCAAGCGTTTAGGGTATCAAAGTTGTTTGCATACCAATCACCACCATGCAAGGAATTTATGGTTTCATAATCTTCTTTATACGGAAAAGGCATACCCGTAGCCGGTAAAACAGATATATAATCGGTTTTTGTGCTTACTACAGAATCCGTGCCATATATTACTTTTAAACTTACCGGATACGATCCTGCACTAGTGTACGTAACGCTGGGCGAGAGATCGGTTGATGTTGCCGGAGTACCTCCCGGAA
The DNA here is from genome assembly GCA_964403835.1 of uncultured Flavobacteriales bacterium. GTDB lineage: Bacteria > Bacteroidota > Bacteroidia > Flavobacteriales_G > JALEGO01 > CAYOHR01. Next base: position 75,695 of record CAYOHR010000007.1, read on the forward strand.
AACTCCAATGTAATGAGGTAAACGGTCCGTTATAAGAGGTATTTTGAAACACAATTTGATCATTGCCTGTTTCGCAAACAACTTGTTTATTGGCTTGAAAATCAGCCTGACATAAAGGACCCGGAACATTTAAAACACCTGTGGCCTGTAAGTTGGATGTTTGCCATAATTGATTGCGATGAGCAATGGGACTGTTTAAACAGGCATGCATTCTCGCTTTTTGTCCGTACGTAAACATAATATTGCAATACGAATAATCCATGGCATTTTGAACATTATCAACCATATTTCCGCATGAATGGCCGCTTAAATTACAACTTTGCCATCCTATGGTGGGGGGAGTATCTGCCACAGAATCGTCAATATTACAATCTTTATTAGGGTCGGCACACGGATAATAGTAAAAATTGGGCACATTATTTCCACCCCAAATATGTTGTAAGTTTAAATAATGACCACATTCATGCGCCAGAGCCACTGACTGAGTCATAGTAGAAGTCCCAAAACTTCCCACATAATTATGGCCAATCACAATACCATCCCAGGCAGGAATGGTATCAGCATCCGATGGCCAAACACAATGTCCGGCTAAGCCTGCAGCGTTTTTCACAATGTAAATATTCAAATATTTATTAGGAGGCCAATGGATTAATGATTTTACCGAATGATCGCCCAGGGTAGTTAAATTAGAAGCCATCCGGTTAATTCCTTTGGTGCAATTTCCGTTGGGGTCTATTTGTGCCAGACGAAATTCAATATCGCAATCTGCATGTAAAGATTTAAAAGCAGCTACAATAGAGGCAGTATCGGCTCTTTGTTTTCGGAAGGTTTTATTTAAAATATCTAACCCATCTAATATTTGAGCATCTGAAATATTTTCGGTTCCAAAATTATGGATAACGTGAAAAACAACGGGAATAATATAGGTTGCGCCGGTTTTAGAGCGAGGATTAAACGTGCTCACAAATTTTTGTGTGAATTTTTCCAATTCAATATCTCTTTTAATAACGGCTTGTGCAATAACCGGATTGGCTTTTAAAGTATTGATTCTCATTTCATCTGCACCACAATGCAAAAGGGCCTGACTATAGCCTAATAAAGCAAAAAAGGAAAATAAAAAAGACAAGAATAGATTTTTCATGGTAAACCTGGATAAACCCCAAAGATAAATGTAAATTTTATACTTATAGAAGTTTAAAAGGGATATAAACATAGATGTATAATTCTTAACACGCGCAATGATGACACCAAACCTATATTTTTTTTTATAGCCCAATCTATTTTTAGCTAACTTTACTTTAAACTTATTAACATGACTAATTCTTTACTTATTACAACCAGTACTTCTTTAGAAGGATACAAAATAAAAGGCCAATTAGGCTTGGTTCGAGGCATCACAGTGCGTTCGCGTAGTATTGTTGGCAGCTTTGCCGGGAATTTTATGGCCATGTTTGGAGGTAAAAGTGCCATTTACACGGAACTTTGCGAAAACGCAAGAGAAGAAGCTTTACAGTTAATGATGCAACACGCCAAAACCCTGGGTGCAAATGCAGTCATTAATATGCGTTATGATGCTAACGAAGTAATGCCTGGCATGACAGAAGTTCTGGCATACGGAACGGCTGTTTTAATTGAAAAACTAGATTAATCAAGTAAAAATTTATCTGATTTAGCTCAACTAAAACTGAATCATAATTCCAATGCTAGGCAATACTGTTGATGAAGTATTAGCGACCAATTTTGTCTGATATAAAGCAGGGTTATTGGAGTCTGTTACTGGTTTTCCATTCAAATCCCGAACAACATCAATAAAAGAGGGTTGAACCACTTTATTAGCATAAACATTTTGAACATCTATATATATGTTTAATAACCATTTGGTAAAATAATACCGCTTATCAAGCCGTATATCTACTTGATGATTGGCTGGAGAACGCTGCGTATTTAATTGTGAGTAATCTAAAACACCTTGTCCTAAAACATCCCATACATTTTTGAGCGATGATACACCTACATTTACCGGAGTATAGGGTGCTCCTCCCGAATACCTAAATTTAAGACCTAATTCCCAGTTGTTTTTAAACCTTTTTCCACCCACTAAGTTTAAAATATTTCCAAAATCCCAGGCAGACGGAATATATTTTCCGGAGTTTCCACTAAATTCACTTTTTACATATGTATAGGACAAAATCCCATAAAATCCTTTGGATAATTTTTGTTGAAATAAAAATTCTATCCCATAAGTTCTTCCTTTTGATGTGGAAGTAACCGGTTCATTTCCAATTACTCCAAAATCGGCCCCTAAATTGGCTAAAGAAACATTATTAATTAACGAAAACGGGTAGTTTTGATAGGTCTTATAAAAACCTTCTACTGTTATTTTACTATTAAAACTTGAATTATACTCCAAGCCGCCTACAATATGATTTACTGAAATATATTTTAAGCCATTGGCCTTATTAATAAAATCATTGGCATTATTTTTGTACCCCATAATGGTATATGCCGGCAACTGATAATATCGCCCTGTATTAAAATTGATATTGAATTTTTCTGTCAGAGCGTAAGATAAAGATAAGCGGGGCGACAACTGATCTAATGGGTTTGCCATCTCACTCGAATAGTTATTGGCATCACTTCTAAGTCCTAAGGAAGTTGTTAATCGCGAAAAGAACACTTTACTTATTTGGGCAAAAGCAGCATATTTTTGAAATGTAAGTTTTGAATTAAAATCTAAGGTAGAATTATTACCTGCAACAATTACTTGTTTGTTAAAAGTAGCATTGGTATACTCAACATGCTCAAAGCCTAGTCCGTAATTGATTTTGAAATGATTGGTTCTTACAAAATTTTCAATTCTGATTTTATTTTCTGTTTCGCGCGAAGTATACCTTAGCAATAAATTATTGGCTAATTCTTCGTTATTAAAATATTTGGTTGCGGTATTATTTAAAGAGTTTCGGCTAACCACAATGGTTTGGTAGCTGTTGACTGAAAAATGCTTATACACAGCTCCAACTGCATAATTCCATTGTTTCGACAAAGGAATATTTCCTAAAATATAAGTATTCCGATTAATGGTGGCTGAATCAGTTACTCCCTTATTAGCAGAGGTATTAAATGCAAAATCATCTAAGGCTCCAATACTAATAATAGAAACCTGATTTTTTTGGTTAAATTTAATGGTGTGCTTTAGCTGATAATCGTTGTAAGTTGGTAAAAAGGGCAGTTTTAAGGCGGTAAATAAAAACTGCAGATAAGATCTTCTGACCGAAAATATAAAATTTTGCTTTTTCCCAATAGGACCATCTAAAGTCAAGCCCACATCGCTTGATCCTAACATAAAATTACCCGACAATTTTTCTTGATTCCCTTCCTTTTGTTTAAATTCAAAAACACTACTCAAAGAATTTCCTCTGTTTGCAGGAAAAGCCCCTGCATAATAATCCACTTCATTAATAAAATTAACATTTAACATTCCCACCGGACCGCCCGATGAACCTTGCGTAGCAAAGTGATTAATATTGGGTATTTCAACTCCATCTAAAAAAAACCTATTTTCATTTGGTGCACCTCCGCGAATAATAATATCATTCCTAAAAGAAGGGGTTGATGCTACCCCAGGCAAATTCTGAATCACTTTTGAAATATCTCTATTTCCCCCCGGTGAACGCTGTATTTCTGCGACCCCTATCGTTCGAAGGGAAAGTGGACTTTCTTCTGTTTTATTAAAGGGGGATGCCTTTACTTCTACTTCGGTCAATTCTTGGGTGCTTTGTTCCAAAGGAAAATCAAGTTCTACTCCTTTTGAAGAAGTAACCTCTATTTCATAAGCCACTTTGTTTTTAAATCCAATAACAAAGGCTTCAAAATTATATAAGCCGGGTTTAATATTTGAAAACACATAATTCCCCTCTAAATCACTAACAACCCCTTCTTGTGTACCCTTTATTACAATGTTTGCAAAAGGGATGGGTTCATTGTTTATGTAATTATAAACACGCCCTTTAATGGTTCCATTTTGGGCGACAAGAATAAAAGAATAAAAATTGATGATAAAAAAAGCAGTAAAAGATTTAATCATTAAATGATATTTTAATTTTGAACAAAAATGCTTTCTTTTTGTTTACAATAGACCTTAATTTTTTTATTATTGGTAAAAATTATTCTTTTATTAAAGGAGGTTGTATGGCTCGAAACGAAAAAAAACTAGATTAAGATCACCCATGGGCGTATATTCCATTAAACAATTAGAACAATTATCAGGCATAAAGGCACATACCATTCGCATATGGGAATTGCGCTTTAATCTTTTAAAAGCTAAAAGAACCTGCACCAACATTCGATTTTATGATGATAATCAACTTAAATTATTATTAAATATCTCTACCCTGATTGATCACGGGTATAAAATTTCTAAAATAGCATACCTCGAATCTCATATCATTCGGGAAGAAGTAAATAAAATTTTAGACAAAAGCACTTGTGATTTGATTCATCAAGACGCTTTAAACAGCATGATTGTGGCTGCCATGGAATTAGATGAGCGAAAATTTGAAAAAATATTTTCGTATCAAATTTTGCGCTATGGCTTAAAAGAGACCATGTTAAAAGTTATTTATCCGTTTTTACATAAAATTGGGATTTTATGGGGTACTAATAAGTTAAATGTGGGGCAAGAACATTTTATTTCCAACTTAATTCGTCAAAAACTAATAGGAGCCATTGACGCGTTAGCAATAGATCCCGCACCAGATTCAAAAACCTATTTATTATTTTTAAAAGAAGGAGAATTACATGAAATTGCACTGCTTTTTGCCTATTACCTCCTAAAATTAAATCATAAAAAAGTGTACTATTTGGGTCAAAATTTACCCTTAGAAGATTTAGCAGAAATGCAAAAACAGATTCAGGCAGATATTGCCCTAACCTTTATAATAACCCCTCTAAAAGAGCATTGTATTATTGAATTTAAAGATTCTATTACCCAAATTTTTAAAGAAAAAACAATATATGTTTCCGGTTTATTGTCTCAATTAAGAAAGCCCTTTTCGCACGTTCCTAATGTTCATCTTTTAACCACGGTGGATGAGTTTATAGAAAAGCTAGAATATTAGTATTTTATAAATAAAAATACTAAATTGGTTTAAAATAAATTAATATGAAACGTATTCTTGTTCCTATTGACTTTTCTGAGATCTCATTGCAGGCACTAAAAACAGCTGTTTCTTTTATAAAAAAACAACCGGGTAGCACGCTAACATTAGTACATGTATACGAGAAACCTTTGTATGGCATATCCCTTCAATTTGGAGTAGATACCAAGGAAATGCACAAAATTCAAGAAGAATTATTGGCTGAAATGCATAAATTGGGGTCTTTAGACTTTATGAAAGGCATTGATGCTAGAATATTACTGTTAGCAGATACTGCTATATGGGAAATTTTAGGTCACGAAAAAGTAGGTCCTCAGGATTTAGTGATTATGGGTTCCTATGGAGTAAAAGGGGCAAAAGAAATGTTTGTGGGTTCAAATACACAGAAATTTTTAAGATATTCAAACACTCCCGTGCTTATTATTAAAGATGAAAAGAAAGATATTTCCTTTAAAAATCTTGTATTTTGTTCAGATTTCACCCAAGATGCCGTTAAAAATTTCTTATCTATAAAAGAATTAGCAAGCTTATTTCAGGCTAAAGTTCACTTATTAAAAGTGATTACGCCCGTTAATTTTCAGGAAACTTCTGAGACCCTGCAAGCCATTAACGAGTTTGTTCGTTTATCTAATTTAAGCAATTACGAAATTCATATTTACAACAGTATTTCTGTCGAAAGAGGGATTTTAAATTTTTCTCAGGACAATCAAATTGATGTAATTACGATTGAAACACACGGAAGAACGGGAATTGCCCATTTAATTAACGGAAGTGTGACAGAAGACCTTGCAAACCGTAGCAGTTTGCCTCTTTTGAGTATGAGAATGAATAATGAATAATAGGGTTTATTTGTAAAAAACGCTTTTAATACTCATACGCTCCAATATCAGGATTCGTCCTTACCTTATCGGTAATGTCCGTAGGTGGTGCAAAAGAAGCATTTCCTTTATCAATAGCAACAGAACCTTCTCGTAAAGAAAAATCGAGGTTGATAGGCTTTTTAAATATAGGATCTACGCTTTCGCCTGCTTCTGTAATTTTTGCCGGATTTGCAATAACATTGATATATTTACTGCCATCGCTCGTATTTAATTTAGTTTTTAAGATACAGTGATCAAATACATAATTAAATGCCCCTATATTTTTTTGATCTAAGCCAATTTCTTCTTCATTGGTTCCGTATATAATACAATTAATGAAATTAGCCTGTTCTAAAGGGCGACTTTGATAATTATTCTCTGCTATTTTATAATAATTATTTAATAATAAAGAAGGCTCTTCTCTTGCCCCGTAATCCCAAAAATTAGCAAAGGTGCAATTCAAAAAATTATATTTTCCGCCATAGGCCATGGCACATAAATACTGACCGCAATTGGCCACTAAAGTATTCTCCATTTCAATGCGGGCTCCTTGCCCTAAAACCCCTATACCTGCATGGTTTTGAATGATGGAATTTTTAATTATTACCGTCGGATTTGCATTAATATTGGTATCAGCTTGTACGCCAATATTTCCATTCATAATTTTCACATAACTCAATTCGTTATCCTGGCTGTAAGGAGTAAACCAAATGCGATCCCACTGGCCGGGCACATTCCGATAGTCAAACTCTAATCTACTGCCTTGAAAAACAATAGGTTGCGCATTTGTCCCAATAGCTTTTAAGGAGGCGCCAGCAAAATTAATAAACGGATTTCCAACAATTAGGCCTGAGTTTTTGTAAAAATGGACTTTTGTGCCCGGTACAATCGTTAATTGGCAGGTAGGTTCTACAATAGCATACCCATATACCACATGAGGCCGATCATTATTCCAGGTACTATTACAGGATATGCTGTGATAGAAAATTTTAACGGTATCGTTATTTTCATCTAAATAAGCCCCGTAGGCATTCGCAGTATGGTAAATGGCATTTTGTCCCCAAGCGACCAATTTTGCGTTTTTACTCTGTCCGTTGATGTTTATTAAAAGAGAATCGGATATAACAAAAGGGTTATTTGAGTTGGTAGGATCAATGGTTACTTCAACAAAAATGAAAAGACTGTCATTTTTGCGCAGTTTAATATTGGGAACAACAGGTCCTTTTACCCCATCTACATTTATTTTAAAGGGAGATTTAGGTCCCCCTGCCAAAATGACTGACTCAATAGTTATGGTTTGATTAGAACGATTATAAATCTTTAACATTTTAGTCATGGAACCTACCGTTGTAAAAACAGTATCAAACAAGAGTGTATCTTTAGAAAAGGAAAGGTCCTTCAGTGCACTAGTTAAAAGAGTGTCTTTTTTGCACCTTTCTAGGGATAAAATAAACACTATACCCAGTATAAACAGAATGATTTTTTTCAAAAAAACTTGATTTAATTACAAATATAATGTTATATTTGCCAAAATATTGTGTTACAATGAAAAAAGGAATTCACCCAGAAGCATACAAGTTTGTAATTTTCAAGGATATGTCTAATGATTATATGTTCTTAGGAAAATCTTGCGCTTCTTCAAAAGAAACAGTTAAATGGGAAGATGGAAATGAGTACCCAGTTATTAAATTAGATATTTCTCATACTTCACATCCATTTTATACAGGAAAAATTAAATTAATTGATACTGCTGGTAGATTAGATAAATTCAAAACCAGATATTCAAAATTCGATAAAAAATAATATTCTCAATAATACATTCAAAAGCCCCTTGCTTTGCTTGGGGCTTTTTTTATTCTAAAAAATGATCGGTAAAAACATCGAATTTGCCGCCGAGTTATTACAACAAGGAAAGTTAGTTGCTATTCCCACCGAAACGGTATATGGCCTAGCCGGAAACGCTTTAAACGAAAAAGCAGTACTCGATATTTTTAAAGTAAAAAACCGTCCCCATTTCGATCCCCTTATTATTCACGTTGATACCCTTCAAAAAATAGAAATCTATGTAAATGCTTTTCCGGAAAAAGCGCTTACCCTAGCCACTATGTATATGCCTGGTCCTTTGACCCTGCTGTTACCGAAAAAGAATATTCCGGATTTAGTCACCGCAGGCTCCGAATATGTTGCCGTGCGCATTCCTAAACACCCGGTTGCACAAAAATTACTCTCTTTGCTCAATTTTCCTTTGGCCGCTCCCAGCGCCAATCCATTTGGATATATCAGTCCTACCCGTGCTGAACACGTTCAAACTAATTTAGGCGAGCAAATTCCCTATATATTAGATGGGGGTATTTGCCAAATTGGCATAGAAAGCACTATTGTAGGCTTCGAAAATGACGAACCCATCATTCTCCGAAAAGGAGGCTTGGCTATAGAAGCCATTGAAAAAGCCATTGGAAAAGTAAAAGTGCTGGAACACTCCAGCTCCAACCCCTCCGCCCCCGGCATGCTTAAAAGCCATTATGCTCCGCGAAAAAAGTTATACATTGGTAATATCCCCGATTTGATTGTGGAACATCAAAATAAAAAAATAGGCATCTTATCTTTTAAAAAATCGTATCCGGAGGCATCCATCCATAAAATATTATCCCCTTTAGGGTCCTTAGAAGAGGCTTCTTTAAATTTTTTCCACTATTTACGAGAACTAGATGCTTCGGGGGTTGATATTATTCTTTCTGAGTGGCTTCCCAACCAAGGTTTAGGTAACGCATTAAATGATCGATTAAAACGAGCAAGTGCTTAATAAATCGTTATAAAAACGTTATTTTTTGTTTTAACCCCCATATTTACCCTCTATAATTAACATTTAATTTCAGTTTTTAAAATTAATCACTATATTTCGCAAAAAATTTAACGCTTTTATGCTAAATACTCAAAAAGAGGTTGCAGTAGAATATAAAAACAATATTCAACCTGAATATGCTTCTATACTTACTTCAGATGCCGTAGATTTTTTAGTCTCTTTGCATCACAAATTTAATGCAACGCGAAAAGAACTTTTAAGTAAAAGAATTGAAAAACAAAATCAAATTGAAAAAGGTGTTTTTCCTTCCTTTTTAAAAGAAACAGAACATGTTAG
>CAYOHR010000008.1:0-47143 GCA_964403835.1 uncultured Flavobacteriales bacterium
CCTACTTAGTATCAATAGGACAATAACAATCAATATAAGACTTGGCAAGCGCAGCACTCAATTTAGAAGTATTTCTCCATAATTGACAAGCGCCTACTTTATCGCCATCTAAAAAGGCTTCAATACCTTCTATCACGGATTCGTCCGAAAAATTATCATCCAGTTCAACAGTTTTAGTATAATATTCCACCGATTTTTCAATGTCTTTTTCTTTCACAGCAATGACTGATAACAATAAGTAGAGCTCCGGATTATTAGGAACAGAGTCTTTATATTCGGTTAAAATAACCTTAGCTTCATCAAATTTCCCACGTTCAATTAAGGCATCGGCTTTAAATACTTGCAAGTTTTTTTCTTCCGGATATTTTTGTATCAATATATCATAATCTTTAATAGCAGCTTTATGATCTTGCAAGCCATATTTACAATTTGCAATTCCCAAATCACATAAATAAGAGTCGTACCCATACTTGGCAGCCTTTTTATAGCTCTGAAGCCCCTCTGTATAACTTCCTACTATACTGGTTGCCTGGGCATGCTGGTATAAAATATCGGGGCATCTCGGGTATTTTTCCATGGCTTTTTCGATGCTAATGATAGATATTTTATATTTACTGGCTATTTGACAAAGAAGACTCTTTTGATACTGGAGATAAGCAGAGTGTTCTTTGTTTTCTGGTTTAATACGCAGTAAGCTATCTATTTTTTCAATTTTATAAATTGCTAATAAAGAGTCGTGATTTAGGTTTGTTAAATAAGGGAGAGAATCGTATTCAACGTATAATAATTGGTGATGGTATGCGGTATCTTCCGGACACTCTTGCGCAAAAACGCCCTTTAGTGTCAGAAATAGAAAAAATATACTTGCCCCTATGAATTTCATCGCAATCCTTTCGTCTCCTTCCTATTTGTTAAAAACATGATTTATTTGTTAAAATTATGATTTATTTTAATCATATTACAAATATATTTCAAAAAATGGAAAAATCATTTTTCCTTACAAAAGCTTTCAATATAAGATTTTGCAAGCGGTTTGCTAATCTTTATAACACTGTTCCACAAGCCACAAGCCTCTTCTTTATTGCCATCCAAAAAAGTTTCTATCCCCTTTATAATATTTTTGTCCGAGTAATGTGCATCTAATTCTACTGTTTTTATATAATATTCCATTGATTTCTTTATATCTTTTTCTTTAGCGGCAACCAATGATAGGTAAAAATAAGCTTCAGCATTATTAGGAACAGAATCTTTGTACGTAAGTAAGCTCGTTTTTGATTCAGAATATTTTCCCATTTCAATTAAAACTTGGGCTTTTAACAATAATAATATGTTTTCGGAGGGGTATTTAACAATTAAATCATCATAATCTAGTAAGGCTCCTTTGAAGTCTTTCATTCCAAATTTGCATTTAGCCATTCCTAACCGGCATAAAAAAGGATCAAAATTATTTTTTGAAGCATTTCTATAACTTTGAAACGCCTCTTCAAAACTTCCCACAGCGCTTGTAGCCTCGCCATGTTGAAATAAAAATTTGTCGTAATCCGGAAATGCCGTTATTGCTTCTTCGGCGCAGGTAATAGCTACGGTAAATTTTTCGACCCGCAGGCACAAAATGCTTTTATAATTTTTTAAATACGCAATTTGATCTTTTTTAAGGGTATTTGTATTAAAAAGGCTATCAATTTTGTAAAGTTTATCAATGGTTGATAAAGAAGCATGTTTTTCATAAAATAGTTGGTGTACACCCTGTGTATCCGTAGGGCAATTTTGCCCAAACAAACCCTTGTAAGTAAATAAAAGAATAAGAATGCTTACTTTTTTTAGTGTCATTAGCCTAAACTAGAAAATTGTTTCAAAAATCGGATGTCATTATCAAAAAACAACCGGATATCATTAATTTGATATTTTAACATGGCAATTCGCTCTATGCCCATTCCAAAAGCGTAGCCGGAATAAGTTTCTGAATCAATTCCGCAGTTTTTTAATACATTCGGATCAACCATACCACATCCTAAAATTTCAACCCAACCTGAGTGTTTACAAATGTTACAGCCCTTTCCATTGCAAATAAAGCAAGAAATATCCATTTCGGCGCTGGGTTCTGTAAAAGGGAAAAAAGAAGGTCGAAGTCGGATTTTTGTATCCTTCCCAAACATTTCTCTTGAAAAATGCAGCAGGGTTTGTTTTAAATCTCGGAAAGAAACCGTTTTGTCAATATATAAACCTTCTACCTGATGAAAAAAACAGTTTGCACGGGCCGAAATAGCTTCGTTTCTGTATACTCTGCCGGGTGAAATGGTTCGGATGGGAGGTTTTGTACTTTCCATAACCCTGATTTGCACTGAAGAAGTATGCGTACGCAATGAAATATCCGGATTTTTCTCAATAAAAAAAGTATCCTGCATATCGCGGGCCGGGTGATCGGGCGGGAAATTTAAGGCCGAAAAGTTATACCAATCTGACTCTATTTCTGGTCCTTCGGAAATGGTAAACCCAATTTTATGAAAAATATCAATAATCTCGTTTCTAATGATAGAAAGCGGATGTCGGCTACCAACACCTAATACTTCTCCAGGTAAGGTTAAATCGCCTTCCCGCGAGGTTTTAGGGGTTACATTGGATGAAATTTTACTTTTTAAAGAGTCGAACTTTAGCTGAGCTTTATCTCTTAGCTCATTCATTTTTTGCCCTACTTCTTTTCTTTGATCACTGGAAACTTCTTTAAACCGAGCAAAAAGATCCTTAATCAGTCCTTTTTGGCTTAAATATTTAAGTCTAAATTGCTCAATTTCTTCGTTTTTTTCCGATTGAAAAGACTCTATTTCATCAATGTATTTGCGAATATCTTCTATCATACTATTTTTTGAGTAAAGTAACCTTCATTTTCACATCTTTTATCGGGCGATTATTAATTCCCATTTCAACAGCTGCAATTTTATCAATCACATCTAAGCCTTCAATCACTTCACCAAATACGGTATAGTCGTTATCTAAAAAGGGAGTTCCGCCCATTTTCGCATAGGTTTCTATTTGTTCTTTTGTATATCCGGTAAATTTTTCTCCTGGTTTTATCATTGCATTAATTTGAGGGTCAATTTCAGCAAAAAATGCTTTTATGCCTTCTTGATTTTTTTCTAATTGTAATTTTCGCAATCTTTCAACCAATTGTTTGTGGGCGGTATCCGTCAAAAATGCCTGCGTATATTTTCCTTTTATACTTTGGGCTTTTCTCTCTGCTAATGCGTTTAAATTTGCTTCATTTGCAACATCTCCGTGTACAATATAAAACTGACTGCCCGAACTCTCTTTTTTGGGATTGATTTGATCTCCCATACGTGCGGCCGCTAAAGCTCCTTTTTTATGGATGAATTTTGAATTTATTTCGGCAGGCAAGGTATATCCAGGGCCACCATTGCCTAACTGAGCATCGGCAGCAGCATTTTTAGAAGTGGGATCTCCTCCTTGAATCATAAATTTATTAATGACTCTATGAAAAATGGTTCCATCAAAAAAACTGTCTTTGGCTAATTTGATAAAATTATCTCGGTGCAGAGGCGTTTGATCATACAATATAGCAATCATATCGCCATATTCGGTTGATATTTTCACTTTTTGAGTTTGCCCATAAACCCGCCCAATACAGCTTAATATTATTAAACTAAATAGCAAAGACGGAAATAGATTTTTCATAATACATTTTTTTAGTTATTTTTGTAATTCAACGAAATTACTAAAAACTCATGAAAATGAAACATTTTTTATTTATCGCATTCATTTCTGTAGCATTTCTTAATGCATGTAAAGCTCCCCTTGCTCCTAAAGCAGTTGTAACTGTAACCGATGAGAAAGGAGTAGCCCTCCGAGATGTTATTGTAGTTTTGGATTGTACTCCTGCTAAAGATGCACCTAATACTCAAATTTGCCAAGAAGGCATTAAACAAGAAGGAAAAACAAATAAATCAGGCGAGGTTGATTTTGAAACCAAATTACCGGCTGTTTTAAAAGCTTCTGCTGTATATGTTAGAGATAACGGTCTTACCGTTGATTCGTTAAAAGGAGATGCTTTTGTTGAGTTTAAAGAAGACGAAACCACGACTCAAACTATTATCGTATATCCATAAGTTAAAATAACTCATTCATAAAAAGGCTAAGTAAATATTTACTTAGCCTTTTTTTATGCCTTTTATAAAAATGGTAATGCCTATACCTGCTTGAGTTAAAAATACGATATTAAAAATACAGCCAACAGCGATAAGCCAATACCCAACCAATTTAATGCACGCAGTTTTTCTTTAAAAATGAGGGTGGCCGCAATAACGGACAATAAAATGGTGCCTATATTATTAATCGAAAATACTACGGAACTTTCAGGGTTAACTTCTAATGCTTTAAATAAAAAGAAAAACACCCCAAAATTGGGTACGCCTACCAGTAAACCCGAAATAACGCTTTTTTTAGCCGGTAGCCCTTGTTTACTAATAACACTATAGGTTATGGCGGCTAGTAAAGCAAAAGCAAAGGTAGTGGTAATGTATAAAATAACATCATCGGTCAAATAATGATGACCCACATATTTAATAAACGTGTCATTTAACCCCGGAATGATAAAAATAAGCAGGGGTAAGAATAAATATTTACGCGGAATTTGTTCTCCTTCGGGCTTTTTTAGGGTTAAATATAAGCCCGTAACGGCTAAAAGTAAGCCAAAAATATTCAGTGGACTTAGTATTTCACCATATAAAAAAGTAGAAGCAATAACAGGAATTACCATCGATATTTTATGTGAAAGAGAGGTAATGGAAACCCCCACATAACGGGATGAGTTAGTTAACAATACAAAAACAATAAATATAGAAACGCCTAAAATAGCAGCATGCAATAGCCAAGGAGAAGATGGGATTCTGCTAATATCATGGGTTGATAAGGAAAAAACCAGTCCGAGGACAAAATTAGAAACGTAGTTAAATACCACTACGTGAATGGGATTGGTGTTTAAAAAACCAATGTATTTTAAACCCACGTACATGATCACGGTTGCGAGAATGCTTAAGAAGATCCAAATCATATTTTACTAAAATAGATTTTTATCTTTTTCCTTGATGAAAAAGAAACAAAAAATCAAGGCTTACTTTCTGTTTTTACAAAACGTATTCTTTATTTTTTTCACGCATCCCAAGCGCTCCTTGCAGTCGCTCGGGGATGCTTACTTTACCTACCACACAAAAGAAAGAATGTTTTGTCGAAAAACAGAAAGAATGCCGATCCTTTTACCTTTGAGACACAAGTTATTTTTAATAACTCTTAAAATAGTAAGTACTTAACATATCCGTATCAATGTTTTCTTGCAAACTTGGACTTATCGGAAGTTCCGGAGCTTTTTTACCGTTTAAAATGGTTTTATTAGACTTAAATACCCGGGCCTCATCCCACAGGTCTTGCGAAATAAAATCATTTAACAAATCCGCTCCCCCTTCAATAATAACGGATTGTATATTTCTTGCATATAAATCATTCAATATCAATGAAATACCTTCGTTTGGCAGAGAAACATATTCCTTATTCCCTTTTGCTTGAGCCAGGGGAGACGACTCTGTTTGATTATGATAAATGATGGTTTTTTCTTCATCCGATAATAAAAAATGCGTTGGAGGAACTCGCAATGTCCGATCAATAAGTATACGCATTGGCCGATTTCCCTTCCATAAGCGGGGAGTTAACCTCGGATTATCAATAACAGCCGTATTGGTGCCCACCATAATGGCTTGTTCTTCCGTCCGCCATCTGTGCGAAAAAATCTGCGAAAACGAGTTAGAAATGGCTGCCTGAGCATCTTTTCCGTCTTTAATTTCATTGATGTACCCATTTTCACTTTGCGCCCATTTTAAAATAATATAAGGCCGCTTTTGCTCATGAAACGTAAAAAACCGTCTATTTAAAAACCTTCCTTTCTCTTCTAAAACTCCTGTTATTACCTCAACCCCAGCATTTTGCAAAGCTTCTATGCCCTTGTTTTTTACCAATGGATTTTCATCTACACACGAAATAATTACTCTAGGTATTTTATTTTGTAGAATAGCCAAGGTACAAGGCGGGGTTTTACCCCTATGGTTGCAAGGTTCTAAAGTAACATACAAAGTTGCCTTTGATATAAGTGAGGGGTCTTTAACCGACTCAATAGCGTTTACTTCTGCATGCGGACTACCATATTGTTGGTGAAATCCTTCTCCAATAATGCGGTCTTTATACACCAAAACAGCGCCCACCATAGGATTGGGGGCTACCCGACCTAAGCCACACGCAGCCAATTGTAAGGCTCTTTGCATATATGGTTGATGATTCAAATGCTTGGTGTATTTTTGTGTACAAAAGTAAGCTATAATTAATTGATAATGGACAATATAAAAATGAATTTGGGCGTTACCCTTCCCTTGCAAAGCCAAGCGAAGGGTCGGGTGTTTCGCTATTAGTCCTCGTCACGCCCAAAGCGTGACTGCGGGCTAGCCGCTGCACCCCCTAACGCAAAGCAAAAGATATAGAAAAGGTATTATTAAGCAAAAAACCGGGTTTTATCTAAATAATTAATCAATACATGACCATTTTACGCATTTTAGAGCAATTTAAAACAGAATTAGTCTCTCTTCATCCCGGCTCAGAAATAGAGGCCCTATTTTGGATTGCCGCAGAAAAGCTTTTGAATACGGCTCGTTTACATTTAATGATGGATCTTGAAAAACCGCTTCCTTCCAATATTCATGCTCAATTCAATGATATTATACAAGCCTTAAAAACCAATAAACCCATTCAATACATACTACAAGAAGCTCCTTTTTACGGAAATCTTTTTTATGTAAATGAACATGTACTTATTCCCCGGCCCGAAACCGAAGAATTAGTTGAATTAATTTGTAAAGAAAATGGGACTGATGAAAAACAGGTGTTGGATTTAGGTACCGGTAGTGGGTGCATTGCTATTTCATTAAAACTCATAAAACCTTTGTGGAGGCTAAGCGCCATCGATATTTCTAACGAAGCTATAGAAGTAGCAAAACACAATGCTCAACTGTTAAAAGCCGATGTTGATCTAAAACAGGGGGATATTTTTGCGCTTCTTTCATCTGATAATACGTGGGACATTATAGTTAGTAATCCGCCCTACATAAAGGAAGAAGAGAAAAAACAGATGCACGCGAATGTGCTATTACACGAACCTCACGAGGCTTTATTTGTCGAAAACACCGATGCTTTAAAGTATTACCGAACCATTGTGCAATTTGCTCAAAATAGTTTAAAAAAAGGAGGTAAACTTTATTTTGAAATAAATGAGCAATATGGGAAAGATGTGGCTAAACTACTACAAACAAATGGCTTTAAAAACGTTTCTATCCATCAGGATATTCCGGGTAAAGACCGGATGGTTTCGGGGGTGTGGTAAAATATTTTTAGATTCTTCGGTCGTACTTTCTTACCTATGACGTATTGTTTTAATCAGTATCTTAATTAACTTTTTCTTTTTCCTTAGATGAAAAAGAAACAAAAAATCAAGGCTTACTTCCTTTTTTTACAAAATTTATCCTTTCTTTTTTTCGCGCATCCCAAGCCGCTTCTTGCAGTCGCTTCGGGGATGCTTTGCTTAACCCATCACACAAAATAAAGAATATTTTGTTGCAAAAAAGGAAGAATGCCGGTCCTCTATAACTACCACTTTATCATCGTCATCTCATTTTGTCCGTTTTTGTTAAAATGTTATATCTCTGAATGACTCATAAAACACCTAAATTGGTCGCCCAATTTCCATTTTTAATTTCCTGCGAAGTTCTTTTAAAATGCCCAATTTTTGTAAAACAGGGCCAATTTCTTCGGCTGACTTAGATGGCAATTGCTCTTCGAGCACATGAATCATTTCGTCAATTTTAAAGGCTTTAAACGCATAAACGCTCTCTGTGGCAGCCCGTTTAAGCAACATTTCTTCAGTATTTACTATAATTTGTCGGCGGTCCCACTGCGATAACTCATATTTTTTAGCAGTCAATTCAATGGCCGTTTTGCGAATATCTTCATCTTCATGATGATAAAAATATTCGAGTTTAAGGGGTTCTACATCCTTTTCGTGCTCTTGAAAAATGCTAAATAATTTTTGATAAGAAGGCGACTGAAACGTTAATTGATCTCGTTTTATTTCCGTTAAAATAAAAGCAACCAAACCCATTTCGTGTTCGCCGGTTTCTGTTTTAAAACTTATGCTTTTATCAATGTAATTCAGCATTAAACGAACCAAATCTTTTTCAAAAAAAGAAGAAGAAAGAAGCGTTGGAGCCTTTTCTCGTTGATCAGGTGCTGGAGGAAGTACCTGCGCTTCTTGCAGCTGATCGTATTGATCTTTTAAGTCAGAAGATCGGTCAAGGGATGATTTTCGGCGAAGTTTATTTAATTCAATCTGTAAAATCCGCTCTTCTACTTCAATTAAATTGGCGGTTTCACGAACATACAGAGCTCGCGTTATTTGATCGGGCACAATGGCAATAGATTCTAAAATATTCCGAACCAGTTCAGAGCGCTTAAAGGGGTCATTTCCGGCATCTTTTTTTAGAACCGAAGCTTTAAAAAAGATAAAATCCTGTGCCTGTTGTTCAATATATTCTTTAAAGTCACTATTGGGCAGTTTTCGTGAATATGAATCGGGGTCCTCTCCTTCCGGAAAAAGCACTACTTTCACATCTAAACCCTCTTCTAAAATTAAATCAATCCCCCTAAAAGAGGCTTTAATACCGGCAAAATCACCATCGTACAAGATGGTAACTTTATGACTATATCGCTTAATCAGTTTTACCTGCTCTTTGGTGAGCGAAGTACCCGAAGAAGCAACCACGTTTTCAACGCCTGCCTGGTGCAAAGAAATAACATCGGTGTACCCTTCAACCAAATAACAATTTACTTGTTGAGAAATGGCCTTTTTTGCCTGGTTTAAGCCATATAAAACCTTACTTTTCTCATATATTTCCGACTCCGGACTATTAATATATTTGGGCTGTTTTTTATCGTTGGTTAAAATACGTGCGCCAAACCCAATGGTACGGCCACTTACATTCTGAATAGGGAAAATAACCCGGCCCCGGTATCCATCATAATAATTTCCGTTTTTTTCTTTGCTGAGCCCCAGTTGCAGTAAATACTTTAACTGATACCCTTTTGCCAAAGCTTTTTCGGTAAAAGCGCCCCATGTTTCGGGACTATATCCCAAACCAAACTTATGAATGGTTTCTAAACTAAATCCGCGCTCTTTAAAATATCCTAAACCAATGGATTTTCCTTCGTCGGTTTGGTGGAGTTGTTCGGCAAAAAACTCTTGTGCAAACTGCGAAACAATGTATAAACTTTCTTTTTCTGTTTGTGCCTGAATTTGCTCGGGTGTTTGCTCTTTTTCTACAATTTCAATCTGGTATTTCTTGGCTAAATACCGCAACGCTTCGGGATAGGTTATGTGCTCGTGCTTTATTAAAAAGTCGACCGAATTTCCGCCTTCACCACATCCAAAACATTTAAAAATACCTTTTACCGGAGAAACACTAAACGAAGGCGATTTCTCGTTATGAAACGGACAATTAGCCCAATAATCGTTCCCTTTTTTCTTTAAGGACAAAAAATCACCTATAACCTCCTCAATTTGAGCGGTTTGCATAATATTTGTTATGGTGTCTTTTGGAATCATTTTAATGTACAAAGTACAAAGTACGAGGTACAAAGTACAGGTATTAATTTTATTTGTATTGATTTACTCATTAATTCTTTTTCCTTCCTTATCAATAAAAAACCAATTGGTGCAGCCCCACATTGAATGCTCTCCATCTGAAGTAGAAACATTTCGTTGGCCCTCCAAAGCCACTTCCGCTTTTCCATTTTCAAATGGTTTTGCACAGGTATACATCGGTTCAACAATAATATTTCCTACCGTATCGGCATATCCTATTTTTCCTTGGTTATTTAATATTCTAAAAAGGCCTTCTGAAAGATAATCAGGACCATTATCAAAGGGATAAACCATAAACGTACGCATCTTTTCTTCTGATAAATAAAGATATGAAACAGAATCCAGGCCTTCTTTGTTGTATTGAGCCAGATCAGAAAAGGAAATAAAAGTAGCGCTATCTTTGCTTAAATAACCATAGGCATAATCTATTGTTTTTGAACTTTTGTCTTGATTATCTATTTTGTCTTGATCATCTATTTTTACATTATTACAAGCAAATAAGAATAATAAAAAAATAGCTATAAAGAATTGGTATTTCTTACTTAATACCTGATACTTAATACCTAATACTTCGTACTTTATACTTCGTACTTCGTACTTATTTTTTCCCCACATACAAAATCTCGCCTTTTGGAAATCCGTGTTTTTTCACAATAGCATCTCCCACTTCGTTTACTAATTGATTTTCATCTACCATAAACCCAGCTGCTTGCAAGCGCAAACCATAATCTCGTCCGAATAAACGAACGTGATCTTTTTGCCAAAATTCGCGTTCGCGATCTTCAGGAGAAGTAATACTTGGATCCTCATAAGTTTTTTCACGGCTTGAATCAATAGGAACCTGCAAAATAGCGAATCCACCTGGTTTT
This sequence comes from uncultured Flavobacteriales bacterium, assembly GCA_964403835.1. Lineage (GTDB taxonomy): Bacteria > Bacteroidota > Bacteroidia > Flavobacteriales_G > JALEGO01 > CAYOHR01. The sequence continues at coordinate 10,615 of CAYOHR010000008.1, forward strand.
AAAACTCGATATAATTCTGTCATGCATTGATGAGCATTTTCTACGTGTTCCAACACATGATTACAAAATACAATATCGTAGGTGTTATCAGGCAAAGGAATGGAATGTAAATCGAATTTTATGTCGGCCAAAGGAGAAAATAAATCTCCGGTGGTATAGTCTAAATTCTTTTGATTTCTGAATACTTTATAAAAACATTGCTCAGGTGCAATATGAAGCATTTTATAGGGTTTATTAGAGAAAAAATCTGTTTTTTGTTCCAAATAATACCAAATTAACCGGTGACGCTCTAATGATAAGCAATACGGGCAAAGAGCCCCTTTGCGAAAATGATCGCCATGGCCATAATCTAAAAATTTAGAAAAACTCTTATCGCACACATTGCACTCAACGTTATTTCCCTTATAAATTAACGGCGCTAAATATTTAAACACATAACTTAATCGGATTAATAAGGGACGAGGAAGATTATTAATGATAAACTTGTACATAAAATGGAGATAGGGGAACAAATATAATGACTATTTATGTACAACAAAGCATAAAATTTTTTATATTCGAGCCTTTTGAAAAAAGAAACTCAAAATATAAGGTGTATTAAAGTCTTTTTGGGACTGCTATTGGCTCTGCTTTTAAATAAAAGCTTTGCTCAACTCAGCAAACCTATGGTTACTAATTACCAAAATAACCACTTACAAGTAAATTTTCAAGTATTTGATATAGAGCAAGATACTTCGGGAAGAATGTATTTTGCAACCAGCAAAGGGGTCGTTTTATACAACGGAACCAAATGGGATAAAATCAATGAAACCTCGGGTATCCCTTTTCGAATAATGAAAGTAGGTCCGGATGAAAAAATTTATTTAGCCGGAGAAAAACATTTTGGATTTTTGACCAAAAAAAAGAACGATCAGTATTCTTATTATTCTATCAGTGATTCGATCAAAGAAAAGACATTTGTTAGGGGCAATATTCGCGATATTGTTGTTGTCAATGCAGATTCTATCCTTTTTATAGGAGATGATGTTACTCTATATGAAACGAAGAAAAAATCACTAACTATCTTACTTTCTTACTACAACGTTTCAGCAGCTTGTTTTTATAACAATAAACTATTGGTCGCTATTCCACATAAGGGAATTTTTGAGGTAGATGGCCCTCAAAATTTGATTCCATATATAAATGATCCTCATTTTGCTCGTTCTACCTTTGTATCTATTCGGTTTAAATATGATTATTTAATTGCTGTAACTCAAAACGAAGGAGTGCATATTTTAAATAAATCAAAAAAACTACTTAAATCGGTTCCTATTCCTTTCGAAATAAGAGATGTTTCTTTTGTAGAAGATTTTCTGGTCGCTATTGCTACCAAAAAAGGGGTATATATTTATAATTTATTAACCCAGAAAATTGAATATATTATTGATTCAACCATTGGACTAACCGATGAGGATTGCCTTTCATTAAAAACAGATCGTCAATTTAATTTATGGATAGGTACTACCAAAGGCATTAGTAAAACTGAGGTTTTTCTGCCTTTTTCATTCTACTCAGAAGAATCAGGATTAAACGGAGAAATAAACGACATTGTTTTCTTGAAGGATAAGTTATACATCGCTTCAAACTTTGGAATATTTCAAAACATTAAAACTGACACCACTCATAAAAGCTATGTTTTTGCAAAAATTAATGCCAATATTCCAGCCACCGAAAAGCTCGAAATTATAGATAGTACGGTGGTTTTTGTAGCAGAAAAATCGATCTATTACCTTAAAAAAAATCATTCTTTTCAAAAAATTGATACAGTCCATGATATATATGGCAAAATCTTTAATATCGATGGGTTTAACTTTTTTGTTTATTCAAAAGAAGGGGTATATTATTTTAAAAAATGTATTGGAAAAGAATGTGCTGCAGGGCATTGGAGTAATGAAAAAATATCCAATGCTATATTAGATGATATTGTTTCTATTGATGATGATCATCTTTTGTGTCTTTCACAAGGAAAATTGATGACTGCAGGCATTTCTTACAATGGAGATACCAAATTTGAAATTGGGAAGAAAATAGTTTCCGAAAACACCTTTTTAAGTTTGTATAAAGCTGGTAATGAGATATTTGCGCTTACAAAAAAAGGAATTGTTCAAATATTTTTAGATGTTCAGAATAACGTTCAAATTATAGATTGCTCATTTTTAGATAATCAATTCAATATGAGTGATTACAATAAAAGCTTTTTTCAAAAATCGAACAATTACTATTACATTGTTTTTAGCGGCGAAAAAACTATTCCTAAGGCTTTTTATCGATCAAAAAATCAAAAGAGCAGTAAATTTATACCCTTAACGTTCTTTAGAAGATTGCCTTCTTTAGAAATAAAAAATATTGTTAGCGATATTAATAAACCCGGTTATTTTTACATCTGTACAGAAAATGGCTTAGTCGAATTTAAATCGATTATTCCAATTAAAGAAGGGCCCCGATTTAACACCATTATCACCAATGTATATATGGAAGATGATATGGAAAAATCCATCATTCATACCCCCAATATACAAATTGCATATAATTCAAATACCATCACCTTCGAGTTTTCCTCGACCAATTTTATACTGGAAGACTTAAATGAATATTCTTATAAATTAGAAGGATTTAATACCAATTGGAGCCCTTGGACAGAAGAAAATAAAGTCACTTTTGCTAAAATTCCGGAGGGGCAATACACGTTTAAAGTAAAATCGAAAAACCTATATAATCAAGAAAGTAAGGTACATACTTTTAAATTTACTATTCGGGCTCCTTGGTACAGAACTACGTGGGCATATCTTATTTATACTTTCCTGTTTTTGATTGGCATTGTGGTGTTTATACACATGTATACCAAAAGATTACAAAATGCAAATCTTAAACTTCAAAAAATTATTGATCAACGCACAGTAGAAATTTTGAAGCAAAAACACGAAATTGAAGAAAAAAATAAAAATATTACCTCTAGTATTGAATACGCCCGAACTATACAAGATGCTATTTTAACTTCGCGCGATTATTTAAAAGCAGTTTTAGGCGATTATTTTGTGTATTATAACCCAAAAGATATTATTGGGGGTGATTTTTATTGGGCATACCAAGCAACAGAAAATAAAGTTATTGTAGCGGTAGCCGATTGTACGGGCCATGGAGTACCAGGGGCATTAATGAGTATGATTGGAAATTCACTCTTAAACGAGATTATTGTCGAAAATAAAATTGAAGAAACAAACCTCATTTTAGATCAGTTAAGAAATGGTATCATTAATACGTTTCAGCACACTAACACTACTAAAATAGAGCGAAGTCATGATGGGATGGATATTTCTTTAATTTGTATAGATACGGAGCTAAAAATAATGGAATATTCCTGCGCAAAACAACAAATTTTTGTTGTTAGAAAGAATGAATTAATTGAATTAGAAACAGACTTTCAGCCCATTTCAAATTTTGTATCCAATTTGGAACCTTATCGCAAAAATTTGATTCAATTGGAAGATGGAGATTGTGTTTATTTATTTACAGATGGATATTCGGATCAGTTTGGCGGAGAAAAAGGAAAAAAATACATGCAAAAACAATTTAAAGAGTTAGTCCGTACTCTGTATTCAATACCTATGGAAACCCAAGGCGAATTGCTAGAAAGTGCTTTTGAAACATGGAGGGGCTCCCATGATCAGGTGGATGATGTTTGCGTTATTGGTTTCAGAATAGGATAGTAAGCGACAAAAAAACTACTTCTTGGGTTTATATTTAGAAGCATTAAAAATTTGCTTATAATCTTCGTTTTTCATCAATTGTTCAGGTGTAATTTCCGGATGATTGAGCATATATGATTGGATCATTTTATACCCTAAATAGGTAATGGCGCGAGCAGGTGATTCTTTAGGGAAATCTTTGGTAAAGGGACCTTCTAAAAAATAGGGTTCGTAAATGGCAGCATTTTTATCAAACAATAGGTTTTTATTTACAATGGATGTCCACATTTGTTGTTCATTTTCTTTACACCATTGCATTTTAGCACCCGTGAAGCCAAATTTTAATGAATCTTCTGTTTCTGGCAATAATAAATCGGTAAGGTAATGGATTTTTCCTTCATAAATAATTTTGCGCAAAAAATCAGACTCTAAGCTATCATTGTATTCAAATTCGGTGTATAACCATCCGCGAATGGCATCCGAGGTTAAATAATGCGGATCCATAGTTTGAACAAAATATTTGGGGAAACCATAATTTAAATAATCTTTAAAATCTCGTCCTAAATACATATCTAGGCTTATTCCCAAATGATCTTCGGTAACAATTATTTTTTTCGGATAAATATTTCCATAGTAGTAGGTAAACCCTGAAAAACAAGTAGTTACAACCGGAATTTGTTTCGTTTTAAAATGAAATGCATAACGCTTAAAAGCTTCACTTAGAGCTTGTTGTTCCTGGGTAAAAGAGGGGAATTGGGTTTGCGTTTTTGCATATAATTTCAATACGTTTTTGTCTTTCAAAAAATTGCTTAAATATAATTTCATGGCGGGATCCTTCACAGAGCCAAAATTGAGTATACGTGAAACATATACTTCAAAAAAACTTCCATACTTCGCTTTGATGGGTTCTAAATTAAAAGAATCAGTCAGGGCAAATAAATCAAGCTCTAATCGCTCAAATTTTACATCTACCTTTATTTCTTCAGTATCTATTTCTTTGCGAATATCATCTGATTGATGACAAGAAAAAACTAAAGAAAACAAAAGGAAAACCAATATATTTCGCGATAAATGCATGGGTGAATCAATTAAATTATTTTTTAGAGCCGCAAAATTTCATTATTCATAAATAATTTAATAATTTGCAGTATAATCAATTCTCAAAAATATGAAATATGTTGTTAAAAATATTGCACTGCTAATATTTAGTTTGTTATTCACTTATAAAAGCTATTCTCAGGAAGATGATCGCAAATTTAAATTTGGTTTAGCTACGGCCGGAATTGTGAGTTGGAATAATCCTGATAATAAATTAATGAAAAATAGTGGCGCAGGTATTGGCTTTTCTTATGGGTTACAAGCAGATTACCGGTTTGCTAAAAATTATGCATTATCGTTTGGTTTTGATATCTTAAAACTAAATAATAATATTAACTTTTTAAACGATACTATTTCTCGAACATACCAAAGTATTTCTGGGCTAGATTCTAGTGTTGTATTTCCTGCAACCTCTATTTACCACTACAAATTCAACTATGTAAATTTACCCATTGCTTTAAAGTTAAGTACCAACGAAATTGGGTATTTAACCTACTTTGTAAAATTTGGTTTTGATTTAGGTATTAGAACCAAAGCAAATGCAAACATTGATTATGCCATTACCAAACCATCAGGTCAACCTACCATTTTGATTGAAGATTATCAAATGATTAATCAAATGGCGCTTTTCAGAACCGGTTTATTGATTGGTGGAGGAATGGAATGGAACTTATCGGGCAACACCAATTTAATGGTTGGCATTACGTATAACAATGGATTTAGCAATATTTTTAAAAAGAGTTTCAGAGATGATAATAATTTTAAACAGGATAACAAAACCATTGCTTTTGATAAAAATGGTGATTTAAAAGCAGGTAGTTACGGCGATCTTAAAAGATCATTTTCGAGATACCTTGCTTTAAATGTGGGTGTCTTCTTTTAGAGAATATATTCTTAAATGAAAATAGAAGTTGCTCAATTAAACTACATTATTGGTGATATAGAAGGAAATCAGCAAAAAATTCTTCAAATCCTAGCTGATTCTTCCAAGCAAACAACTGATCTGGTTATCTTTTCTGAGCTGGCCATTTGCGGCTATCCTCCCAAAGATTTATTAGAGTTTCCTGCTTTTATTGATCAATGTATTGCGGCTTTAGAACACATTGCCAAAAACTGCGACCCTTTATTGCATGTTATTATAGGTGGCCCTTCCCGCAATGCATCACCCCAAGGGAAAAAACTCTATAATTCAGCCTATTACATTCATCAAAACACATTTAAAATCGTACATCATAAATGGTTATTGCCAACGTATGATGTCTTTGATGAATATCGGTATTTTGAACCCGGAAATACCCTGGATCCCATTACAATTCATGGAAAAAAAGTGGGCATTACCATTTGTGAAGACTTATGGAACGTTGAAAACACCCAGTTTTATACTCAAAACCCCTTGGGTCAAGCAAAAGAGCTAGATTTAATTGTAAATATTTCGGCTTCTCCCTTTCATGTAGGACATGATGCAGATCGAAAAAAAATACTAGCCATTCATTCAAAAAAAATACATACGCCCATTATTTATGTAAACCAGGTAGGGGCGCATGCCGACTTAATTTTTGATGGGGGATCCATGGTAGTAAATGCAACCGGCACTCTTATAAAACAATTACCTTTTTTTGAAGAAAAAACTGAATGTTTCGATCTAAATGATCTTTTAAAACAAGGCGTGGACACACAAATACCACAAAACACAGAACTTATTTACCAAGCTTTGCTTTTGGGAATAAAAGATTATTTTCATAAAAATGGCTTTCAAAAAGCCGTTTTAGGGCTTTCAGGCGGCATAGATTCTGCCCTTGTTTTATGTTTAGCGGCAAAAGCTTTAGGAAAAGAGAATGTTTTACCTGTTTTAATGCCTTCGGAGTATTCATCGCCTTCGTCTATTGATGATTCTGTATTGCTTTGCAAGCATTTAGGTATGAATTATGAAACAGTTCCCATTCAAAATATTTTTACCAGTTTTAACCAGGAATTAGCTGGTTTATTTCAAAATAAGCCTTTTGATGTTACCGAAGAAAACTTGCAGGCACGCACCCGCGGAACCATTTTAATGGCCATTTCGAACAAATTTGGACGTGTTTTATTAAATACCACTAATAAAAGTGAAGCAGCAGTAGGGTACGGAACTTTATACGGTGATATGTGCGGCGGATTAGCAGTTTTAGGCGATGTATATAAAACGGAGATATATGAATTAGCTCGATATATTAATAAGAATGAGGAAATTATCCCCATAAATATTATAGAAAAGGCTCCCAGTGCTGAATTGCGGCCCGACCAAAAAGATTCAGATTCTTTGCCCGAATATGAGCTGTTGGATCAAATATTAAAATTATTTATAGAAGAGAAAATGTCCGTGGAACAATTGATAAATAAAGGCTTTGATAAAGTTATTTGTCAAAAAATAATTACGTTGGTTTGTCGGAACGAATACAAAAGATACCAATTTGCTCCTATTTTGCGAGTTTCCAAAAAATCATTCGGATCCGGATGGGATATGCCTTTGGTAGCAAAAGCTGCGTTTTAATCTTAACCGGATTTTATCCTAGAGCTTTAACTTACAAGTTTTTTTTATTAAAAAAAGGTTATTTTACTGCTTGAATACACAAAATGGTAACACCAACCCCAATATTGCATGGAGTGCCGTCCGGATCTAATTTAAAAGAATATTTAATGTTTTGTCCATCATAAAACACCAAACCAAACTCGTTAATGTTATTGGGCACATATCGATCTCCATTTTCATCATCAATGACTAGGGTACAATTATCTTGACCTAAAAGATCTTTTACGGTACCATTATGCGCACAGGGATCGTAATTATTTTTACAATTTGAAACCATAAACAGAAGGCTTATGCTTAAAAACACCTTTGTTAGTAAAGGAAAAGCAGATGGTGGTTTCATATATAAAAACAAATTTTCACTGATAAAATAAAAAAATTATCTTTGCCCTCGTATATAAATATATAAAATATGTCATCAACTAAACCATTAGGTCTTCATTTTAACATAATACAACAAGAAAAATACTCTAAAGGACAAGCTATTTTAAGATACTGCTTGGGAATATTTTATATTGCCATCCCTCATTTTTTTGTTTTAGCTTTTGTTGGAATGGCGAGTAATTTTATCACTTTTTTAGCATGGTGGACAATTTTATTTACGGGTAAATATCCTAAAAACTGGTTCGATTTTCAAGTTAAATGTATTAAATGGAGTACCCGACTAACAGCAAGACTTTGGCACATGGCTGATGGATACCCTGCATTTGGTTTAAGCAAAGAAGATCCTGCTATTCAAATAGAGGTTGAATATCCCGAAACTTACAGCAGAGGAATATTATTACTTAAAACTTTTTTAGGCTTTTTCTTAATTATTCCACATATGTTTTGTCTTCTTTTTAGAATGTGGGCTTCCTTAATTCTTGTGATTTTAACATTTTGGAGCATTTTATTTACCGGAACTTATTCTCCAAGTTGGCATAAATTTAATGTAGGCACACAAAGATGGATGTTAAGAGTGCAATTATACTTATCTTTTATGAGAGATGAATACCCACCTTTAAATAGCCGAGAATTTTCTGGAAATAATTTAGGCGATGGAGTTTTAGATGCTACTGCTGCATCTTTGGCTACTGGAGTAGCTGCTGCTTCTACATCATCTGCATCAGGTGAATCTCAGAAAAAAACAGTATTAGTTAGAAAACCTGATGGAACTGTGGTTAAAAAAGTAATTGATGTTCCTTCTGAAGGTGCAAAGGAAAGTGCAGCTCCTGCTTCTAAAAGTACTAGTTCAACTACTGCCCACGCAGCAAGTACTGCATCTGCTAAAGCAGCTCCTCACAAACCTGCAGATACTTCTACTGAAAATAAACCGGAAGAAGAAAAGAAAAAGAGAAATCTTTCCGGCGTCATTTTAGGCGTTTTGGCGGGTTTATTTTTCTTTTTGATGCTATTTGTTGGCTGGAAGTACCAAAATGAAAGAGCGCTACATGAAACGGATAAATCAAGCTGGTCTTTAATCGAAAAAGAATACAAAGATGAAATTACTGCTTTAAATGAGAAAGTAGATAACTTAAATCAAGAAAGCATTATGCTTCGTGATATGGTTGATAATCCTGAAAAAAGCTTAAAAGGAAAAGCTTTATTAGCTGAACGCGATGCCTTACAAGATCGTTTATCTCGCTTGCAATCTTCAGGTGGCGGCGGTGGCGGCTCTTCAAAATACAAAAAGGAAATTGAAGCCCTAAAACAAAAAATTGCTGTTTTAGAAGCTGAATTAGAGCAATATAAATCAACTGCTAAACAATTAGAAAATGATAAATTGGCTCTTGCTTCTGATTTAGCGGGTCAAAAACAAAAAGCAGATGAACTTAAAAATACCAATAAACGAATGCAAGATCAAATTGATGAAGCATCTTTATTAGATTTTGAAGATATTGTTGCAGGTGGTATTAAATATAAATCTGAGACAAGCAAAAAAGACAAGCCAAAAGTACGGTCCTTAAATAAAATTCAAGTTTGTTTTTCTATCGCTGCTAATAAAATTGCTAAAGCAGGTAACAGAGATATTTATGTTAGAATTGTTGATCCAAATGGCCAGATTTTAAGCCGAACAGAACAACAATTTGACTTAAAAGGAGAACAAATTAAATATTCTCTAACCAAATCTCAATCATACTCAAACAAAGAAGAATTAGTGTGTATGTATTACGATAAAAACGAAGACAAGTTTTTAAAAGGAAATTATACGGTAGAGATTTATTCTGAAGATAGAAAAGTTGGGGAAACACGTTTCGAACTAAAATAAACAGCGGGCAATTAGCTCAGTTGGTTTAGAGCACTACCTCGACAAGGTAGGGGTCGCTGGTTCGAGCCCAGTATTGCCCACATTGCCTTATGTAGTTTACGCCTCAGCCCTTCCATGTTGAATTTTAGGTAAAACACCTATTTTAATGCAAATATTCTGTATTTTACATAATTGATCTGTAAATAAGATTATTCCATTTTAATAAAGCTTAAAATAGTATCCTTAGCTGTATTTTAAGAGGCGTTTTAAGTTTTACTTGTGAGAAGCATCTCATTTACTTATTCACCGTTGCTTTAAAAGTTCCGCTGGCAAAGTCTAAGGTTGTTACGAAAATTAAATATAAAAAGCGGCATGAATTTAAAATTCATGCCGCTCTTAGCGTTGCAATTAAAAGCTTATCGATATATGTCGACGCCTTTATTGGCACGCCAAGTTCTTTCAAAGTATTCAGCATCGTCATCATTTCGAGGATGTACTCCTAAAAGGATATGTCCCTTTTTAATTCCTGATTCATATAATTTCGCATGTTCTTCTGGAATACCAAAACCAATCAATGCTCCAATTATACCACCAGCAATTCCACCTACTCCGGCACCTGCCAAACCCGCAACAAGAGGTCCTGCAATAATTAATCCAAGACCGGGAATAACTAAATTGGTTCCTAAGGCAGCAATTACTCCTGCAATAGCTCCAATACCACCTCCAATGGCTGAACCAGCGCCTAAACCTTCGGCAGCTTTTGTTCCCATTTCTGTGTTTTTCAAATCTGTAGAAAAATGCTTTTTACGGGTTTCATCCGACATAATTAAATTTATTTCATCTGTCGTATACCCTTTATCACGCAATGCTTTATATGCGCTTTCAGCACTTTCAAGATCCGTAAACATACCGGTTACCATTTGTTTGTTTGATTTTTTCTTGTCAATTGTTTGACTTCCATATTCTGTCGTTTCCATAATTTATTTATTTAAGTTTTTGTTATAATTATTTTAGAACCCTTATTTGTTATTTCTAATGCACGTTTTTATCCATTTGTGAAGGGTCTTTATCTGAAGAATTTCCTAATGGCACTGATTTACCAGTAGCATCTAAATAATCTCCTTCCTTCATCATTATGGTTGAACCATCTTTTTTATAGACCTTTCCGTTACGAATTTTCATACCATTATTGAAAGGAACATCAGAATTGATAGGAGTAGTTGTACCATTTTTTATGGACATCATTCTACCATTTTTCATAATATAGCCATCTGTTTTTGACATGTCAAGAGGCTGATTCGTAGCCCCAATTTGCGTATGAGATTGATTTTCAGTATTCTGTATTTTGTTTCTAGCAGTATCTGTTTGAGCATTGAAATCCAAAAAAAGAAAAACAGCCCATATTAATAAAATTATTTTTTTCATGTTATTTTAAGAATAATTATTTTGAATGGTTTATTTATTCTCTTTTCTTGGGTTTTGAGATTTGTCACTTGGTTTCCAATCTTCATTTTTAGATTGATTCGTGTTAGTTTCTCTATTCTCATCTTCTTCTAATCTTTGCATATCAGTATTTGCATATGGTTTAGATTGATTTTGAGAGGTTGAACCTGAATTACCTTGGCCTGTGTATGAACCACCTTGGTTTCCTCTTGAGCCTTGCTGAAAGCCAGATGTTTGAGAAGTTTTTTTAGTTTCTGAAGTTCCCTCTTTACCTTTACCTGCAACCGGATTATTAGGATCTGTAATTCTTCTATTAAAATCTTGACCTTCTCCTGGATTCTGTCCCGGATTTTCTCCTGGAGTTTGACCTGGTTTTTGGTTTGGATTTTGATTTTTGTTTTGGTTATCGTTTTGTCTAGTACCAGATTTATCTTGGTTACCTAGATTCGTTTGATTGTTTTTCATATTATTAAGTTTTAATTATTGTTAGTATTAAAACAAAAATGAGAATGATATATCCTGGAGTTATTACACAATCCCCAAAAAAAATTACATGATTCTTATACTTTTTGGAATAATCTATTTAAAATCAGAGCATTAGCTCATAATATGTTTAAATTCACTCTTTTTAATGAAAGTTTGAAATTCTTGTGCATTTAAAACACCTGCGGTGCTTGCTGTATTATTAAAATAAATACCATGCATGCATTTGTTTTTGATCTTAAATTTTATCCAAAAATAAGTGCCTTTTAAAAGCATATTTATTTTTATCTTTACGGCATACGCATGCACAACCACCAGCACCATACACATACATCCGACCAAGCTACTAAAACCTTACTTATAGCCATTTTGGTCAATTCTTTTTTTGCCATTTTTGAGTTAGTTGGGGGATTATTTACGCATAGCATGGCTATATTATCTGATGCTTTGCATGATTTTGGTGATAGCATAACCCTGTTTGCTGCTTTCTATTTTCATAAAATTTCCATGCGCCCAAAAAACGAGCGTTATCCTTTTGGATATGGTCGGTTTTCGTTGTTGGGCGCTCTTTTTAATTCTTTTACTATTGTAGTAGGCTCTGTCATCATCATTTACAGTTCTATTCAACGTTTTTCTAACCCGGTGGTTTTGCATACGCAGGGGATGATTATTATTGCCTGTATTGGATTAGTAGTCAATGCAATAGTAATGAGTATGCTGCATAAGGGCGAATCCTTTTCAGAAAAAGTTGCTTCGCTCCATTTTTTGGAAGATGTTTTAGGATGGGCAGTGGTATTATTAGGCAGTATTATCATGTATTTTAAACCCATCTATATTTTAGATCCTATTTTATCTCTGGGCATCTCGTTATTTATGCTGTTTAATGTATATAAAAATGTAAAACCCATTATTTTCATTCTATTGCAAGCCAGTCCTAAAAACTTACCAATCCCAGAAATAGAGGGAGAAATAAGATCTTTACCTGAATTACAAAATATTTCGGAGCTAAAAATATGGTCTTTGGATGGCCAACATCATGTTGCAAACATTAAAATTTTAGTGAACGAAAACATATCTTTCCTCGAAGCTGAGCTGCTTAAACAAAAAATAAGCGACATTTTATCTGTTTATCATATCCACCAAGTAAATACTGAAATAAGTCTAAAATAAAGCGCGCATGATAAATGAGATTAAAATGCATCACCCCGAGTGGAAAGGCTACGAATTAATAGATTGCGGCGGGTTTGAAAAGTTAGAACGCTTCGGAAAATATATTCTTTCAAGACCCGAACCACAGGCTATATGGGAAAAATCCCTTCCGGTATCCGAGTGGAACTCCAGGGCCAATGCTCAATTTAAGAAAGACAAAAATAATCCGGAAAAAGGAATTTGGAACGTAAAAAACATGCCTGATAAGTGGCAAATGTCTTACGAAGGCGAAACCATACAATTGCAGTTCAAATTATCGCTTACGTCCTTTAAACATGTAGGTATTTTTCCAGAGCAAGCCGTAAATTGGAATTTCATTTTTGAAACCATATGCTCTTTTAAAAACCCCGGCAAGGTATTAAATTTATTTGCCTATACAGGAGGAGCTAGCCTAGCTGCCAGTAAAGCAGGCGCAGAAGTAGTACACGTTGATGCAGTAAAAAATGTAGTCAATTGGGGGCATGAAAATGCTACTTTAAATGATCTTGATAAGATATTCTGGATTGTAGAAGACGCCGTTAAATTTGTAAAAAGAGAAATAAGAAGAGGTAAAAAATATCAGGGCATTATTTTAGATCCACCTGCCTATGGCCGAGGGCCTGATGGTGAAAAGTGGGTATTAGAGGATCAATTATACGAGTTAATGAAAGATACCCTGCAATTATTGGATGAAGAAGAACATTTTTATTTGCTAAACTTATATTCTATGGGACTTTCCCCTATTATTCCGGCTACTGCTTTGCAACAAATAAAAAACTCACCTAATTCTAATAAAGTAGAACTAGGTGAGTTAATTGTAATTGATTCTTTTAATAAGAAATTACCCTTGGGTACTTTCTTAAGATTCAAGAGCTAGTAACGCTCTTTTCTATAAGAAGAATTTCCTCCTTTTGAGTAGGAAGAGTTTCCTCCACCGCTACCACCTTTAGAAGAATTTTCGTGCGCTTGTTTCACAACAATATCTCTTCCTTGAAATTCTTTTTCATTCAAATTTTGAATGGCCTGAAGACCGTCATTATCGTTTGGCATTTCAACAAATCCAAAACCTTTGCTTTTGCCGGTTTCTTTGTCAAAAATTACTTTAGCAGAGGCAACCTCTCCAAATTGTTCAAATAATTGTCTAATATCTTCGTCAGAAGAAGAGTAATTAAGTTTTGCTACAAAAATGTTCATATAAATAAAAAATAAAAATACTAATCAATAATTAATTAATTTTTGGAATTAAAAATAGACCGCTAAGATATAATTTTTTTTATTACTGAATACAAATTTGAATTATACTTAAAATAAAATAACTTTGATTTCGTTATTGCCTTAACAATTAATATTTACATTACTTATTTTGTCTATTTCTTTTAAAAAACATATTTTATATCTGGTAAGTATTGGATTCGTTTTTTCTTGTTCAACCAAGGTTAATAAGTTCCCTAATCGAGCCTTTCATAGCACAACAACCCGTTTTAACGTACTTTTTAATGGTGAACAAAGCTTTTTAGAAGGGGTGGCAAAATTTAAGGAGTCATATAAAGAAGATTATGATGAAATTTTGCCTGTATACATATACCCCAACGAAGAAAAAGCAAAAGATATTTATCCTGAAATGAACCGAGCCATAGAAAAAGCTTCTAAGGCCATTCAAAAGCATTCTCTTTACATCAAAAAGAAGGAACACAACAAATACATAGATGATGCCTATTTTTTAATGGGGAAAGCCCATTTTTATAAACGAGACTACGCCGATGCCAATGAAATGTTTAGTTATCTTGCTAAATCCTATAAAAAAGAGCTAATTGGCTATCAATCAAGTATTTGGCAGGTAAAAGTTTTATTAGAACAACAAAAACCAGATAAGGCTGATGAAGCTCTTCGAAAAATAAACGAGGATAAAAAATTACCAAAGGAATTAATTACTGAATTTAAAGCTGTTTATGCTGATTATTACATTCGCGAAAAAAACTACGCCTTAGCTATTACCGAGTTAAAAGAAGCTATTGAAAACACTAAAAAAAAGAAGGATAAAATTAGATACACCTTTATCATAGCGCAGCTGTATGAAGCCCTTGGAAATAATTCGTTTGCGGTTGAATATTACGATATGGTTATTGACATGAAACCGTCTTTTGAAGTAGCTTTTTACAGCAAAACCAAAAAAGCATTTTCTTCGGAAGGCTCAAAATCAATGAAAGAAACCGAAGCTGAACTATATAAATTATTAAAAAGAACTACCAATGATGGGCAAAAAAGCTTGATTTATGTAGCCCTTGCAGAAATAGAATTAAAAAAAGGGCGATTAGAAAAAACCTTTGAGTATTTAGCAAAAGCCTCGGTTTTTGCCGATGATAAAAAGGCGCACAAAAAAGTGTATGCCAAAACAGCCCAAATTTATTACGATCAGCGAGACTATATTAACGCTCAAATATATTACGACAGCACCATCCAGGTAATGGACAAAATAGATCCTCTATACGAACAAACCTTGGTCCGACGAAATGTACTCACCAAATTATCTAATAATTTTAAAATTATTGAAAACGAGGATAGCCTTCAAACCATTGCCAAAATGAGCGAGTCGGATCGAATGAAGAAAATAAATGAAATTATTGAACAGAAAAAAAGACAAGCGGAAGAAGAAAAATTAGCCAAAGAGAATGCCAAAAAAGCACCTGCAACAACAAATACCAATTCTGATCCTTCGTCTAATAATTGGTATTTTGCTAACTCTAACACCGTCAATTTTGGTATTTCTGAATTTCAAAAGATATGGGGCAAAAGAACTTTGGAAGATAATTGGAGAAGAAAAAATAAAGCTTTCAGTTTCGCCGATGAAACGGAACCCCTGGTAGAAAACCTAAATATCAAACCCGAAGTGAATATGACCGATTCACCTCAGGTTTATTTAAAAAATCTGCCCCTGACTCCCGAATTAATGGTGGCTTCCGAGTCTAAAAAAATAAATGCTTATTACAATTTAGGTTTGTTGTATAAAGATGATTTAAAAGAACCAGAATCAGCTATTGAAGATTTTAAGGTAATTGTGGAGCAATATGATACTTCAAAATACTCACCCAATAGCTATTATTACTTATATAGCCTGTATAAAGAGTTGGGTAAAGAAGATCGGGCAAATCAATACCGTGACTTATTAATTCAAAAATACCCTGAAACCGAGTTTGCTAAAATAGCTAAAAATCCAAATTATTTACTCGATAAACAAAAGCTTGAAAAAGCTGTATTTCCTTATTATGAAAGCGCCTTTAACGAATATAAAAAGAAAGAATTTGAAAGCGCTATTTTAAAGGCACAAGTCGCCGATTCTATGTTTCCTAATAATCCTTTGAAGGCCAAATTTCATTTTTTAATGGGCATGTCTCACAATAGTTTAAATCGCAAGGATAAATTTATTCAAGAATTGCAATTTATTGTAGATCAATTTCCTAAGTCTGACGAAGGAAAAGAAGCCACCATCATTTTAAAAAAATTAAAGGACTATAAACCCCCTAAAGAAAAGGATGTGGCAAAAGATACCCTAACAGGCAACTTTATTTTTAATGAGAAAGAAGAACATCAATCCATCTTGCTAATTCCGATTGCTGATGTAAATATGAATGAAATAAGTAATTTAATTTCTGATTTTAATACAAAAAATTTCAGTTTAATACCACTCAGCATCAGTTCTATCATTTTTAATGATCAATTTCAATTGCTTAAAATATCAAAATTCCCTTCTTCTGTGGAGGCTCTTGTCTATTATGAAGCATTTAATAACAACCCCGATTTAAAAAAAATAAAAGACTCCAAAATAACTCATTATATTATCTCTAATCCAAATTACGCTGAGCTATATAAAAAAAAGGATGTAGCCTCTTACGAAGTCTTTTTTAATGCAAGTTATTTAAAAAAATAATTGCAAAAATCACTTTTTCTTACTACCTTAAACCAAAAAATTAATTATCTATGTTCAATAATAAGCCAGATATTAAGAAAGGAAAACCCGTTGAAACTGAGATTAATTCTCATAATTTAATAACAAATGGCACCGAAATAAAAGGTGATATTACATTAGATGGAAATATTCGTGTGGATGGAACCATTATCGGAAATATTATTTCTAAAGGAAAAGTTGTTATTGGCGAAACCGGAAAAATTGAAGGTGAAATTGAATGTCAAACTGCTGTTGTATCCGGCGAAATAAAAGGTAAATTAATTGCTTACGATTTAGTTTCAATAAAATCAAAAGCCTTAATAGAAGGAGATATTTATTATGGCAAATTAGAAGTAGATCAAGGGGCTAAAATAAACGGTTCATTGATCTCAAATAATATAAATACTGTTACTAATAATAAGGTTACTGAATCTCTTAAAACTTCAGAAAAAAATAATTCAAAAAAAGAATTTTCTCAAGTTTAACCCATTATTAAATCAACTAAAAATACCAACCCTTACTTAGGTTTTTTAAGTGCAGGCGTACAAATGACCATCATCATTGTAGGGGGTATTTTTTTGGGAAAATTTTTGGATAAACAAATCACGGCAGACCCTGCCAAACCTTCTACTGTGTTTACCATTATTTTTACTCTTTTGGCCTTAACCGGGTCCATTATTTATTTTATAAAAAAAGCAATCCAAATTTCGAAGCAAGTCGAAGAGGCTGAAAAAAATGAAAGAAAACCTTAGAGAACTAGTTTATTTATCTTTATTTACTGGCATTTTATCTCTACTTCACTTTTATGGGGTTTCCTTTGCCAATTTGCCACAAGCACCTTATTTTATCTTGTTGTATGCTTTTCAGTTTACCCTTATTTATTTTATTCTGTTTATCACGCTTTACTTTAAAAGAAACAAGCTCGAAATGACCTATGTTATTTTGGGTGGTTTTACTATGAAGCTATTTATTTATCTCATTTTTTTATTCGTGATGAGTAAGGTGTTAGATGAAAATAAAAAGATATTTATTCTCCATTTTTTCTTCTCGTATTTCTTATTATTAATGTATTATTTATTTCGCTGCTATCGCCTTTTTAATGATAAAAGCACAACCGGAATAAATACCTAGTTTGGTATCCAGTAAAATACCTACCCTTAGCAAAGTCCCCCTTTTACTAAAACAATCGAGCTAAAAAAATAAGCGTTTTTTTCTTTCTCAAAATACCTCAACCCCTTATGTTTACTTATATATACAACATTTCTAAATAATTTTATCATTCTTGTTTTCTTTTTAAAAAGTATTTCTATCTTTGTGCCGGAGAGTTGGCAGAGCGGTCGAACGCGGCGGTCTTGAAAACCGTTGAAGGTCACACTTCCGGGGGTTCGAATCCCTCACTCTCCGCATAAACAAAAGTGCGTAGCACAAAAAAAGCTCCTCATCAAAAATTAAGCTTGCTTAAAAATTTGATGGGGAGTTTTTTATTACAAATAATGTGTGATTTTTTAGAAATCCTGCTTCAAGAAGCTTTCGGCCAAAATAAGGTCTTCCGGGGTGGTGACTTTGATATTTTTTTTATCCCCTTCTATTAAATGAATTACATGCCCGGCTTTTTCCGCAACCATTGCATCATCCGTTATTTCCGGTGAGAATGGAATACGATCATATGCTTGCTGAATAATAGCAACATCAAAAAATTGGGGTGTTTGAATAGCCCGGTAGTCAGATCTATCCACCGCTAATGTGGTGTGGTCTGGCAATACTTTTCGCATCGAATCATGCATTGCAATACCCGGAATAACACATTTATTTATAGCTACTGCTTCAAATCCACGTTGAAGCAAAGCTTGGCTTAAAATAGGTCGAACGCCATCGTGAATAGCCACTAAGCCATTTTCTTGTATGGCAGTTAATCCATTTTTAACTGAATGATAGCGAGTCTCGCCCCCTTCTACCACGGAATAGTTTATAGTCAAATTATGCGTTTGGCAAAGCTTTTTCCAATAATCAATATCTTGCTGTGGTAAAACAAGAATGATTTTTATAGCAGCATCAAACGCCTGAAATGCCGAAATAGAATAGTATAGCAAAGGAACACCGTGCAATTGCATAAACTGCTTGGGAATGGCCGAATTCATTCGCAAACCTTTTCCTCCGGCAACTATGACGGCAAATTTTTTCAAGAAGAAATTTTATAAAATCAACATCGCATCGCCATAAGAGTAAAAGCGATACTCGTTTTTCATGGCTTCTTTGTAGGCTTTCATGGCTAAATCATACCCGGCAAAGGCGGTAACTAGCATTAACAAAGTAGATTCAGTCATATGAAAATTGGTAATCATACAATTAGCTACGCTAAAATCATACGGTGGAAAAATAAATTTATTTGTCCAACCGGTGTATGGTTTTAAATAACCATCTGTTGAAACCGATGTTTCAATAGCTCTCATAACCGTAGTTCCAACGGCACAAACTTTTTGTTTATTCTTTTTCGCGTCATTAACAATTTCTACTGTTTTTTCGGGAATAATCACCTCTTCCGAATCCATTTTATGTTTTGTTAAATCCTCTACTTCTACCGGTCTAAAAGAGCCTAAACCTACGTGCAAGGTTAAATAAGCAAAATTTATTCCTTTAATTTCTAATCTTTTTAATAAGTGTTTGCTAAAATGTAAGCCAGAAGTTGGTGCAGCTACAGCGCCTTCATGCTTTGCAAAAACCGTTTGGTATCGCTCTTCATCTTCTGCTTCTACCTCTCGGGTAATGTATCTTGGTATAGGCGTTTCTCCTAAATCAGTAATAATTTTTTTAAATTCTTGGTATGATCCATCAAATAAAAACCGCAAAGTTCTTCCTCTTGAGGTTGTATTATCAATCACTTCGGCCACTAAAGAGTCATCATCTCCAAAATAAAGCTTATTTCCAATTCTAATTTTTCGAGCCGGATCTACTAAAACATCCCACAAAAAACTTTCTCTATTTAATTCTCTCAATAAAAAAACTTCAATTTTTGCACCTGTTTTTTCTTTGTTACCATACATTCTTGCTTTAAAAACCTTAGTATCATTCATGATCATGCAATCCCCCTCATTAAAATACTCAATAACGTCCTTAAAAGTCCTGTGCTCAATTAAGCCAGTGCTTCTGTGCACTACCATTAATCTGCTTTCATCCCTGTTTTCAGAAGGGTGAAGGGCTACAAGTTCTTTAGGTATTTTTATTTTAAATTGAGAAAGTTTCATGCTTTAATTAGTTTAATGGAAATGCGAAAATAAGAATTTTAATGCATTACTGAAAATCATTTGTAAATTAGCTGTTTTTTAAGATCGGCAATATACATTATTCAGATGGAGAAATGGAGAAAATTTGAAAATTTGCACGTGTTTTTTTGGTTGGTAAAAGATATGTGTTGGGTAATGGGATTTAAAATTGTGGGAATAGGTATGATATTTCCTACCCTCCTTTTAGCAATTATATTGACTTATAAAAGAAGAAAAGACATAGATGATGTATTTCATAACCTAGCCATTTGTTGTTGGATTTTAGCAAATTCTATCTGGATGATTGGGGAGTTTTACTTTCACGACACTATCAGAGACCTCTCTATTGTGGTTTTTTCGGTTGGATTTGTGGTTCTTTTCTATTATTATTTTGCAAAAGGAGGACTTAAGAAACTTTTCTCTAATTAGCCTCATTCCCATTCATTGATAGGGCTTTTTGAATCATAGCAGCCTTTAACATGCACTCTTCGTATTCTTGAAGGGCTTCAGATTTCGATGTAATGGCGCTTCCCGTCGAAAAAGAAAGATATTGAGTGCTTGAATTGTATAAAATACTCCGAATAATAACATTAAAATCAAAATCACCGTTAGAGCTAATATAACCAATGCTTCCCGAAAACAAAGAACGATTTACGGGCTCATAAGCATCAATTAATTCCATGGCCCTAATTTTGGGAGCTCCGGTCATAGATCCCATTGGAAATGTGGCTTTTAAAATATCCCAAAAAGAAAGATCTTCTTTAAGTGTAGCACTAATGGTTGATATCATTTGATGCACTTTCGGGAAAGAATAAACCCCACATAATTCATCGACCTGCACCGACGATTTTTTAGCAATTTTTGATAAATCATTCCGAACCAAATCCGTAATCATAATGTTTTCAGCCCTTTCCTTCACGTTTATTTCCAACTCGTGTTTTAACACAGCATCTTTTTGCGGATCCGCATCTCGCTTCATGGTCCCTTTCATAGGTTGAGAAAAAATTTTATCTCCTTCTTTCTTTAAAAATCGCTCCGGACTGGCTGATATTAAATACTGATCATTCCATTTCATATAAGCGGAAAAGGGCATGGGCGATAGTTTTATCAAAGAAAAAAACAAAGCCATGGGATCTATTTGGGCGTTTTCAATAAAAAATTCCTGACAAAAATTAATTTCATATATATCTCCGTTTTTAATATGCTGCTGCAATTTATTAAAAACAGCCACATACTCTTTTAAACTTAATCTTTGTTGTACAGTAGGGTTTGATAAAGCATGGGTTAATGATTCCAACGAACTTTGTAAAACTTCCTCTTTTAGTAATTCTATTTCATTCGCAGGCAGGTTTTCGGGACTCAACAAATAAATCCATTCTTCATCAAATTCCATTAAATATTGTGGTTCAAAGAAATAAAAAGCGGGAAAATCAAACCTTTTACCTTTAACATTGGGCAAAACTTCAAATTCATTTTTTAAATCATAATTTAAGAATCCAAAGCACCCATTAAAATTAGAATTATTGTTAAATTTAATATTTGTTAATTTTTTTAATTCTTTTTTAACACCAATAGCTATCAGGTTTTTGTAACCTTCTTGTATTGTTTTGCGTTTAATATGATAATTGTTTGAGTTCAAAAAAACAAAATGAGAAAATTTTTCAGCCCATCGGAGTATAAGATGTAGGTTTTTAGAACTAAACGGTATAAAGGGAGATTTAGAATGCATATTAATGACAATACTATAAAATTAATTCTTATGAAAAACATATTACTTTTTTGTTGTTTATTGAGTATTAATTTAACTTTTGCTCAATCTCCTTCCGGGGGGATGTACAATGATAATTCCAAGATATTTATCGAATCTGGCACTCATGTAGTAATTGCTGGTGGGACAAATGGCGACTATTATGTCGATGGAGCCAGCAGCGGAATAGAATTAGATGGATCTTTAGCTTTGCACGGCGACTTTATAAATGTTTCCGGAGTAAACGCTTTTACAAACATAGATGATAATGGTTGGGTTCGTTTTATTGGAACAACTCCTTCAGCCATTATCAGTGGGACTAATACGTTCGAAAACTTTCAACTAAATAGATCAACCACCTCTGAAGTGGTATTAAGTACTGCAGATTTAACCATTAACAAACAAATGTCGTTAGATGCCGGTATTGTTACTACAACAGCGAGTTATGAAGTAGATATGTTAAGCAGCACGGCTTCAGATTTAACCACTTTTAGCAGCACCGGATTTATAAATGGTAATTTAAGAAGAGCGGTTGCAACCAATACCTCTACCTATGAATTTCCCGTTGGCGCAGGTACCGCAACTACCAATTACCACAGAATGAGTTGGGTAAATAATAATTTATCGGCAGATATTACCAATTTAACAGCAAAAACAGAATACGAAGCAAAAGAAAATAACAATACTGATGAAACCTTAGGCGCAAATACCAATGCATACGAAGGGTATGCCAGCGGAACAACGCAAATGGGAAGTATTGTTGAAAAAACAGCCGGAAATGCTTTGCAATGGGACTTAACCCCAGATAATTATTCATATACAAGCGGAACTTATGGAGTAAATTTATACTTTAACAGTTTTACACCCCCTAATTTAAGTGCCGCAAACGATGGCCAGTTTACGGTTTTAAAAAGACCTTCAAACTCCACTTCTTATGCTGATTGGGATGCTTTTGCATCGACTACTGATTTTCCTGCAGATGGAGAAGCCGAAAGAACGTTTGCAGGCGGTGTTGCTAAAAAAACAGGATTTACTACCTTTTCAAAATTTGCCATCGCAAAATCAGCCAATAATAATTTACCAATTGAATTAGTTCGGTTCGATGGAGAATGTAAAGATCAGTCTGTTTCTATCAACTGGACTACTGCCACCGAAACAAACAACGACTATTTTACCATTGAAAAAAGTAGTGATGGAGAAATTTTTTATGAATTAACCACTATAAAAGGAGAAGGAAACTCAAACGAACTTAAAAAGTATGAGTACTTACATTCTATCGAATCAGATTTTGCATACTATCGTTTACGACAAACCGATTTTGATGGTAAAAACACAAAAAGTAATATTATTTATGTTGAGGGATGTAATGCTTCCATTCAAACAACAGAGTTAGAAGCATATACCAGTAACAATCGGGATATTTTAGTTCAAATAAAAACTCCCGTAAATAAAGAGTATTCTTATCATGTATTTGATCAAAGTGGCAGACAAGTGGTTGAAACAAACAAATATGCAGCCACGGCAGGTAATAATGTATTCAAAATAAATACCCTTAAACTCGCCTCAGGTATTTATATATTAAATATTTATAATCAAACAGAGCAATATTCTAAAAAAGTTTTTATTAAATAAATTAATTAGTCTGTTTGGAAAAACATAAGAGGATTATATTTTTTAAAAATCATTTTAGTAGTATATTTCCCCTTGTGTTCATTAAATAAATTAAGTTAATTTATTATGAGAAGTTTTATCATAAGCATATTATTATTAAATACCTCGCTTTTTGCTCAGCCTAGTGGTGGTATCTATAATAATAATGCTAAAATTGTGATTACTTCGGGTATTAAATTGCTTATTTCCGGAGGTACCAATAGCGACTATTATGCCACGGGAGCAAGCAGTGCTATTGATTTAGATGGCGAACTAAAAATGGAGGGCGATTTTTTAAATTCGTCCGGTACCAATTCATTTATCAACATTGATACCGATGGTTGGGTCCGGTTTGAAGGTACTACAGCCAATTCAAGTGTTACAGGCACCAACACGTTTGAAAATTTTCAAATGAATCGATCTACTACCTCTGTGGCAACAATTTCAAGCGACTTAACAGTAAACTCCCAGTTAGATTTAGATGCGGGTATTGTAACTACTTCGAATAATAAAGTTATTATGAGCAGTACCACAGCGGCCGATTTATTAAGTTATAGTTCTACGGGTTTTATTAACGGCAACTTACAAAGAGGGGTTGCTAGCAACGTTTCTACCTATGTTTTTCCTATAGGAGTAGGAACCGCCACCACCAATTATCATCAAATAGATTTTGTAAATAATAATTTAACCGGCGTTTCTAATATTGTGGGATATGTTGCTTACGAAGCAAAAAGTGGAGATAATACAGACTCTATACTTCAAAGCAATACTAATGCATACGACGGAATTACCAGTGGTACTACCCAAATGGGAAGTATTGTTGAAAAAACAGCAGGAAACGCTTTACAATGGGATTTAACACCCAATGCTTCGCCTAATGGTGGTGATTACGGGGTAAAATTATATTTTAACTCCTTTACCTCTTCCAATTTTGATGCAGACAGTGATAATAAATTTTCTATTTTAAAAAGACCTTCAAACTCAACTTCTTATGCTGATTGGGATGCTTTTGCGTCTACAACTTCGTATCCTGATGCAGGTGCTGCCGGAAGGATTTTCAGCAGTGGATATGCTGAAAAAGAAGGCTTCGCTGGCTTTTCAAAATTTGTCATTGCCAAATCAGCCAATAATGCTTTACCTATCGAATTGATTGATTTTTCTAGCGAATGTAGGGATAATAGTATTATTTTAAAATGGAGTACCGCATCCGAAAAAAACAATGAATTTTTTACCATCGAAAAAAGCGATGATGCCATCAATTTTTATGAAATATCCGTTATTGCCGGAAGCAAAAATTCAAACGAAATTAAAAATTACGAATATATCACTAATGAAAGCACTGCGGCATACTTTCGTTTAAAACAAACCGATTTTGACAGAACAGAAAGTCACAGTAAAATTATATCGGCAGATGCGTGTAACTCACAAATTCAGGAAGAATCTATTGCTGTTTTTACTGCCAATAATAACAATATTATTATTCAAATAAAATCTCCTATTGAAAAAACCTATAATATAAGCCTGATGGATCAGAGCGGACGTTTGGTGATTGATGCTAAAAAATATTCCATTTTTTATGGAAATAATACATTCAAAATACATCCTGGCCAAATATCAACCGGAATTTATATACTTACCTTCCAAAATGAGGTTTCACAACATGCTGAAAAAATCTTTATAAGATAGCTTTAGCCGACTAATCATCAGTTACCTTCCTGATAATCAAATGAATCCTGTTTTTGTACCTTTTGTGCATGCCTATTTCATAATATTTTCTATTTTTAGAAAAATAAACCATTTTGAAACCTATTTCAGAATTCATTAAAGACATTCTTTCGGCCTTTGAAAAAAGCGATCAAAAGATATTAAACTACAAGCAAGTAGCCGGTATTTTAAACATCACCCAGGTTGATGAGAAAAATTTACTGGAAAAAATTATGGCCGATATGTCATTTAAAGGCCAATTAATTGAGGTTGCTCATGGAAAATACAAAACAAAAGAAGAATCTTTAGTATATACCGGTAAATTAGATTTAACAAAAACCGGATCGGGGTATGTAACCGTAGAAGGATTTGAAAATGATATTTATATTCCTGCCCGCGCTACTAATGGCGCGTTTCATGGCGATAAAGTAGAAGTAGCTATTCCAAAATCTTCCCTCGGAAAAGACCGAATTGAAGGCAAAATTAACAAGGTTTTAGAAAGATCAAAAACAGAAGTAGTTGGGGTGATTGAATTATCAAAAAAATTCGCTTTTTTAATTCCGGATGATACTCGTTTTGCAAAAGATGTATTTATTCCCCTAAACATGCTAGGAGGCGCCATTAATGGGCAAAAAGTGTTGGCTAAAATAAAAGAATGGCCGGCAGATCCGGATGAATCGCCTGTTGGTGAAGTAATAGAAATATTAGGTACTCCCGGAGAAACCAATACCGAAATTCACGCCATTTTAGCTGAATTTGGCCTTCCCAGAGGATTTCCAATGGAGTTGGAGAAAGAAGGAGAAAAAATACCCACGCATATTTCGGAAGAAGAAATTAAAAAACGCAGAGATTTCAGAAAAATCACGACCATTACCATCGATCCTTTTGATGCAAAAGACTTTGATGATGCCCTTTCTTACCAGGAACTCCCCAATGGGAACGTTGAAATAGGCGTGCACATTGCAGATGTTTCTCATTACGTTAAAGAAGGGTCATTAATTGACCAAGAAGCGGTACAAAGAGCTACTTCCATCTATTTAGTAGACCGGGTGGTGCCTATGTTGCCCGAAATATTATCCAATAATGTGTGTTCGCTTCGCCCAAATGAAGATAAACTGTGCTTTGCGGCTGTTTTTGAATTAAACCAGGCAGGAGAAATTTTAAACGAGTGGTTTGGCAGAACGATCATCCATTCCATCCGCCGGTTTACGTACGAAGAAGTACAAGAAATTATAGTGCAGCAAAAAGGCGAACTTTCGGGGCCTATTTTACAAATGGACAAATTGGCTAAAATACTGCGTAAAAAACGGATGGCTGCCGGCGCTATTGCTTTCGAAAAAGAAGAAGTAAAGTTTAAATTAAACTCGCAAAAAGAACCGGTGGAAGTTATTTTTAAACGCCAGTTAGATGCCCATAAACTGATTGAAGAATTTATGCTTTTAGCCAACCGAAAAGTGTCGGAATTTGTTGGAAAAGCTAAAAAAGATGCCAAAGGACAAGCTTTTATCTATCGGATACACGATGTGCCCAATAAAGAAAAGTTAGAAGAATTTTCGGAGTTTGTAAAAACGTTTGGGTATAAATTCAATTCAAATCACCATAAAGATGTATCTACCAGCATCAATAATTTATTGGTGGATGTAAAAGGCAAAAAAGAAGAGCATTTAATTTCTACCCTGGCCATTAGAACTATGGCTAAAGCCGTATATTCTATGCATAACATAGGCCATTACGGTTTGGCGTTCGATTATTATTCTCATTTTACCTCGCCTATTCGTCGGTACCCGGATATGATTGCACACCGGCTTTTACAAGAGTATTTAACAACCGGTAAAACGGTGGTTAAAGAAAGTGATTTTGAACAACTATGCAAGCATTGTTCATCGCAGGAAAAACTGGCCGAAGAAGCTGAAAGAGCCTCTATTAAATACATGCAGGTTCAATATTTAAAAGATAAAATTGGAAATGTATTTAAAGGCGTAGTATCGGGTATGACCGAGCGCGGCTTATTTATTGAGATTATTGAAAATAAATGTGAGGGAATGATTAAGCTGAGAGACATTTCAGGCGATTTTTACGAATTAGAAGCCAAAAAACACCGGGTAGTCGGCAAAAGAACCCGAAAAGTAATTCAGTTAGGGGATGAAATGTGGGTAAAGGTTAAAAATATTGATATCCCTAAAAAACTGATTGATTTAGAGTGGGTTGATCCGAAGAAAATGGAGAAACAATAATTGATAATGGATAATTGATAATGGATAATGATAAGTGACCATAAAAAAGTTATCGTCATTGCCAATAAACCAGTGCTGAGCGCAGTCGAAGTACGCAGTGTGTTTGCCTATTAGAACCTACCTCCTTCGCAATGATTAATTAGGAAAACGTTGATTTCAGCCACATTTGCGGCTCATTTCATTTATATTTAACCATTAACCACTAACCATTATAAAAATATTGGTATAATTTCATTTTTATTAGTAAATTTGCACTCCAAAATGCGTTTAAACAATCCATATATTATATCATTCTCTGGTCTTCCAATGGGAGAGCATGTGTTTGAATTAACCGTGGATTCGACCTTTTTGGAAAAATTTCCGATGGAAGAGGTGCTTAGCATAGATGCCAAGCTAAAACTTACCTTAGAGAAATTAAATAATCTATTGACCTTACATTTTGATATAAAAGGCAATTATGGTTTAGTTTGTGATCGTTGCAATGATGAGTTTTTAAGCCCTTTTCAAATACTGGAAACCATGTATGTGAAATTTGGCTCAACGGAGATGGAGTCGGAAGAGATTATTATTTTAGACGAAGGCGAACACCAAATTGATATTTCACAATATTTATATGAATTTATTGCTTTGTACGTACCTATGAAAAAGGTTCATGCAACCGGAAAATGCAATAAAGAAGTGATTAAAAAATTAGAAGAATTAGCTGTACCCGAAGATCTGTTGATTGATCCGAGATGGGAGGCTTTAAAGAATGTTAAATTTAAAAACTAGAAACCATGCCACATCCCAAGCGAAAGATGTCCAAAACACGAAGAGATAAAAGAAGAACTCACTACAAAGCGGAGGCTCCAACTTTATCAACGTGCTCTAACTGCGGATCTAATACTTTATTACATAGAGTATGTCCAGACTGCGGATATTACAGAGGTAGCTTAGCGGTTGCTAAGAAAGAAACTGCTTAGTCGTTTATCTAAAAACCTATACATAAAGCATGGCTATTTCATAGTCGTGCTTTACTTGTTTATATAAAGTGCGGTAGTAAGTTTGAGGTTATACTTTCTCTGCTTGCCTTTTTGTGGCTTCACAAATTCTATTTTTAAATGGTCTAATTTTAGGGAAGCTTACACAATCAAAATCTTTCATAGGAAATGCTTTTATATGAATTTTATGCAAAATTAAGCATTTTTTTGTAGCCGTTTGTTTTTGCGTATTAACCACTTAAATCAAGGGTTGGGGATGTCTACTTCTTAGTAAAATAGCTGTGTAAGCACTTAAAAACGACTTTTAAGTGCCTGCGGAAACTGCTAGGTAAACTTACCTACTAAAAATTTGCTTTCAGCCCTATATTAAATGCTCTTGGCATACCGGGTCTTAGCCCTGCCGGTCTTCTTGCCACTATATATACTTCATTTGTTAAGTTGGTGGCATTTGCGAACAGGGATATATTTTTATGCATAGCATAGTTTGCACTTGCATCTACGACAAAATAAGAATCTGTTTTTTCATTGGCTGGTATTTCATTTTGCCCGGGATTGGAACGCATTTCATCCATATATCTTCCGCTAAGGTTAATGCTAAATTTGCGGTGTTCTAACCCAAGAATAAAAGTGAATTGGTTATTTGCCAAATAGGGAAAATGGTCTCCGGCAGTCACGGTTCCCCAATCTTCAAATGTGCTGACAAAAGAATTTTGAAAAACGGCATCGGTATAGGTATATACAATTGAAAAGGGTAAACTAAACATGCTGTGTTTACGAGCCGAAAGCAGGTCATAAGTCATTTGAAATTCGAGTCCTTTTGCTTGTACTTCTCCACCGTTAAAAAGGTCGCCTGTTCCTTCGCCGCTGGCTGCTGCAAGGTCGGCGCCCAGCAGGTTGCTATAATCATTAAAGAAAGCAACGGCTTGTCCTGAGAGTGCGTTTTTAGCATATCGAACGCCTAATTCGTAGTTCACACTTTCTTCGGGCTTGGTTTCATCTTTTGAACCCGGAGGCGAAAATCCCTTATGCACTCCTGCAAAAGTGCTCAGGTATTTACTAAACTGGTAATCGAGGCCAATTCCCGGAATAAAAACATCCACTTTATTATTGGTTTCTGCCAAACTTGTTCCCATTCTTTCGGGGTCATTTTTGCCGTAATCTTTTCCATTGATAGTTATGTTTTCATATCTGATACCAGGGGTTACAGTAAAATTTTTGTATTTTATTTTATATTGCAAATAAGTTGCAATGGCATCTGCTGAATTTACACGGTTGCTTTCGGTGCCGTGTATTCCTGATTTGGTTAATTGCATTACGCCTTTATTCATAGAATATTCATCATCCCATTGAAAACGGTCAATTTGATCTTGGTGATAGCGGAATCCTAAATCTATATCGTGCGTAATATTTTTGGTTTTAAAGTTGAATCCCAAAACCGTTTGGATTCCTTGTGCGTAGTATGACCTGTTATTGGCTCTTACAAACAGTGCATTGGTATTAGTGCTGGTTGCGCCTGTGAGAATACCGTAGGCATCGTGAAAACCGGTGGGATTATTGAGCAAGTCGGATATGCCTGTTCTTTTACCTGTGCTGTCTTGTACCTTGTCCAGTTTGTACCAGTTTCTGGCAAAATCCGAGCGATATGCGGTGGTAGTAATGTTAACTATTTTTGATAGTTTGAGGAAGTGTGTTACAGCAAATTGAGATTGCGAGGTGGTCATGAGGTCTTTTTGTGATGCGGAATATCTGCGGTATGGATTATTTTTAAAATCATTTTCGGTTAAACCCAGATACGTTTCATTGGAAATTTCTGTGGTTTGCCCTATTTTAAATGTTAGCGATTGATATATTTTCGCATCGGGATTGGTGTTAACTCGGAATTTTGCGAGATAATCTTTTTTATCAAAGCCGGTATTTCCGCCACCATCTAATTGCTTAAATCCATTTGAGCCGTATTGAAATGTTTCAACCATGTATGCGAAATTTTTATGTGCATTTCCTACATAAGCGTGCAAGTTTCTGCCGCCAAAACTACCGCCTAAAAGATTGATTCTGCCGGAGAATTCGGTGGGAATTTGTGTTGAGATAAGATTAATTGCTCCACCGGTGGTGTAAGGTCCGTATTTTATTTGGCTGCTGCCTTTTAGAATTTCTACTGCCTGCATTCTGCCTATGGTGGGGAAATAATAAGCAGCGGGGTCTGCATAAGGGGCGGGAGCCATGAGCACGCCGTCTTCCATGATTGTTATTTTTGAACTTCGCTCAACGCCTGTTCCTCTTAAACCTATGTTCGGACGAAGCCCAAAACCATCTTCCTCCTGTATATTAATACCCGGGACTGACCGCAGGGTGCGGTTGATGTCGGTATAACTGAATTTTTGAATTTCTTTTGGAGATATATATTGCGCTGAACCCGAAATGTCTTTTAGTCCTGTATTTCCTTTGGTCATAATAACTACTTCTTTGAGTGTTGATATGGTTTCGGTGATGCTAAAATCTTCTTTCAGTGTTTTATTCGCCTCTATGTTTATCTCCTTTTTTATGGTTTCATAACCTATATTGGAAATTACCAATATATAGTTGCCAACAGGTACATCCTTAATAATGTAGTTTCCATTTCCATTTGTGGCGGCTCCGTATTTGGTTTTTTCGAGATATATGTTAGCGCCCGGCACAACGGTAAAACTATCAGTTTGCGTGATGGTTCCTTCTATGGTTGAGGTTTGCGCTTGTGCGAAAAAAAACGCAAATGATAAAATGAGTGTAAATGATATAGTTTTCATAGTACTTTTTGTAATTGTTTTTGAAAGAAATTAGATAACATAGATAAAAATCATTTTTAAATGAATGGCACAAAGAAACAGATAGAAAAATTTCTGTGCAATACCATAAAATAGGTATTTTAGAATGATTCTAAATAACGCTAAAAAGTTTTCGATCAGAATTTTCTATGAATAACAAACTGCCATATACGAATCTCGTACGAATGGTGGTGTTTTACTAAATGATTGTTTTTAAAGTCGTTATGAATTCGCTGAAGGCTCATTTGAGAGCTATCTGCCGCAGGCAAGGGTCTTCCCCGGTCTAATGGTTAGCTACTCAATTATCAGCCGTTATTCTATTCTATCGGGTTTATTGTCCACTTGTTTTTTAAGTGTTGGGTAAAGAATTAGTCCCACTACAAAACCGCTTAAAAGTCCACCGATGTGTGCTGCGTTGTCTATACCACCAGTTAAACCCATAAGTAAGTTGTAGCCAATAAAAATTAGAGTGCTTATCAAGAATACTTTGCCAAAATCGGGCGGAAAAATTTTTGTCAATAGTAACGCAAGGAATAAGCCGTAAAGTCCAAAAATAGCTCCTGATGCACCAACGCTTATAGTTGCGTCATACCACCAAAGGCTTGCACAACTTGCTAATATTCCTGTCATTAAATAAGCTGTCAAATATTTTGTTCTGCCAAGTAGTGGCTCAAGGAAAATGCCAACAAATAAAAGTCCATACATATTTGCTAAAATATGCATTAGTCCACCGTGTAAAAATGTGCTTGTAAGCAGTCGCCACCATTCACCATTTGTTGTTAAAGGTCTAAAGTTAGCACCCCAATTAAGTAAGTCCTGACCTTTAAAAGAAAAAAAACCAAGACCTGCAAACACCATAATCATAAAAATTATGGTGTTTAAATAAATTATAATTGGCGTTATAAAGTATCCTTCTTTTGGTTTTAAAAAGTCTATGAATTCCTCTACTTCATTGTCATTTGAGGGTTTTCCACTTTCAAAGCGATTAAGTTCACTCTCATCAAGTTTTGGGATTAGTAACATTATTAACCAAATGCCGCCTGCAATCCCAAATGCTCCAAATATCCAAGCAAAAGTATTTCCATTCCTGTTTTCAAATGGTTCATTTACTGCAAGGAAAACGGAAGTGTTATTTGAAGTATATTTCGGACTTGTTTTAACCGCTTCCTTAAATTCGTTGCCATCCTCTGTATTTCCAACTCTATCAAGATAAATAAATTGATTAACGTCTTTTTTCTCAAAGTCCTTTTGGCTCTCGTTTGCAAAGGCTTGGTATTTCTCTTCCTTTTCGTTGTCTTCAAGTCTATTGCTTATTTGCTTGGAGTATTCAACACCTAACCAAGCTAAACAGCCTGAATTAGTAGTGTCAGCTTCACTGCCAAGTATTGGCAAAACAACATAAAGGTGCATATTGAAATTCTCATTATACTTTCCACTAACATCAAAAGATGAATGAACTCCAATGTTTGTTTTGTCAATGTAGAAACTTTTTACTAGGTAGTATTTAGTTTGTTCTGATTTGTCAATTTGGTTTATAGTTTCAAGACTTGTTAAGGTTCCAGATGCTTTTTCAATGTAGCTTTGTGCCACAATTGTAGGTATAGCCATTGCCAATGCTGCAATGAATTGATATAAAAGCGACAGGTTGCCATTACCACCTGTCAACTTTAAAAGTTTAATTCTTGGTCTGAGCCAAATTAGAACTGGTATCCAAGGTAGTCCAAATGGCAACCAAAAAGTTATAATGTCTTCTTTAATTGAAAACGTATTTGTCTTGATGAAAAGTAGCCAATTCAAAAAAGTGTAAAGCACAATAAATGAAATTGTTATTACTAAAAATGGCAAGTAAATAAGTCTAAATTTCTTTGTTATTGTTGGCATATTTTTTTGATGTGTCATTTGTTATAATGGCTTATAACATTTCAATAGAGGCGACCGGTTGCTTCTATTTTTTATATAGCAATGGTACTAAAAATATTCAAATTGGCCAATCAGCCCCCTGTATTTGAGGTTAATTATCTGAAAATCAATTATATAAATGATTCTATTAACAGAAACTAGCCTTTTATTTTAAGCTAATCTTATGCACTTCCTGAATATTTTCACCGCTTATTTTTACGAAATAAACGCCTTTGGGTGCAGTGGATAAATCCAACTCAAAATTACTTTGTGGAAAGTGCTTATACACCTGAACCAAAGCCCCTAGACTATTAAAAATTTCTATTTGCTCCAATTTTTCAAATGGTTTCAATTGCAAAGTAAATTTCCCACTGCTTGGGTTTGGGTAAATCAAAATCTCAAAATTATTTTTCCGATAACTCTCCACCCCAACTATTCCGGCATCAATATTAATATTATCTATATACATCTGATTTTCAGTACCGGAGATATTTGTAAACCGAATAAAAGCACCTGTGCTTGAGCCATAAGAAGTTAAACCGATAGATTCGTTTCTCCATTGTGAATCGCTTGGTACAAACTGACTAGCGCTATAAGGCGGGGTAGCGGTAGTAAGGTTTGTGCTATACTTTTCGTATATGTTGGTCCAGTTGCTGCCACAATCCGTAGAAATATCTACGCGCAATGTATCGGAATAATTTGGATCATCATTGGGGTCGGTGTACAATTGATAAGCCAAATCAAAGGCTAATCCCGGATCGGTAACGGATGTCAAATCAATCAATGGCGTAATTAGCTGATCTTCTTCTCCTTCACCTAATAGATATGTTAAATTATTCATTCTTGCTGAGGCGATCCCTGTTTTATGGACAGATGTAATTCGGGCCCAGGTATTGCTTGCGTCCGGATTGTTTAATGTCCAATTAGCCGGGGGGAAAAACGTGCTTTCAAAGCCTTCTGTTACAGGCAGGGATAATACGGTTGGATAGTAAAAAAATGATTTGCTTGCACTGTCATTGTTCATTGCGCCATCTGTTGAACCGTTTGGCGCCAAGGTATACGCTAAAAAAATATGCTGTCCGGCCGTTGTAGATATGGCAGGCAAGGTAACATCCTCGGTTGCATTGGTAGCTAAAGTACCGGTCCAGTTATATGTACCCAAAACACCGGCATCTAATTTATATTTAATTGTTACGGAGGTTAAAACAGGGGTTCCATAATTTTTCAATTTTACAACATAAGAAATGCTTGAATTACATATGTTTTCTGCCGGAGATACTACACTTGCAATACCTGCATCAGAAGCTACGCCTTCTATAGGAACACAGCTATTAGACGTTTTAAGCGTGTTGTATGGCGAGTTATTTAAAACAGCATTCATTCTTGTAGACTGCCCATTGGTAAACATATTCATCGCTTGATCATCGGTATAGTCCATATAATTCATAAACATATCTCCATTTGGGCCATTGCTACAACTCACATGCGGAAAAGTAGGTGATCCATAATTTTCCTCACATTGGTTTGGGGTATCTGCTACCACATCGGTTCCGGAACATTCCCCTGGTTGGCATACACCATTTCCATTAGAATCCTCGCCCCATATATGCAATAAATTTAAAGCATGCCCCACTTCGTGGGTGCTTGTTCTACCTTTGTTAAAAGGTGCTTGGGTAGCATATCCCCGGCCAAAATAGCGATAATCAATTACTACGCCATAATGATTATTTGGATTTGAAGTAGGGGGAATGGTATAACCTAACATCCCGGAACCCAACCTGCATACCCAAATATTAAAATATTTTGTTACATCCCAAGCATCTAAGCCTCCGGTGGCGTATTCTTTTACATTATCACTATTTGCATCAAAGGTTGAAATTGTGGTCGATCTTCTTTCAATTCCGGTTGTGGCCGTACCGGTGGGAGTTCTTTGAGCCAAACAAAACTGTATTTCAGGGTTGCCCGCCGTTGTTTGCCATACCGAAGGGGTATTTGCTGCATCGGCATTGGTTCTGCTAAAATCTTCATTTAAAACAGCAATTTGCGATAGAATTTGCGCCTCGGATATATTTTGTGCAGTAGTATTGTAAAGTACGTGAACAACTACAGGAATAGTTATGGTAGCATTTGGGGTTTTTGAATCTTTATTTTCAGCAATATATTTTTCAATTTGAGCATTATATTTTGCTCTTTCAACATCCCAATTGGGATTTCGTTGTCTCATGCCTTCTTCTGCTTGAATAGTACCGCAACGGACTATTTTTTGAGCATTTACCTGATTAAATAAGAAAACAAAAATAGGAAGGAAGAAAAATAACTTTTTCATCAAATTATAGTTTCTATAAATTTACTTAAAAAAAATTACTCGCAAATTTGACAAATGTTAAACTTTCAGAATGCTCATTCTAGTTTGTATTCCAAAAATAAGAAGGGTTATTTCACCAGCTTAAAATCTTCTAAAAACTTAGTAGTGTAATTTCCTTTGCGGAAATTTTCATTTTTCATCAATTGCAAATGGAATGGAATAGTTGTTTGAACGCCTTCAATTACATACTCACTTAAAGCGCGTTCCATTTTAGTAATGGCTTCTTCGCGCGTTTGTGCTACGGTAATTAGTTTAGCAATCATGGAATCGTAATTTGGCGGAATGGTATATCCTGAATACACGTGGGTGTCAATACGTATGCCATGTCCACCTGGTGCATGGTATGAAGTTATTTTTCCGGGGCAAGGTCTAAAATCTTTAAACGGATCTTCGGCATTGATGCGGCATTGAATAGCATGTAGGTTGGGGAAGTAATTCCTACCACTAATGGTATCGCCGGCAGCTAATTTAATTTGCTCTTTAATGAGGTCATAATCAATCACTTCCTCGGTAATGGTATGCTCTACCTGAATACGGGTATTCATTTCCATGAAGTAAAAATTTCGGTGTTTATCTACCAAAAACTCTACGGTACCTACTCCTTCGTAATTAATTGCTTCTGCTGCAGCAATGGCAGCAGCACCCATCTTTTCACGCAATTTGTCAGTCATAAAAGGCGATGGGGTTTCTTCACATAATTTTTGATGTCGGCGTTGAATAGAACAATCTCGCTCAGATAAATGACAAGCGCGTGTTCCGTCTCCCGCAATCTGAATTTCGATATGGCGCGGATCTTCAATAAATTTTTCCATGTATAAACCTCCGTTACCAAAGGCAGCTTCAGCTTCTTTGGAGGCCGAATCCCATGCATGTAATAAATCTTCTTCTTTCCAGATCACCCGCATTCCTCGTCCACCCCCACCGGCAGTGGCTTTAATGATAACGGGGTAAACAATTTTTTTAGCAGCTTTAACAGCTTCTTCGTAGGTTTCAATAATTCCATCGGATCCGGGAATAACAGGCACTCCAATTTTTTTAACGGTGGCTTTTGCAGAAGCTTTATCTCCCATGGCATCAATCATTTCGGGAGATGCGCCAATAAATTTGATTTCATTTTCCTGGCAAACTTTTGAAAACTTAGAATTTTCAGATAAAAAACCGTATCCTGGGTGAATAGCATCTGCATTGGTAATTTCGGCAGCGGCAATAATGCGTGGTA
>CAYOHR010000008.1:47153-56010 GCA_964403835.1 uncultured Flavobacteriales bacterium
ATAGGACTCTGAACTTTGCGGCGGGCCAATACAAACGGCTTCATCAGCAAATCGAACATGCAAACTTTCGGCATCGGCAGTTGAATATACTGCAACCGTTTTAATACCCATTTCTCGGCAAGTACGTATAACCCGAAGAGCTATCTCGCCTCGATTTGCAATTAATATTTTTTTAAACATAATTTCTAAATGTTATTTTATCACCCATCAAAATAAGAGGAATATTTATAAACCACATGGGCACATAGTTTTTTATTTTTATTCTTTGTTTTAAATGATTAAAAGTATAAGATTTATATTTTAAAACAAGTGGTGAAGTTTATGATTAGTATCACATAAGTTTGAAGCTTCGCTTCAGCCAAATGATGGGTCATTCCTAATTCGTAATTAATTAAGATGGGTCAACTAAAAACAAAGGTTGATCGTATTCAACCGGTTTAGAATCATCGGTTAATACTTTCACAATGGTACCTGAAATATCCGATTCTATCTCATTGAATAATTTCATGGCTTCAATAATACAAAGCACTTTACCCGGAGTTATTTTATCCCCCACATTAATAAAGGCAGGCTTATCGGGACCCGGAGAACGGTAAAAAGTACCAATCATGGGTGATTTAACAATGACATACTTAGAATCATTTGCTGCAACCGGGGGAGCTGGAGCTTGTTGAGCTGGAGCCGCGGCAATTTGTGGTGCAACTGGAGTGTTTACATTTTGAGGTTGTGCATTAGCAGGAACAAATACGGTTTGGGCTTCTGCTGTTGGGCCTGTTTTTATATTTATTTTAAAATCTTTGGTTTCAAATTCTACCTCTGAAACGCCCGATTTAGCTACAAATTTAATAAGTGATTGAATTTTTTCTAAATCAATTGCCATAACACAAATTTTGCCAAAGATAACAATCCTACCTCAAATTAAGAATTATGCGGTATTAATTATATTTTGTGCGAGCGCAAATGCTGTATAAGTACATGGAATACAATCGATTAATTAAATATGATTAACAAATTTTAACAAAAAAATAAACTTTATAGCGCAATATTGTCTATCAGGCGAATTTCGCCCATATAGGCAACTATAAATGCCCGTACCTGTTTTGTTTTGTCGAGTACAGTGACGGGTTGCAACAATTCCTCATCGGCTATTTCAAAATATTCTAATTTAAAAGCCGGGTTTTCTTTGAATGCCTTTTCAACCCCATTTTTTATTTCTTGAATTGGCAGGGAACCGTATTTGGTTTTTACCTCTTGCAAGTTTATATATATAAAGGAGGCTTCTGTTCGCTGCTGGGGAGTGAGCCTTCGGTTGCGGGAACTCATAGCTAAACCATCCTCTTCCCGAACTGTTTTACAAGGTTTAATTTGAACCGGCAGATCGAATTTTTTAACCAATTGTTTAATAACAGCTAATTGCTGAAAGTCTTTTTCGCCAAAATAGGCGTTGGTGGGCTGAACCGCCTTAAACAGCTCATATACAATGGTGGCAACACCGGCAAAATGACCGGGACGAAAGGCACCTTCCATCACTTTTTCCAAAGGGCCAAAATCAATATCCATTAAAACAGGCCCGTTTGGATACATTTCATCTACCGAAGGCAAAAACAAAATATCTGCGGTACATTTTTCCAAAATAGCCATATCGCCAGTAATAGAAATGGGGTATTTTTCAAAATCGGCGGCATTGTTAAACTGCGTTGGATTTACAAATATGGAACAAACAGTTACGTCATTTTCAGTTACGGATTGTTTTACCAAAGCAGCGTGGCCTTCGTGCAGGGCGCCCATAGTAGGCACAAACCCAATGGATTTCGTTCTGTATTTCTCCAGGTACTGAGAAAGTTCTTGCTTGGTTTTGGCAATGAGGATATGGGATTTCAGTTCGCTGCTTGCCATTTGCGGCTTTTGACTTGCGCTAGGCATGTTCCCCTCTTGAGAGGGGTTAGGGGTGTGTTCTTTTTCTCTAGTATGAATATAATCTTCTATTTTAAGTATTACATTTTGCATATCATTCATTATTTCTTGATCTGAAAAACGAAGTATTTTTATTCCAATGTTTGACAAAAATTTTTCTTTTTCAATATCCTTTATTAAAACTTCTTCTAAAGTATGGGTATAGCCATCTAATTCGATTCCCAGCATTAATTCGTGGCAAAAAAAATCAAGAATATAATTCTGAATTGGTTTTTGACGATGAAAATCATACCCTTCCAATTGCTTCCCCTTTAATTTGTTCCAAAGCCGAATTTCACTCTGAGTACTATTATTTCTTAACTGGCGAGCCAATTCTTTCAATTTAGGATTATAGGGAATTATTTTGCGTTTCATGTTCTTTCAATAACACACCCCTAGCCCCTCTCAAGAGGGGAAGGTGTTCCAATTAAGCATTTTTTAATGGAAGAAGTCATCGTATTCTATCGTAAGACCGCACTAATTTTTCATCTTTTTTGATGGCACGGTTTGCCAAAAAAATGAATATGAGAAAACAAATTCCCAATAATAAAACGGGGAAATTATAAACTTCGTTGAAAGATAATTGTTTCATAGTACCTGAGCAATCTATATCTATTTCCTTTTTAATTAGAAACTGGGTATACATTAAACTTACGCATACCAGGATAAATACACCAAATGCCGTTAAGTTGTTTATCATCATTTGCTTGGTTCTTTTTTTATAAAGAAAAACAGAAATTAGGGTCAGCACTATACATATGCCTACAAGTCCCTTAGCCATTAAAAAATAATTGTTTAACGTATTTAAACAGGATATTTTGGTAAATTCTAATACCAGTATTAATACTAAGGAGGCAATCCCCCCCAATAAATATAAACTCTGAACCCGTTGAATCATAAAATATTATTTTTTTTCAATAAAAGTTTGCAGTTAAACAATCTATTCGTAAAATTGCATAAAAGTTTTCAATTCTTCCAAATTCATTCTGTTTTTATCAGCATCTTCCCATAAAGATTTATCAATCATTTATTATATTCAAATTTAATCCTGCATGTCTCAAACACCCGATTTAAGTAAAAAAACGCTTGATGATTTAAAAGTAATCGCACAACAAATTGGCCTTCCTAATTTTGAGAAATTTAAAAAACAAGAGTTGATTGATGCAATTCAAAGTTTTAATACAGAGCCTGCAGATTCTGTCCCGGAGGTAAAAGTTGCTGAAGCAGGAATGGAGGAAAAAAAATCTCGAAAAAGGTTTGTGAAGAATGTGGCAGAAAAGGTAACCATTGGTGAAAGCCCGAAACCGGCTGGCGAAGAACCTAAAAAAACAGAACTCAAACCTATTGAAATTCAAGAAGAGAAAAAAAATATAGAAGAACCTATACTGAGAGAGCCGCATACACCAACGTTTAAAGAAAATTTAACCTTAGATTTTGATGATGCTCCGGTGGAGGAGATTATTTCTCCTGCACCTGTTTCTGATGAAATTTCTAAACCTGCAGATGTGGTTGAAATAAAATCAGAAATAAATACCAATCACACAGGCGAAACCCAATCAAACACACCAAATCCTCAACATAATCATCCAAAACGAGATAATACTGCCGCAGAAAAACCGGTAAAAGAAGAAGAATATAATTTTGATGGAATTGTAGCGGTAGAAGGTGTTATTGAATTAATGACCGATGGATATGGATTTATCCGTTCTTCGGACTATAATTACCTTTCTTCGCCCGATGATGTATACGTATCACAATCTCAAATAAAATTATTTGGTTTAAAAACCGGTGATACTATTATGGGAACCATTCGTCCGCCGAGAGAAAATGAAAAATACTTTCCTTTAGTTAAAATAGATAAAATTAATGGTAAAAATCCGGAACACATCCGCGATCGGGTACCTTTTGATTATTTGACTCCCCTTTTTCCGTATGAAAAATTCAAACTTTCGGGCCATAAAGGCGATACCATGTCGACCCGAATCCTAGATTTGTTTGCACCCATAGGAAAAGGTCAAAGAGGTTTAATTGTAGCTCAGCCTAAAACAGGTAAAACAGTCCTTTTAAAAGAAGTGGCTAACGCCATTGCAGCCAATCACCCGGAAGCGTATTTAATTGTTTTATTAATTGATGAACGTCCAGAAGAGGTTACAGATATGGCACGCAGCGTAAAAGCAGAAGTAATTGCTTCTACTTTTGATGAACCGGCCGATCGTCACGTTAAAATATCAAACATTGTGTTGGAAAAAGCCAAAAGAATGGTTGAATGCGGACATGATGTAGTTATTTTATTAGATTCTATCACGCGTTTAGCACGTGCTTACAATACAGTTTCTCCCGCATCAGGTAAAGTTTTATCAGGTGGGGTTGATTCTAATGCATTACACAAACCAAAACGCTTTTTTGGAGCGGCTCGTAAAATTGAAAACGGGGGTTCTTTAACCATTATAGCGACCGCTTTAATTGAGACCGGATCGAAAATGGATGAGGTAATTTTTGAAGAATTTAAAGGTACCGGTAATATGGAGCTTCAGTTGGATAGAAAATTATCGAACCGACGAATATTTCCATCTATTGATATTGTTTCTTCGAGCACCAGAAGAGACGACTTATTACAAGAAAAAGAAACCCTACAACGCGTTTGGATCTTGCGTAAACACCTGGCCGACATGAATTCGTTAGAAGCTATGGAGTTTTTATTAGAGCGTATGAAGTTTACCCACAGCAACGAAGAGTTTTTAATTTCGATGAAAGGGTAGTAAGAGTTATAAGGGATGAGTTGTTAATGAATTATTGATTAAATCAGTGAATTTTTAAAAATTAAACAAATACTCTTTAATAAGAATTCCCCTCTTGAGAGGGGCTAGGGGTGTGTTTTAAATATAAAACCAAATGACAGATTTTTCCTACCAAAACCTCTTAAAAAAAGATACTTTTTTCCTACTTGCAGGTCCTTGTGTGGTGGAAGAAGAAAGCATTACCATGCAGATTGCAGAAACGCTGTCGGCTATTTGTAAAAAACACAACATCACGTATGTTTTCAAAGCATCGTACCGGAAAGCAAACCGCACCCGAATTGATTCATATACCGGCATGGGAGATGTGCCTGCGTTAGAAATTATTCAAAAAGTAGGGAAACGATTTTCAATTCCCACTATTACAGATATACATACCGAACAAGAAGCAGCGCTGGCAGCGCAACATGTAGATGTTTTACAAATTCCGGCCTTTTTATGCCGACAAACAGATTTATTAGTGGCAGCAGGAAAAACAGGCAAAATTGTCAATGTAAAAAAAGCGCAGTTTTCTTCGGCCGAATCTATGAAACATGCGGTAGATAAGGTAGCTTCTACCGGCAATACAAACATTTTGTTAACAGAACGCGGCACCATGTTTGGTTACCAGGATTTGGTGGTTGATTACAGAAATATTCCTTTGATGCAAAAACACGGATATCCGGTGGTTTTAGATATTACCCATTCTTTACAGCAACCCAACCAAACCAGCGGAGTAACCGGTGGAAGACCCGAATTGATTGCTACCATTGCCAAAGCAGGTATAGCAGCGGGGGTGGATGGCATTTTCTTAGAAACGCACCCTAATCCGGCGAAAGCAAAATCAGATGGTGCCAATATGATTGCCTTAGATAAGGTGGAAGAATTATTGGAAGGCCTGATGCGGATTAAGAAAGCGTTATAATTTCGGTATTTGATTCGTAGCGCGTTACCCTTCGAGTACCTCAGGGTA
Source organism: uncultured Flavobacteriales bacterium (assembly GCA_964403835.1). Classification (GTDB taxonomy): domain Bacteria; phylum Bacteroidota; class Bacteroidia; order Flavobacteriales_G; family JALEGO01; genus CAYOHR01. The sequence continues at coordinate 52,854 of CAYOHR010000008.1, forward strand.
CGTAAACCTCATCCTTCAACAAATGGTCACTGAGCCTGTCGAAGTGCGCCCAAATTACTTTTTGTTAGATCGCTAAAATTTTCAAGTCTTTTTTGTAAATTAGCTCACTATGAAAAATCTGTTTCTTCTTGTTTCTGTTATTACTTTTTTTCTGGCTTCGTGCAAGTCGGACCTAGATGTTAACGCCCCGTATAAAGATACTACCGTTATTTACGGGCTTTTAAATGTAAAGGATAGCGTGCACATGATTAAGGTAAATAAGGCTTTTTTAGGCAAGGAAAGCGCTTATACGATGGCAAAAGTGCGCGATTCGTCGGAATATAAAGACGCGGTGGTGACTATAAAAAAATGGAAAAATGGGGTAGCTACGGCTGATGCGGCTATTGTTTTAAAAGATACGGTTATCACCAATAAAGAGGCGGGCATTTTTTATGCTCCGGATCAAAAATTATATTATTTCACTGATCCCTTAGATATAACGGCTGAATATAACCTGGAAGTAGCTTTAAGTGATGGAAAAAAAGCCACGGCCCGAACCGGGGTGATTGAAAACTTTTTTTTAAGCGGCGGAACTATTTTTGGAAATAGTTTAAGTCCCCTAGCTTTAAAGACCAGCAATGACAAATACGTGGATTTAACGTATGAGTGGAGATCAGTAAAACACGGAAAATCGTACCAGTTAGTGATGCATTTTGTGTATGATGAGTATTATGTTGATGGATCATCTGCCACCAAAAGTTTTGATTGGGAATTTGATGTTCAAGAAGCTTTTGGGGTGTTAGGCGGACAAGAAATGAGTCAAAAAATTGAAGGGGAGGTCTTTTACCAGGAAATTGCTTCCAAGATAAAATCGAAGGCAGAATCGCCCAATGTTAAGTACCGAAGATTTGGTCATTTAGCTTTTACCCTGAATGTTGCCGGAGAAGACTTTAATACCTATTTACAAGTAAATAAACCCATTACAGGGGTGGTTTTTGATAAACCGGAATATACCAATGTGGAGAACGGAATTGGCATTTTTTCGACCCGGGTAAATGTAAATTCTCCTTTCCACAAACAGATAAACGATGTGAGTTTAGTAGAGCTGTATAACGGAAAATATACCAAAAATCTTGGTTTTTGTGCCGCAAACGGAACATATGCCTGTCAATAATGACTTTTTGTCAGTCTAAATTCGCCCTAATTCCAAAATATTCTGTCAATATAACTTAATTCTGCCTTTATTTATGTGATGGCATGTAAGTTGACTATGCCGAAAAGGTTTAAAAAAAATTAATACAACAACAAAAAACAAAAACAAAAAATATGGGAAAAATTATTGGAATCGACCTAGGAACAACCAACTCATGTGTAGCGGTTATGGAAGGTAATGAGCCGATCGTAATTGCAAATGATGAGGGTGGAAGAACAACTCCTTCAGTAGTAGCCTTTGTAAACAATGGCGAACGAAAAGTAGGAGCTCCTGCAAAACGTCAGGCTATTACAAATCCGACTAAAACCATTTCGTCTATTAAACGATTTATGGGACATAGGTATGAAGAAGTTTCGAAAGAAATTCCGCGTATGCCTTATACCGTTGTTAAAGGTACAAACGGAGTAGCTCGCGTTAAAATTGAAGATAGAGAATATTCTCCACAAGAAATTTCTGCCATCATTTTACAAAAAATGAAAAAAACAGCAGAAGATTTTTTAGGAACCACAGTAACCGATGCGGTTATTACGGTACCTGCTTACTTTAACGATGCACAGCGACAGGCAACCAAAGAAGCCGGTGAAATTGCAGGTTTAAATGTAAAAAGAATTATTAACGAACCAACTGCAGCGGCTTTAGCCTATGGTTTAGATAAAAAAGGAAAAGACATGAAAATTATTGTGTTCGACTGTGGTGGTGGAACGCATGATGTGTCAGTACTTGAATTAGGTGATGGCGTGTTTGAAGTAAAATCGACCGATGGTGATACACACTTAGGTGGAGACGACTTTGACCAGGTTATTATTGACTGGTTGGCAGAAGAATTTTTAAAAGAAGAAGGCATTGATTTAAGAAAAGATCCAATGGCGCTTCAACGTTTAAAAGAAGGAGCTGAGAAAGCAAAAATTGAACTTTCTAGTTCTGCCACGTCAGAAATTAACTTACCATACATTATGCCAGTAAATGGTATTCCAAAACACTTGGTAAAAAGCTTAAGCAGAGCTAAATTTGAACAATTAGCTGATTCATTAATAAAAAGAACCATTGAGCCATGTAAAAGTGCCTTAAAAAATGCTGGTTTAACTGTTAATGACATCAATGAAATTATATTAGTAGGAGGTTCTACCAGAATACCGGCTATACAAAAAGCAGTTGAAGACTTTTTTGGAAAAGCGCCATCAAAAGGTGTAAACCCTGATGAGGTTGTTGCAATTGGTGCTGCTATACAAGGTGGAGTTTTAACCGGAGAAGTGAAAGACGTTTTATTGTTAGACGTTACGCCACTTTCTTTAGGAATTGAAACCATGGGAGGTATTTTTACCAAATTAATTGAGTCAAATACAACCATCCCGACTAAAAAATCAGAGACTTTCTCAACGGCATCAGATAACCAGCCTTCGGTACAAATCCTGGTTTACCAGGGAGAAAGACCAATGGCAAAAGACAACCGTAAATTAGGCGAATTTAATTTAGATGGAATTCCGCCAGCACAAAGAGGTGTTCCGCAAATTGAAGTAACCTTTGATATTGATGCCAATGGTATATTAAGTGTTTCTGCGAAAGACAAAGGAACTAACAAACAGCAAAACATTAGAATTGAAGCAGGAAGCGGATTATCGAAAGAAGATATTGAGAAAATGAAACGCGAAGCAGAAGCCAATGCTGATTCAGATGCTAAAGCCCGTGAAACAGTTGAAAAACTAAACCAGGCAGATTCTTTAATTTTCCAAACGGAGAAACAATTGGCAGAATTTGGAGATAAAATTCCGGCTGACAAAAAACAACCGATTGAAACTGCTTTGGCAGAATTGAAGAAAGCGTATGAAATAAAAGACATTGCGCAAATAGAAACGGCTATGAATACATTAAACACCGTGTTCCAGGCAGCTTCGCAAGACATGTATAATGCTTCTAATGCTCAACAACCAACAGGAGAAGCCAATGCTTCAAATGAAGGCGAACAAA
>CAYOHR010000008.1:56020-81298 GCA_964403835.1 uncultured Flavobacteriales bacterium
CAGGATGTTGATTTTGAAGAAGTGAAAAATTAAGTACAAAGTACAAAGTATTAAGTATTAAGAAAGGGGGCCTTTGGCCCTCTTTTTTGTTTAATGGAATTTTAGTGTTTGATTTGAAATGAATGCAATATCACTTCTCGATACACCTCGCTAAACTCGGTACTCGAAGTGACCAATTGTAGTCTGGTCGAGTGCTGCCTGTCCTGAGTTTTTTATCGAAGGACGTATCGAGACCCTAAAGATAATGACAATATATTATAAGATTTATTTTTAAATTAAGCAGAAATGGCTTAATTTTGCAAACTGAAAAAGGAATATTCAGGAATTCCCAACCTAAACCAACTCTTACGCCTGAAAGTAAGATACAAAACTTAAACACAATGCCAAAGAATCAAATCGATCCAATTGACGATGAAAACATCGTTGTAGCAAAAGACGAAAACACCGAAAACATTCATGATTCAGACGTAGTTTCTACGGAAGATCTTAAAAAAGAGCTTTTAATCGCTCAATCTCAATCTCTTGAAAATTTTAATTGGGAATCATTAGGTAAAAAAAATGATATCTATACCAATGATCAAAAATCAAAGTTTGAAGAAATGTACAATCAAACCTTAGTTTCGATTGTTGCAAATCAAGTTTACCAAGGTAAAATCATTCAAAAAACAAAAAAAGATGTTGTAATCAACATCGGATATAAATCAGAAGGAGTTATTTCTCTTTCCGAATTCCGTTATAATCCAGATTTAAAAGAAGGCGACGCGGTAGAAGTATATATCGAAAGTCCTGAAGATAAAAATGGTCAGCTTGTTTTATCTCACTCTAAAGCCAGAACATTATGGGCTTGGAACCGAGTTCACAAAGCGTTAGAAACCAGCGAAGTAGTTACCGGACATGTAAAATGCAGAACCAAAGGTGGTTTAATTGTTGATGTTTGGGGAATTGAAGCTTTCTTACCAGGTTCTCAAATTGATGTGAAACCAATTCGTGATTACGATAATTATGTTGGAAAAAACATGGAGTTCAAAGTGGTGAAAATCAACAATGAATTTAAAAACATCGTAGTATCTCACAAAGCATTAATTGAAGCTGAAATTGAAAGTCAAAAAGTAGAGATTATGTCTCGACTAGAAAAAGGACAAGTATTAGAAGGTGTTGTTAAAAACATTACTTCTTATGGCGTTTTTGTTGACTTAGGTGGTGTTGATGGTTTAATTCACATTACAGACTTATCGTGGGGTAGAATTAACCACCCAGAAGAAATTGTACAATTAGATCAGAAAATAAACGTAGTTATCTTAGATTTTGATGATGATAAAAAACGTATTGCTTTAGGTTTAAAACAATTATCTTCTCATCCATGGGATTCTATCGATAAAAACTTAAATGTTGGAGATACCATAAAAGGTAAAGTTGTTATCTTATTAGATTACGGCGCTTTTGTTGAAATAGCTCCAGGCGTTGAAGGTTTAATTCACGTTTCTGAAATGTCATGGTCACAAAACTTAAAAACTGCAAGCGACTTCTTTAAAGTAGGAGACGAAGTAAAAGCGGTTATTATGACCTTAGATAAAGAAGAAAGAAAAATGTCTTTAAGCTCAAGAAGATTAACTACTGATCCATGGGAAAATATTGAGACTAAATTTGCTACAGGTACTAAACACAAAGGAAAAGTTACTAGCTTATCTAATTTTGGTGTTTTTGTTGAATTAGCAGAAGGAATTGATGGATTAATTCATATTTCTGATCTTTCATGGTCGAAAAAAGTGAACCACCCAAGTGATTTCACTAAAGTGGGTGATACCATTGAAGTAGTAGTTTTAGAAATTGATAAAGAAAACAGAAGATTAAGTTTAGGTCACAAACAATTAGAAGAAAATCCATGGGATGTATTCGAAAGTGTTTTTGCTGAAGGCTCTATTCAACAAGGAACTGTTATTTCTGAAGCAGACAAAGGATATACCGTTGCTTTATCATACGGTATTGAAGGTTTCTGCCCAGGTAAACACGGAATTAAAGAAGATGGTTCTAAACTGAAATTAGAAGATAAATTAGATTTCATGGTGATTGAATTCAACAAAGCAAGCAAAAAAATCATTGTTTCGCATGCCAGAATTCATGAAGATGCCAAAAAAGAAACTAAAGTACAAGAAGGTGGTGCTCAACAAGCTAAATTTAAAACAGCCAGAAAAGCGGTTAAGAAGCTGAATGATACAGCAGAAAAAACAACCCTGGGTGATTTAGATATCCTTTCATCTTTAAGAGATGAAATGGAGCAAGCTGAGAAAGCCGGAAAAAACAAAAAATAATTTTATCCCCCCCGACCCCAAGTTGGGGGGGATTTTTTTTATACAAACGTTTGAATTCAAGATTAATCATAGACAGTACCCTCTTTAACATAATCACAAAACGTTTATGTTACGAATTAATTGAAAATTACCCCGATTTTAATAAGCTCATTTTAATTGGCATGCAGCCCAGAGGAGGTATCCTTCTTAAAAAGATACTGCAAACACTGCAAGAAATAAATCCAAACCTTACACCCGTTAAACACGGCTTATTGGATATTACTTTTTACCGCGACGATTTTAAAACAAATCAAGATATTTTAAAAGCAAATTCAACCCATATTGATTTCTCCATAGAGGATCAAAACATTGTTTTAATTGACGATGTGTTATATACCGGCCGATCGGTTCGTTCAGCCATGGACGCCCTAATTTCATTCGGCAGGCCCTTAAATACAAAATTACTGGTCTTTATTGACCGTAGGTTCCAAAGAGAAGTGCCCGTACAGGCCGATTTTATTGGCAAATCGACCGATACCTTAACCAACGAAAAGGTTCGGGTTACCTGGGTAGAGGACAAGCTTATTGGTGAAATTTATATTCAAAACTTTGATTAGATGCAATCTGAAAAACTTAAGATCAAACATTTAATTAGCATAAAGGACCTAACTCCGGAAGAAATTGATTTCATTTTTCAAACCAGTACCCAATTTAAAGAGGTGATTAATCGCCCCATTAAAAAAGTGCCCACGCTGAGAGACTACACCATTGCCAACATCTTTTTTGAAAATTCAACCCGTACTAAATTATCGTTTGAACTAGCTCAAAAGCGCCTATCAGCCGATGTTATCAATTTCTCCTCCTCTTCCTCTTCGGTAACCAAAGGAGAAACCTTAATTGATACCGTAAACAACATATTAGCCATGAAAGTGGATATGGTGGTTATGCGGCACCCCAGTGCAGGGGCAGCCAAGTTTTTATCAGAAAATACCAAAGCAACCATTATAAATGCCGGCGACGGAACCAATGAACACCCCACGCAGGCTTTATTAGATGCTTTCTCCTTAAAAGAGAAGTTTGGTACACTCAAAGACCTCAACGTGCTTATAACGGGCGATATTTTACATTCGCGGGTTGCCCTGTCCAATATTTATTGCTTAAAGAAATTAGGGGCCAACGTGACCCTTTGCGGCCCTCCTTCACTTATACCTAAGTATATTGAGGAACTGGGGGTAAAAGTGAACTACAACTTCGCTGAGGCCCTAAAATGGTGTGATGCGGTAAATATGTTGCGCATACAAATGGAACGGCAAAACGACAAGTACTTTCCTTCTATTCGCGAATATACCATGCTGTACAGCCTGAATAAAGAGTTGTATGACAGTTTAAACAAAAAAATAATTATTATGCACCCGGGGCCTATTAACCGCGGGGTTGAATTACCCTCCGAAATGGCCGACTTTAAAGACTCTATCATTTTAGACCAGGTCGAAAACGGCGTGGCCGTACGAATGGCCATGATTTATTTGTTGTCGAAGAATTAATCCCTACCTTATTAGGTAAGCTGTCCCATTTTTTTTAATATTGATTAAGGTTCTGTAAATTGAAGCTTAAATAAAATCCCTTGGCTGAAAAAAAATTTCCTGAAATAATATATAAATATAGAAAATGGGGAGAGCCATATCAGGAAGCTCCTCTAAGGGATAATGAATTATGGTTAGCTTCTCCAGAAAGTTTTAATGACCCATTTGATTGCAGAGTTTCATTAGACTTCGCTTCTCTAAGCCAATCTGAAAAAGCCACATATGTAACCTCAATAATTGAAAGACAAGGTGAATACTTGAAAAGCCTGGGATGCAATCTTGAGTTGACCAAGAACCATATGTTAAATCAATTAATTAATGATCCGAATAACTTTGCTCAATTTCATGAACAAAATACTTATGAAGGGTTCAATGATAATTTGGGAATTATTTCATTTGGAGAAGAATGGGATAACATATTAATGTGGTCACATTATGGTGATAATCATAAAGGATATGTAATAGGGTTTGATACTGAAAAATTAATATGTTCGGGCCTTTTTAGCCATGGTGGCATGATGTTATATCCAAATGATTTAAGTTTCCCACTATTAAACCCATTAGAAGAAAGAACTCTAAAAGGTTTTATTGCAAAAACGCATACTAAGATGCTAGATTGGAATTATGAAAAGGAATATAGGCTATTTAAGATAAAAACCCCAGAAAAATTAACGGTAGAGGAAAGAACAGTAAAAATTCCAAATAATTTTATATCCGAGGTAATAATAGGACTAAAATGTAATGATAGTGATAGATCAGAAATAGTTGATATATGTAAAAATAAAGCCATAAAAGTATTTCAAGCTAAGCAGGTTCCTTTTAAGTTTGAGCTAATGAAAGAATTAATAAATAATAGCTAAACTCCAGCATTGTATGATTTATGCTTATGCAGATGAAACAGAGTTTTCATTAACCAAGAATGATAATAATATGGTACTTGGAACAGGTATATTTATATCTCAACATGAAATATCACAAGAATTAATTGATGAGGCTCTAAAGAGATTAGAATTAGATCCAGATCAAAATGATTTTGATAAAAAAAACACTTTCTAACGGTTATTTCCATGCATCATTTGATAGTAAAAATGCTCATTCTCACATATGCACAATTATAAATGAAAAATTAAGCGGGAGTTTCCATTACTCATATTTTGATAAGTCAAAAATAAATTCTAGTGTTCATACGACAAACGAAAAAATTAATTTATCCAATTTAGGATTAACCGCACTTGAAATATACAATTCATATGAAAATGTTCACTTAATAATAGAAGGAAGAAATGACTTTGATCAACATAAAGCTGAAGCCCTTATAAATAAATGGCAAAACCAGCTTGATTTTCTTACCTATAATCAACCTTCATTAATAACATATTATCCAGATATAAAAGTAAATGTATCCGGCAAGAAAAATCCTGGTCTTCAAGTTGTTGATTTTTTATTATGGGTACTTAATAGATCAGTCATGAGCAAACCTGACGATACTTGGAAAAGTAGATTAAAATTAGAAGATTATTCTAATCATGCTCAACAGGGAGGTCCTGAAAGTGGTGGCGATTTTTATATTAACCAATCAATGACAATAAAAGGTAGGTTAAATTATCCTTATATAATATTTGAATCCGAAAATATTGAAGAGTTTTATCAAAGCTATATTACCATTGAATGCACCTTACGACAATTAGTAGGAACTGATTTTCCAGAACATGCAAAACATTTATATCCTAAATTAAAAAAGTTAAATTCTGATTTTTTTTCGACCCTTAGGGCAATTGATGATAAAATTTTATCAGAAATATCAAGTTTATTTATACGATTATTTGATACCTTACCTATTTATAAATCACTTCATGATTCAGACGAAAAGAGCTGGATATTATTACTGAAAGCTAAAAAAATGGCAGGATTATTTTTAAGACGTGATTTATCTCATGGAGTTCGATCTTCAAAAGAAATATTGAGAAGGAGAAACCAAATAATAGATGCCAATCCTGAAATCTTAAGCGGCTAATATCAAATGCTATAAAGCGCTTACATTAGTTGTAAGTAGTACTAAAATAAAGTTAATTAGAGTTAGTAGAAACTTTCTAGAGAAATGATAGATAATGCAAATTATTTATTTAAGTTGGAAGCCGCACATTTAAAGGAGCTAGAAAAAGAATTTAACTAAAAATTGGGTTATTATATCCAAAGGACTCTCCTTTGGAGTGGTTAAAAAATTTAACTTCAATAATTATAAATTATCTATACGATGAAACTAAGTACAGATTTTTACCTGCAACCCGATGTGGTTAAAATAAGTAAAGACTTATTGGGTAAGGTTCTGTATACAAAAATAAACGGCATTGTTACTTCAGCCATTATTACCGAAACCGAAGCGTATGCAGGGGTTACCGATAAAGCCAGCCATGCTTACGGCGGACGAAGAACTAAAAGAACAGAAACCATGTACCAAATAGGCGGAACCGCTTATGTTTACTTGTGTTATGGCATTCATCATTTGTTTAATGTGGTAACAAACCAGGCAAATATACCTCATGCTGTGTTAATACGTGCCGTTAAACCTTTAGAAGGAACAGAAACTATGTTTTTGAGAAGAAAAAAAGCAGATCTCAATAGATTAACCACCGGTCCGGGTACGCTCTCGCAAGCATTAGGTATAGGGGTTCAACATTCGGGAATAAGTTTATTAAAAGATAAAATTTGGATAGAAGATCAGGGAATTCAAATTAACCCCCAAAAAATTCAAATGGGCCCTCGCATAGGGGTCGATTATGCCGCAGAAGATGCCTTATTGCCCTATCGGTTTTATGTTCATATGTAGGATTGCCCTTTTTTTATCTAACTTTGTTTAAGTAATAAAGCCTATGAAAGCAGTCAGTGTATATACCGAAATAACGCCTAATCCGGCTTCCATGAAATTTGTAGCAGATATTATGCTGGTAAATGATGGAATTGCCTACGAATTTAAAGATCCGGATGAGGTTAAAAATGCCCCTCTTTTGGCAAAATTATTTAATTTCCCCTTTGTTGAAGGCCTTTTTGTTTCTCGTAACTTTATTACGGTAACCAAGAATAATTTAGTGGCCTGGGAAGATGTAAGTACAGAATTACGTGAATACGTACAAGATTATTTGCGCAATAATGACGCTCTTTTTATCGCTCCGGCTGGTATAGCCCTAACGCATGAGAAAATGCCCCAGGATCATCCCCTGAGCTCACAGGAGATTGTTCTTCCTCAAAATGAAACCGAACAACGCATTTTTGATATTTTGGAAGAATATGTTAAACCTGCCGTCGATCAAGATGGAGGAGCTATTGAATTTCGTTCATACCAAGATGGAATTTTAAAAGTAGCCATGAAAGGCTCTTGCAGCGGCTGTCCTTCCTCATCTGTTACTTTAAAAGCAGGTATTCAGCAATTATTTAACAAAATGATGCCTGAAGTAAAAGAAGTGGTTGCTGAAGAGGTTTAAAACAACATTTTTACCCCACCCACTACATTAATAGATTGTACCGGATAGTTATACCAACGTTGGTATTGCTTGGTAATAGCATTGTTTACATTTAAGAATATTCCAATTTTATGGGTATATCTATACTCTGCCCCAATATTTAAATCAAAATATCCTTTTAAATCTTCAATCCGAATTTTATCCGGTAAAGCATGTCCATTGGCATACCCGTATAATTTAGCAAAACGCGATGAAACATAATAAACATCCGCATATAGTATTATTTTATTATATAAATCATAGTTTCCGGTCAAAGTAATTTTGAAATCGGGCAAATTCCATGCCGATAACTCATTGGTGGTTTTATAAATAAAATACTGACCTTTTAAAAAGAGTTGTAAGTTTTGGCCCTTTCTGTAATTTAATTCGGCATGAAAAGAGGTAATATTCAGTTGATCATAAATGACTTGAAATAAGTTGTTTACAATGCCTAATGAATCGTTTACAAACAAAGGCATATTCTGAATAATCTCATTTTTACCCCAAATATCTAAATTTAAGTTCTGACTTAAAGAGCTTCTTAATCCGCCATAAATCACCGATTTTATATTGCTGTTTTTCAAAACCAATAAAGGCGAATAAACAAATAGGTTCTCTTGCGATAAACTTCTTAAATTATTTCTTTTGATGGAGCCGTTAATACCCGCATAAGGCACTAAAATGCTGTTAAATAGGGGGTATTTTACTTCGGCAATCGGTTTAAAGGAAAAAGATGAGGTTGTTCCGGCATCTAAAAATAAACCAACTCCAATGTTTACATAAAAGTCGCTAATTTTGGTAATTAACTGAGGTTGAGCAAAAATAATAGCATTGTTGATGGCCGCTGAAGTATCGCTTTTAAATGAATTATAATCAATGCCGGTGCTTAATTTAATTTGATCTTTTTTAGTGGGGAAATAATAATCGCCAAAATATCGAAGATTGCTTTCTTTCCCTTTAAGTAGATCAGATAAATACCTGTAATCGAGGCTGATATTGTACGTTTTTGCAGCAGAATCTTTTACAATGTCTCTATTGCCAATAGAAAACTTGAAAAAAGGACTGGAATAGCTTTGAAGGGTATTTTTCTTATTAAAATCCGTAAAAAAAACAGGATCGTACCCGTAATAATGAAAACGATTATAGCTGTATTTTACATCGCCTGCCAGGGTATAATTAGGCATAAATTTTTTGCCAAAAAAGGCAATTTCATTATCGCTGTATCCTGCATATCCTTTATCTTTAATAGTAGCAATAGATCCCAAATGATGAAGTTGAATGCTTCCCATTTGTTTGCTGGATCGGGTGGTCGAATAATACCCGTTTAAAAGGGTGGTTAAATAGGTTCCAACCCCGCCTTTTACATACCCTTTATATAATTTATCCTGCGATTCTTTTTTCATGTTAGCCGCCTGAATAACCTCCGGGTTAAAAGTGACTTTAAATTCCTTATTTAAAAAAGAATATTGAACAGGAAGTTTCTTTACATCCGTTTTAATCATTTGCGGAATAGTAGATATTTTCACCCCTTCGGAAGATATGATGGGATTAAACTCTTTAATAATGTATATATGATCTGTCTTTAGAGTGTCTTGGGCGTTTAATTGTACAAAGTATAAAGTACAAAGTACAAAGACCCACAACCCGCGGCACCCTATACGTGACTTGCAACTTGTAACTTGTAACTTGTGACTATATTCTTTCATAACTTATAACGCATAACTATTCATTAATCCACTCCATTCCATTATCTATTTTAATTTCGGGGAGTTCTTTTTTCTTAGCATCTTCTTCTTTTTGTTTTTCTTCTAATGCATTAATTTCTTGCAGTTTATCTTTTGCTTGTTGAATTAAATCTGGCTCATCGTGGTTATCAATCACGGTTTCTAAAGTATGTTTAGCTTGAAATAACTCACTTTTAGTAACATAAACATCTGATAATAAAATCATTCCGCGTGCCATCCAGTGCTTGTTTACAACATCTCCATTAATTAAAGACATAATATTGTTTTCTGCCGTTTGGTAATCTTTTTCAATAAAGTTAATGTTTGCCAATTGAAACAATGCTTCGCTATAATATGCACTGCTTTTTTGTTCCAACACTTGTTGATAATGTTGTTTGGCTAAAACATAATTTTTTAATTGAAATGCCGAATGGGCCGAAATATAATGGGCTTCCAGTTTTTCATCTTCACTGGCTTCACTGTTTTCTAAAACCCGGTTTGCATAATTTAAAGCCGCATCATGGTTCTGTAATTGGTAATAACAACGCATTTGACCAATTTTTGCTTCCCATAAATTGCTTTTATATTCGCCAACTTGTTCTAAAGCAATATAGTTTTTAAGGGCTTCTTTATAATTTTTATCAGAAAAACTGATGCGTGTTGCTTTTAAAAGCGATTTTTCTGAAAATAAATTAAAAGGTTGTTGAATCACAAAGTCATAATCGTTCAATGCTTTGCTGTATTCTTTGGTGTTAAAATAGGCTTCAGCCCTATAAAAATGAGCACTTACTTTAAATAAACCCGGGTAGGTTCCGTTATTTACATCATCAATGTAGTCTTTAAATCCGCGTATGGCATTTTCATTCCGCCCTTCAATATATTGAAAATAAGCAGTTTCATAAGCAGTAGAATCGATAGATGCTTTTGATAAATTTAAAAAGGTGAGGGTTGAAATGTAATTTTTATATTCTTGCAGTTTATCGTTTTCTGAATAAATCTTTTTAATCTGATTTAAAGCCACTTGGGCATCATTATAATTCGGAAAATTAGCAATATACTGCTTATAGGCTTCAATCGCTTTTGTTGTTTGATCGGTATTATAATAAACCTGCGCTTTTTCGAGCATTGCTTTTTGATAAGGCGCCGAATTAGGATGTAAAACAATAATTTGATCGAGCAATTTAAGGGCATCATTGGGTTTGTTGGCATCAAAATACAAGCGGGATAGTTGGAATTTAGCCTCGGGCTGATATGTTGAATTTGGATATTTTTTTATTAATTGTTCTAAACTTGCTTGTTTGTTGGCCGCCTGATCTAAAATCCCCTCTAATATTGCTTTTTGATAGAGGGCATAATCCGCATTTTTCTTTCCTATTAAAAGGGCTTTGGTGTAATATTCTAAAGAAACATCAAAACTTTTTTTAATGTAATAAATGTCCGCCGTTTTTACTAAGGCATCCGTATACATAAGCGAATCTTCAATTTCATCATCCGAAATAAACTTTCTGAACCAGGTTAAAGCCTCGTCATAGTCCTTTTTGTGATAAAAACTATACCCTAAATTATAATGTGCGTAAGCAAATTCTGATAAAATAATAGAACCGGGTTTAAATATAAATTCTTGATAAAACTGAATCGATTGATCGTAATTTTTTAATCGATAATATGTTTCAGCAATCCAATACGAAGCCAAGCCGTGAATGTACTTTTCGGAAGTGTATTTTTGAGATTTTTGAAAATTGACAATGGCTTCGGTATAATTTTTTAATTGAAAAAGCTCTACACCATAATTAAAACAAGCTTTTTGGTAGGCTTCTTGTAATTTAGGGTATTTTAATTCCAGTTTTTCCATTTGTTCAATGGAAGCCTTGTAATTATTGGTAATTAAGAAAATATTCAGCAACAAATCAATGGCTTCTTTTTGCCGAGCCGATGTTTTGAATGTATTGATAAAATACACTAAATGCTCAACGGTTTGTTGGTAAGGATCGTACGATGTTTCATACGAGATTTTGGCCATGGAGAAAAAGGCATCTTCTTGCAAGGCTTTATCATGCTCCATTTTGGAAACTTCCGAATACGCATTAAAAGCATATTTTTTTTGATTGCTTTGCACGTAACAATCAGCCAAATGATAATAAATGATTTGATCTAATGAATCATGCTCAACTAGGGCTGTTTGCAGAATATCAATAGCGTTTGAAAAATCTTTATTTTTATAATAAGCATATCCTAAATGATATTTTTCTTCGCGGCTTTTACCGTTTGTTTTGGCCAAATATTTAATCGCATTTTTATAATCTTTTAATTGATAATAGGCCTCTCCAAGCATCCTTGAAATTTCTATTTGTCGTTCAGGTATCACCGAATCAACCTTAGGTTCTGCATATTCAATTAACTCATCGTATTTACCCAACTGATAATAAATTTGAGAAATGTAATAGGGCACAATAAAACTAAACTTAGGATGGTTTTCTATTTTTAAAAAACCCTCTAAAGCAGCCATATATTCTTTATTTTCATAAGATATATGTGAAATGTAATAGGTAGATGGAGCCGAATACTCGTTGTCGGAACCCACCAATTGGAAAAAATACTTGCTTGCCTTTTTGTAATTTTTTTCCATGAAATAAGAGTAGGCAAAACGAAAATAATAGGCTTGCATTTCATCCGCCGGAATCAGCGATAAATCAGCCTTTTCTAAGAATTCAATTACTTTTTTCCACTTTTGTTTGGCATAAAAATAGCGGGCTAATTCTAATTTCGAATCATTTTCATACACCCCACTTGGATAATCGGTTAAATATTGCATAACCCCCAATTCGGCGTTCTTTTGAAACAAACGAAGGGCAGAAATAGCTTTATAAAAAGCTGCGTTTTCCGTTAATTGATGTGAGTAATTTGCATGTTGGTTTAAAAACCATTCAAATTTTTGATAGGCATCTGTATATTTTTCCTTCTTAAACAAATCTAGCGCTTCATTGTAAGAAGCGTTTTCAGCGACATAAATATCCGTTTTTTGAGCGAATGAAAAATTCACGCTCAAAAGAAAAGTTGATATTATAAAACAGTTTTTTATCAAAAAAATAGAATTACGAATGAACTAATATAGTACTATAACGTTTTTAATTTAAATTAATGCTGTTTTTTTTTAAACTAAACATTGTTAATAGAATTAAAATAACCCGTTTATGCGAGCTTTAGGGCCTTTTTTAAAAGTGTAATTATTTTGTTAAATGGCACTTTTTTTGATACTTTTGTAAAACTTTTTTTACAAAGAAGCAACCTTTCTTTAAAAGCTTCGATTTATAAGTATAAAGTGAACTTTATTATGAAAATTATAGGTAAGTTAATTGTTGTTAGTATTCTACTTTTATCTTCTGTTCAACAATTAAAATCGCAGGCTTTGCTTTATGATTTCATTGCTGATGATTCAATTGGTACCTGCCAGGCGGTTATTTATGACGCAGGTGGCCAGATGGGTTCCGGAGGTTATTTGCCTCTTCAAAATGATACTTTAATTATTTGCCCTGACCAGCCCAATCAAAAAATAGAATTAGATTTTGCTTCTTTTGATTTAGCGGTTGGTGATACCATGTGTGTGTATGATGGGGCAAACATGAGCGCCCCTTTGTTAGGATGTTATACTTCAACAGCCTTAGATAATACTTTTATTGCGGCTTTTACCGGATGTATTACTCTTCATTTTAAATCAGATACTACAATTGAAAACCAAGGCTGGGCAATTCTTGCAAATTGTAATAACTGCCAGCAAATTATTCCTGGCTGCATAACCGTTCCTGATTTTGATCCCAATACAACGTATATAGATGTATGTCAGGGTGATTCTGTTCATTTTCAAGCTTCTTCACAATTTCCTGAAAATAATATAAGCTATGCACAAAGTGACGCTACCTCTACCTTTATATGGTATGTAAATAATAGTACATACACAACCCCTTCTTTTTTTCATAGATTTAATTTTCCTGGTTACTACCCTGTTTTTTTAGAAGTAACAGATGTAAATACTTGTAAGAGAAGACGCCAAATAGTTGCTGTGCGGGTAAGTGGAAAGCCTAATTATGTAGGATCAATGCCTAACCCAAGCAATATTTGCCAAAATGATACTGTAGAATTGTATGGCGCATTTCAAACGCAATATTACTCGTATAATTTCTCTTCTGGGGGTTCTCCTTTAGCACTACCCGATAATATTGGAACGCCCTTTCAAAGTACTACAGCGATCAATATTTTTGCGCCCGGCCAAATGATGACTAGCGCCTCTGATTTACAAAGTATTTGTGTAAATATGGAGCACTCTTTTATAGGTGATTTGCAAATTGAACTTATTTGCCCAAGCGGGCAAAGCATTGTATTAAGTCATCAAGTGCAAAATGGTGCAGGAAATTATCTAGGTGGAGCAAATGATGGTGATGGAGTTAATCCTGTGCCCGGAATTGGTTGGGACTATTGTTGGGCCATGGGCGCTCCTAACGGGACCTGGGATAATTATTTGCTATCATCAAGCATTTTTAGTGATACACTTCCTGCCGGAACATATGCTCCCGATGATGCCTTTGCGGGGTTAATTGGTTGCCCTTTGAATGGAGATTGGACTTTTCAAGTAACCGATTTGTGGTCGGCCGATAATGGATTTATTTTTAGTTGGGACTTAAACTTTGATCCCACCTTATTCCCTAGTGCGCCCGGGTTTCAAAATACCATACAGAGTACTTATTGGACCTATGGTTCCAATACCATTTCTACACAAGATACTACCAAATTTTATATTACTTCCAGCCTAGATACAGATACCTTTAAATTTCATACAATAGATGATTTTGGGTGCGAATATGATACAAATATTGTTGTAGGTATAGATCCTGCCTCTATGGCTGAATTTAGTGTTGTTGAAAAATGTTTAAATGCTCAACCTTTAAATTTTTTAGATGTTTCTGTTACCCCTGCCGGCGCAGGAGCTATTAGCACATGGAATTGGACTTTTGGAGACGGATCAACAGGCAATGTCCAAAATCCTACACATACCTTTGCTGTGGATGGAGATTATCAAGTTAATTTGAAGGTAACCAATACCAATGGATGTAGTGATGATACAACTATGATTGTACAGGTTTTTCCTGAACCCGTTGCTGATTTTATTAATGATCCAGAATGTATTAATGGTGGAGCAGTTCGTTTTAAAGACAAATCGACTGTAAATAGCGGTAATGTTGTAAAATGGATTTGGAATTTTGGAGATGGAACACCCCAGGACTCATCCTCTGGCGCGCCTAGCCACGATTATAATATCGATAATGTTTTTCAGGTTACCTTACAAGTTGTAACTGACAAGGGGTGTAAAGATGCAATTACAAAACCCGCACAGGTCTTTGAAAAACCAACAGCAGGTTTTTTGGTTGATATAGATTCCGCATGTACTCCTCTTTGTCTTCAAACCATTAATATATCCTATTCGCTTACATCTAACATTACACAAAGTATTTGGTCTTTAGGAAACGGAGCTACTTCTTTTGATCCAAATCCGGCTGTATGTTTTGATAAAACAGGAACCTACACTATTGAATTAGTGGCTAAAAATAGCTTTGGATGTTATGATACCGTAAAAAGAAAGGTATATTCAGAACCCATACCGGTCGCAGACTTTGATTACCAGCCGTATGAAACCAATCTTTTAAACCCTGAAATTAAATTTTTAGACCAAACAGAAGGCGGCGGCGGAAATTGGGAATGGTATATCGATTATTTATTATTTGACACTGTTCAGCATCCTTTTTTCACCTTTACTGATACTGCTAAACACAGAATAACACTCATTACACAGAATAAATATGGATGTGTTGATAGTACGTTTCGATATGTGAAAGTAGATCCTTTTTTCAATGTTTATGTTCCAAATGCATTTAGCCCTAATAGTGATGGTAAAAATGACTTTTTTCAGGTGATAGGCAATGGAGTAAAATCAGATGGATACGAATTAAGTATTTTTAATCGTTGGGGAATTAACGTTCACACTATGTCCAATATCAGTGATAAATGGGATGGCAAAATAAGCGGAGATGCGGCTGAGATAGGCGTATATCAATACGTGTTTACCTTCAGAGATATATTTAATAAAAAACATAAAAAAGTCGGAGAAGTTTTATTATTGAGATAAAATTTCTATTCAGATTTGCATTATAAAAAGACGCTAGAAATAGGGTCTTTTTATTTTTAGAGTCATAAAAATTCAATTATCTTAGTGGCTCTTTTTGATTGCATCCGGTATGAAGGTTAAAATAATTTGTTTGTTTTCTATTTGTTTATTGCTATCATCCTGTTTTTCCTATAAACAAGTTGAGTTTGTAAAAATTGAAAATATTCAAATGAAAGGGATGAGCCAAGATGGCTTAGAAGCACAGGTGTCTGTTAAAATAAAAAACCCAAACAATTATAATATCCGGGTTAAATCATCTGGGTTGCAATTGTCTTTAGACGGAAAAGAAGTAGGTAATGCCGTTTTATCAGGTATAAAAATCAAAAAAAATAGCACCGAAACCTATACAACCAATGTAAAAGTAAAAAACATTGCTCCCAGTTTTTTATTTAGCATCCCGTCTTTATCCCAAAAAAAATCGGCAAAAGTAGGATTAAAAGGAACGCTTATAGGACGTGTAGGCCTTTTTCGTAAAAAATTCCCCATCGATGTATATGATCAAGTAAATCTTGGAAATATTAATCATTAAAGTAAGTGAAAATGATTTTAAGTACTAAAAACCTGTATAAAAAATATAAAAGCCGAACCGTTGTTAACAATGTTTCCATTGAAGTTAAACAGGGAGAAATTGTAGGTTTATTAGGGCCAAACGGGGCCGGAAAAACAACATCCTTTTACATGATGGTAGGTTTAATTAAACCATTATCTGGCGAAATTTTTTTAGATGGAGTAAATATTACCAACGAACCCATGTATAAGCGCGCGCAGCAAGGTATTGCGTATTTGCCTCAGGAAGCTTCGGTGTTCCGAAAACTGAGTATTGAAGATAATATTATGGCCATTTTAGAAATGACCACTTTATCAAAACAAGCACAAAAAGATAAATTAGAAGTTTTGTTGGAAGAATTTGGCTTAAATCATGTCCGAAAAAATAGGGGAGACCTATTATCGGGCGGAGAGCGAAGAAGAACTGAAATTGCCCGGGCTTTAGCCGTAGATCCTAAATTTGTTTTGTTGGATGAACCATTTGCAGGTGTTGACCCTATTGCCGTTGAGGATATTCAATCCATTGTATTAAAATTGCGTGATAAAGGTATTGGCGTTTTAATTACCGATCACAATGTGCAAGAAACCCTTTCTATTACAGATCGGGCCTATTTATTGTTTGAAGGATCTATTTTAAAAGCGGGTACAGCTGAGGAATTGGCCAACGACGAACGCGTACGTGCCGTTTATTTAGGGCAAAACTTTGTTTTGAGAAGAAAAGAAGCTCAAGCGGAATAATATAACCGTTCAGCTTTTCAATTCCTCTATTTTTTAACGAATAGTTCCTTATATTTTTTTACTTTTATAAAAAAAAGTATGATTAGTTATTCCGAATCCTTTAAATCCTTTAAAGGATCACTTTTACCTCAAGAAGAAATGTTGGAAGTTGGTGTTCGAAAGAATAAACTTTTTATCGGAATACCTAAAGAAATTTCTTTTCAAGAAAACCGGGTGGCTTTAGGGCCGTCTTCTGTAGGTTTGTTAATTAATAACGGGCACCGTGTTGTTATTGAGCGAGGGGCCGGATTAGAATCTAATTTTACCGATAACGATTTTAGTGAAGTAGGTGCCGAAATAGTAGAAGATGCTGCTGCTGTTTATAAGGCGGATATGATTGTAAAAGTAGCCCCACCATCGTTGGCTGAAATAGACTTGATGCAACGCAATCAAACGCTTATATCTGCTTTGCAATCATCTACTCAAAGTGAAGAGTATTTTAAAAAACTAACTGCAAAAAAGGTTACCGCTATTGCCTGGGATTATATTAAAGATGAATCAAATATTTTGCAAGTGGTACGCACCATGGGCGAAATTGCAGGTACCACCTCTATTTTAGTTGCCAGTCAGTATTTAAATAAATACAATAATGGTCCGGGCTTAATGTTAGGCGGTATTACCGGAGTTCCGCCGGCTTCTGTAGTTATTATTGGCGCAGGAACGGTGGGCGAGTATGCCGCAAGAGCAGCCATGGGATTAGGAGCCAGCGTAAAAGTGTTTGATAATTCCATCTATAAACTTCGTCGTTTACAAAATTCTTTGGGGCAACGTATTTTTACCTCCACTTTTCAACCTAAAGATTTAATTAAGGCATTAAAAAGAGCCGATGTAGCCATTGGTGCATTGCGGGCTCCACATGGAAGAACTCCAAATATTGTAACCGATGAAATGGTGCAGGAAATGAAACCCGGTTCGGTTATTGTTGATGTTAGCATTGACCAAGGAGGTTGTTTTGAAACATCGAGAGTTACGGATCATAAAAAACCAGTTTTTCAGAAATATGGCATCATTCATTATTGTGTTCCCAATATTCCTTCAGCTGTTGCTCGAACTGCTTCTATGGCGCTAAGTAACATCTTTGCACCCATTATATTAAGTATGGGCGAGGAGGGAGGTTTAACCCAGGTAATTAAAAGAAATCCCGGATTTAGAAACGGAGTGTATATTTTGAAGGGTGTTTTAACCAATAAAGATATTGGCGAAAACTATAAATTGCCTTACAAAGACATCAATTTGATGTTGCCAATTCTTGAATAGTGGCTAATTATGAATGATCAATAAAA
This sequence comes from uncultured Flavobacteriales bacterium, assembly GCA_964403835.1. Taxonomy (GTDB): domain Bacteria; phylum Bacteroidota; class Bacteroidia; order Flavobacteriales_G; family JALEGO01; genus CAYOHR01. The sequence continues at coordinate 73,933 of CAYOHR010000008.1, forward strand.
TCATAGTTGAAACATTTACCATTAAACATTAACAATTAACCATTAAAAAAATATGGCCCGAAGAATTAGAGTATACTTAGTAGGTGTTTTCCTGGGATGTATTATGGTGTACGTGTTTTTAATCCGGGGTAAAAACCGCGATTTTGGCTTTTGGTTACCGCAGGGGCGAGTAATGGAAGAATTAACTACAAAAAAGCTTACTTTTAATGCCAAAGCTACCTGCCAATTTGCTTGTTATCAGATAGATGCAAGTGCGTTTCAGTACGATTTAAAAACGGCAGATGTAAATTTCTCAAAAAGTTTAGTACACGAAAAGCCTAAAAAATATTTGGTTGAGTTTAACCAGTATAATGCATGGATTTTGATGTATAAAGATTCTTCTGTGGTTTCAGATATTGAAGTAAAACAAAAATCAGCGTCAAACTGCGAATGTCCGGGTTCTTAGCATCGTATATTTTAAATACAGAAAATCAAAGTACTTCAACCCCTGTGTTTTTGGATAAGGAAGGGTCTTTTCTCATTGATTTAGAAGCCTTTTTGAAAGATTACGAAACGTATAAAAAAATACTTTTGGTTGATGAAAATACTTTGCGTCATTGTGTCCCTTATTTTGATTTAAATACCAGTGTTTTTAATGAGGCCGAAATCATTGAAATTATTCCCGGTGAAGAATCTAAAAGCATTGAAACCTGCCAGCAAATATGGGAAACGATCTCAGATTTTGAATGCGATAGAAATACCTTATTAGTCAATATAGGCGGAGGAATGATTACCGATATAGGCGGGTTTGTTGCTTCGACCTATATGCGCGGAATATCTTACATTAATATTCCAACCACGCTTATGGCACAAGTAGATGCCTCTGTGGCTAACAAAACAGGCGTAAATGTAAATCACATTAAAAACCAAATTGGTTCTTTTTATGCCCCAAAAGCCATTTTTATCAATCCCGAATTTTTAGTTACCCTGCCAAAAGCTGAATTATTATCAGGGTATGCCGAAATGTTGAAACACGGCTTAATTCAAGATGCCGCTTATTGGAAAAAATTAACAGAAACTACGCTTGGTACTTCTTCTGATATTGCTGCGGGCTTTATTGAGCAATCGATTAATATTAAACTAAACATTGTAAACCAGGATCCGTTTGAAAACGGAATCCGAAAAATTTTAAACTTTGGTCATTCCCTTGGTCACGCCCTGGAAACAGCAGCCTTATATCATCAAAAACCCTTATTACATGGTGAAGCAGTGGCTTTAGGTATGGTTGGGGAGGCGTACCTCTCTAATATGGTTGGGAAATTAAGCAGCCCAGAACTTATTGAAATTCAAACAGCTATAAAAAGAATATATGCGCATGTAAACCCTGTTTTAGATGATTTTCAAGAAATTATTGATATTATCAAACATGATAAAAAAAACCAGCACGGAAAATTTAGATTCTCTTTATTAGAGCGCATTGGGCATGCAAATTATGATATAGAAGTTAGCCAGGAAGCTATTATTGAAAGCTTAGATTATTTAAAAACAATTTTTAATGATCAATAGTTTTTTATGAATCATCTTCATCTTTCCGCTAAACACCTCCAAGGGACACATGCCGAAATTGACTTACCTTCCTCTAAAAGTTTGAGTAATAGAGTGTTGATTATCAAAGAATTATGCGAATATTCTTTCAATGTCATAAATTTATCTGAAGCAAATGACACTCTGCTTCTTAAAAATGTGCTTTCCAATTATAAAAATTCATCGGTTGAGGTTTTTGATGCAGAAGATGCCGGTACCACATTTCGGTTTTTAACCGCATTATTTTCAATAACCGAAGGTAAAAGAATACTAACAGGTTCGGATCGGATGAAAGAGCGGCCTATTAAGCCTTTGGTTGATGTTTTAATACAATTGGGGGCCAATATTAGGTATTTAGAAAAAGAAGGATTTGCCCCTATTGAAATACATGGGCAAAATTTGCGGGGTGGATCTGTTTTTATAGATAGCTCCATAAGCAGCCAGTTTATCAGCGCTTTATTGCTTATAGCCCCAGCTATGCAAGAAGGGTTAACCATTTTGTTTGATGATAAAACAACGGTTTCAAAGTCATATATAAACATGACTTTAGGTTTAATGGAAAGGTTTGGCATTAAATATGCATCAGAACCGGGTAAAATAAATATATTTCCCCATCAACAGTATGTAGCAAAAGACATAGAAATAGAAGCAGATTGGTCAGCAGCTTCCTATTGGTTCCAGTGGTGTTCATTCATTCCGCAATCCACCTTCCTTTTAAAAAAATTGGATATAAATAGCTTGCAAGGAGATGCTATTTGTGCTTATATATACCGTTTATTGGGGCTGGAGGTAACTTCTTCACCCGAAGGGTTGATTATTCAGCACAAAAGAGCGACGTATGTCCATCATTTCACGTTTAACTTTAAGGATTGTCCTGATTTAGTTCAGACCCTTGCTGCGACCTGTACCGGCAATAAAATAAAGGGATATTTAAAGGGTGTTGAAACATTGGTGCACAAAGAAACCAATCGTTTACAGGCCTTGCAAAATGAATTAAAAAAAGTGGGAGTTTTTATTGAAACAGGGCATATTATGCTGCAAATAAAGAATTTTAGTATGCCTGAAAAGAAAGATATATTGATTAATACATACAACGATCATCGAATGGCTATGTGTATGGCTCCGCTTTCAGTGTTTTATGATTTGACCATAGAAAACCCGGAGGTGGTTAAAAAATCATACCCGGGGTATTGGCAACAGGTTGAAAAAATGATGGGGAAGTAATATTTAAGAAAGATCTTCTTGCTTATTTTTTGTGTTCCCCTGATATTTCACAAAAATATTAATCCAAATAATTTTTGAAAGCGCATAAATTAAGGGACCTAATATCATTAATACTAATAAAATAGAACCAAAAGTAAATAAAGGGGATGCTGTAGGATAAAAAATAGAAATAGATAAATAGGTGCCAATAAAAATGGCAACTCCTAAAGCATAAGATACATACATACCCCCGTAATAAAAGCCTGTTTCAGGCTCAAATTTATTTCCACAAACCTCACATTTTTCCGGCGTGTCACCGGCGTGTTTAAAGTCGTATGGATGAGAAATAAAAAACGGGCCTTCGTTACAATACGGACACTTAAAACGGAAAATGCTGTATAATTTTGATCCTTTTTTAAGCATTTTGGTTTTTTAAATGGTATGCTAGCAGTGTATTTTTGAGTAAACTGGCAATGGTTAAAGGGCCAACGCCGCCTGGTACGGGACTTATATATGAGCATATGGATGATACCTCTCCAAATTGCACATCTCCTCTTAATTCATATCCTTTTACATTGTTTGATGGAATACGGTGTATACCCACATCAATTACAACTGCTCCGGGTTTTACCATGTCTTTTGTAACAAATTCTCTGCTTCCAATGGCGACCATTAAAATATCGGCCGTTCGGGTATATTCTTCCATGTTTTTTGTTTGACTATGGCAAATAGTTACGGTGCAATTTCCGGGATATGTTTTTTGTCGCATCATAATACTCAAAGGCGATCCAACAATATTGCTTCTTCCTAACACAACACAGTGTTTTCCTTTGGTTTCAATATTATAATACTTGAGTAATTCTAAAATACCCGCCGGGGTAGCTGGTTTTAAAGCAGGAAAGCCCAATGCCAGTTTGCCCATGTTAACCGGATGAAAACCATCTACATCTTTATTTGGATTAACCCGTTCAATAATTTTTTGTTCATTAATATGTTTAGGAAGGGGTAATTGAACAATAAATCCATCTAAAGAATCATCTTCATTTAAAGCATCTATTTTTAATAGCAATTCAGCTTCTGAAATGGATGAATCTAGCTTAATACAAGTAGATTTGAAGCCTACGGTTTCACAGGCTTTTATTTTTGAATTTACATAGGTTTCGCTAGCCGGATCGTTTCCAACTAAAACGGTCGCTAAATGAGGCACTCTTTTATGTTGATCCAGTAAATTCTGAACTTCAGCTTTAATCTCTTCTTTAATAGCTTTAGCAACTAATTTACCGTCTAATATTTGCATCATATTTTTTATCAAGTATTATTACGCCCTGTATAATAAAGCCTTTACTGCCTGAATTACCCGGCCTTTATTGGGCATAGATTCTTCTATAAAACTTGGCGCAAAAGCGAATGGAGCATCTGCTAATGTAATACGTTGTATGGGGGCATCTAAAAAATCAAACGCATTTCTTTGAACTATATAAGTGATTTCACTAGCTATAGAACCAAAAGGCCAAGACTCCTCCACAATTAATAATCGATTTGTTTTTTTTACGGATTCAATAATAGTTTTGTGATCCATGGGGCGAATGGTGCGTAAATCAATAATTTCGCATGAAATACCTTGTTTTTCAAGCTCAATAGCGGCATCAAAAGCGACTTTAATAATTTTTCCAAAAGAAACAATAGTGACATCCGTTCCTTTCTTTTTGATATCAGCAACACCAATGGGTAAAAGATATTCTCCGTCTGGAACACTGCTTTTGTCACCATACATTTTTTCTGATTCAAAAAAGATAACCGGATCATTATCCCGGATGGCGGCTTTTAATAAACCTTTTGCATCATAGGCATTAGAAGGGGTAATTACCTTTAAGCCAGGTACTTGCGCATACATGGCTTCAAAACTTTGAGAGTGTGTAGCTGCTAATTGACCCGCAGTCCCGTTAGGGCCTCTAAAAACAATAGGTACGTTATATTGACCACCTGACATTTGAAGCATTTTGGCGGCATGGTTAACAATTTGATCCATGGCTAAAATGGCAAAATTAAAGGTCATAAATTCTACAATAGGCCGTAAGCCATTCATGGCAGAACCTACCGCAATGGCAGTAAATCCTAACTCGGCAATAGGAGTATCAATCACGCGTTTTGCACCGAACTCATCCAACATGCCCTGGCTAACCTTATATGCGCCATTGTATTCTGCGACTTCTTCGCCAATCAAATAGATGTTTTCATCTCTTCGCATCTCTTCACTCATCGCCTCTCTTATGGCTTCTCTAAATTGTATTTCTCTCATTTTTATGATATTATACCAATTACAAAGATAAATGAATTGTTTTATCTCAGCTCAAAATATAGTTAAAGGTGATAGATAAAAAGGGAATTTGGAAAACTATTTTACTTCTTGTACAAACTTTTCTTCCAGCTCTTTGTGTTCATTTTTATATAAATTATTCACAATGTACACGTTAGAGAGTTTTCTGAAATTGGTACCTAATTGTAATTGAATATCTAAAAAGTTTTCGCCCGGTTTAGCCTGTACAGTTTTAACAGTACCCACTAAAATTCCTTGTGGAAATATGAGGGAACTTAAAAAAGTAGAAACAGTATCTCCTTGCTTAACATCGGCATGTACCGGAATATCCTCTAAAGAAATAGTTTCGGTATTGTCCTTATCTGTCCACTGAACCCTCCCTAAGTATTCTGAACGATTTAAGCGTCCACTTAAATTGGTTTTATTGTTAAGCACCGTTAATACGGAGCAGAAGTTTTTTGAAACGTGTTTTACTACTCCCACTATTCCATTGCTGCTGATAACGCCCATTTCGGGTTTCACTCCTTGTAAATCACCCTGATTAAGAATAATATAATTGTTTTTTAAATTAAGGGTTTGATTGATAACCTGTGCTGGTATGTATGAGTAATGCTGTTTAAATATAGTATCGTTAATAATAATTTGACCTTTCTCCCGGCGCATGAGGGAGGAAAGATTATTCATTCTTAAATAGCTGTTTTCTTTTAAAAGTTGCTCATTGGCTTCTCGTAAATTTAAATAAGAAACAATGCCATTTTTAAATGAAAAATACCGGCCAGAAACCTCGTAATAGTTTGTATAATAAGAGGTTTGCTGATATTTATTATATTTTATCAGAAGATAATAAGAGAAGGAAAAAAGAAATAGAAAAGTTATTTGAAAACCAAATCGTCCTAAAAATTTAATGATAGATAACATGGCTTAGTAATAAATTACCTCATTAAGAAAGGGAATTTATCAATATTTTTAAGTGCGATTCCGGTACCTCGGGCAACAGCCCTTAAAGGATCTTCTGCAACATGTACAGGCAATTTGGTTTTCATTGAGATTCTTTTCGCTAAACCTCGTAACATAGATCCACCGCCGGCCATATAAATACCTGTTTTATAAATATCGGCAGAAAGTTCTGGAGGAGTCATTTCTAAAGCTGTTAAAACGGCTTCTTCAATTTTAGAAATAGATTTATCTAAACATTCAGCAATTTCTTTGTAAGAAACATAAATTTCTTTTGGGATACCTGTCACTAAATCTCTTCCATGTACGGCATATTCAGCAGGCTCATCTTCATCTAACTGAGTAATAGCAGCACCTACATGTATTTTAATCATTTCGGCTGTTCTTTCCCCAATTAAAATATTGTGTTGTCGTCGCATGTATTCCTCAATATCGCTGGTAAATTCATCACCGGCAACACGAATAGATTTATCACATACAATACCACCAAGGGCAATAACGGCAATTTCGCTGGTTCCACCACCAATATCAATAATCATATTACCTACGGGTTCTTCCACATCAATACCTATACCAATAGCGGCAGCCATAGGTTCATGAATTAAATAAACTTCTTTAGCTCCGGCATGTTCGGCAGAATCAACAACGGCACGTTTTTCAACTTCTGTAATTCCGGATGGGATACATATCACCATGCGCAAAGCAGGAGAGAAAAAGCGTTTTGAGGTATTCAACATTTTAATCATTTCGCGAATCATATGCTCTGCAGCATAAAAATCGGCAATAACGCCATCTTTTAAAGGTCGGATGGTTTTAATGTTTTCATGGGTTTTCCCATGCATTTGCTGGGCAATTCTTCCCACAGCTATTACTTTGTTAGTTTGTCTATCTATTGCAACAATAGAAGGTTCATCCACTACGACTTTATCGTTGTGAATAATTAATGTATTAGCCGTACCTAAGTCTATTGCAATTTCTTGCGTAAGAAAATCAAAAAATCCCATTTCTTAATTAAAAATATTTAAGTTCCTCTTACTACGAAAATAGATTAAAATAGTGATGATCGAAAAGAAAAATAATTTTAAATCGTAAAATTATTTTCTTTGGTCCATTTTTTGATACTATTTCTATGAATTTCGCCTGCTTTTATTATTTGCCCACCGTTTTCTTTGATCTTTGGGGAGTTTTTTTAATGCTTATACCCTTACCAATCTTCTTTTTTTACTGCTGGAGCTGCGCTCATCGCTTTTTTAAGATCTTTGATGGTTTTGTTATTGTCATTTTCTGTTTGAATAAGATGGTTTGCAACCAAAAAACGATAATTTGTTT
>CAYOHR010000009.1:0-16570 GCA_964403835.1 uncultured Flavobacteriales bacterium
GATTTATTTGGGATAGATGTTCGGAAGGCAGAATCGCCTCTCTCGCAGGAGTATGTAGTTTTAGCCAAAGCTATTCAGTTGGTGACAGAAGAAATTCTATTGTTGAATGCCAAAGCCTTGCAGAAAGAAACAGGCCAGGTAAACCTGTGCATGTCGGGTGGAGTAGTATTAAACTGTGTGGCCAATGGTAAATTATTTCAATCAAACATATTCAAACAAATTTTTGTGCAACCCGCTTCGGGAGATGCTGGTGGGTCTTTAGGTGCAGCTTTAGCAGCCTACTATATAGACGGGAGGCATACACGAATTCTGGACAAAAATAAAATGAAAAATAGCTATTTGGGGCCAGATTTTACTTCTGCTGAAATAGAACAAGCACTATCAAATTATGCTGAAATAAGCTCTGAAAAACTCGATGAGCAAAACTTAATAAATCGCGTTTCCTCATATTTAAAAGAAGGAAAAATTATTGGATGGTTCCAGGGAAGCATGGAATTTGGGCCCCGAGCCCTAGGTAATCGCAGTATTATAGCCAATCCGGCGGCTCCGGAAATGCAAAAAAAACTGAATTTAAGCATTAAATTCCGGGAAGGATTTAGGCCCTTTGCCCCCATTATGTTAGAAGAAGAATTAGCCGAGCATTATGAATATGGTCCACCGGCTGAATACATGCTGTTTACCTCGGTTTTAAAAGAAAAATACAGAACTGTTTTGCCCGATAATTTCGATTCTTTAAACGTTTCTCAAAAATTAAAAACCGAACGGTCTACGTTAGATGCCGTAGTGCATGTGGATTATACCTCTCGGGTACAAACGGTTTCGGAACATTCCAATAAAAAAATGCATGCCTTATTGCAAGCATTTAAAAAACAAACGGGCTTTGGAATTTTAGTAAACACCAGTTTTAATGTGCGCGATGAACCTATTGTTTGTAGCCCCAAAGAAGCCATTGATTGTTTTTTGAAAACAAAAATAGATTATTTGATATTGGGCGATTTTTTGGTGGAGAAGAAGTCCGGCTTTTAGACTAGCACTACTGCCCCTGCTCATTACTCGGGTCCTCATCATTTTGATCGTCTTCTCTTACTTTTTGAGGGGTTTTATCTAATTTAATTGCTTCTTTTTCGATTGTAATATCAGGATTATCTGCTACTTTAATTTTTCCGAAAAATAAATTTTTGTTTCGGGTTTCTTTGGGATCTTCAAACGATACGGATTTAATAGCAAAAGCCTTATTTTCATAAGAATCATTGTATCTGCTTTTTCCGTTTGGCATATTCATAAAATCATCATATGAAAGAACCGGATTGTATTCTTTCTTTTTGTCAAAATATACCTGATAATGCATATATTGCCGTAAGAAAACAGCTAAAAAAGTTAATCCACCGCTGCTGTTCTTTTTTTGATATAAATAATAGATGCCATCTTCTGAAGGTTTTAAGTTTTCCTTTACTTCCTTCCACTTCATATCATGTAAATAAGCATCTAATTGTGCTTTATCAGAGAAGTCAAGAATTTTTGCTAGATCCTCATCCTGGCAAAATACGTTGAATGAACCTAGAAATAGAACCAACAGTAGAAATAAGTGTTTTTTCATACGAGTTTGTACTTAGTTTTTTTTTTTTTAAATTTTCCTGAAATTTAAGAAATAATTAACAATTATGATCAATGGCACTCAAAATTATTTCGCATGCATGCATAATTTCATCTTTTTTAATGGTTAGGGGAGGCGCCATTCGAATGCTATTTTCATTAAATAAAAACCAATCAATAATGATGCCATTTTGTATAGCCTCATCAACTACTTTTTTCATTTTTAAAGCATCGCCTAAGTCAATGGCCATCATAAGTCCGACTTGTCTAAATTCCTTTATTTTTTTGTTATCCTGAAAATATTTACGAAAAAGTGTTTCCTTTTCAGGCATCTGTTCCACTAATTTCTCCTCTAATATAACTTCTAAAGCCGCCAAAGCCGCTGCACAACAAACAGGATGTCCGCCAAACGTGGTAATGTGGCCTAAAACGGGATTTTCGATCAAACAGCTCATAATTTCTTTCGAACTAATAAATGCCGCCAAAGGCATTCCTCCGCCAAAAGCTTTGCCTAAAGTTAAAATATCAGGTACAATTCCAAATTGCTCAAAGGCAAATAAAGAGCCGGTTCGCCCCATACCTGTCTGAATTTCATCAAAAATGAGTAAAGCGCCCGTTTCATTACATTTTTGGCGCACTTTTTTTAAATAATCGGGAATCGGTTTTATTACACCCGCTTCTGCCTGTATGGGTTCTAAAATAACGCAAGCGGTTTGATTATCAATAACATCCAAATCTGAAAAATTATTGAATTCCATATAATGAACGTCATTTAAAAGTGGACGGAAGGGCGTTTTGAAGTACTCTTCGCTCATTAAACTGAGCGCACCGTGCGTGCTGCCGTGATAGGCTTTTTTTGCAGCTACTATTTTAGATCGCTTGGTGTGTCTTTTTGCTAGTTTTAAAGCCCCTTCATTAGCTTCGGAGCCCGAATTTACAAAGTATGTATTGCTTAAGGTTTTAGGTAACAAAGCAATTAATTTTTCGGCTAATAGCGTTTGTGGCGACTGAACATATTCGCCATACACCATCAGGTGCAGGTATTTTTCAGTTTGATTACGGATGGCTTCAATTACTTTTGGATGGCAGTGCCCAATATTGCTTACCGCAATGCCCGAAATTAAATCGATGTATTTTTTTCCTTGCTGATCAAATAAATATACCCCTTCTGCTTTTTCAATTTCTAGCGACATGGGAGCAGGAGAAGTTTGAGCTAAATGATTTAAAAAGAGGGTTCTAGAAGAGATCATTTTTGAGATTTTTAATGATAATAGTCTGAAAAATACGATTTTTAAGAAATTATACGGGAATATTAGTTTATAATTTCTTTAAGAATTGTATCCTTTTTTACCGAAAATATTTTATGTTCGTTTGGTAAAGTTTCTGAATATAAAAAATGAGTGAAGAAATACTGAAGGCGCTAATGGAGTTATTTGCTCTCATTTCTAAACAAGATGACGGGACAAGTAATGAGGAAAGGGCTTATGTAGAGCTGTTTTTAAAGCAGCAGCTTTCAGAAAAAAACGCAAAAATATATCTGCATCTTTTTGATACTCATGCTGGATTAGTTGGTGAGCAAAAAGTAAAGCAAGCCGGTAAAAAGAAAAGAATCTCTATGTTAGATTCTGTTAAAACCATTGGCGTTTGCGAAAAAATAACATCTACCTTACAGCAAAAACAAAAAGTAATTGTGTTGGCTCGATTACTCGAGTTATTAAAGGCACAAAAAGACTTTACCGATCAAAAAAAGGAATTAATTTATACGGCCGCTGAGGTTTTTAAAATTGATTTAAAAAAAGTCAATTTTTTATTAAACTTTATCAAAGAAGACAATCAATTGCTCCTGGATAACCCGGATGTGGTCATTATTACCAATGATGAAGAAACGCAAACGAAGAATAAAAAAGTAGTTCACGAAGGCATAAAAGGCGTTTTAGCCATTTATAAGATTGAAGAAGATTTGTATTTTTTGATATACAATGGGTATTCCAGCGAGATTTTATTAAATGGACTCACCATTATTCCGGGTAATGTATATGTTTTTTCCAACGGAAGTTCCTTAAAATCAAACAAAGGAAAACCTATTTATTATAGCGATATTGTTTCTATTTTGATGGAAGCAAGTCTGCCTTTTCGCTTGTCTTTAGAGGCATCCCACATGCAATATAAGTTTAAAAATGGAGGCATTGGACTGCGAGATATCAATATTTTAGAAAACGAGGGGAAGCTGGTAGGTATTATGGGGGCGAGTGGCGCCGGGAAAACAACGTTGTTAAATGCCTTGATGGGGAGCTTTAAAATCTCGAAAGGATTTGTTAAAATTAACGGGATAGATGTTCATAAAGATAAAGATAAATTACGCGGGGTAATTGGCTACGTGCCGCAGGATGACTTGTTAATGGAGGATTTGAGCGTTTTTCAGAATTTATACTATTGCGCCAAATTATGCTTTAATAATTTAAGTGAAAAAGAAATAGAAGATTTGGTCGATAAAACCCTATTATCACTGGGTTTAATAGAAATAAAGAATTTAAAAGTAGGTACTCCCCTCAATAAAACCATTAGCGGGGGACAACGTAAACGTTTAAATATAGCGCTGGAATTAATCCGGGAGCCATCTGTCATCTTTTTAGATGAACCCACCTCGGGTTTGTCTTCAAGAGATTCAGAAAACGTGATGGATCTCTTGAAAGAGCTTTGTTTAAAAGGAAAATTGGTTTTTGTAGTCATTCATCAACCCTCATCCGACATTTATAAAATGTTTGATAAAATTGTTATTTTGGATGTGGGCGGATACCAGATTTATTACGAAAACCCGGTAGAAGCCATTTCTTATTTTAAACGATTAGATCGGCAAATAAACAGTGAAATTTCTGAATGTCCCAATTGTGGAACAGTTAACCCGGAATCTATTTTTAATATCATTGAGGCTCGCGTAGTCGATGAATACGGCAGTTTAACTGATGAACGCAAGGTAACGCCGGTACAATGGAGAAAACATTACGAAGAACATTCAAGTGCCGAAAATGCAAAAATTTCAGAGGATGTGATTCCTCAAAATTTGTTTATTCCACTGCGGTTTAAGCAATTTAAAATTTTTACCGTTCGCGATTTTATATCTAAAATAAATAATCTTCAATATATTTTAATTAATATTTTAGAGGCTCCTTTGTTGGGTTTTTTCCTTTCTTTCATCATTAAATATATTGATGATCCCAATTCGGATCATTATATTTTTAGGGAGAATGAGAACATTCCGTCCTATATTTTTATGGGCATTATTGTGTCATTATTTATAGGATTAACGGTAAGCGCCGAAGAAATTTTCAGGGATCGAAAAATATTAAAAAGAGAATCTTTTTTAAATTTAAGCCGGCACAGTTATTTAATGTCAAAACTGGCTATTTTGTTTGTTTTATCAGCTATTCAGTCGGGTTTATTTGTGTTAATTGGCAATGTAATCCTGGAAATACAAGGGATGTTGCTTTATTATTGGCTGATGTTCTTTTCCGTTTTCTGTTTATCTAACGTACTGGGCTTGAATATTTCATCGGCCTTTAACTCCGCAGTAACCATATACATTGTTATTCCTTTGTTGATTATTCCGCAAATGATATTGGGCGGAGCTATGTTCCCCTTCGAAAAATTAAATAAAATGATTGGGGGAGGATATTCGGTGCCCATTTTTGCTGAAATGATGCCTTCTCGCTGGGCCTATGAGGGATTGATGGTACAGCAATTTAGAAAAAATGAGTACACGCAGAATTTTTATGACATCGATCAAAAAATAAGCGTGTCCGATTTTAAGTATAACTATCTTTTGCCCGATTTAACCAAGCGATTGAATTTTTGCAAGGTGAATTTGTTTAATAAACAAGACAGCACTTTTCAAATTTTAAAGTCGAATTTGGCCATTATTCACAACGAAATAGAAAAAGAAAGGTTAAGTACTCCACATATCCGGTTCGAAAACGTGGATAAAATTAATACGCAGGAAGTAGAGGTAAACCTGTTTTCGGATATTCAGTTATATTTAGATTTAATTACGGCGTATTATGAAAAAATGTACAATAGTTACAGTAATAAGAAAGAAAAATTCTTAATTACGGCCGAATCTAAATCTAGCGATAAACAAAAATTAAATGAACTCCGCGATCGAGCTTATAATGAAAGAATTGCTGAATTGGTGCGGAAAAGCTATTCAAAACATACCTTAATCAATATTAATAATCACATTATTCAAATCACCGATCCCATTTATAATTTTCCGGTCTACCAGAAAAATGTGAGATTCGATTATCCTTTATTTACTCCGTTTAAGTATCTTGCAAATATTAAATTAGATACGTTTTGGTATAACATTTGCGCAATTTGGTTTTATAGTTTTATTCTTTATATATTTTTGTATTATGAAATATTTTATAAACTCATTAAAATTTTCAGTTTTAATAATTAGTGTTCCCCTTTTACAGTCTTGTGGAGATAGTAAAACGGACAATTTTTCAGATAAGATTGAAAACATAGAGCTTCAGAACGATTCCAGTTTTTCTGATCAGTCTATCAAGCAGGTAATGAAATCAATTCCTTCGCCTATTGAATTAACTTCGTATATTAAAGTTACCAAGGCTCCTTATTCGAATGAGTTTTTGAATGACCCCAATAATGCTAATGAATATGTAACCTTATATAAAAAGGCTTTAAATATTGGAGTTTACGGTACCGACTTATCTTACATTAACTTGTATAATAAAGTCAAAGAAACCGGGGCTTATTATGAGGCATTAAAGAAACTTACCACCGAAATGGGTTTATCTGCTTTTTTAGATTTTGAGCATTATAAAGTATTGTTAAACAACAATATAAAGCCTGATTCTGTCATTAATATTTTAACGTCCGATTACGAGCGAATGAATACCCATTTGACCGATAAAGGAAAAAGCAATTTAAGCAGTTTAATGATTTGTGGTGGATGGATAGAATCTTTACATATTGCATGCAAAGCTTTTGGCGAAATACCTCAGGATGAGATATTTAAAGAGAAATTGATGGAGCAAAAAATCGTTTTGGAAGATGTTTTATTTTTCATTTCGTTTTACAAATCGGAGCCCGGTTTTGATGATTTAATAAAGCAATTGACCGAGTTAAAGGCCTTGTTTGATAAAGTAGATGTAAAATATACCGAAGGCAGCGCTTCAGAAGTAAAGGCACAAGGAGATGCCATGGTGGTAGAAGATAATTCAAATTCAGAATTTGTCGTAAAAGATGAAGACTTTAAAAATATTTTGAATAAGATAGAATCTGTACGAAATAATATTATATCAAAATAAAAGAAAATGATAAAAATAATCTTGAAATCTTTTTATGCATTTTTAGTAATCTTTTATTTTACGAATAATGCGTATGCTCAATGCGAAATAAGCGATATAGATGCTTTAGGCAACGAATGTGCATCTAAGCTAAAGAACTATAAGTACATGGAAACTACGGAGTTTAGGAAAGACTTATTTACGTATGGCGGTGAAAAAATTGAGCAAAAGAAGTTTTTCTCAAAAGGGAATACGTACATGATTGTTTTGGGAGATAAAGGGAAGGATGACAATAAGTTATGCGTGGAGATTTATGATAGCCATAAAAAGCTAATGGCATCTAGTTACAATGAGCAAACAAAAAAGTTTTTTTCGAAAATATATTTTGTATGTAAATCTTCTGAAAGCTACTATTTTAAATATTATTTCCACAACAATGTACCCACTTGTGGCGTAAGTGTTATAGGTTTTACGCAGCCTATTAAAACACCTAAAAAATAATTTAAACAACCATTTGAGCGTGTTCGAAAATTGTTTTAATACTCTCATTTATAGTTAGATATTGAAAAAAAGCTAACTTTGCAAAAAAGCAAACCTTATGTTAGATTTAGTTTTTACTAATTTAAAAAATCAAATCACTCCTGAATTAATTCAAACGTTTGGCCTTACCCAAGTGCAAGCGTCAAAAACAATTGATATTACTTCCACTTCTTTAACCGATGTGGTTAAAACACATGCCACTTCAAATATTGGAGGCTTATTAAATCTTTTTTCATTGGAAGCAAATAACACGCATGGCAATACCATTTTTAATCATTTTTCCGAAACATTAACTGCTAATTTAACTTCAAAAGTTGGCGTAACTACTGTGGAAGCTACGTATTTAGCCAATTATATTACGCCCGTTATTACCCAATTTATTAGCGAAAAAGTAGGAGGTAATTCAGAAAAATTAATGTCGATGTTTGGTGGCTTGGGAGAAAATCTTTTAAATGACCTAGCCGGTGGTTTAATGAAAAATAAAATTCAAGGATTGTTTAATTAATAGCGTTCGGCTATTTCAGCGAAAAATTTCCACCAATCTTCCTCTCCTTCTTTTTTTCCTAAGCGCACAATGATGATATTTTTGGCAGGGCAAACGTATACATATTGCCCCAATATACCGTGGGCGCCATAATCTCCTTTTTTATTGGCCATCCACCATTGATATTGGTAATACCAAGGACTTCCAGCGGTTAAATCAATTTTGGTCGATTCTTCGACCCATTTTTTAGATACAATTTGTTGGCCATTCCAGTTTCCTTTGTTTAAATATAAGCGTCCTATTTTGGCAAAATCCCGGGCACGTGCATTCAGGCAACAAAACGTTTTTTCTGTCCCATTTTTTTTGTCTAAACTCCAACTGGCATCAAATTCCATGCCTAAGGGAGTCCATATTTTTTCTTGCAAATATTGGGTAATGGGTTTGTCTTTTAAGGCTCGTTCTAATACCCATCCTAAAAATTGGGTATCTCCACTTTTGTAATGAAACTTGGTTCCGGGCTCGTCTTGCAGGGTAAGCTTACTCAGGGTTTTATGAAGATCGGTTCCATAATAAATGCTTGCCGCATCTCCAAAAGGATTAGTATAACTTTCGTTAAAAGCAATGCCCGAAGTCATTTGCAGTAAGTGCTTTATGGTTACTTTTTCCAGGCCGTTCTTTTTTAATTCGGGAATATAATTGACCATGGGTTCATCAACCGATTTAATAAGACCATCATCAATGGCACATCCAATTAATATGGAAGTCACCGATTTAGCCATAGAAAAGGAAGGAACAATAGAGGTTTCATGGTATCCCTGGTAATATTTTTCATATACGATGCTATCTGATTTAATAACCAAAAAAGCGACTGTTTTTGAAGAAGCTAAAAAAGCATCCACACTTACTTCTTCTTTTTTGGCATTTTTTACTTTTTCAAGCGGTGAATAAGCGGCTGTATAAAAGGGATGTGTGTGATCCGCTTTTTTTAATTCACGGGCAGGAAATTTTTTATGATCGGTTATACCGGCAAAATTGTAGATGATAAAACGGGTGACTTTACATGAAAAAATGCCTATTACAAGCAAAAGAACAAAGATTAATTTTTTATTTGTCATGGGTTCAAATATAGTAATCTTCTTTTTACTAAAGAAAGGGGAGGATTTAAAGCCCTCCCGCATTCATTTATTTTACCTGGATATAACTAACTTTTTATTAATTCTTTGAGTCGCATCCTCAAAACTCAACCAATACGTTCCGTTTGATAAATGAGACAAATCAAGGGTGTTGGTGCCCTCATGAATGTTTAATTTTTTTGAGTTCATCACTTCCCCCAACTGATTGTAAACGCTTATTTGATAGGCTTGATTGGTTTTTATAGAAACACTTCCGTTGGTAGGATTTGGATATATTTCCAGGATATCTTTTTTCTCTGCAGATTCGATGGAAGACATCGTCAAATCTCGTTTTATAGAGGTTTTAGGATCACCAATAATAACCGCATGATGAGATAAGAATTGTAAGCCTTTATAATAGCTTTCTGCCAGGTTGTAACTTGAAACCGTATCAAAGTAGGCTTGGAATACTTTTAATTCATTTAAGCGAGCAGAAAGCCAAGTTGGATAAATAAATCCAATTGCTCCGCTTGCACCCTCATGAATAAGGTCTGCCACTTTAAATTCGAATGGATTTGTATTGTTGGCTTGTAAAAAAGTGCTTGCAGACCATCTTATTTGCAATACCCCAATCCCACCATTTTTCCATGTAAAATTATGAAGAAGTGTATCTTGTTCTACATGAAAAGAACTGTACCCGATCGTATTGATATGATTGGATATAAAATCAGCCGTTGTATCAATTGCAGATGAGTAACCCCGGGCATTCACATAATTCTGAATAGAATTATATTCATTATAACCATCATGAATAGTTACTCGGTCTAAATCTAAGGCAACGGAAGAGCTACTCGGGTCCACAACAATATCCGGACCACTTCGATCTATCAAATTTATAATATCCAGTTTCGTATACGCATCTAGGCGGGTTACTAAAAACATGTTATAATTTGATCGGGAAAAATGACCATGGGTGTTAAAAAAATAGTTAGCCGTGGAACCTACCTCGTTAATTTTATTGCTGTCTGGGCTAAATAATAAGGTGATTTCACTATCAAAAGAAGCGCATTGTGTAAAAGGCAATGTATCACAATTTCCGGAGGCTACTTTTAAGGGAACTCCTTTGGTAGTAACGATATAATTGATAGAATTTAATAAATTATTGTTCAATAATTGTTGCTCTATTTGTTGTCGGACTACATTAAATTCCGTTTCATTAATTTCTTCTTTTTCTTCTATGGCTATGTGGATAAGGTTTTGCGTGGGGATATTCCGATGGAGCATAAAGTAATTTCCAATATCAATTGAGAGTTGACTACTATCATTGACAATAACAGCAACATCATTGTAATTAACGGTTGTTTGGGCACAAAGGACTGTTGTATTTAATAGAACAGTGGACAAATAAATTTTCAATTTCATAATATAAATTTTTTGAATTTATAACGGAATTTATTTTTTAAAAGTATATAGCAACAAAATATTTTTTATTGTGCGGAAAGCGATTTATTTTTAAACAATTTTCAGGAATAGCTTAAAAACCAAAGCCTCTTGAATGAGCATTCAAGGGGCACTTTTAATAGGGTTGTCAGATGAAATGATAAGGGTTTCTTTTGTCGGATTTTGGAAAATAGTTACTGTGGTTGAGTTTACAGATGTTTATTACCATTTAAGCTCTAAATCTCTGCATTTAAAGCCTATTATGAATTGTATCATTTTGAACCTTTATATTCTTTAATTAACACCTTTAGAGTCTATTTAAATAGGGATAAAAGCTTGAGTGGGTATCAGAAAAAGACGTATACAAATTTTTTAAAAATAGTTAAATTATTAATGAAAATAAGGTTTGGGGATGATCCCTTCATTCAAAAGGTAAAGACAGAAGTGGAAAACACGAAGCAAATTGCCGACTTGGTTTGGATAAAAGAAAAGCTTTTAGAGCTAGAAAAATAAAAAAAATAGAAAATGATTTGCTAACTTTGTGCAATTCTAAAAAAATGAGACTATTATTCTTTTTTATTTTTCTTTCTTTTTTTTCAAATCAGCTTGTTTCTCAGTGCTCTATTGTTAATAATGGAGATTTTGAATTAGGTAACACTGGTTTTACTTCTCCTGATCAAAGTTATATACCCGGTAGTTGCCCGGTAATAGATGGAACATATGCAGTAACTACTAATTCAGTTTGTGGTAATAGTTGGACCCTTAACAATGACCATACTACCGGAAGTGGTCAATATATGCTTGTCAATATCGATAACAATTCCTTTATTACACCTGCCCCTGATTTATACTGCACTACCATAAACACTACGCCAGGTCAAGAGTATCATGTTAGTTATTGGGGGTATAATATCACAAATGGCCCAAATAATCCTAATTTAGATGTTACCATCAATGGAATACCAATGGGTAATACCACAATTTTTACTTATGGCTCATGGATTCAGTGTACCAATACATTTATTGCATTATTTAATACCACTGATATCTGTATTTTTAGTGCAGTTCCACACAATGGAAATGCGGGTCAAGATATTGCTATTGATGATGTTTGTGTGGAGCCTGATTTTGATTCTATTCAGGTAAACATGCTAAATACCAATACCAATTTTTGTGAGGGAGATACACTTAAAATTAAATTCAATTATTTCGGGTATAATGGTTCTATGTGTTTTAATGTTTCTGATGGAACTTCTTCTATAGATACCATTATGGCAGATAATCAAACACTGAATATCATATTATCTTCTTCCGGAACATATACCGTTAAACCCAAATTATGTTCCATTTCTCCCACGTATACATTTAATGTTACTGTGGACCCTTCTCCCAATTCAAGTTTTACCAGTGCTGATATTTGTTTTGGAGATGTAAATGTTGTAAATGCGGTTACCAGCGGAGGTATTTATTCTATCTTTTCATCCATTGTAGATGCGGTTCAAATCAATCCAAATACAGGGGAGTTAAGTAATGTAACGGCCGGAAATAGTTATATTTTACAATATGAGTTGCAGAATTTAAACTGTGTTTCAAAAAGTTATGATACGGTAACGGTTTTTGCTATAGATGATGCAAGTTTTTCTTTTCCTGACTTTTGTGATGGCGGTACCAATATTCCTGTTGTTACAGGACTTGCAGGAGGTACTTTTTCTTTTAATCCTATACCCAATGATGGAGCCACCATTCATTCACCCACAGGAACTATACTAGGCTATACCGCAGGTAACACATACACCGTAAGTTATTTGACCAATGGGAATTGCCCAAGCTCGAGCAGTGAGGTGGTTTCTGTTTTAACAAATGGGCATGCTAACTTTAGTTATGCCGATTTTTGTCCGGGTGCTAGTGTATTGCCTAGTATGATTCAATTGGGGGGTGTTTTTTCATTTGCTACTTTACCAAATGATTTAGCTAGTATCAATCCTTCAACGGGGCAAATAACCAACGAAACGCCTGGAGCTACGTATTTAATTAAATACAAAGTAGGGGCTTGCCCTGATTCAGCCGTACGTTCTGTTCATGTATTTGTTCCTCCAACGGCTACCATTTCTGGGACAGGCGATATCTGTGATTTGAATCCTGATACACTAAAAATTATTTTAACAGGGGCTCTTCCTTTTGATTTTACTTATACAGATGGTTTAACCCCCACCAATTTTACCAATTATGTTACCACCAGATACTTTTTAGAAATTAACCAGGTATCTACCTTTGAAATGGTGCAAATAAAAGATTTAACCTGTACAGGAACCTTCAGCGGGCAAGCTAAGTTTACAAATAGCAAACCACTTTTCTCCATCGATTCTGCAAAGGCATGCCCGGGTAATTTATCCGAATTTAAAATTAACTCTAATTTATCGTCATTAGCAACCTGTACTTGGTATTTTGAGAATGGAGATTCATTACAGGGCTGTGGGGTGCAATATCATCTATTTGAAGAGGAAGGCTGCGAAAATGTAACCTTAAAAGTAGATGCCAGCAATGGATGTTCCGGCACAACTGAAATGGTCGATATTTTTTGCACCTATCCGGTTCCGGAGGTTTCGTTTGCTAAAGAGCCTGAAAACCCTTCTTTCTTTAATGATGCCCCTGTTTTTTATAATACCTCTACCCATGTTGATAAATCACAATGGTCTGTTAATTCATATGTAGTTTCGGATAGTGAGATCGTTAAAATATCCTTTCCGCCAGATACCTCTTTAAGTCATGAGGTATGTTTAATTGTGATAAGTGATAAAGGATGCAGAGATACATTGTGCGAGACTGTAAAAGTTAAGGAAGATCATGTGATATATGTGCCTAGCTCATTTACACCTAATGAAGACGGGGTAAATGATTATTTTAAACCCATTGTTACACAAGTGCAAAAAAGTGAATGGTTCGTTTTTAATCGATGGGGAGACATTGTTTTTAAAGGAGAGAAGCTTACAGATGTATGGGATGGAAAAAAAGATGGAGATTATGTCCCTACCGGAGTGTATGTTTGGGAAGTAATTTATATAACAGATAAGGGTCTTGATAAATTAGCAAAAGGGAAGGTAACAGTCCTTTATTAACCGTTTAATGAGAGAAGAAAATCTCTTAAAAAATAACATATTTTTTAAGAGGGTATTTTTTATATTTTGTACCTTGTTTCTTATTGTAAATTATTGTGAGAGCCCTTTATATATGTCTTTTTAGCTTTTTTTGCATTTCCTATTCAAAAGCGCAGGTTTCATTTAATAATTTAGATGAGGTTTGGTCTTATCTTCAAAAAAACAATGCCGATTTAGTAAGCAGTCAAATAAGTAAGCAGATGGCTACTTACGAGTTAAAACAAGCATATACCTATTTGCTTCCAAAGGTTGTCGCAAATGGAACCTATACTGATAATTTAGTGCTTCAAACTACATTAATTCCTGCTGGCGTTTTTGGAGTACCTACCGATACTTATATTCCGGTGCAGTTTGGTCAAAAATACATTGCTAATGGCGGGTTAACAGCGCAAATGGATCTGTTTAATTTACCCATGTTTTACAATATTAAAAAGGCTGACCTGCAAAAAGAATATGCAAGCAATCAGGTTGCTATTAATAAATATAGGGTATACGAGCAAGCGGCTAATACCTACTTCAGTTATTTATTGGTAAAAAAAGCGATCGAATTATTGGAGAAAAATGACGAGTTGGTTAGTGAATTGGCTACTTCTTCCGAAAATAAAATGAAAGAAGGCCTGATTAAGGAATACCTCTATAACAAAGTAATTATTTCTCAAAAAATCATTCAACAAAAACTAGCTGAAAATAAAGCTCAACTGTTGATATTAGAAAATACGCTGAGGCAGTTATTGAATATGAAGGATATAGAAACCTTAGAAATAAAAGAAAAATTAGAAGTTTCTCCTTCCGAAAACATATCTGTAAAGTTTGCGGTTAATCCAAATTTAGTTAATTATGAATTGAAGAAACGAGAAAGCCTTGTTAATGGGTTGATTGCAAGAGCTGATTTTTTTCCGGTTCTTTCTTTGTCAGGGACATTTAACTATCAACAAAATAGCCAAACGTTTAAGCTTTTCGATAATAATACGACTTGGTATTCTCAAAAATTTATTACCCTTCGCGCTTCATGGACCTTGTTTTCGGGCGGCGGAAGAATTTTGCAGTGGAAAAAAAATAATATGCAATTAGAACAGGCAAAACTGTTATTAGAAAATAGCCAGAAGCAAGTGCAAACAGAAGAAATTAACTTAAATTTAGAATTAGCTAAAAACAAGGAAAGCCTTAAGAAATCAGAAGAAATTATGCAATTGCAAAATGAAAATTATCAACACAGAGTGAACCAATTTAATGAAGGACAGATTTCGCTGGATGAAAAAAATGACGATTTTATGGAATTAATCAATTATCAAAATAATTATTTCGATGATCTTTCCAGGTATTTGATTAGTGTATATAAAGTTAAATTACGCGCTCAAGATTTTTAATCAATGAATGAATTTATACTATTTTTTAAAGCCAGTAAAATGATGTTCCGAAATACTCAATTCTTAATTCTTAATTTCTCATTCATAATTCTGTATGCTTCATGCAAGAAACCCGATAGCATTCAGCCCATCGTAAAAGATATTACAGAAGCAGTTTTTGCTTCCGGAAATGTGGAGCCTGTAGATATGGTTAAAATTTCGGCAAACAGTGATGGATTTATTTTGGATCGGAAAATTGAAGAAAATGATGTGGTAAAAGCGGGAGAAGTACTGTTTTCAATTGATCCGGGAGAACAAAATTCGCAGTTTTCCGCATCTTCTCAAAACTTAGAAATAACGAGTCTTTTAGCCGGAGAGCAATCGCCCGTAATTGAACAATTAAAGCAGCAAAAACAAACGGCTCAGTTCAAATATAGCTTAGACTCTACCCAGCTTCAGAAAATAAAGCGTTTATATGATTTAAAATCGGTTTCTAAAATGGATTTAGATCAGGCTCTTTTAAATGAAGAATCTTCAAAAAATAATTTAATCGGTATCAAAAAATCATTAGAAAGTAAAACCCTAGAACTCAAACAACAATTGGTGAATGCCCGATCACAAAATGAAATAAATGCTGCCCGTAAAGGCTATTTTTCGGTGACTTCCAGCAATAATTCTAAAGTTTACAAAGTGTTCAAAAAGAAAGGTGAATATATTCGCAGAGGCGATGTTTTAGCTATTTTGGGTCATCCTACTCAAATGATCATAAAATTGAATATAGATGAGGATAACATCGAAAAAATCAATCTAGGGCAACAAGTTTTGTTAGAATTAAACACCAATAATGAAAAAACGTATGAAGCGGAAATAAGTAAAATATATTCGCAATTTGATGAAGAAAGTCAATCTTATATTGTGGAAGCCACTTTTAAACAAACTCCCTCGATTATTTTTTCAGGAACGCCCGTGCAGGCAAATATTGTGGTGAATAAAAAGCAAAAGGCATTAGTTATTCCTCGCAACTATTTTAATGCTTTTGAGAATAAAGTATGGGTTTTAAACGATCAAAATAAAGTGGATACTGTGCGCATTAAAATAGGCATAAAAAATAATGAATGGGTGGAGGTTCTCGAAGGAATAAATGAATCAAATAAATTAGTAAAGCAGTTTTAAAATGTTTTTGTGTCAAAATCTTGAATTGAAATCGATTTGAGACTCTGGACACGAGACACGCGACAATATGAAATTCAGTGTTAACTCAGATATAGCTATTTCTCACTTGCTTTCGCGCAAAAAGCAAAGCATAGTTGCTTCTTTGGGGGTAACCTTTGGTATTTCGATGTATATTTTTTTACAATCATTAATGACCGGAACCAATGATTACTTTCAAGAGGTTTCGTTCAATACTACACCTCATATTAAATTGTACCATTTGCCAAGCATGAGTTCTTCCAAAATTATGGATCGATTCCTCTTAGATTCATCCTTAAAACTGGTTGTCAATCCTAAACAATTGGCCGAAAACAATAATATTAAAAACCCTTTCGGTTTGATGGAGCAAATTAAAAAAGATCCGGATGTTTTTTCGGTAACG
>CAYOHR010000009.1:16580-28351 GCA_964403835.1 uncultured Flavobacteriales bacterium
CACAGGTAAGCTCAAATGTTTTTTATAACAACGGAAATATCCAGTTAAATGGCACTATTTCAGGGGTTGATATTATGGAAGAAGATAAAATGTTTGATGTTCAGGGCAATTTGGCGGCCGGTAAGGTCGAAGATTTACAAGCTAATCCCAATGGAATCATTATTGGAAACGGAATTTCAGAAAAACTGAGCATTGGCATGGGCGATAATATATATATCAGTACGCCTTTTGGTGTTATAAGAAATATGAAGGTAGTGGGTATTTATAAATCGAGTATTGCCATGCTTGATAATGCTAAATCTTTTGTAAACATAGCAACTGCTCAACAATTATTAAAACAAAAAAGTGATTATGTTACGGAGATTAAAATTAATCTCAAAAATTTTCAACAAGCACCGCAAAAAGCAAAGTGGTATGGGCAACTATCAGGCTATAAGGCCGAAGATTGGGTAGAAACCAATGCCCCCATGCAAGCAGGTTTTAAAGTGAGGGCCATTATTTTAAATTCTGTGATTTTAGTGATTTTATTGGTCGCAGGATTTGGAATATACAATATTTTAAACATGACCATTTACGAAAAAATGAAGGACATTGCCATTTTAAAAGCGACGGGTTTTGCCGGGAAAGATGTTATAGGGATATTTTTGCGGGAAGCCCTGTATATTGGAGTTTTTGGAGGTATTTTGGGGCTTGTTTTTGGTTTTTTGATTTCGTATGGCGTTTCTCGTATATATCTTGGGATTGGAATGCTTAAATATTTACCCATGTCTTTCAATATGAGTCACTATATTCAAGGACTTATTTTTGGAGTAGGAACCACTTTTTTTGCAGGTCTTTTGCCAGCCAAAAAAGCGGCAAAGGTTGATCCGGTTCAAATTTTGAGAGGTTAAATGATAACGTTAGAAGCGAAAAATATCAACAAATATTTTTTAGAACCTGAAAAATTTCAAGTTTTAAAGGATATTTCTATCCAGGTAAAACGAGGCGAGTTTGTTTCTTTAATTGGAAAATCAGGCTGCGGAAAATCAACGCTTTTGTATATCCTATCAACCTTAGATACCGATTACCAAGGACAATTATACATCAATGGAAATTTGGTTTCGGGCAAAGACCAAAATGAACTGGCAAATTTGAGAAACAAACACATTGGTTTTGTTTTCCAGTTTCACTATTTATTACCTGAATTTAGTTGTATAAAAAATGTAATGATTCCTGCTTTGCGCTTAGGAGAATATTCCTATAAAGAAATTGAAGAAAAGGCGTATGAAAAGTTAAAACTGTTGGGGGTCGAAAATCAAGCAACTAAACTGGCCTCCCGCTTAAGTGGCGGACAGCAGCAGCGCGTGTCTATTGCCCGGGCATTAATAAACGATCCAACCATCCTTTTTTGTGATGAACCAACAGGTAATTTAGATTCGAAAAATGCTGAAAATGTTTTTGATATTTTTAAAACCATCACCTCAAAATTTCATCAAACCATTGTTGCGGTAACGCATGATAATGATTTTGCGGCCAATTGTGATCGCATTATTGAAATGCTGGATGGAGAAATTATTAATCAGGGCTTATAGATAATTGCAGGGTCCACTGAATATTTCCTGTTGTTCACTATATTTGTAGGGATATGAAGTATTTGATCATTCGCTTTAGCTCCATCGGAGATATAGTTTTAACAACCCCGGTTATTCGGTGTTTGAAAAAACAAAGCAATGAGAATATTATTCACTTTTTAACAAAAGATAAATTTGTAGATGTTCTTAAAGCTAATCCTTACCTGGATAAAATATATACCATCCAAAAAAATCCGGATGAAATCCTCTCTTTGCTGAAAAGCGAAGGGTACGATTATGTTATTGATTTACATCAAAATTTGAGGTCTAATTTACTTAAAATAAAGCTTTTAGCTTCCTCATTTTCATTTGATAAGCTCAATATTGAAAAATGGTTAATAGTTAATTTTAAAATAAATATTTTACCTAAGCAACATATTGTTGATCGCTATTTAAATACCTTAAGCGCCTTTAACATTGAAAACGATTTATTGGGTTTAGATTATTTTATTCCGGAAGGGGAAGAGGTTGATTTTTCTTTAATTCCGGTAACACATAGAGCGGATTATATTGCTGTTGCTATTGGAGGAACCTATTTTACCAAGCGGTTGCCTGCGGAAAAAATCATTAAAATTTGTCAAAAAATTAAACGTCCTATATATTTATTGGGCGGAAAAGAAGATAAAGAAGTGGGAACCCTCATTGCTAATGAAGTTGGATCTCGTGTTTATAATGGTTGCGGAAAATTTAGTTTGAATGAATCAGCATCTATTATTAAACATGCGTATGCAGTCGTAACCCATGATACCGGCTTAATGCATATTGCTTCGGCGTTCAAAAAAAATATTATTTCTGTTTGGGGAAATACCATTCCGGAATTTGGAATGGGCCCTTATTTAGCCGGCGACAGCTCCATGATGGTAGAGGTAGAACATTTAAAATGCCGGCCGTGTAGTAAGTTAGGATATGATCAATGCCCAAAAGGGCACTTTAAATGCATGCAAAATATTGATGATCAGTTGGTTATTGATTATGTGAATGCTTTATAAGTATTCAAAAAAAATACCTTTAAATTGCTTTTGAGCCTACGTCCTTTTTGGTGAGGGCAAGTTTACTTCTTATTTTACTTTTGTAGATAATATTTTTTTCTAAACCAAAAAGCTAATCTAACCAGTAAAATTAAAGCAGCATTGTCTTCGTAATTTGCGCCAAAATATTTTCCGCCAAAAAACATCAGACTAAACATGATGGCAAAAAAGATTACCAGAGGGATCGCAATTTTAATTACATCAAAAGGAAGCGACACAATCATATTGCCTTTGAGGCTAAACATGACTTCTTCGAGAATTATGAGTGCAGATATAAACCAAATGAATGGGACTGCCCATTCGTCGTTTTTCTGCAATGTACTGTGTGATTTTTTATTCAAAACACAAAAAAACCAATATAAAATTACAAGCAAGCTTGATTTTACATCGGAGTTTTTATTTTACCACTGCGTGGTCACTTTTATGCGGAGAGGGCGGGATTAAATCCTTTCAGTCGTTGATCCCTTCAATCCCATCGTCAAAATCAAATGGAATAGCTGCGCTATTTTTATTTTCCTGCAAACCATTTAAGCAAGCTTTCATGGCTTTCCGGAAAACAAAAAGACCCGCGATAGCGGGCCCATTTGATCCATTCTGCGGAGAGGGCGGGATTCGAACCCGCGGTACCTTGCAGTACACAAACTTTCCAAGCTTGCACGTTCGGCCACTCTGACACCTCTCCGGAAATTTTTATTACTTTAAATTAATTACTCTACTCTTTTATCTTTTTTATATGTAAAATACATTTTTTAATCTTTATTAACCTCGGTACCTTGCAGTACACAAACTTTCTCCGTAGGAGTCCTTTGGACCAAGCTTGCACGTTCGGCCACTCTCCGAGGGAGTCCTTCGGACTGACACCCTGCCTACCGCAGGCAGGCTCTCCGGTATTGTTAGTTTGAACTTAAAAAAGAGTTAAAAGAAGGTGCTTTTTGCCTATTGATGATAGCCCCTACTCTAGTAACATATTTGTAATATAAATACTGCATCACTTCTTCTTCCTGGCCTTTAAATTTCTCAGCAATAGCAGAAACAAACTTTAATTTACTTCTTCTGTTTTTTTCAAAGAAATCTTTCAGGTTTTTCTCAAAACTTTTTTTAGGATCAAAGTATTTAGACGGTTTGGGCTCTACCGCTACTTTAGGAAGCTCATTTATTGTTTCCGATACCGAATAAGATTCTATAATGATTTCCTCTTCAATAATTTCTTCCATGATCACCATTTCTGCCGTAATATTCTCTTCATTAATAATTTCTTCCCCTTCTTCTAAAAAGTCATTCTTTTGTTGTTTTGATTTTTTCATAAAATTAAATTTATATGACTAGTGCAAAGTTAATAAAACAATTTGGTTAATTTAATTTAATCCATTTTTCAACGGAAATTAATTCCTTTTTTTTATCATAAAAATGAATTAAATAAACTCCGGTTTTTATAGAAGCTATATTAATTTCATTCCCTTTTGGCATATCTGCCTGAAGAATCATTTTTCCAAATACATCGTATATAGCGTATTGGTCAACGTTTTTACTTGAAATAATGTAAATGTTTTCCTGGTATGAGGGGTTGGGGAAAATCTGAAGGGTATTTTTATCACCACTTTTTAAATGAGTGGAAGCAGGGGCATCAAAAATTTGAAAACCATCCAGACCTCCTTCTGTAATGTGGCCGGGAGCTACATCGGCTACTTCAACTATTAATTTACAAGTGCTGGTTATCGCTATTAAATCTTTTAAAAAGAAAGCATGTTTAATCCAAGCCGACATCACCTTACTGGTATCTTCTTTTGATAAAGGGATGGTATCAATACCGTTTGTAAAAGAAACCTTTAAAAAATCGTTATAAGGATCATTCCCTGAAGCCCTTTTATTAAAAAACCAGGTATAATATTCGATAGATGGAAAAAGATACGTGCTTAAATCCATGGTTGGTGAAGTTAATACAGTATTCCCATCATCCACATCATCATCCCAAGCGTTTCCAGGGTTATTTCCTGTCACGTATGCAAAATCTCCACAATCTGTCAAAATATCCGTATTTGCATTCGAATGAAAACCATTTAATTGAGTACCAACCGGCACGGCTCTTTTCCATATTCCACTGCTGGCGGTGCTGGTAACAGTCCAACCTAAATCTATATTAAATTCATCCTGGTACCCCAACTCTAAGTTATAATTGAATGTGTTGTTTGATGAGTTAATGCTTTGATTATCAATGCAAATAGACTGGTATCCCCATTTATTTATATATATATCATATACACCGGTAATGAGATTACATTTCGAGAAATTGCCATCTATATCAGAAAAAAACTGATATTGAATAGAATCATTTTTGAAGAGGATACTTGCATTGGACAAAGAAGCATTTTGAGACTGAATATTCCCATTTATGTAAGTGGAGCTTAGGGCTACCATTTGCGTGTTTAAATTAGTTAATACCCCATTGTTTAGGCTCACATTATGAATGATTTTTGTTTGATACCCAAATTTGCTTAAACGGATAGAATAATTGCCGGCAATAACATATCCTGTTGCAAAATGCCCATTGGATAAAGAGTATTTTGTTACCGGCGTTCCTAAAATTTCAATTTTTACAGCATTCAGGGCAGCATTGCAGGCGCTATCCGTTATATTTCCCTCTAAATAACAAGCTTTTGTATACGTAGGTGCCAATACAAATAAGCCCTCCTCCATATCTGAAACAATCAAATTTCCCGAGGGTAAAAATGGATAAACCCCCCAGGCTCCATTAAAACCATCGCCAAGCAAAGGAGATGTATCATAATGCCCGGTTTCTATGAGGTTGTATGGATAAGTAGCATCAACCAAAGTCACTCCATCGCGGTAATAGGAGGTGAATAAATATTTATTTGAATAATAGGTGTTATGCGCAATAGCATCTGCGCTGTGATTAGATTGATACCGATCAAGTTCCATCACATTTGAAAAATCTTGCACATCGTACGAGGTTACCCATGAGTCAGTGATTTCATCTGTTGTAAACAAATATTTGTTATCGTCCGTTGGCCATACGTTGTGTGCAAAATTGCCAGGGGTGTTCCATTGGGCTATTAATTGTGGATTTGCTTTATTAGCCACATTTACAACACCTATAAAACCATCATAAATGGCGGCTGCCCATAAGGTATCGCCCCGAACAAATCCATCATGAATATAAAAGTTCTGATAGCTGCCTAATTCAACCGGATTTAAAGGATCTACCGTTAAATCAAGCATAATGACCCCCTTATTGCCAAAACTCGCTCCAAACAAATAGCAAACGCCATGTTCATCAATAAACAAGGTATGTGCTGTATGAAAAGGGTAATTTAGGCCCATATAAAAGGTTGAAGTAACATTGCCATTGGCAATATCGGCTAAATCAATAATTTGAAGTCCGCTGTCTTCTTCGTTTGTTACATAAGCATAATGACTATATGTCTTTATTTCTCGCCACTTAGAAACCGGTGCTGGTACAAGTGCTACTTCTACCGGAATCAAAGGATTTGAAATATCTACAATAGAAGTGCCAAATTCACCCCCCACTAAGGCGTATTCTTTATTGCTTAAAGGATCTACATATCCCCATAAATTACTCAGCCGAGATGGATACGTTTTTTTTGATAAAAAGGAGATGTTTAATTGTGCAAATGATTGATTTATAAGTATTTGCACAAGAACAAACAGGGTAATTTTTTTTAAGATATTCATGGAGACTTTGATTTTAAGGTACTCTTTTTAAACCTACGCTAGGATTTTATAAATCATTTCTTTAATTAATTCGCCATCATTCGAAGAAGTTGAATCTACCCCCTTCGATTTTAGGTCGTATTCGCGCAAAATAGAAATAATTTCAACCGTTTTTCTTGCATCATAATTTCTCGCACCCAGCATATAATCGTTCATAAAAAAGGGCCGCACTTTTAAAATCACAGCTAAATGATCTTTTGACTTGTTTTTGCTAAGATGAATGACTAAAATTTTTGAAAAGAAACCAAACAGTGTACTAATAGTTACAATAATGGGATGATCTTTCGAATTTTTTGAAAAATAGGTAGCAATTTGAAAGCATTTTTCTGCATTCCGTTGGGCAATGCATTTTTGAAGCTCAAAATTATTATAGTCTTTACTAATTCCTACATAATCCTCAATCAGCTTTTCAGTTACTTCCTGAAGAGATGCCATGTTAATTAACAATTTATCAACTTCATTCACAATTTTTGATAAATCATTTCCCAAATATTCCGATAATAAAAAGGCTGCTTTAGGAGTTATTTTTTTCCCTTTCATGCGCACAAACTCGCTAATCCAATCCGGAATTTTATCGTCGTATAGTTTTTTTGATTCAAAATGGACGCCATTTTTTTTAACAGCTTCTAAAAATTCTTTTCCTTTTTTAGTTCTTCCATCCACCGATTTTCCTTTATAGGCAATAGCTAAAATAGTGGAAGGTAATGGGTTTTTGCAATAATCACTTAAGTTTTCGATGCTTTTGATGTTTTGAGCTTCCTTTACAATAACCACCTGCCTATCGCTCATCATCGGAAATCGCTTGGCATTTTCCAGAACTTGATCCGTATTTATATCTCGGCCGTATAAAACCGTTTGATTAAATTCTTTTTCACTTTCATCCAGTATTTTATGTTCAATCATGTCAATTAAACTATCAATAAAATAGTCTTCATCGCCACTTAAAAAATAAATGGGTTTTAACTTTTTGGATAAAATATCAGCCTTTAAAGCTTCGAACATCTCTAAAATCTTAAATGTTTCACCGAAAGACCTTGGTTTTCAATTTCTTTCAAAGAATCGATTCCAATTTGTATATGTTTTTGTACAAAGTTTTTTGTAACCTCGGCGTCGCTTTGGGCCGTTTTAACTCCTTCTGGCACCATGGGTTGATCCGAAACTAGCAATAAAGCCCCGGTCGGAATTTTATTAGAAAATCCAACAGAAAAAAGAGTAGCCGTTTCCATATCTATGCCCATGCAACGAATTCTCCGTAAATAGTTTTTGAAAGCAATATCATGTTCCCAAACGCGTCGGTTAGTAGTATATACCGTTCCTGTCCAATAATCTAGGCCCATTTGCCGAATAGAAGTTGAAACAGCTCTTTGCAAATTAAATGCAGGTAAAGCTGGAACTTCCGGCGGAAAATAATCGTTTGAAGTACCCTCTCCTCTAACTGCGGCAATGGGTAAAATTAAATCTCCCAGCTTATTTTTCTTTTTAAGTCCACCACATTTACCTAAGAAAAGAACTGCCTTTGGTTTAATGGCACTTAACAAATCCATAATTGTAGCTGCATTGGCACTTCCCATCCCAAAATTTATGATAGAAATATTGCCAGATGTGGCGTTTGGCATTGCTTTATCCTTACCTTTGACTTCTACACCATGTATATTGGCAAAAAAATCGACGTAATTATTAAAGTTAGTTAATAGTAAATATTTTTTAAAATCTTCTAATTTCGTACCCGTATATCTAGGTAACCAATTTTCAACTATTTGAGGTTTTGTCAGCATATTTAGAAATAATAAATACTCGGTTAAATTTACCTATATTTAAATTTAGGTTTAAATATACTAACAATAAGCCATTTATTTTCGATGAGGTTCGTAAAAAATTTATTTTATTAACCCCTGAAGAATGGGTAAGGCAAAACTTTATTCGTTACTTAATTGAATGCAAGGGGTATCCTAAAGGTGTGATGAGTATTGAGAAAGAAATGGTTATTCACGGTTTAAAAAAACGATACGATTTAGTCATTGTTGATTCTTTTGGGAATCCCAAAATTTTGGTAGAATGTAAACAATCGAATGTTAAAATTAATGAAGAAACTTTTTTTCAAATCATGAAGTATAACTTACATTTGAAAGTAAATCACTTTTTTTTAACCAATGGCTTAGGTCATTTTTATTTAAAAACAGATTCTAATAATAAAACGTCTATCTATGAAGAAATTCCAAATTATTCTAGTATTTAGCTTTTTGACTTTCTTCTGCTATAGTCAAAATCAGGTTTCTAATGCAAAACCTTCTAAAATAAACATTTGGTTAAAACAAAAAATAAAAATGGGCGGTACCGAAACCATTCATTTTATGGTGCAGGGAGATGTGGCTAAAATAAAGGCAGAAATCAAGAATTTTGGAGGACATTTTAAATATGATTTTCAAGATTTTGCAGCTGTTTCTATACCTGCAAATCAAGTAGAAGCTTTTTCAAAAAAAGAGTATGTAAACCGGATTGAATATTGCTCTGCCCCGGCCCAATTTTTAAACGATGAAGAAATAAAAAATAACCGGGTTGATTCCGTACATGGTGGGTATGGACCTTTACCGCAGGGATATGATGGAGAGGGGGTTGTTATAGGGGTTGTAGATGCAGGTTTGGAACTTGAGCATCCTGATTTTAAAGACACCGGCAATGTAAGCAGGGTATTATACTATTGGAATCAAAGCAATCCAATTGGTACCCATCCAGCTCCTTATAACTACGGAAGCGAGTGGAATCATGCACAAATTGTGGCAGGCCAAGTGGGTCAAACAACTACCAGTAGCCATGGCTCGCATGTTACGGGCATTGCAGCAGGGAATGGAAGGTCAGTTAATAAACTTTGGGGTATGGCACCTAAAGCCGACATTATCTTTGTCGAATCTGAAGGGGATCCTGTAAAAGTAGCAGATGCCATTCGGTATATTTTTGCCAAAGCCGATGAATTGAATAAACCCTGTGTAATTAATTTAAGCATAGGAAGTTATATAGGTTCTCATGATGGGGAAGATGCGGTCACTAAAAGCATTGAACAAATGCTGCTTGAAAAAAACGGAAGATCTGTTGTTTGTGCCTCCGGAAATTCAGGCGATCGTAATCCTTATCATTTATCTTATCAAGTGACGGCGGATACCTCTTTTACCTGGTTTAAATATAATCCTGCAACTTGGTATGGTTTTAAT
Organism: uncultured Flavobacteriales bacterium; assembly: GCA_964403835.1. Taxonomy (GTDB): domain Bacteria; phylum Bacteroidota; class Bacteroidia; order Flavobacteriales_G; family JALEGO01; genus CAYOHR01. The sequence goes on from CAYOHR010000009.1 coordinate 26,175, forward strand.
GGAGTTATTTTTGAGTTGTGGGCTGATACGCAGGATTTTAAACATGTTCAATTTGCGATTGGAGCAGATGAAAAACTACCTCTTTTTAATTTTAAATACAGGGGTAGAACCAATTTTAGTACCGTTGCATTAGGAGATCATTCCCAAACTTTGTATAGCACTAGTGGTAACCGGCTTGGGGTCGCAGGTACCTATGCAGAAATTCAGGGAGATAAATATTTTATACAGGTATACTTACTAGATATCGATTCAACCCAGTATTATTTCCGATTTATGACCACCGGAAGCGGAAAATTTGATGTTTGGTCGAGCCCTAATGAAACAGGGTCTTCTCAAATTGCATCTACCTTCACCGACACATTCCCCGGCAGTTCCGTTTTTCCCGATATCATACACTATAAATATCCGGATTTAGAACAAACCATAGTTAGTGATTGGGCCTGCTCACCCGAAGTTATTACCGTAGGAAATTACGTGAACCGAGATCATTTTACCGATTATAATGGAATTGTACGCTATCCGAGCGATTTTGGAAATTCTTCGACCATTATTAACGGGACTTTATTTCAAGCATCAAGTAAAGGGCCAACTAGAACAGGTTTAACAAAACCCGATCTTACAGCCCCCGGAACTTGGGTGTTTTCGTGTGTTAGACTAGGTTTACTAGCGTATGATATTGTGCATAATCCACAATATATTGCTCCCGGAGGATATCATAAAATAAATTCAGGAACATCTATGTCTTCCCCAGCAGTAGCGGGTATTGTAGCCTTATATCTTCAAGCCTGCAAAAATGCATCTAATCAAGATATAAAATGGGCGCTTTTAAACAATACCAATATAGAATCCAGTATGGGAGCTATGCCTAATAATGCATGGGGTTATGGAAAAGTAAATGCATTTAAAGCTATTACAAAAGGGAATTCTTTTTCTGTCTTAAATACTACCGATACTACTATTTGCGATCGCATTACCGCCTCTATCCTTCCTGGTTATGATCATGTGCTATGGAGTGATGGAGATACTACTGCTCATAATAAAATACTACAAGATAGCGGGGTATATTATGTGAGTGCCGATTCTGCTTCGTGTTTACATATTTCAAACCCGTTTTATGTTACTATTGAAAATAACCCCATTCCAAAACCTGATTTACACCTGATTGGTTCTAACAATTTTTGTGATGGAGACAGTGTTATTTTATATATAAATGAAAATGTGGCATCTTATTTGTGGAACGATCTTTCAACCAATAATACCTTAATTGTTAAAACTACCGATTATTATTCTTTGGAGGTGACCGATTCTAATAATTGTCATGTAAAAACAGATTCTATCTTAATTATTAGAAAAGTAACGCCTCCACAACCAACGGTAACTAATTATGTAACGTATTTAAAATCATCTATTGCACATGCATATCAGTGGTATAAAAATGGAGTTATGATAACCGATTCAACAAATCAAATGCTATACCCTGCTACTAGCGGATATTATCAGGTAGAGGTATTTCATATCGATGGATGTTCTGTTTTTTCTGATTCCATCTTGTTTACCGCAGTTGGGGTAGATGAGTATTCAAATAAATCAAGCATTGAAATATATCCTAATCCGGCTCAAAACAAATTACATGTTTTAAGCTCAAAACGCATTGAAAAAATGTGGATCAGCGATATTCAAGGAAAAATAATAGAACTTCCCTTTCATTTTAATGCCGAAGGAAAGTATGAAATAAATGTGGGCGAAATTTCTAACGGAATTTATTATTTGGCTGTTCAAACCCCTGGCGCTGTTCAAAATCATTTAATTATCGTTCAAAAATAGAAATGGCTTGGAATCCGTTATTTTAGTAAACACTTTTGACGAAGAAATTGGAATAATGGATAAGCAAGTAGCTCATGAAAAAGGGCTATTACACAGGGCTTTTTCAGTATTTATATTCAACTCTAAGGATGAATTATTAATTCAAAAGCGGTCTTTACATAAATATCATTCACCCGGTTTATGGACCAACACCTGTTGCAGCCATCCTAAACCCGGAGAGTCAATAGAATTAGCCGCCGGCAGACGATTATTGGAAGAAATGGGAATGGCGTGTTCTCTGAAAGAATATTTTTCAATTCTTCATTTTCCATTTTTTCAAGTTCTAATTGATGCTAAAACAAAAGAACAATATA
>CAYOHR010000009.1:28361-57705 GCA_964403835.1 uncultured Flavobacteriales bacterium
TGTTCATTTGCAAATGGATTAATTGAAAACGAATTTGATCATGTATTTATAGGATATTCAGATGCAATACCTCAAATAAATGAAAGTGAAGTATGGGCATACAAGTATGTTTCTTTGGATGAATTAGAAGGGCAAATAAAAGCAAATTCAGCTTCTTTTACTTATTGGTTTAAGGTTTTAGTTCCTAAAATAAAAGCGTTAAAAAATAAATATTCAATAAAAAAATGACCTTCTGTATTCAAAATCTCCCAAAAAAATTTTAAGTTCGTTAAGAAGTATTAAATTTCAAAAAAAGGAATACATATGCCTAAAGTATATAAATTAAGGGTGCTATTAGATACAGAGGAAACCATCTTCAGAGACATTGAGATTGGTGAGAATCTTACTTTTTTAGATTTTCATTTACAAATATTAAAGGCATTTCAGTTTGAAAATTCTCAAATGGCTTCCTTTTATATGAGCAATGATAATTGGGATAAGGGTCAGGAAATTACTTTGATGAAAATGGATTTTGATGATGGAAGTTCATCGGTTGAAATGCAGGATACCGTTATTAACGATTTTTTAGACGAACGAGGCCAAAAATTGGTTTATGTTTTTGATTTTTTAGTCATGTGGTGTTTTTTTATTGAATTGGTTGATATTAGAATGGCTACGGATGAAAAAGATATGCAGCCTAAAACTGTGAATGAATTTGGAAAAGCTCCCAAACAAAACTCCAAACAAGTTGGTTATACCCCCGCTGATGATTCATTAATGCTTCAGAATAAAAATCCAAAGAAAAAATCACCAAAGGATAATATTTTTGATGGGTTTGATGATTTTGAGCAAGATTCTTTTTTCTCTGATTCAGGAGACGATGACGACGATGGATTTGTAACAAAAAGTGTTAAAAAAGATGCAGACGATGATGATCTTTTTGGAGATTTAAGTGACCCAACCGATGAAGATTTTGGTGTGGATAAATATGACGACGAAGATTAATTCCTTCATTTGTCCTCTTCTCAAAGATATTTAATTGTTATTGTAGGGCCAACTGCGGTTGGTAAAACAGCCATTTCTATTGAATTAGCCAAGTATTTTGGCACTTCCATTGTTTCAGCAGATTCCCGACAGTTTTTTAAAGAAATGAACATTGGTACTGCCAAACCAAGCGAATACGAATTAAATCAAGTTCCGCATTATTTAGTGGGGCACAAATCAATCACCGAGCATTATAATGCCGGCGAATTTGAAAAAGAAGCCATTACCATCATAGAAAAAGTTTTACAACAAAAAGAATCTGTTTTTTTAGTAGGTGGGTCGGGCTTGTATATTGATGCCGTATGTAAAGGATTAGATGTATTTCCGGATACTGATTTTAGTATACGGGAAGAGTTAAATGCCCTGTTTGAAAAAGAGGGTTTAAGTAAATTACGAGCTCTTTTAAAGGAATGCGATCCTATTTATTATGAAATGGTTGACATAAATAACCCACAAAGAATAATGAAAGCATTGGAGGTGTATCGAATAACTAACATTCCTTACAGCCAATTTATTGCTCAAAAAAAGAAAGAAAGACCCTTTAAAATAATTAAAATAGGCTTAAATTGTGATCAACGCGATCAGTTATACGCAAGAATAAATAAAAGAGTAGATGAAATGTTTGAAGCCGGACTTTTAAAAGAAGCAGAAACCTTATTGAAATACAGAAACCACAATGCGCTTAAAACAGTGGGATATAAAGAGGTCTATATGTATTTAGATGGGTTGATCGAATATCATGAAATGGTTGAGCTAATAAAGAAAAATACGCGTAATTTTGCCAAAAGACAATTAACCTGGTTTAGAAAATCAGAAGATGTTAAATGGTTTAATGTTTTAGAAGCAGATTTACCTGATAAAATGATTAAATATCTTAAAAACTACTTAAAAAAGCATTAACAATTATTTTTTTTGAAAAAAAAGTTATAATATTGGGGTAAATTATGAAAAGGCACATATTTATAATATTATTTTTTAGTTTTTTTATAAAATCCTATTCTCAAGGTGTTTTTAAAGGAAATTACTGGAAGCAATACAGGAAAGAATTTTATGTTGGGATAGGGCCTTCTAATTTTTTAGGAGAACTAGGGGGAAAGGATCAAATTGGAACAGATTTTATTCAAGATTTAGAGTTAAAGGCTACAAGGTATGTTATCAATACCGGATATAGATATTTTTTAAGACGAGATATGGCCTTAAGAGCCTCTCTTTTATACGCTATGGTTAGCGGAGATGATAAATTAACTCTAGAGCCTTTTAGAAACAACCGAAATTTAAATTTCAGATCACCGATTATAGAAGGAGCTTTAATTTATGAATATCATTTAGTACAAGAAAAAGCCGGAACCAGATACAGAATTAAAGGAAGTAAGTCAACCGGATCTAAGTTTGGTATTTATGGTTTTACCGGAATTGGTGGTTTTTATTTTAATCCTCAATCAAAATATATAAATGGGCAATGGCATGATCTTCAGCCCCTTGGAACAGAAGGTCAGGGGTTGCCGGGCGGACCTTCGCCATATACAAAAATTGGAATTTGTCTGCCTACAGGTTTAGGATTTAGATATTTAATGAACAGTAAATTTAGGTTTAGTGTTGAAATAGGTGTGCGTAAAACATTTTCTGATTATATTGATGATGTAAGTACTGTTTATTATAATAATGATGCTATAAAAGCCTCCAAGGGAGAAATTGCCGCGTATTTTGCAGATCCAAGTGTGAAAGAAGAGCCAGGAGCTCCAAATGATCTAAATAATTCGACAAGGACAAATGAGCAAAGAGGAGATTCTAAAAATAAGGATAGTTATATGTTTGCTACTTTTAATGTAAACTATAAAATATTCAAAACAAGAGGATTTAGAAGAATTAGAAGCAGACGATCAGTACCTTCGTTCTAATTATCAATACCAATCTTTATATGGGTAACAAATCTTTCATTTCATTATTATTTTTGCTGTTTTTTTATATGGTTTCTTCTGCCCAAGTTACAGGAGGAAAAATTGAAAAGTTGAGAGAATTATATAATCTCGAGAAATACGAAGATTGTATGTTTAAAGCAGATAGGCTATCGCAGTCTGACAAACATAGTAAAGATCCCGAGCCTTATTTATACATGTCCATGAGCATGTATAAAATTTCATTGCAAGACAATGAAGAATTAAAAGAAGCTTATAAAGATCCTATTGCAGATGCTATAAAATTTGCTTTAAAATACAAAATGAAGGATAAAAAGCTTGAATTATACGAAGCTAATAAATCGTATTTTATTACATTAAAGCAAGCGGCTGTTAATCAAGCCTCTACACCATTAAGGTCGAGTGAATATAGAAAAGCATCCAGTATCTATGGTAATATATTAAAATTGGAAGATGATCCAGCCATTAAATTTATAAAAGGATTTTGTGAAATTAAATTGAGAAATCCGGCCATGGGTAATAAATTGGTTACTGAAGCATTAAATTACTATGAAAAAGCGGTGTTGACAGATAGCTTATTTTATAAAAAAATTGATGCCGGTTCCAAAGAAGCATTAATAGACGGATCTTTACTCTTTTGTAATTATTTAACAGATCAAAACTTGGCAGATTCTGCCAAAAAAGTAGCCCTCATAGCCCATAAATTATTGCCGCAAGAAGAAGTAGTTACCAATAAGTATAATAAGCTTTGGGATATTAAAGACGATAGCAAACCAAGAGTAAAAAATGGCATGTTGGTTAACTATAAAACGAGCATTTCTGATACGGATTCAATAAATAAGCTAAAATCGATCAATTCAACTTCTGATCCTCTTAAAAATGAGTCAGATTCTTTAAGGGCTCCGGATCCTAATAAAAATCCTTAGTTTACGAGGATAGTAATAGGTTTTTAGGTCATAAACAAAACTATTCTTCTAAGAAAACAATAAAGCCGCTAAATAGCTATTTAGCGGCTTTATGTTAATTTATTTGAAAGGTATTTAAACCGAAGCTAAATAATCAGCAACGCCTTCGTGTGTATCGTGTAAAGCTTTTTCGCCTTTGTGCCAATCAGCGGGGCAAACTTCACCATAGGCTTCAAAGTGTTGTAATGCATCAATCATTCGCAATGCCTCACTCACACTTCTTCCTAAAGGAAAATTGTTCACAATTTGGTGTTGTACCACGCCATTTTTATCAATTAAAAATAAACCTCGGTAAGCAATCATAGGGCCGGTAGCAGTTAATAAACCATCCTCATCCATATCATAATCGCCAGCTAAAACGCCGTAATTTGTGCTTATGGTTTTGGTGGTATCAGCCACTATTGGATATGTAATACCTTTAATTCCGCCTTGTTGTTTGGTCATTTGCAACCATCCCCAGTGTGATTCAGGTGTATCTGTTGAACAAGCCACTACTTCTACATTTCGATCCTTAAATTCCTGAATACGATCCTGAAATGCATGTAGCTCAGTAGGACAAACAAAAGTGAAGTCTTTAGGATAGAAGAAAAATAACACGTGTTTTTTTCCAATAAATTGATCCAACGAAAAATCGTCGACCACATCCATACCGTTTATAACGGTTTGCGATTTAAAATAAGGAGCTTTTTTACCTACTAATACTGACATAATTTAATATTTAAATGAAACAATACACAAATTTAAAAGGAATTAATGATATTTCATAAGATTTCATCTCCGGGCAATAAGAATCAATCTTTTTGAGCTCTCTAATTGAAAAGGATTTAAATCGTAATCTCCAAACAAGTTTAATAATTGAAATGAGTGATGGGTTAATAAACTTTGAATTTCTTCGGGGCTAATAAGCATTACTTTTTCATGAAAGGTTTCATAGTAATTATTTTCTTCATCTTTAATATGGATGGTTTTAATAATAAAACCATCTACAATTTCTTTTGATATATCAAACTGAACATGTTGTTTTTGAATGCTTTCTTTTTTAAGCAGGTTTTTACAAATCACATGCGTATTAAAATAATCAATGACAATAAGTCCCTCGTTTTTAAGCATTTGAAAGGCCGATTGAATTACCTTTTTATTATCATCCATCAAATTAAAGTAGCCAAAGCTGGTAAATAAATTGAGAACAACATCAAATTCTTCTTTTTTATAAACATCGCGCATATCTCCCTGTACAAAAGATAAGGTTGGGTTTTCTTTTAACTGAGCTGTTTTAATATTGTTTTCAGAGAGATCAATGCCTGTAACCCGATACCCCAATTGATTCAAAATAATAGCATGCCTTCCGTTACCACAGGCTAAATCAAGCAGGTGGGCTTGTTTTTCGAGGTTTAAATAGGACGCCAAATGACGAATAAATAATTCCGCTTCTTCTTTGTTTCGATGGTCATATAGGATGTGATAATAGGGACTGTTAAACCAACTTTTAAACCATTCCATGTTAAATACTTGTTTATTCTTTATGTTATAAAAATATTAATATAAAACTTATAATTATATCTTTGCATTAACCTTAATTGAATTAAATGGTAGATATTTTTGGATTTTACAAGAGAATGGAGCAAGATAACATCATGCTTTCATTTACTGGTAATATAAATCCAGATTTATTATTGTCTATTCTACAAATTATGGAAATTAAGTTAGAACAAATAGATGAAGGGTCAAAACTTAAAAAAAAAATTTATAATATTTTAGTCGAGTGTTTACAGCATGTATATCATTTAAATGAATATTCATCACAAAATCAGGTTGATAATGACAAATCAGCTATTTTTATGGTCGGAAAAACAACTGAATTTTATAAAATAATTACGGGCAACTATATTTTAGCAGATAACGTGGCAGATTTAAAAGAAAAAATAACGCATATCAACTCCTTATCAAAAGATCATTTGAAGGATTTGTATATGCAAACCTTAAATAATGGGGATTTAAGCGAAGCCAACGGATTAGGGTTAATAGATATAGCCCGAAGGTCAGGAAATAAATTAGATTTTGAATTTTACAATATCAATAAAGAACAATCTTTTTTTACATTAGGAATTAATATTTCATTAAGTTAATATATATACATTATTATGGAAGCCTTGAAAATAGAAGGAACATCTAAAACACCAACCGTCATCTTTGATGCAAACTCCGGTCTTCTTGAAATTAAAGGAAGATCTATCCCTGAAAACTCAATAGAATTTTATAAACCTTTGATTGATTGGATTGAATCCTATTTTAATACACCAAATGCAGCAACTAACGTTAATATTCAATTAGAATATTTTAACACCAGCTCTTCAAAGTGTATTTTGGATTTATTTAAGCGATTAGAAAATATTCAAAACAATAAAAAGAGTATTGTTGCTATTAATTGGCATTACGAAGTGGATGATGAAGATATGCTAGAAGCTGGTGAAGACTATCAGCAAATTATCAGCATACCTTTTAAAATGATTGAGATTGAAGAATAATTTATGTTAAACATGATAAAGACCGAGAATATACATAAGCCGGAACTAGTTTTAGAACATTTTGAAATAGAAAAATCCAATGCGCTAAAGCAAATGGATGAAATTATCTATATCTATCCTGGAACTCCTGAGAAGATAATGGTAGATGAAGTTGCTTCAGAGATTGAGAATGAAATGATTAAAAGAGACGCCCCTAAAAAATGCGTAAAAGGCTTTTTTAGCATTGTGGTAGAAATGATGCAAAATATCAATATCCATGGCGAAAAAGATGCTCCTTTACAGCAAAAATCATTTGCTATTATTGGCGCTAATAGCCAAAATTATTATTATGCTACAACAGGTAATTTAATAAAAGAAGAATTTGTTAAAAAAACAGAAGCAAAACTTAATTACATTAACTCTTTAACCCACGAAGAATTAAAAAAATATTATTTGCAGGTGTTGTCGGATGGAAACATGTCTCATAAAGGTGGCGCAGGACTCGGATTAATAACCTTAGCAATAAAATCTAACAACAAAATTGATTATTCTTTTCATAAATTAGATAATGAGTATAGTTTGTTAAAACTAAAAACACAAATTAACCTATAAGTATGAGAAAATTGATTGTTGAGGAAACAAAAAATACACCCCATATTACCTTAGATCCTAATAAGGGATCTTTTACTATTGCAGGAAGATCTTTTCCTGAGAATTCAAAGCGCTTTTTTGAGCCTATTTTAGATTGGTTTGAGCAGTTTGATCCACCTGCTAATGTAGAGTATGTGTTTGATTTTCAATTATATTATATAAGCTCATCTTCTATTATATCTATATTCGAGATTATTAAAAAATTGAGTAAACTAAATAAAAACGGAGCCAACATCAAAATTTTGTGGAAATACGAAGAGGATGATGAAGATATTCGAAAAATAGGAGAAGATTTTATGAAACTGGTCAATATTCCATTTGTTTTGGAAGTTATTCCCGTGAAACAAAATTAATGATGGGAGATTCTTCTAACTCAATAGAAATACATCATGCTGATATTTATCAAGATAATAATTTGATATTATCAAACGTTGATTTTAAGCTGGGCAAAGGAGAATTAATATACCTGATAGGTAGAACAGGAAGCGGAAAAAGCAGTTTTCTCAAAACCTTATACGGAGATATATTACCCCAAAATATTACCGGAAATATTGTAGGCTTCGATTTAAAAACCATTACCCGAAAAGAAATTCCTTTTTTAAGAAGAAAACTAGGCATTGTTTTTCAAGACTTTCAGTTATTGGGTGATAGAACCATTTACGAAAATCTTCTGTTTGCATTAAAAGCCAGTGGATGGGAGGATATTCAAAAAATGAATACCCAAATAGCCGAGGTTTTAGAGAAAGTATCGTTAGTGAGCAAAGGCTATAAAATGCCCCACCAATTATCAGGTGGAGAGCAGCAAAGAGCAGGCATTGCCCGTGCTTTGCTGAATAATCCGGAATTAATTATTGCAGATGAGCCTACCGGAAACCTAGATCCGGAAACATCTGTTGAAATTGTTAAGCTTTTATTTGAGATTAGTAAAGCCGGTACTAGTGTTATTGTTGCTACACACGACATGAATATTATTCAAAAAGTACCATCGCGCATTGTTAAATGTGAAGGCGGGAAAATATTTGATTTTGTTGAAGTAGCGCAATTATAATGCTGTCTGTTCTTATTCCCGTTTATAATTTTGATGTAGTAAATCTAATCCAATCCCTGCACCAGCAGTGTACGGATGAGCATATCAATTTTGAAATTTTGTGTGTAGATGACGCTTCTAGTGATCCGACCCTGAAATCAAAAAATAAAAGCATCCTTTCCCTTCAAAACCTGACGTATGAAGAGCTAGCAGATAACCTGGGGCGTTCAAAAATTCGTACCTATCTGGCTCAAAAAGCTAAGTATGAATATTTGTTATACCTCGATTGCGATTCGGGGATTGATGTCGGATTCATTAAAAAATATGTACAGTTTTTAAAAGAAAATCAACCCACCATTGTATACGGGGGAAGGTCTTACGATCCCACAAAACCCACTGATCAAAAACTCATTTTTAGATGGAAATACGGGATTGAACGCGAGCAGGTTTCTGCCGAAAAAAGAAATGCAGATCCGTACCGGTCTTTTATGACCAATAATTTCATCATAAAACGAGACGTATACCTGAGTGTATTTTCTACACAGGGCTTGGAAGGATATGGGTATGAAGATTCTTTACTTGCTTATTTGCTCAAGCAAAAAGGAATCAGACTTGAGCATATTAACAATGCCGCTGTCCATTTAGGTTTGGAAGCCGCCGAAGATTTCATAAAAAAGACACAAAACGGGATAAAAAATCTTTATTTATTAATACAGGAAAATAAAATTGATTGCGAACAAGTTAAATTATACGCGTATTTTTATGCCTTAAAAAAAAGAAAAATGGATGGTTTGTGTTTGATGGTCTTAAAACCGTTTAAAAATCGATTTAAGGATCATTTAGTGCATTCAAGCAATCCAAATATGGTGTACTTCGATTTATATAAATTGGTGCTCTTAATGGAGGAATTTAAGCATGTATAAAAATTTAAAAAATATACTATTTCAATTTTTACCAAAATCCTTTGTTTATCAAAACGAATTTTTGCTGCGTTCTATCTCCTTTCATTTATTTTATAAAGGCAAAAAATGCTATTGTAATGTTTGCGAAAAAGAATTAAAAAGCTTTGTGTTATCTCATAATGGCCAGGATAAATTGTGCCCCTATTGCGGGAGTTTACCCCGAACCCGCGTTTTATGGCAATATTTAAAAGAAAAACAAGATATTGAAACACGAAAGATAAAAGTGCTCGATTTTTCTCCCCAGCGCTATTTTAAGAAGCGTTTTAAAGCTTTAAACAACATTACCTATGTTGATAGTGATTACGAAAGCAAATCGTGCTTAAAAAACTACGATATATGCAATATTGATGAAGCTGATGAAACTTATGATTTAATCATTTGCTACCATGTGTTGGAGCATGTGAAAAACGATAAAAAAGCGATGAGCGAATTATATCGCATATTAAAACCCGCCGGAAATTTACTTATTCAGGTGCCTTTTAATAAAGAAGAAATGACCATAGAAGAAGGGAAAGAAGAACTTTCGGCTGAGCTTAGAAAGGAGTTATTCGGACAAGATGATCATGTGCGGATTTATTACCTGAATGATTTGGTTGAACGTTTAAAAATCTCGTCTTTTCAAGTAGAAATTCTCCAATTTGCAAAAAATAATCCCATTTTTTCGAATATGGGAGTGAATGAAAACGACACCATCCTAGTTTGCAAGAAACCCTAAGAAGGGCATTTTGCCTTGTAAATGCCGTAGATATCATTTTTATGAATTTCTTGAAACACCATCTTTTTCTGATAATGTTCCCGCATATAAGTTTGTAAAAGATTTAAACGAATATGTGCCGCATGGTTATTAATTAATGTGTAGTTTTCATCACACAAAAGTTCAGCTAAATTTTTCGGTTTAGGGCTTAAAATATCTTTGGCTAATAAAGTTTGCTGTGCCGATCCAAAAACAAAAATGGGTACATCTTCCAGCTCTTCTATATTCATCCACGGATCCATAAATTCCCACGGCAGAGCGCTTCCGAAAACTAAAAACGTAGTGTTTTGAATGCTTTTTAACTGATTTAATTCATACCCCATCCACCAATTATTTTGAGTTATTTGTGCGCTTTGTTTTATATATTTTGAAATAGTATAACCACTGATCAAAATACCCATGCTAAGCATTGCAATAGAAAGCACCTTTATTTTTTTTGTGTCGGGCAGTTCTAACCTATAAATAAAGAATGGGGCCCAGCAAAAGAGCCAAATATATCGCCAAATATAATCGGTAAAAGGTTTCATGAATACAATGCTATACACCGCTAATAAGCCAATTGTAAAAAATACACCCAACCATATATAAAGCCCTTTTCTTTGAATAAAAAAGAGAATAAGTAGGGTGATAAATACAAAATTTAAAAGGATGTGTAGGTTCACATGCATGAAGGTGGAGCTTATGTTTTTGTAATTGAAACGATTCCATGCATGAACGTTCTCTAACGAATGATCAATAGATGTTTTATTGAATATCGATTCATCAAAAAATAGCCAGTTCATGAGCATGTTATAATCGTTTTCGCTCCACTGTGCGTGGTTTAGCGCTAGTTTTTTATCATCGGAATTTAGAAATTCCAACGAATAATAATCGTTTAATTCGGCCCGGGCCCCATTAAAGGAATTAAATTCGGAAACAGCAGCGTTTCTTTTATAAGCAACATACTGATATACATACAGTGTAAAAATTACACTTATTAATATGGATAAGTGTTTGATGCAGTTTTTTGCCTCTATTTTTTTTGAAAAAATAAGGACAGTACAAATACAACAAAAGATTAAAAAAGAAGGTAAAAAACTTTCTAAACGAATCATCGCTCCCCATACAATCAGACCCATATAAAAATACCAGCTTTTGGTAAACGTTATTCTATTAGACCGCAGATGAGAAAACAAACCAAAAAATCCGGAAAGGCATAATATACCCGCTATGGTTGTAAATTGCAGGTTCTGAATGCAATCCATCCCCACAACAAAAAAGAGAAATAAGTATAATGCAGTAGCAACTTTTGTTGAATGAATTTTTAGTAAAATGCGGTATATGTTCACAAAAGCAATCCATAAGCATACAATAAAATGAAGCGTATACCAAGGAATAGAAACACTTAGCTCATAAAAAGTATTTAAAATTTTCCCCATAAAAATATGCATAAACAGCAGAAATTCGGTCGGGTGCTTTACCTGGCTTATTCCCGCTGACCACAGCATCATGCGCACATCGTCATTGGTCACAAATTGAATTTTAAAAAACACGAGCACTCCCGCAAACAAAAGCGTGTTTATTATAATGGATAATATCAATTTGGGATATCTCAATGCGCCGTATTTTGGAGTACTTTTTGTTTTAAAGCTAATACTTTTTTTCGAAGTGGGTCTATTTTTAATGCCGCATTTATATCTTCTAAGGCTTCCGGGGTGGCACCCATTTTTAAATTGCAAATGGCTCTATTTTCCAGGGCCTCCACATATTGGGGGTCTATTTGAATACAGCGTGTATAATAGGTTTTAGCGTTTAAATAATCTTGTTTATTAAAATAAATATTTCCCATATTTAGGCAAGCTTGTTTATGATTGCTGTTTTTCTCTAAACATAAGTTAAAGTTAATTAAAGCAAGGTCGTATTGCTGTGTGGATAAATAAATGAGTGCTTTTGAAAAAAAGAGTTTTTCTGTCTGATATCCCAGTTTTTCTGCCTCTGAGAATTTTTTAAGTGCCGCAGCAGGATCATGTAAGTCTTGATATACCACACCTAAAGCATAATGTGTATAGCCATGTTGAGGGTATGATTCTAATACATTTTCGTATAAATGGATGCTGTTATTCCATACAAAACCGCGTTGAAAAGTAAGTATAGCCAAGCTAAGGGTGGCGGTAAGTAAAACAGGAATGTATATTTTAGACTTCCATATATCTAAAAATGGATAAAAAATAAGGATTATTCCGGGCAACGCAAAGTAGCTATATCGCTCAGATACCATCGAATATCCAAAAGAAATAATTTGGCTTACGGGCAACAAGGTAATCAAAAACCAAAGCAGACCTAAAAAGGCCAGAGGATGTGTTTTCTTTTTTAAAATAATAAAAATGGAAACCACTATTAAAAATAAGGCCTGTATGCAATATTGAACCGTTATAATTTGGACAGGTAGAGGGTGAATGATAGACAAATGTGTAGGAATAATAGCTTTTAGAAAGTAAAAAGCATAGGTGTTTAAGATTAAAATAATTTTTTCCAATACCGAAAAAGAATAGGTAGATATTTCAAGCGACCCAAAGGCATCTGAGCTTTTCACAGCTAGCAAGGAAAAGATAAAAGAGCCGATAAAAAAGAAAACTAAAAACACATAGTTTTTCCAGTTTTTTTGTTTTAAGATAAAATATGAATAAGCCAAGAGGAGAATAGGAAGGGATATTGCCATCGATTTGCACAGCAGAGCCATTAAAAAGAGGAAAAAGGATAGCCAAATATATTTCTTATGGAGCGTATTTTGAAACAATAAAAATGCATAGAAGGCTGATGCATAAAAGAAAAAGCACAAAAGATTATTCAGCCCTGAAACCCAAAATACATTCTCCGATAATAATGGATGAACAGAAAACAAGAGCACACACAACAAGTTTAAAACCGTTTTTGCCGGCGATAAAGCATTGAAAATTTTATATAGGAGTATGCCATTGAAGATGTGCATAAGCAGAGAAACCACATGAAAGTAAATAGAAGTTGTTCCAATTTGATATATGAGTGCATATACCAACCAGGTAATGGGCTGATAATGGCCCTGGTAAGGATGTGTGAAAATAGATTGTACATGAGAAAAGTGAAGGTTTTTTACCCATTCATTTTCTACCACAAAGGTGAAATCGTCGTAGTTTAAAAACGAATTATTTAAAAAAAAGAAATAGGTGAGAATATTAATAAACCCAATAATTATATATGATATATAGGATTTTAATACCATTATTTACAAATATTTTCCCATCCATAGGCATTCCCTTTTTGAAGATCAGGACAGGCTCTGAGTGTATCTTTTACACTCAGGTATAATAATCCTCTCTCCCTGTATGCAGGCGCATAGTGTTCATTTAACACCAACACTTTGTTATAATAATTTTCGGCCTGCTGAAAAGCCTCTTCACTCTTGTATAAATTGGCTAAATTAAAATACGCATCTAAATAATCGGGTTGGTAAGCAATGGCTTTTAAATAATAGGCTTCCGACTTTTTAGCCTTGTTTGATGATTTATATAATTTTCCTAAATTATAATATACTTCTGCGTTATTCGGGTTTAAGGCTAAAGATTTAAAAAAGCATTGTTCTGCTTTTTCTATATTTTCCAATTTTGCATAGGCAATGCCTAAATTACTTAGGGTAATGGGTTGTTGATTGTATATAGCTAAAGAGCGCTCATAAAAATGGCTGGCTTCCTGGGCTTTATTTTCTACTAAATGGATATTTCCCATGTTATTTAAAATTTCAAAATCCTCTTTATTAATAGAATACGCCAGTTGAAAATCGATGGCAGCCAGCTCAAAATTCTTTTGTTTGGCATTATATTCTCCTTTTTTATTCATAGCCACAGATGACATGGGGTATTTTTCTAAAACAGCATCCCAAAATACTTCTGAGTTGGCCCAAACATCTTGCCTGTGATAGGTTAGTACGCTGTATAAAAGAATAAGGGTGATAGGAATGCTTAAATAAATTTTTTTTATCTGCATATGATAAAAAGGACTGCTTAAAAATATCCAGAAACCAATAGAAGATAAATAGGTGTATCGATCAGCTACTAACACCCTGCCATAAGGAATCAATTGAAATGTTAAAGCTAAATTGGCTATGAAAAATAGCAGCCCAAACCACATGAAGCGATTTTTTCGAAAGAAAATAATAAAGCCCAGCATGAGCAAAAGAATGATTACTTCAAATACCCCGGGATAGTATACTTCAAAGTACCCGGGTTCATAAAACGGGATATACGCGCATAAATCAAATGGAAATACCAAATGCTGAATATACCAGCAAAAGGCATGTAAGGCATTGAAACCACGTTCTAAAATATTAAAATAATTGGTATTGGCAATGTTAGCTGCCGCTCCGTTTAATTGAGAGGCCAGTATTCCGGATGCAATAGCAATGCCTATGAATAGCAGTTTTTCCAAAATAAGGTTCCGGGTTATTTTTCTGTGTTGGAAAACGTCAACTGCAATCACAACCATAGCAAAAGAAACCGCCATCGACTTAGATAAACAAGCGAAAACAAAACAAAGTAGAGAAATAATTAAATATTTCTTGCCTTCCTCTTGTTGAACATAACGCAGGTAAGAATTTAAGGAGAGTAAGTAAAAAAAGGAATATAAAACATCTTTTCTTTCAGCGGCCCAGGTCACTGATTCTACCTTTTGCGGATGAAGGGCAAATAGAAAAGTAATGAGAATGCTATATAATACCTCATTTTTACTGCCTCTAATCATCCGTTTTATAAAAAGAAAAACAAGGATGGAATTAGCAATATGTAAAAGCAAATTATCTAAATGATAATAAAAAGGGTTTAATTTAAAAAAATAGTATTCAATAGAAAGACTTAGGTATGTAAGTGGCTGATAATGAGACCAATAATTTGATTTAAACAGATCTGCAAACCCTTGTAAAGAAAAATGCCGGATGATTTGATTTTCATAAATAGTTTTTGGATCGTCCCAATTCAAAAATTGACAAGCCAAGCTTTTGTAAAAAACAATAAAGATCAGGATAAAACATGATCCAATAATATATATGTTTTGCTTACTCATTCAGTGAAAACGTTTAAACAATCTTCTGTTTGGATTCGTTTAATCTTCAAAACTAAAATAAAATGTCGCTTATACAGAAATATTTTTTTAAGTGTAATATTTCAGGTAAATTTGTCCTCTTTTAAATTTTCTTATTATTCAAAGTGTTTTTATGAAAAAAATCGCGTATTTATTTGTTTGTTTTTTTTTGATTTCTACCCTACAAAGCTACTCTCAAGCCACGTATGATTTTGTTTCTTCAGATTCTATTGCGCAATGTGCAGGTCTTATTTACGATGCAGGAGGGGCTACCGCAGGAGCACCCTATGTAGCCAACCAAAATGATACATTAATTATTTGCCCGGATCAAGCCAACCAAAAAATTGAACTTGATTTTTCAGTCTTTAATTTAGCCATTGGCGATACCATGTGTGTGTATGATGGAGCAGGTATGTCCTCGCCATTAATTGGGTGTTATACTTCTACAACTATTGATAATACAACTATTTATTCAAACTACGGCTGCCTTACTTTGCATGTTTTTACAGATGGTTCCACTGAAAATGAAGGCTGGGTTATTGGTGCCAACTGTAATAGTTGCCAGTTAATTCTTCCGGGAGCTATCACTATTCCGGCTTTTGATACTGCTACTCATTTCTTGGATGCATGTTTAGGAGATACTATTTTTTTTGAAGCTAATACCAGTTATCCTGAAAATGACTTGAGTTATCATCAGAGTGATTCACTCAGCGACTTTGTATGGAACGTGAACGGGGTTAATTATGATACCTCTTCTTTTTGGCACGCATTTAATTTTCCGGGGTATTATCCTATTTTTCAGCAGGTTACAGACTCTAACGGATGTCATCGTATGCAAGAGGTGTTAGTAGTTAGAATTAGTGGAAAACCCAATTTTGCAGGAACTGTATTAAATATATCAGAAGCTTGTACAGATACCATTGATTTATTTGCGCAGGCTACCACCCAATACTATTCATATAATTTTTCTTCTGGGGGCGAGCCTTTAGCTTTGCCAGATTTACAGGGCATCCCGTTTAGCAGTACTACCGATATTAATGTTTTTCTACCCGGTCAAACAGTAACCAGCGGGGCAGATATACAAAGCATTTGTGTAAATATGGAACACTCCTTTATGGGAGATATTGAAATACAACTGATTTGTCCTAATGGGCAAAGCATTATGCTTTCCAATCAAATTAATCAGGGAGCTTTAGGATGTTTTTTGGGAGTTCCAAATGATGGAGATGATATTTTTCCTATTGCAGGTACCGGCTGGGATTATTGCTGGTCCATGGGAGCTCCTAATGGAACGTGGAATACCTTTATGGGAACAGGAACTTATGCTACGCTTCCAAGCGATACGTATGCTCCGGATGATTCTTTTGATGATTTAATAGGTTGTCCATTAAACGGAACTTGGACCTTTGAGGTTACGGATTTATGGGCTTCAGATAACGGATATATATTTAACTGGCACATGGGTTTTGATCCAAGCTTAATACCCGGAAACATCGGTTTTCAAAATACGCAGCAAAGTTCATATTGGACATACGGAAATACAGTTATTTCTAATTCAGATACTGCATATTTCTTAGGAGATACTTCGTATTATCATTTTACGTACCATTTTATCGATGATTTTGGTTGTGAGTATGATACTACTTTGATTAAAATATCTCCGAATTATGCACCGGATATTACCATTTTTGGAGATACAATTTTATGTAGTGGCGACTCGACCCAATTAATAGTATTTAATAATTCCTTGTATCCTATTTTTAGAGATGATTTTGATCCTATCAATTCTTACAATTTGTTAGTTATGAATGGAGCAGTGGACAATATATGTGGTTCGGTAAATGGAAATGCGCTTTATTTTAATGGTGCTGCTCGAGCCGCTACTACGGTTGACTTAGATGTTAGTGCAGGAGGAAATGTTGAGTTTTACCTTGAAATTTCGCAAGGTGCAGCTCCCTGTGAAAATGCAGATAATGGCGAGAATGTTTTTCTTCAATATTCTATTAATGGCGGTGCAAACTGGTTTACTATCAATCAATACGATGTTGATGCGTTTCCCAATTTTATACATGTCACCGAAAATATCCCCTTAGCCGCTCAAACAGCTGCAACCCGGTTTAGATGGAACCAGCCCGCTTTTTCAGCTGCCGGTCAGGACAATTGGTCAATAGATGAAATTTTTATTAATACTTTTTATGCAAGTGGCATTACATATAATTGGTCACCTGTAAACTCAACCAATGATTCTGTTTGGTCACTAGATGCTACTACTACCTATACTGTAGTTGCAACCAATCCGGTGGGTGGATGTACAGATACAGCCAGCTTTAAAGTAACTGTATTGCCCCCTTTATCAATACATGTAACTACCACCGATACAAGTTATTGTTTAAACGGTAACAGTGAAACTTTTACGGCTACACCAACAGGTGGGTATTGGACTGGCTTAGCCATTGATTCGGCATCCGGAGTATTTACGCCTGCAAATGCCGGTTTAGGACCGCATGAAGTACAGTATCATCATTTTAATGGAGTTTGTTGGGGTACAGATACTTTTCAGTTTTTTGTAAGGCCTTTTCCTGCTCCGCCTTTGGCATCTTCATCTAGCCCTTATTGTGCCCGATATAGAATTACCGATTTAACTGCCGTAGGAAGCGGAGGGGAAATTCATTGGTTTTTAGATTCAACCTTACATAATCCGGTAAATCCGGTAGGGGTAATTGCTAATAATTTTTCATTATATGTAACCGAAACGAATACTTATGGCTGTCATAGCTTTCCGGCTGTTCTTCCTATAGCAGTTTCTTATACACCAAATGTTAGCTTCACGTCTGACTTTGATTCTGCTAAATCACAGGCACCTGTTACCATTAATTTTGAGAATACTAGTGCTCCTGCAAATGCGGCTTATAGCTGGTATATTAACGGCACCAAAGTAACAAATACGTATGATATGGCTTACGAATTTAAAGAAGGAGATGTTTATCCTATTATGCTTGTAGGGACTAATCCTACCGAAGGATGTAGTGATACTGCCTTTATGTTGCTCGATTTATATCAATTAGCTATTAATATTCCCAATGTGTTCACACCCAACGGAGATTTATTGAATGAACTATTTTATGCCAAAGCAAAAGGGGTAAAAAATTATACATTAACCATCTATAACCGATGGGGCAAAATTGTATATGGCCCATGCGGACCAACTAATAAACCAATTGATTGTGCTTGGAACGGGGGAGATCACCCGGATGGAACCTATTTTTATACTATGACCGGTGAAGATCGGAATGGTAAAGCCATTACTAGAGCAGATTTTCAAGGATATATTACCTTAATTAGAAAGTAGATTTCATTTGTTAATTTATAGTTAGTAAAAATATTTTTTACTAACTATAAATAGCATTATATTTGCCGTCTTAATTTAATAGTGATGAAATATTTTGGTTTAAGAGCTCTAATCCTTTTTACATTCTTTGGTTTATCATTTTTAAAGCTTTCTGCTACACACTATGCAGGTGGGCAGTTAACCTATGAGTGTTTAGGTGGAAATCAATATAGAGTAACTCTTAAATATTACCGAGATTGCAGTGGTACAACCATGCCTAGTACTACAACCCTTACCGCTACAAGCAGTTGTGGAAACTCTAGTACTGTTCTGCAGCGATTGAGTTTCACAGAAGTTTCTCAATTATGTGCTGCTGATTCAGCAAATAGTACCTGCAATGGAGGTAATCTTCCAGGAATGCAAGAATATATCTATCAGGGAGTTATTACCCTTGCCCCATGCGCAGATTGGAATCTTTCATCTACTGTTTCACAAAGAAATACCTCTACAAATTTTCCAAATAGCATCAATGAAGATTATTACATAAGTGCTACATTAAACAATGTGCTTGCATCATGCAATAATTCTCCTGACTTTACCTCTCAACCCATTCCTTATTTTTGTGTCGGACAACCCGTAAACTATAACTGGGGAGTCGTGGAATTGGATGGAGATTCATTGGTGTATGATTTTATATGTCCCCGCTATACAGTAAACTCTCCCTTAGTAGCTACTTCTCCTTACAGTTGTAACGAACCTTTAGTGGGGATCACTTTAGATCATTTTACAGGCCAAATTACTTTTACCCCCATCACTATGGGGAAATTTATTGTGGTGGTAAGGGTTACAGAGTATAATAGTGCAGGCCAAATTATTGGAACTGTTATGCGGGATATCCAGTTTGTGATTCAAAATTGTACTAATATTGTTCCGGAAGATACCGCAGGAACTATTCAGAATTTACATGCACCAGCCATGCTTTTAGGGCCTTATTCTGCACAATTATGTGAAGGAGATACTTTAGAGTTTGATGCGCAATACAATGATATTGATGGGGCCGATATTTTATCCATCATCACCAATATGTCTATTGTTTTACCGGGATCTAATTATTCTGTAACTGGTATTAATCCTATTGTTGTACACTATTCTTGGGTTGCTCCGGGCGGAAGTGCCGGATTAAATACTTCATTTTCTGTCACGGTTAATGATGGAGCTTGTCCCATACCTGGTTTACAAACATTTATATATGATATTGCGGTTTCACCAGCCACTTTGGCAGGGCCAGATCATATTATATGCGGCCCCAAAAGTCAGTTGCCGGGTCAAGCTCATTTGTATGCTTCGGGAGGTACGTCCTTTACCTGGACCTCTATCTCAGGAGATCCAATTATAATTGGTACGAATTTTTCTTGCGCTACTTGTGATACGGTCATCGCAACACCTTCTGTTACAACCACTTATGTGGTTCAAGTAATTTAAACGGAACCTGTAAAAATTCTGATACTATCACTGTATTTGTTGTTCCTGATTTCTCTTTTAGTACTACACAATCAGATACCGGAATTTGTTTAAATGATCAGATTTATTTTGGGGTAACTGAAAATCCTGGTGGCATATATACCTATGAGTGGCTTGGAAATGCAAATTTTAACTTTGATACCATTAGTAATCCGATAGGAACTTTTGTTACACCCGGTATTGATAGTATTTTCCTACATATTACCAGTCCTTTTGGTTGTTTAAAATATGATACTTTATTAGTAAATGTTTCACCTAATGTAAAGCCTGATTTATCCATTTTTGGAGATACTACTTTATGTAGTGGCGATAGCACGTTATTAGTGGTTAATAATTCGGGTTCATCCAATTGTTTTTTAGTATTTAATTTGCAGGATTCTTATGGCGATGGCTGGAGTGGCGCATTGTTAACGGTATCTGTAAATGGAGTTCCAAATACTTTATATACACTTAATTTTTTGAATCCTGATTCTTTAATAGATACGTTACATTTTAACTCAGGCGATCACATTACCTTAAGTTTTTTAAGTGGGTTTTATCCAAGCGAAGAAAGTTATTCTATATATGATTCAGATGGAAATTTGCTTTTCCAGGATGGTCCTTTTCCTTTAAATGGGATCAATGTTTGGACGTATGATGTGTTTTGTGGTGCACATTTAGACTATACATGGAATCCTTCTGCAACTATAAATCCAAATAATTCTGATTCTGTTTGGGCATCACCTACTGCAAACACCACGTATAGTGTTATCGGAATGGATCCGATCGGTGGTTGTGTTGATACAGCTACTATTACAGTTCATGTAGTTACAAATTTTAATATTGATCTTACTCAATCAGACGATAGCATTTGTTTAAATGATCAAGTTCAATTTAACGTAAATGCAGATGTTGTTTTGGATTATTCGTATTCATGGACACCAAGCAATATGATGAATGATGATACTATTTTTAATCCTATCGGAACATTCACTAATTCAGGGTTAATACCGGTATTAGTAAGTGTTTCTAGCTCAGAAGGATGTACCAAATATGATTCAGTGCATGTATTGGTATCTTCAAACACAGTACCAGAGATAACTGTAATCGGTGATTCAACGTTATGCTCGGGAGATAGCGCCTTATTAGTTGCTCAAAATAGCTACGGAAGCAATTGCTTTGTGGTATTAAATATGCATGATTCCTATGGTGATGGATCAAATGGGGCAGCGTTAAAATTATATGTAAATGGGGTTTTAGATAGTACGTATACCATCCCCAATACTATTTCGTTGTATGATACTCTGTTAGTAGATACTATTTATTTAAATTCCGGAGATTTGGTAAGCATTAACTATACCGATGGGAATTATCCCTCAGAAGAAAGCTATGATGTGTATGATGGCTCAGGTAATTTATTGTTTTCTGATGGTCCTAGCCCAGTAAATGGTGACGTTTGGAGTTACACCATGAATTGTTCTGCTCCTCTAAGCTATATTTGGTCACCCACTTCTTCATTAAGTTCTTCTAATACGGTATCAACCTGGGCTTCGCCAAATACTTCTGTTACCTATACAGTAATTGCTCTAGACCCTATTGGAGAATGCTCAGATACAGCCAGTTTCAATATATATGTGGTGCCCACTTTTAATATTGAGGCAAGTGTTTCTGACGACAGCATTTGTTTAAATGATCAAGTACAGTTTCAGGTTTCGGCAGACTCTTCTTTTTCATTTACCTATGATTGGACTCCATCAAACATCATGAGCAATGCAAGTATACCCAACCCTACGGGTATATTTGATGCCCCCGGCTTACAAGCGGTGTATGTTGAGGTAAGCAGTGCCTTAGGATGTAATAAATTAGATTCTGTACAGGTATTGGTTTCACAAAATGCAAAACCAGCCATGGTTATCATGGGTGATTCATTAATTTGTATTGGCGACAGCACCTTATTATTAGCCGTCGATACTGCTAATAAACCATGTTTTATTGTATTAGATTTACGTGATTCAGATGGCGATGGATGGAATGGAGCCATATTAGCCCTAAATATAAATGGAACCTTGGATAGCATTTATACTATTCAAAATACCTTGTCAGGAAATGATACAATATTAGTGGATACCGTTTATTTAATGGCTGGAGATTTGGTAAGCATAGATTTTGCCAGTGGTTCATTTCCTTTTGAAGAAAGTTATACCATATATGATGCAGATGGAAATGTTTTATTTTCAGATGGGCCAAATCCTTTAGATGGAAACAATGTTTGGAACTATACTATGTATTGTGGAGGGCCATTAAATTATGTTTGGTCGCCTGTTAATACGCTTTCAACACCATTTATGAACCCGACTTGGGCAAATCCAAGCGTACCTGCAAATTATACTGTAATTGCTACGGATCCTATTGGCGGATGTGCTGATACGGCTAATTATCATGTGCATGTATTGCCATTACCTATTGTAAATATTACAACTACGGATTTAAATTACTGTTTAAATGAGGGAAATGTTACTTTTGCTGCTACACCAGGTCCAGGGTACTGGAACGGTACAGTAATAGATTCGGCTTCGGGTAGCTTCAGTCCAGCAAACTCAGGCTTAGGTTCGCACGAAATTACTTATCATCATTTTAATGGAGGATGTTGGGGTTCAGATACTTTTGAAGTAGTCGTTAATCCTTTTCCTGCACCACCCGTTGCAACATCTTCTAGTCCTTATTGCGCAAGGTATCGAATTACCGATTTATCCGCAACAGGTTCAGGCGGAGAAATAAAATGGTACACCAATGCAGCGCTTACCAGTCAAGTAAATCCAGTAGGGTTGATTGCGAATAATTATTCAGTATATGTAACAGAAACCAACAGTTTTGGTTGTGCCAGTTTCCCTACTGTACTTCCTATTACAGTTACCTATACTCCAAATCTTGCTTTTGTATCCGATTATGATTCGGTCAATGGAGAAGCGCCTGTTACCATAAACTTCGAGAATAATAGTGTTCCACAAGGAGCGGCTTATAGCTGGTTTATTAATGGAAGCCCGGCAGGTAATACGTATGATTTAACAAAAGAATTTACAGAAGGAGATATTTATACCATTATGCTAATAGGTGTTAATCCCACAGCAGGTTGTAGAGATACTGCATATATGACCCTCGATCTTTATCAGTTAGCTATTGAAATTCCGAATGTGTTTACACCTAATAACGACTTATTAAATGAGACGTTTTATGCCAAAGCAAAAGGTTTAAAAAACTTCAATATCACTATTTATAATCGATGGGGTAAAATTGTATATGGTCCATGTGGTCCAACCAATAAACCAGCAGATTGTACCTGGAACGGTGGAGATAACCCTGATGGGACTTATTTTTACACCATTACGGCCGATGATAGAAATGGAAAGCCCATCCAAAGGGATGATTTCCAAGGACATATAACCTTAATTAGAAAATAGAATAAGGCCCCAAAAGGGGCTTTGTTTTTTTATGGATTGCGCCAATTTTTGTCTTCTCATCCCCTTACTAAATAACTTACTGAAATAGAATCATTTGGAACTAGTATTATTAATTACTACCTTTGCATAGTTTTTAAATGAATTCAAATCCAAGTAAGGGCGTAACCACCTTTCATGCAAAGGGATATCAAGCAATTGATACTCTTTCATCTTTCAAAAAAGAAATTAAGCGATTGATTTGTAGTGATTTAAGAGCGGAGGAAAGAAAAAAATTCAATAACGATTAATTAACAGAGAATATATAAAGTAAAATTTTAACTTACATATATTTGCCAAACTTTTTTACACATGACATTTGCAGAATTAGGATTAGAACAAAAATTATTAGATAATTTATTGAGTATTGGATTTATTAATCCAACTCCAATACAAGAAAAAGTTATTTCTTACTTAAAAGAAAACAAAAACACCGACATTATTGCTTTAGCACAAACCGGAACCGGAAAAACAGGTGCTTTTGGTTTACCTTTAATTGAACGAATCGATTTTAGCATTAGCCTTCCACAGGCTATTATTTTATGCCCAACTCGAGAACTTTGCGTTCAAATATGTAACGATTTAAATACATTCAGTAAACCATATCCGAATGCAAAAATTATTCCTATTTATGGCGGAGTAAGCATCGATAAACAATTAGATCAACTAAAAAGAGGTGTGCATATTATTGTTGCAACCCCTGGAAGATGCTTGGATTTATTAGAAAGAAAAAGAATTAATACATCCAACATTAAAGTAGCTGTTTTAGATGAGGCAGATGAAATGTTAAACATGGGTTTTAAACCCGATATTGATAAAATTTTCTCAAAAATTGAACAAGAACGCGTAGTATGGTTGTTTTCAGCCACCATGTCGCGCGAAGTTAGAAGCATAGCCAGTCAGTACATGGATAGCCCCATCGAAATTACTACAGGAAAAAACAATACCACAGCAGAAAACCTAACCCATTTATATTATCAGGTTCAGGAACGTCATCGGTATCAAGCCTTAAAACGTATTGTTGACTTTAATCCTGATATTTATGGATTGATTTTTTGCCGTACTAAAAACGACACCAAAAAAATTAGTGAAAAACTAATGGAAGATGGTTATAATGCAGCTCCCTTGCATGGTGATTTATCTCAACAACAACGAGAAATGGTGATGGCTTCTTTCAGAAGTAAAAATATCCAAATTTTAGTTGCAACCGATGTTGCAGCCAGAGGTATTGATGTTAGCGGAATTACGCACGTAATTCATTATCAATTGCCAGAAGATATAGAAAGCTACACACACCGAAGCGGAAGAACAGCGCGTGCCGGACGAATTGGAGTATCTATAGCTTTAGTGAACATGAATGAGCAACGAAGATTGCGAGATATTGAAAATTTAGTAAAAGCCAAGTTTGTAAAGGAGTCTATCCCTAATGGAAAAGAAATCTGTATGAAACAATTACATTACTTAATTGATAAAGTTTGTAATTTCGAGGTAAAAGAAGAGGATATTAAGCCTTTTGCCACATTAATTGAAGAAAAACTTTCAAAATTTACCAGCCAGGAAATTGTTCAGAAATTTATTTCCGTTGAATTTACCCGGTTTTTACAATATTATAAAAATTCAGAAGATTTAAATTCAGCTTCTTTCGAGCGTGAATCGAGATTTAAGGATAGAGAGCGCAGTAGCAGCAGCGACCGAGCTGGATCAGATCGATTTAACAGACGTGGAGATGATAGACCTAGAAATGGTTCATCTTCATCTTCCTCTTTTTCAAGAGGTGGGTATAAACGATTTTTCTTAGGAGCAGGGGAGAAAGACAGAATTAACAAAGGAGCCGTATTAAGAGCCATTTGTGATCAAACCGGTTTATCGGCTAAAAGTGTAGGTCGAATTGATATTTTACCAGAATTTTCCTTTGTGGAAGTAAAAGATAGCGATGCCAGAGAAATGGAAAAAGTAATAAAAAATAAATTAGAAGTAGGTGGAAATATGATTAATGTTGAACAAGCAAAACCAAAAAATTAAAATGCAAAAGTTAAGAAACATAGCAATTATTGCACACGTTGACCACGGAAAAACAACTTTAGTGGATAAAATGTTAATGGCGTGCGAAATTTTTAAAAAACATGAAACTCCTGGCGAGCTAATCTTAGATAATAATGATTTGGAGCGTGAACGAGGAATTACCATTTTAGCTAAAAACGTATCCGTAAATTACAAAGGATACAAAATTAATATTATTGATACACCTGGTCACAGTGACTTTGGAGGAGAAGTAGAGCGTGTATTAAACATGGCCGATGGAGTATTATTATTGGTAGATGCTTTTGAAGGTCCAATGCCACAAACCCGGTTTGTTTTGCAAAAAGCAATTCAATTAGGCTTAAAACCTATTGTTGTTATTAATAAAGTTGATAAACAAAACTGCACACCTGAAGAGGTCTACGAGTCGGTTTTTGACTTAATGTTTACATTAGATGCATCACAAGAACAATTAGATTTTCCGGTAGTTTATGGTTCTGCTAAGCAAAATTGGATGGGGCCTGATTGGAAAAAACCAACCACAGATATTTTCTATTTATTAGATCAAATTATTGAACATATACCAGAACCAAAGGTAGAAGAAGGTAATTTACAAATGTTAATAACATCCTTAGATTACTCAAGTTTTACGGGTCGAATTGCCATTGGAAGAGTACATCGTGGACAAATAGCTCCAAACAAGCAAGTAATGTTGATGAAAAAAGATGGCAAAATGGTTAAGTCTAAAGTTAAAGATTTATACGAATTTGTTGGATTTGAAAAAGCTAAAAAAGACTTAATTACTGCGGGTGATTTATGCGCCATTACAGGAATTGAAGGTTTCGAAATTGGTGATACTATCGCCGAAATAGATAATCCAGAGGCTTTACCTGCTATTAATGTTGACGAGCCTACTATGAGTATGCTTTTTACCATTAACGATTCTCCATTTTATGGAAAAGAAGGTAAATTTGTAACCTCTCGACACGTAAAAGAAAGATTAGAAAAAGAATTAGAGAAAAACTTAGCACTTAGGGTATTGCCAGGTGCAACTGCTGATAAATTTATTGTTTTTGGAAGAGGAGTGCTCCACTTATCGGTTTTAATTGAAACCATGCGTAGAGAAGGGTATGAGTTGCAAATTGGACAACCTCAAGTGATATTAAAAGAAATTGATGGTGTCAAACACGAGCCTATTGAAGAACTAACCATTGATGTTCCGGACGAATATTCAGGTAAAGTAATTGAAACCGTTACGCAAAGAAAAGGCGAAATGAAAAACATGGAATCTAAAAATGGTCGAGTAACCCTTAATTTTGTGATTCCTTCAAGAGGGATAATCGGTCTAAGAAACTATTTCTTAACAGCTACTTCCGGAGAAGCAATAATGAATCATCGTTTTATTGAATTTCAGCCTTTTAAAGGCCCAATTCCAGGAAGACAGAATGGATCTTTAATTGTTATGGAAACAGGAGAGGCTATTCCATTCAGTTTATTCAATTTACAAGATCGGGGTAAGTTTTTTATTCCTGCAAACGTCGAAATTTATGAAGGCCAAGTAATTGGAGAAAATAATAGACCTGGTGACTTAGTAATTAATGTTACTAAAACTAAGAAATTAACGAATATGAGAGCCAGTGGTACTGACGAAAAAGTTAGAATTGCTCCTCCAGTTGAATTTTCATTAGAAGAAGCCTTAGAATATATACAAGGTGATGAATACGTAGAGGTTACCCCAAAAAGTATCCGTCTACGAAAAATATATTTAAAAGAAGGCGACAGAAAACGAAATAAGAATTAGTATTACACCAAAGGGGCTTTGTTAGAAATAACAAAGCCTTTTTTATATGAGACAATTTTTTAAAAAAATAATTGCATACCTAATACAAGGAATGATTATTGTCAGTCCTATCGGATTGGTCATATACATTATTCTTTTAATTCTTACTTCTTTAGAAGAAATACTGCCTAAATTACTAGTAGGGCTAGATAAATTTATTCATTTATTTACAGATGAGGTTAGTCTGAGTTCCTTCTATTTCCCAGGTTTAGGCCTATTAACCCTGTTTTTTCTCTTAATATTAATAGGGTATTTTGCCCGTTTTGTTATAGCGGTTCCTCTGGCCAGTTTTTTCAACTGGTTATTAGATAAATCATCCCCCATTAAAACGCTTTATTATTTTTTTAAAGACCTTTTTAGCGCTATTGCAGGGAAAAAGAAAAAATTTGATAAACCGGTATTAGTTAAGCTATCCGCTGACTCTAATTTAGAAAGAATAGGTTTTGTAACCAATGAAGATGTTTCAAGCATAGGTATTTCAAATGATAAAGTGATGGTTTATATCCCGCACTCCTATGCCTGGTCGGGCAATATGTTTATTGTTTCGCGCGATTGTTTAACCCCCATTCAATCAAGCTCCGCCGATATTATGAAATTGATTATTTCCGGAGGAGTTGCAGCCATTAAAGAGTAAGTTATTTTTATACCTAAATAACTGAATTTCCATTTGCAAGAATAAAAATCTATTTATAATAGCTTATCATTAATATTTTAAATATTTTTGTTTGTTTTCTATGAAATTGTAGATATATTTCTTGCAATGAAATGAAATAATAAAAAAAATCAAATGAAAAAATACATTTTTATTAGCTTTTGCCTTTTTTCTCTTCTCTATTCATGTGATAATTCTGGAGAAAAAAACTCAAACGACAAAAAAGAAATTAAAAAAACATACGGGGGGCACCTTCGTTTAGCTGTTGCAGAGCAACCGGTTTCCTATTATCCTTTGCAAGCCGTAGATGTTTATTCGTATGATATCATTTGTCAATTGTATGAGGGCTTGGTCAAGTTTTCGCCTCTTACCTTAGAAATTATTCCTGCCGTTGCAGAAAGCTGGGAAATTGATTCATCCGGTACCATTTATACCTTTCATATAAGAAAAGATGTTTATTTTAATGATGATGCGTGTTTTGAAGGCGGAAAAGGAAGACAAGTTACCGCAGAAGATGTGAAATTTACTTTTGTCAATGCTTGTAAGGCAAACGAACAAAATTTGATGTTTTCAAGCACCTTAAAAAATAATTTAAAAGGAGCTCAGGAATTTTATGATGCCTCGAAAAAAGCCGGTGCAAAAATGACCGATTTTGAAGGGGTGGAAGTAGTTGATGCACAGACTGTTAAATTAAAATTAATCAAGCCTAATTATACGTTTATCAATATTTTAGCCATTCCCTCTTTATCCATTTTACCACGCGAAGCCATTGAAAAATATGGGTTTAAATCGCATGTTGGATCAGGCCCATTTCGATTGGCTTCTAATGCCGATCGATCAAACAATATTTTACTGGTCAAAAACCAAAATTATTACAGAAAAGATTCTTTAGGTAATAAATTGCCTTTTATTGATTCTGTTTCTTTTATTGTAATGGAATCAAAAAGATTAGAATTAGAGGAGTTTAAAAAGAACAATTTGGATTTGGTATGGGGTTTGCCCTCTGAGTCTATAAAATCTATTGTGGAAGAAAATATATCTGATTTTAAACATGATTCTTTGTATACTTTAAAGAGAATTCCTGAGTTAACTACCCAGTTTTACGCTATGAATTTAAATAAAAAAGTATTTAAAGATGAGCGCGTTCGAAGAGCTTTAAATTATGCTATCGATCGCCAAAAAGTGGTAGATGAAATTTTGAAAGGAGAAGCATATTCTCCCGGAACTTTTGGAATCACCCCACCATCTATGAAAGAATACGATATCAGTAAGTTAAAAGGATATACCTATGAGCCTGATATGGCTAAAAAATTATTGGCTGAAGCCGGTTATCCGGATGGAAAAAATTTCCCAACCATTGATTTAAAAATAAATAACGATGGAAAGAAAAACATCTCTATTGCCGTTGAAATTCAAAAACAATTGAGTCGAAATTTAGGAGTCAATATCAATATGGATATGACCAGTTTAGGCGAAAAATTGGATGATGAATACAAAGGAAAATCAGATTTGTACAGAACTTCCTGGACCGCTGATTACCCATCACCGGAGAATTTTTTAAACTTATTTTATGGAAAAAATTTACCTAAAAACTTAAGTGAACCTTCTTATCCAAATACTT
>CAYOHR010000009.1:57715-62877 GCA_964403835.1 uncultured Flavobacteriales bacterium
CCGGTTTAACAGCCCTGAATTCGATAAAAAGTTTGAAGAGGCGATGAATACGCCTAATAAAGCATCAAGATATAGCCTGTTGTTAGAAGCAGAACAAATTTTGATTGATAAAGCGCCTTTTATTGCTATTTATTATGAAGAAAATTACGCCATGCTTCAATCGAATATCTACGACTTTTATTTCAATTCCATGAAATACAAAGACTTATCGTATGTTTTTATTAATCGGTAATTATTAAGTTACATAGTATGATGTTTGAAGTACAAAGCTTACCCAATGTTTATTGCAGATGTAACGCTTTTATTTCAAAAAAATCAATATTTCAAAACCAATTAACTTCGTACTTCGTACATTGTACTTCGTACTTATAATAAAAAAATGCACAGAACAAAGACTTGCGGTGAACTCACCCTGAACGATAAAGGATTAGAAGTAGTATTATCCGGCTGGGTTCAAAGAATTAGAAATTTAGGCGGAATGACCTTTATCGATTTACGCGATCGATATGGAATAACGCAATTAGTTTTCAGCGAAGAAACCAATAAAGATTTATGCGAAAGCGCACGCCAGTTAGGTCGGGAGTTTGTTATTAAAGCCAAAGGAACGGTGAACGAACGATCGAACAAAAACATGAACATGTCTACCGGTGAAATTGAGATCAATGTAAGCGAACTTACTATCTTAAATAAAGCCAAAACCCCTCCTTTTACCATTGAAGATAATACCGATGGGGGAGAGGACCTTCGCATGAAATATCGCTATTTAGATTTGCGAAGAAACCCGGTAAAAGATAAAATTATTCTGCGAAGCCAAATGGGCATTGAGCTCAGGAAGTATTTGTTTCAACAAGATTTTTTAGAAATAGAAACTCCCTTTTTAATAAAATCAACTCCTGAAGGAGCCCGCGATTTTGTGGTTCCATCTCGTATGAATCAAGGAGAATTTTATGCTTTACCTCAATCTCCACAAACCTTTAAGCAAATTTTAATGGTGGCCGGGTATGATAAATATTTTCAAATTGTGCGTTGTTTCCGGGATGAAGATTTACGTGCCGATCGGCAGCCTGAATTTACCCAGTTAGACTGTGAAATGGCATTTGTTGAGCAGGAAGACATCCTAAACACCTTTGAAGGCCTCGTAAAACACATGTTTAAGAAATTTATGAATGTGGATATGGCTCCCTTTCAACGCATGACGTATGCTAATGCCATGGAGTTTTATGGCAATGATAAACCCGATTTGCGTTTTGATATGAAGTTTTGTGATGTGTCTGAAACGTTTAAAAACAAAGGTTTTGTCGTGTTTGATAGCAGTGAGGTGGTATTGGGAATTAATGCCAAAGGCTGTTCAGAATATACCCGTAAACAAATTGATGAACTGACCGAATTTGTTAAAAAACCACAAATTGGAGCAAAGGGCATGGTTTATGTTAGGTATAATGCAGATGGAAGTGTAAAATCATCTGTAGATAAGTTTTATTCGGAAGAGTTTTTAAGAGAAGCCGGTGCAAAATTTGGGGCCGAAAAGGGCGATTTGGTTCTTTTGTTATCAGGAACAAAAAAAGAAACACAAAAGGCTTTAAGTGAATTGCGCTTGGAAATGGGAGAACGCCTTGGATTAAGAAATGCTAAGAAATTTGTTCCGCTTTGGGTGATTGATTTCCCATTGCTTGAATTTGATGAAAAAGCAGGAAGATATTTTGCCATGCACCATCCGTTTACTTCTCCTAAAATAGAAGATATAGCTCTTTTAAGCACTGATCCGGGGAATGTAAGAGCCAATGCGTATGATTTAGTTATAAACGGGGTTGAATTAGGAGGTGGGTCTATTCGTATACACGATCGGGCATTGCAAAATCAACTATTTAAAGTGTTAGGATTTACGGAAGAACAAGCCATTAGCCAATTTGGGTTTCTGTTAGAGGCTTTTGAATATGGTGCCCCACCGCATGGAGGAATCGCTTTTGGATTTGACAGATGGGCCACCTTATTTACCGAATCTGATTCTATCCGGGATGTAATTGCATTTCCTAAAAATAATTCGGGCCGGGATATGATGATTAATGCCCCTTCGCATATTGATGATACCCAGTTGGAAGAATTAAGCATAGCCTTAAGTATCAAGGAAAAAGCATAAACACGATAGCGCTATTTAATTAGTTTATTTTTAGTAAATAAGCTCCTAAAGAAAAGGGATGTTAAAAAATAGACGATTTTGAAATAATTAATCTCTTCATAGTTTATAATGACCATAAAAATGAAAATAATAATACTTTTTGCCGCATTTATTCACCTTTTAATTGGTGATCTGTTTTCGCAACCGAATTGCTCTGCCCCTTCTACGGGATTCAATCCTATTAATGATTTAGGAACAGGAATTTCTCCTGTTACCGGATTGATGGGAGGACTTTATCCGAATGGTTCAAATTTTCTTCCTTCGGCACATAAAACATCCGGACTTCAATTGGCAATGCAGGTACAATGTTTGGATACAAGCGGAAATCCTGATGCAGTAAATGGAAAAGTTGTTTGGCTCAGCATTGGCATGTCAAACTGCTCACAGGAAACCCAGCAGTTTATTCCGCTGGCGAATGCATTGGTGGGTAAAAATCCGAATCTTACTTTGGTGAATGGCGCACAAGGTGGTAAAACAGCAGAAATAGTTTCTTCGCCGTGGAATTCGAGTTATACAAATTTTTGGAACACGGTTGATGCACGCCTTTCCAGTGAAGGAGTTACAGCAAATCAGGTGCAGGTAATTTGGTTTAAGGAAGCAAACAAGGCAAATTTAACTCCTCCCGTTCAGGATTATCACGATTCGCTTGTTGTGCAGATAAAAAGAATCATGAATGAAATTAAGACACGTTTTCCGAATGTGAAGTTATGTTACCTCGCAAGCAGAATTTCTGCGCGTTATGCAAGTACAGCGTTAAATCCTGAGCCGTATGCATACATGACAGGCTGGGCAGTGAAAAAAGTTATTGAAGACCAGATAAACGGTGATGCGCAACTTGCATATTCAGGTTCCGGCGCAAAATCTCCATGGCTTTCTTGGGGTATTTATATGTGGTCGGATGGAGATACACCGCAAATGACCAACTCGAATATATTTTTTACCTGTACAGATTATCAAAATGACGGAACACATCCATCTACGGCCGGTGAGCAGAAAATAGGCGGATTATTGTTAGATTTTTTCTCTACTGATTCAACAGCAACTCCGTGGTTTATTGCCAATGGGTGCAATACAACAGGCATTGAAAAGCAAAATTTAGAGAATAGCCTTCACATTTATCCTAATCCGTTTTGTTTAACAACAACTTTGCAAGTAAACGAAGATTTAAAAAATGCAACGCTGATCGTTTACAATTCATTCGGACAACAAGTAAAACAAATAAAAAATATTTCGGGACAAACAGTTACATTTCACCGCGAAAATTTGGTAAGCGGCTTGTATTTCATTCAACTAACACAAGACAACAAAGTAATTAGTTCAAATAATTTAGTAATAAGCAACTAAAGTGAATGGGAATAGGCCTTACAAAACATAAATGAGTAGGGAATATTGTATCGTATCTTACATTATTTGATCATGGGCATGTATTTCTCCCGGTTTTCGATAATAACCCAAATATTTATACCCATTAATATGATTGATAGGGGCAATCCGTCTGGGATATTTACAATATGCGTTAAAAGAATGCCTAAGTTAATCGGGAAAATCATGATTGCGCCCAGGGCTCGGTATTTATTAATGATAAAAAGCACACCACCTATAATTTCAACCACAGCAACCAAAGGTAGCAACCAACCTATTTCCGTAAAAGCGGCCATAAATTTTACCAGGTTTTCAGGCATGTCTTCCGGCATGGGTAGATAATGAAATAGTTTATTGAGACCTGAGTTAATAAACATCAACCCAAAAAGGAGGCTTACTCCAAATAGAATTTTATTTTTCATAGTTTCATTTTTTACAAATATACATTTCCTTTTTACTTAGGATATAGTTAGAATTACTGATTTAATATGATGATGTGAGTTATAGTCACTTCTCCGAAGGAGTCCTTTGGACGAGTGCCAAGTTTAGCGAGGTGTATCGAGAAGTGATATTTACATTCATTTCAAGATCAAACACTTAAATACTTGTTTTTAAAGATGGCAATAAGGCGTCTAATCCTTCCATGGCCATGCTTAAGCCTTCTTTAAAGCCCATTTGAATGGTAGTTTCTAATTGTGCTAAATCATCATAAGAAATGTTAAAATCTACCAGTGTGGTTTGTCCTTGGTTGGTAAACCTTACGTCCCATTTCGATTGGGGTAAATCTTTATTTACATTGCCTTCGGCATCAGCAAAAGCATCAAGCCCTGTAAATTGTTTTTGAGGTTGAATGGTTTTATAATTGGCTAAAGCCCAATGTTCTTCACCTTGGGGTCCCACCATGGCGTAATGCCAATATCCACCCTCTCTAAAATCCATGGTTTTTGTTCTAGCTTTCCAGGGTTTAGGAGCCCACCATTGGTCCAAAATTTCGCTTTTGGTATAGGCATCCCACACTAAAGGGAGTTCAGCGTCAAATTCTCTTTTTACTAGAATGGTATTGTTTTCTTTATCGACAATAAAGTCAAAGGTTAAGTTAGTTTTCATTTTTTGTTGTTTTTAAGAGTTAATAATAGGTTGTCTAGTTCGTTATACCGGCTTTCCCATATTTTTTTAAATTGTTCAAGCCATTGATCAATTTCTTTTATTTTGGTTTCGTCCAATTGATAATATATTTCTCGTCCATTTTGTTCTTGTTTTAAGAGTTGGCACTCCGTTAATATTCGCAGGTGTTTAGAGACAGCTTGTCGGCTGGTATCAAAATGTTCAGCAATGGCATTGGGCGTCATGGCCTGAGCTGCAATGAGTAAAAGGATGGCTCTTCGCGTGGGATCTGCAATAGCTTGAAAAACATCTCTTCTCATGGACAAATAATTTACTTTATGAAACCGATCAGTTGCAAATATATATGCAATTATTTGGTTGCGCAAATTTTTTGTGAATAATTTTCATTTATTCATTATTGAAAAGGAGATGTTTAGGCTTGACATTATTCTATTCAAAGTTATCATTCGTCTTTTGGCTTACCCTTTGTTTTAATTTAAATGGATTTTTCCATATAACA
>CAYOHR010000009.1:62887-78710 GCA_964403835.1 uncultured Flavobacteriales bacterium
AGGCTATGTAATGAACAGAAAACGGAGATGTTTCACCCACTAAGTTATTCATATATCCAAGATTAAAAGTAAATGGCGAAATTTGAGGAGATAATGAATAATAAAATGAAAACCTGCTTTCGCGGTATGCAAAATCGCTCCAATTACCAGGGCTTGATTCTTTGCTTATTGAAAATAGGGATTCTAAATTTGCAGTAAGTTTATGTGTTTTTTCGGGATTCAAGTCCATAGTTAATTGCAATCGTAATCTTGATCGAAGCTGAATACTTTCAAGCACAGGAGTAAAGTCGGGGGCATAAAATTTTCTAAAGTCTTGCCTAAAAGTTGTTACTAATTTAGCGTATGAGGTTTCCGTAATATAAGAATATCTGCCATAAATCCTGAATTCCTGCTTAAAATGGGGGGTATTAGCTAGGTAAGGTGGCTGGTCGAGATATTCTTCTTGTTTACGATAGCTTAAGGCGAATGAATACTGCCAATGCTCTTGAAACTGATGATAATATTCTTGATTGATAATCAGCATAGAGGGCTTAAAATACGGGTCATAATTATCGGGGTTGCTTTTTCGTCCCAAACCGATATACGTTACAGATTGCTTTGCTTTGATGGTGTCAAACTCTTGTCTTATTCCAAAAGCAAACCATCCGGCCGTTTTAGCATTACCTAATCCGGGTGGACTAATTTGCCCAAAAGTATTTTGAGTTAATAAATAGGCTGTGAAAAAAACAACAGTTTTAAGTCTTATCATCTCTTAATAATCAATTGTTTAAAGAGGTTTTATTTCCACCATTCAGGGGTTTCAATTTATTGGCTAAGCTAATAATAATTTACTAAACCCAAAAAAATGAAATAAGTATCGGATTTTAATTTCATAAAACACTGTATATTTGATATTGAATAAGCTGTAAGAGAAAAAATGGAATTATGAATTTATTAAAATGTATAGTTTTATTAATAACAAGTATACTAATTACTGGTGTTGCGAAGACTCAAACATTTCATCTTGTTCCTAACGATACCATAGAACGCAATGGCTTGATGGATACCCAAGGAAGTTTCACTATATACCAGGATCGAATTACCACTGATACACTTGTTTTAAAGTGGAAAAAAGTGAGTGAATTTATTCCGCTACATTGGGAAGCGAGAATTTGTGACAATTCTTTTTGTTATGCTTCTTTGGCTGATAGTGGCTTAATGAACTCGGGTGATGGGTTTCTTGAGATTTATATTACATCTCATATAGATTTTGGAACAGCCATTATTCGTTATGCAGTTTGGGATGTTGCTTATCCTCTACAAAAAGATACATTAACCTATATTATTCATGTAAACGGAACCTCTGGAATCAATGAGGAATTTAGTTCAAATGGGATGCGTGTTTATCCAAATCCGACCTTATCGAGTATTAATTTGTACTCAAAAAATGATTGGAGAAATGCGGAAATGACTCTTAGGAATGTTATAGGGGAACTTGTTTTTACATACATAATCAACAATTCCAATTCGGTTATAGATATTTCTCAATTGAAGCCGGGAATTTACTTTTTGCAAATAAACGATACAGGATACATTCAAAAAATTATCAAGCAATAAGATTTAAGAACAAATTTCTTTCGCAGCAATTTTTGCCGTTAATATACACCCTCCTAAAAATGTGCCTTCCAACGATCGCAGGCCATGCATGCCGCCTCCACCAAAACCTGCAGCTTCGCCTACTGCGTACAGGCCTTTTATAGTGTCATGTGTAGCGCTATTTGTTTTTAAAACTTTCGATTGTAAATTGGTTTGTATGCCTCCCAGGCTTTTCCTGGATAAAATAAACTCCCGAATGGCTATTAAAGGCAAGGCTTTGGAGTCATTAATTTTTTGATATTTACAAATTCGTGCCTTATCACCGGTATATTGTCGCAAATGGGTTATTCTACGCAGTTGCTCATCGTTATGTAGTTTTACGCCCCGATCAATGGTATCATCATAGCCCTGAATGCTTTGTTTTAAGAGCCGAACATCTACATCATGGCTGTTTGTAAGGGTATTCATTTTTTCGACTAATTCTTCAACACTATGCGCCACAATAAAATCAGGACATTCATTTAACATCCAATTAACCAGTTTTTTATTGCCAAATAAGATGGTTTTTAAAAAATCGAAAATCTTTTTATCGCGAATGGCTTCGTTGCCTTCGGCTCCGGAAACCGCAAACTCCTTCATCAATATTTTTAAATTTAGGACTTGCCACGAGTATTTTTTTTCTTCTTTACAAATTTGCTCTACTAAATACCGCGTATCGTATGATGATACTAAGGGCATAGGACCAAAGCGTTCGCCTTTATAATTGAGCCACAGGGCGGATCGGGGAGGGACAATACTCAGTCCATGACCCTCAAATTTTGGTTTGGGATGATGGATGCCTGCAGCGTAATGCCAGGCTTTATCGAGGTGCGTAATATTTCCTCCGATATTTGAAACCTGATCGTGCATGTGTCCATCTGCCACCGGGTGCGAGCCATTTAAAATCACTTCGGGTGGAGCGCCCCAGGGTTTATACCAATGTTGTTTTACTTTTTCAATGTTTCCTGTAATTCCACCGGTTGCAACCACGGTATTTTCTGCTAAAATTTCAAATTCTGATTCATCGCTCAGGCAAATGCCCTGAACTCCTTTTATTTCCTCATTTTCAAGAATTAATTCGCTGGCTTTATGTTGAAATAAAATTTGTAATTGCCCATTTTGATTGAGTTTATGCAAGTGATTTACCAAACAATCAACCAGCCACTGGCCCGTACCCCACACCATGTGGAATCGGGGAACGGAATTACCGGGTTTTAACAAACCCCGCTCTACCCAATGAACTACCGGAAAAAAGCCAACTCCGTGCTCTTTTAACCAGGTGTACACTTCATCGGTGCAGGTATTTACATATAACTCGGCCCATTTTTTTGGCCAGTAATCATCGTTTCCAAACTCGGCAAACGAATGCCAGTCTTGCAGGGCCAAATCTACCGAGTCTTTAATTCCTGTTCGTTTCTGATGAGGTGTATTTACAAAAAACATGCCACCAAAGGACCAGCGGGCTAATCCCCCCAGTTTTTCTTTAACATCGGCATCAATCAAAATAACTTTTTTATTTTTTTTGATGAGTTCTAAAGCGGTCACAATTCCGGCTAAACCAGCACCAATAATAAGTACATCTGTTTTTAGCTGTTTCATGTTGTGTTTTATATATTTTATTTATCCACTAAAACCATCCTTCGTCTGCGCTCAGGATTTCTATAGTTTTGTACTAATTAACTAATCAACCAATTAACTATTTAACCAATCAACCATCCTTCGTCTGCGCTCAGGATTTTTATCTTTTTCTCGAAATCATAATGCCATCACGTATACCCAATAACAAATTCTCTACTCTGGGGTCGTTCATTACTTTTTTAGAATAATCATTTAAAGCTTTGGTTTCAAAATCTTTTTTTAATTCCTTTTCATCGGTTACTTTACCGCTCCACAAAACGTTATCGGCCATAATATAGCCCCCTTTTTTCACTTTATCAAATACTAAATCGTAATAAGCGCTGTAATTTTCTTTGTCGGCATCAATAAATACAATGTCAAATTCTTCGTGTAAGGTGGGGATTATTTCCAGGGCATTTCCAATGATGGCCTTTATTTGAGTGGCATACGCTGATTTTTGAATATACTTCTCAATCATATCATGCAACTCTTCATTAATGTCGATGGTATATATTACGCCATCATTCGTTAAACCCTCGGCCCAACATAATGCCGAATAACCCGTATATGTGCCAATTTCCAATATTCTTTTGGGCTTAATCATGTGGCTTAGCATGCTGATTGCTCTGCCCTGGTAGTGCCCGGATAACATACGGGGCATTAACATTTTTACATACGTTTCGCGGTTTAATTCTTTTAAAATGGGGGTTTCAGGAGAGGTAAAATCGTGAATGTATTGATCAATTTTTTCGGGTAAAAAATTCATAAAGGTGTTTAATTTAGCCACCCTTCGAGTGCCTCAGGGTTCGGATTGGTGAAAATT
The DNA here is from genome assembly GCA_964403835.1 of uncultured Flavobacteriales bacterium. Lineage (GTDB taxonomy): Bacteria > Bacteroidota > Bacteroidia > Flavobacteriales_G > JALEGO01 > CAYOHR01. Next base: position 66,942 of record CAYOHR010000009.1, read on the forward strand.
TATTAATTAGGTTTAAATACCAGTTCATTAAAGTGCTCGAAATTAAGAATTTCGTTCGAAACTTCCATGATCATTTCGGGTGTAATGCTTTCTACTTTTTTAATGACTTGTTGGTTTGTATCAATGCGATCAAAAATGAGTATGCTTTTTGCCATGGAAAGAATCAAATTAACTTGATTTTCTTGCCCCATCAAAAACTGGCCAATTAATTGCTTTTTAGCCAAAGAAAGAGCCCGTGGAGTTAATTTTTGGGTTCTGAAGGAGTTCATTTCTCGCTTAATAATTTCTTTTGAAGCCGCTAAATTTTTAGGATCGGTGCCCAAATAAATATTAAAAAGGCCAATATCGTTAAACGAACTATACGAAGATTCGGTATGGTATGTTAATCCCTTTTTTTCTCTCAAAATCATATTTAACCGGCTATTCATAGCAGGGCCGCCTAAAATATTATTGAGTAAAGTCAGTACTTTGCTTTTGGGGTTTTTAATGGAATAGGCTTTGGTGCCCATGACATAATGCAACTGTGTAATTTCTTTTTCAAGCGTAGTATTAAATTGTCCTACTTCCGTTGGTTTTTTTCTTTGTACCCGCTTTTCGGGAGAAAATAAAAAGGGTTCCACGTATTTTTCCAGAAGTGATTTTAATTTTTTGGAAGAGATGTTTCCGGTACATGAAAACACAATTTTATCGGACGAATAGTTTTTTTTCAAAAAGGCGAGTACTTTTTCCCTGTTAAAGGAAGATACCGATTCTTTTGTTCCTAAAATGGGTTTTCCGAGTGTATGTTTGGGGAACATCAATTCATCAAAGGTTTCAAAAATAAGCTCGACGGGTTGGTCGTTGTATGAATTAATTTCGTCAATAATCACTTCCTTCTCTTTTTCTACTTCCTTTTCCGGAAAAACAGAATGAAATAAAATATCTGCTAATAGTTCAATGGCATGTTCGGCATATTCTTTTAAAACAGAGGCGTGTAAACAGGTGTCTTCTTTGGTGGTATAGGCATTTAATTCGCCCCCTAATACCTCTAAACGATTTAAAATATGATAAACTTTCCTTTTTTTAGTGCCCTTAAAAAAAACATGCTCCATAAAATGAGCCAGACCATGTTCATCTTCCTCTTCATCTCGGCTGCCCACATCAATTAAAAAACCACAATGTAAAATAGGTGAATGCGAATTTTCTAAATGCACCACCCGCATGCCGTTTTTAAGAGTAAATCGTTCTGGGGTCATTCCAAATTACCTATTTACAAAGAACTTTTTGGTGTTCGTATGCCCTTCTGTTTTTATAACCAATAGATATAAACCATTTGTCAGGTTTTGGATATCAATGGATGTAATGGCATTCGCATCTTGAACTGGAGTTGTAGAAACCATCGCTCCCAATTCATTATAAATAATAATTTCTTGGGGGGATGTCATTTTATTTTTAAAGGATAGATTTAAAAAATGATTGGTAGGATTGGGGTAAATCACAAAATTTTCATCCTTTGATGTTTCTTCGATACCTATTTCAATGACCCCGCTGGCATAATCAAAAAGATAATAAAAAGCTTGATAATATTGATCCGCAATATCTAAATCATGAATAACCAAAGTGTTTTCATCGTTTAAGGTTTCTGCAGACGCACTCCAGTTATGAGAACCGGTTAAAACTAAAGGATCATGATTGGGCAGGTTGTGATCAACAATCATAAATTTATGATGCATAATACCTGGTCCTGCATATTTAACCACTGCATTTGGCGCCAAATTTGCTGAAAGGATGGGGAATTCGTTTCCTGAAGGATTTTGCGTATCCATACAAATATTAATGCTGGGTAAACGCTCAGTGGTATGCTCATTGATTAATGCAATGGCAAGGTCATCCCTGGTCATCACCATAATGGCAATATTTATACTATAATTTGCCGTATGTATAGCTGCAATAATTTTTTCAGTGACCCCATCCGTAGGGCTAAAATAAGACTCAACCTGAGTGCCTCCAATATTAAAAGAATGTGGCGTATTATCAGTTTTATATTGACCAAATTTTGATACAGAAGTATTGGGAGTTAAGGTTGTACTTCCCCACATTTCTTCAAATTCTGTTTTATAAGCTAAGGCTAAAGATTGATCTTGTAAAATAATAACATTGTTTTTATCAGGCCCATTAATTTGAACATTGGTCCAATTGGTGGAACCCGTCCAAACTATTGGAGCCAATGGATCGCTTGAATTAGCATCCATAATAACAAATTTATTGTGCATAAGACCGTAATTAATATTGCTTGGGCTTGCTAATGTTTTAATTGCCGGATTTAATAAAGCGATCATATTGCTACTGCTTGAACCATCATATATAACCCGAACAGCCACACCTCTGTTATAAGCTGCATTAATGGCACCGGCTATTCCACTGCTTGAATCGGGAGATTGAGAATTATAAATGGCAATATCTAAGGTGCTTTGAACCCGATTAATGTATGCGATAAGCGTATCAGCTAAATTAGTTTCTACATTAACAGCGTGCACGTTATTTGCTTTGCTGGTATCTACTATATGATTAAAATATACCTTAATATTTCCGCTGGATAAAGATTTTGTCACAAAATGCCCACTATAAACAAGAGATGGGGTATTTTCTTTTATTTGAATAGCATCTATTTTGTATATGCAGGCTGGTTTACCATCATTAAATACAAATGAATTTTTATTGGAAACCAAATATTCTAAGGTATCTCTAGATTCGATGGCTTGAATGGTAAGTGCATCAATTTTAGCGATGGAAGTATCCCATTGCAATTCGAAGCCTTGTTCCTGAATGTTTTGAACTTTTAAAAAATCGGAATTTACTCTTTCTTGAGCGACTAAACGAGAACCAAGGAGAAAAGAAAGAAGTAAAATTTTATAAGGATGCATAATTTAGGTAAATGTTATGTAAATATTAATCAAATATAAACTAAATTAAAGTATGAGAAAAAGATGAATAAGATTGCGCGCTTTCAGCTGATTTTTTAAAGAAAAGGAAGGGAGTAAAATTAAATATATTTTCATGCACAATAAAATATATTTAATTTCGTTTACACAATAATTCTGTTCAGACGCATGAAATTGTTTAGGCTTTTAGGGGTGAGTGCTTTTTTTATTTCTTCGTGTGAAATTATTAATCCTTCGGAAGAGATTCCATCTTATATACGAATTGAAAAAATTGATGTAACAACAAACAAGCCGCTAGAGGGTAGCAATTCAGCCAGTATTACGGATGCCTGGGTGTATGTAAACGATCAAATTATTGGTGGTTTTGAGCTTCCTGCCACCATCCCCGTTCTTGCTTCGGGCGATGTTAATTTAAAAGTAAAGGCGGGCATTAAAAATAGTGGAGCGGTGGCGCTGCGACGCGATTATCCATTTTACGCACAGTATGAAAATACCAGTTTTAAATTAGTGCCGGGAACTAAGTCAGAAGCCAATCCAACGGTCACTTATTATAGTAATTTAAGTTTTAGCTTTATTGAAGAATTTGAAGGCTCTGCTTTTAAATTTTTACCTAATTCGGCCAGTGTGGGATTATCCGCTACATCCAATCCAGACGAGGCCTTTGAAGGGACTTCCGGAAAGGTAAATCTTCTGAATGAAACCGATATTTTTTATTCAACTACCATCAATAATTATGTTTTACCCAAAGGGGGCGCCAATGTTTATTTAGAAATGGATTACAAAACCACCGGAAACATTGAGGTGCGTATCATCGCAAATTACTCCGGTTCAGAAAAAGAAAGCTCTATCATTATCTTATATGCAGATACCAAATGGAAAAAAATATACATTGATTTAGGACCTTCTATAAGCAGTGAAGTAAATGCACAAAGCTTTAAAATTGTATTAATGGCCTACAATATGACAGATCAAACATCTTCTGTTTCTTATTTTGATAATGTGAAATTGATTAATGCAGGAAGCTAATGAATCGTAAAAGGCAAGCACTTAAATACTTATGTTTCGATTTTTTTGGCGCTGCTCTTGCCTGGTTATCCTTTTTTTTATATCGGAAAATATACCTGGAATCGTCCAAATATGGATATAAAATAGATATTGATTTAGATTATAAATTTTACAGTGGACTTGTATTTGTGCCTTTATTTTGGGTGTTTTTATATTATATATCGGGGTATTATAAAGATTTATACCGAAAATCGAGGTTAAAAGAATTATCGGGTACTTTGCTGAGCAGTATTGTCGGCTGTATTTTTATTTTCTTTGTTTTATTATTAGATGATGTAATAACCAGTTACAAAGATTATTACAACTCTTTATTGGCATACTTTCTCTTTCATTTTTGTTATACTTTTTTTCCGCGTATTATTTTTACCAATGCCACCGTTCGGAAAATTCACAAAAAAATCATCGGGTTTCCTACCTTAATGATTGGAAGTGATGAAAATGCATTAAAATTATTTAAAGAATTAGATTCCAGTTATGAATCGTCCGGCTTTAAAGTGGTAGGTTTTGTAAGCATAAAATCGGCCAATCAATCGCTTTTAAAAGATGAACTTCCGCACTTGGGAAGTTTAAAAAACATTACGCAAATCATTAAAGAATATAAGATTGAAGAGGTTATTATTGCGGTGGAATCTTCTGAACATGATCGAATTCGAAAAATCATGAATTTTTTAAAACTGGAAGAAATATCTATAAAAATAATTCCTGATTTATATAGTTTTTTATCAGGACAGGTGAAAATGAGTTCCATTTTAGGCACTCCGCTGATTGAAATAAATCCTGAAATAATGCCCCAGTGGCAAAAGGTGCTCAAACGCTGGATTGATATTTTGGTTTCTGTTATTATTTTTACTTTATTCTTTTGGTTATTTATTGCCTTGGCCATCATTGTAAAATTGACTTCAAAAGGACCGAGTATTTATTCGCACGAGCGCATTGGTAAAAACGGAAAACCTTTTCATATTTATAAATTCCGATCGATGTTTATAAATGCAGAGGCTGCAGGCCCCATGTTGGCAAGCGATATGGATCCGCGGGTCACGCCTTTTGGTCGCTTTATGCGCAAGATTCGCTTAGATGAGTTACCTCAGTTTTACAACGTTTTAAAGGGGGATATGTCGCTGGTGGGGCCTAGGCCCGAACGTACTTTTTTTATAAAACAAATTGTAAAAAAAGCTCCGCATTACATTTATTTACATAAAGTTAGACCGGGTATTACCTCGTGGGGACAAGTAAAATATGGGTATGCCGAAAATGTGGATCAAATGATTGAGCGCTTAAAATATGACATTTTGTACATCGAAAATATGTCCTTAATGGTCGATTTTAAAATCTTAATTCATACCATATTAATTGTTTTACAGGGCAGAGGAAAATAATTTGACCAATGAAAAAATTGATTTTAATCCGGCATGCAAAATCAATGTGGAAAGAAAAAATCATCGAAGACATTGATCGTCCTTTATCAGAAAGAGGTATTAAAAGTGCGTATGAAGTAGCTTCTGTATATAAAAAAGCGAATAAAATTCCTCATTTACTCATTACAAGTCCGGCCACACGAGCTATAAGTACATGCATGATTTTTTCCAGAGTATGGAAACATAAAAAAATAGAAATTCAGGACGAAATATATCATCAATCGCCTTTGGAAATCATAAAATCTATTAAAAACACTTCTGATAAAATTAATTCGATTGCTATTTTTGGTCATGAGCCTGAAATTGGGCTTGTTTTTCAAAAATTATGTTCGCACCAGATTGATAAATTTGTAACTTGTGGCCTCATAGAAATAGAATTTAACACAACTAATTGGCAAGAAATTAGCAAGAAAAATTCTACTTTTACTCAATACATTAAACCGAAGATATTATGAGTTCAAAGGATTTACCTTTGATTAACAGAGAATTAAGTTGGTTGTCTTTTAATGAAAGAGTGTTGCAAGAAGCGGAAGATCCTTCGGTACCTCTGATTGAAAGACTTCGTTTTGTGGGTATTTACTCAAACAACCGCGATGAATTTTTTCGAGTCCGCGTAGCTACCCTGCGCAGAATGAGTAATTTGGGCAAAAAGGATCAAAAACTATTGTTAGAAGATCCTAAACTTACCCTTTCAAAAATTCAGAAAGTAGGTGCTCAGCATGAAAAGAAGTTTCAGAAAATTTATGCGAAATTGCTCGATTTATTGGGAGAACAGAAAATTTACATCATTGATGAAACTCAGTTAGACGAGCCTCAGAAACAATATTTAGTTAATTTTTTCAGGGAAGAAGTTCGCCCGGCTTTGGTGCCCATTATGCTGCGAGATAAAAATAATTTTCCCTTTTTAAAAGATGGGGCATCTTATCTTTCCATCAAATTGTGGAACACTAAAATTAAAAAGGATTGTGAATACGCTATTATTGAAATCCCAACCAATATTATTTCACGGTTTTTAGTACTGCCATCGCGGGAACAAAAAAAATATGTGATTTTACAAGACGATGTTATCCGGTATTGCCTGAAAGAAATTTTTCCCATTTATGATTATGAGAAAATTGAAGCTTTTTCTATTAAAGTTACCCGCGATGCGGAGTTAGACGTAGAAGATGATATTTCGTTGAGCGTTATTGATAAGTTAACCAAAAGCTTAAAAGATCGGGTTTCGGGCGATCCGGTACGGTTTATTTATGATAAAAATATCCCCGATGATTTATTAGATTTCATTTTATTGCGGATGGATCTAAAAAAGGGTAATAACCTGATTGCCAGCAGTAAATACCATAATTTTAGAGATTTTATTAGTTTTCCCAGTCTGGGGCAAACCAAATTAATAAATCCACCCATTGAAAACGCGGCGCACCCGTATTTAAAAAATGTAAAAAGCTATTTACAAACCATTGATAAAAAAGATATTTTTCTATATTATCCCTATCATAGTTTTAATTATGTAATTGATATTTTGCGCGAAGCAGCTATTGACCCGGATGTAATTTCTATTAAAATTAATTTATACCGGGTTGCCAAAAAATCGAAAGTTATCAATGCTTTAATTAATGCAGCAAAAAATGGAAAATCAGTAACCGTTGTAGTCGAATTACAAGCCCGGTTTGATGAAGAAGCCAATATTAATTGGGCCGAAAATTTACAGGCAGAAGGAGTGAAAGTGATTTTTGGTATGCAAGGTTTAAAAGTGCATGCGAAGCTGATATTAATTAGTAAAAGAAAAAACAAAAAGATTGTTAAGTATGCGCATATTGGCAGTGGAAATTTTAACGAAAGTACCGCCAAAATGTATACCGATGTTTCTATTTTTACTGCGAATCAATCCATTGCAAATGAGGTAGATAAGATTTTTGATTTTTTCGAAAATCCATATAAAGTAAAAAGATATAGTACCTTAATTGTATCTCCTTTTACTACCCGACGCAAGTTTTTAAGTTTTATAGATAAGGAAATTGAAAATGCCAAAAAAGGGAAAGACAGTTATATCATTTTAAAACTGAATAATTTGGTCGATCCGGAGATGATTTCCAAATTATATGAGGCCAGTACTAAAGGGGTAAAAATATACTTAATCATCCGCGGAATTTGTTCTTTGGTGCCGGGAGTAAAAGGTTTAAGTGAACGCATTGAGGTAACCAGTATTGTCGATCGGTTTTTAGAACACGCCCGCATTGCGGTTTTTTGTAATGCCGGAAGTGAAAAATACTTTATTTCATCGGCCGATTGGATGGGTCGAAATTTAGATAGAAGAATAGAAGTAACTACACCCATTTTAGATAAAAATATTCAAAAAATACTGCAAACGGTTATTCAATTACAACTCACGGATAACGTAAAAGCGCGTATTATTGACCGCGAACAGAAAAATGAATACGTTGAAAACAGCACGTATCAAATTCGGTCGCAAATTAAAATTCAGGAATATTTGAGTGAATTAGGGAAGAAGGATAAGATATAAAAATGAAAATAATTAAAAAATTTATATTATTAATCCCCTTTTTTGCATTCAGTCTTCAATCCCAAACCATCAAAAATACCCTGCGTATTTCAGGAAAAGTACGTGAAGGCAAAGAAAAGCTGGAAAATGTAAAAATTACCCTCTTAGCAGATGGGGAAGAGGTAAAATCTTTGAATACCCCTGGCAATGGCCGCTTTGTTTTTGAACTCCCCTTAGAACGCAATTATTTCTTGGTGTTTTATAAAGATGGATACCGAAGTAAACACGTTAATATTTACGCCGAACATATCCCCGAAGCAGATGCCGCTTTTGGTTTTGAATTTGGTGGCTTGGATGTTTCTCTGTTTAAGCCGACTAAAGGCCTTTCTGATGAGGTTTTAGACCATCCTGTGGCCGAAATAGTGTACGACACCAATATTTATAAATTTGTGTTTAATGCCACGTATTTTGAGGAAATTCAGGAACAAATCGATTCTTTGGATAAACAATTAGTCACTTTAAGTGAAGATCCTGAGAAACTAGCACAATTACAAGAAGAAGCCAAGATTGAAGAAGCTAAGGAGCGGCAAGAACTCGAAAATCAAAAGAAAAAGGCCCTTGCAGCAGTAGAAGTGGAGAAAAGAAAAGAAAAAGTGAAAGAACCAGTCAGGGAAGAACCCTTGGCTTTAAATACCGTTCCTGAGAAAAAAGTCATTGAAAAACAACCCGTTATTGTAAAGCAAGAACCTCCGGTTGAGGTTAAAAAGGAAGAAATAAAAGAGATCCCCAAAGTAGAAAAACCAACTCCTATTACAACCCCAAACAAAGAAAAAGAATTAAAAATGCCGGTAGTGGAGCAAAAAAAGGTGGAACAACCTGTTAAAAAGGAAGTCCTTATAAAAGAAGAAAAGACGGAAATAGCCAAAGTGGAGCCTCCAAAAGTAAAAAAGGAAGAACCAGCTCCCGTAAAGGCTAAACCAACGGTAAGCAAAGAAGTGAAGCCTATTCGGGAAATAAAAGCAAAGAGTGAAATGGAGGCCAAACCTGAGCAAAAAATAATAGCTAAAGCCGAAGCGGGCGTACAAAAAGAAGTATTCCGACAAGGAAATAAAACCATTACCAAGCTAGTTATTTCCGACGCAGGAATAAATGCAGAATATAGAAAAGTAGTTGCCGACTGGGGTGGAAGATATTTCTTTAAAGATGATCAACCCATTACCGAAGCAACCTGGGATGCAGATGTATCGAGATATATAGATCGTTAGATGTTAGACTATAGACTTTTAGATTATTAGACATTAGATTATTAAACTTTTCACTTTTAGTTTTTAACTTTTAACTTTTAACTTCAAACTCCAAACTTTTCACTTTTAACTTTTAGTTTTTAACTTTCAACTCCAAACTCCAAACTCCAAACTTCAAACTCCAAACTTTTCACTTTTCACTTTTAGTTTTTAACTTTTAACTTTAACTTTAAACTCGCAACCCCAAACTCAAAACTCCAAACTCGTAACTCCAAACTTAACTATGGACATCCAATTTAACGAAGACACCTACAAACACATATTAGAAGAAGTCATTCCTTTTCAAAAATTTTTAAACTTAAAAGTCCAAATGTTGCGCGATGGATACTGCAAAATGCACGTTCCTTTTCAAGAGGTGCTGGTAGGCGATCCCCGCATAAAACGCTGGCATGGAGGCATTATTGCGACTATATTAGATGCCGTAGGTGGTGGGGCAGGATTTACCCTCATGAAAAATCAAAACGACAAAATATCAACCATTGATATCCGCGTTGATTATTTAAGAAGCTCAAAACCCTTAGATATATATGCCGAAGGCTTTTTAATCAGAAAAGGAAGCAACACCATCCATTGTAAAATGCGAGCCTATCACTTGATTGATGATCAGGAAGAAATTATCGCAGAAGGTATTGCTGTTTTAGATATTAAAATTGGCGGAAAGAATTTTTAGATAAACAAGAAGCCCTTTTTGTTAATTTTAGAGGGATGTATAATGATTTTTAACATAATAAATCTAAAATGTTAAAATATTTTTATTAAAGTAAATATAAAAACATTATATTTGCCGACTTAAACTTAGTACACTTAAAACTTTAGTACAATGACAAAAGCTGAAATTGTAACTCAAATATCAGAAACAACAGGCATAGAAAGAGCAACCGCGCTAGCATCGGTTGAAGCTTTTATGAATGTTATAAAGTCGTCTTTAGAAAACGGAAAAAACGTTTATTTGAGAGGGTTTGGTAGTTTTGTTGTAAAAACCCGTGCTGCAAAAACCGGAAGAAATATTACAAAAAACACAACTATTAAAATTCCTGCGCATAACATTCCTTCTTTTAAACCAGCCAAAGCTTTTTCTGAGCGAGTAAAAAGTAAAGTTAAAGTTCAAAAATCAAAGTAGTTGTTGAGGTGTAGAAGATGATAGACGAAGTTCATGAAAATAATGTAAAACCCAATTCAGGCATCTCAAAAAAAATTGGATATATTTTTTTATTGACACTTTTACTTTCTTTTGGACTATTTTTGCTGCCACATCAACCCTCTTCAAATGTTCTTGCCAGTAGTCATACAGAGCAAGATAATGTAGAAAAGGCAATTGCATTGGTAAAAGGACCTAATCCCATGGAAGGGATTAAGATTTTAAAGAAAATTGTAGAAAAAGATCCTAAAAACACCGAGGCTTTATATCAATTAGCTTTTTTCTCTTTGCAATCGGGTCAGCATGACAAAGCAATAGAGCGATTTAAACAAATATTAGAAGTAGATTCAACAAAAACAGATGTTCTATATTATTTAGGAAATATTTATTTGAACGATCAAAAGTGGGACGAGGCAGAAAAAAACCTCAGCGCCTTTTTATCCAAAAATAAAGACCCAAAAATACAAACGGAAATAGAACAAAACATTTATTATATTAAACTAAAAAAAGAAGAATATGCCAAGCGGTAAAAAAAGAAAGAGACATAAAATGGCTACGCACAAGAGAAAAAAACGTCTAAGAAAAAATAGACATAAGAAAAAGAAATAGTGTCTTGTACTAGCCGGGTAATATACTTGCCTGGCTAAAAAGATAGTATATTTTAATTCAGTTTTCTCTAATCATTATTTCATGGCCAATTCACTCATCATTGATAATAAATCTTTTGGTGCTAGAATAGCTTTGCTTGAAGATTCAAAACTTATTGAGTTACATAACGAAAACTCAAGCAACGCATACGTAGTAGGAGATGTTTATCTCGGAACGGTTCGGAAATTTTCTACAGGTTTAAACGCCGCTTTTGTAGACATAGGATACGGTAAAGACGCCTTTCTTCATTATCATGATTTAGGTCCCCAAATCTTATCTACAAAAAAATTCATTCAAGGCGTACTTAAAGGAAATGTCAAATCATCCAATATAAGTCATTTTCAGAACGAATCTAACACCAATAAAGACGGACTCATTACCGATATTTTAAAATCCGGTGATAAAATCTTAGTTCAGGTAACCAAAGAACCCATTTCTACCAAAGGACCTCGAATCACTGCCGAAATTACCCTGGCAGGCCGATTTTTAGTATTGGTTCCCTTTTCTGATCGCATTTCCGTTTCTTCCCGCATCAAAGAAAAAGAAGAACGAGATCGGTTAATTAAACTTCTGCGCCCTATTAAACCTAAAAACTACGGAGTTATTGTTCGGACTGTTACCGAAACCATGAATACTTCCGAAGTTGAAAAGGATTTGAAAGATCTGATGAAAAGTTGGGAAACGGTGATAGAAAACGTTAAAAAAGATTTATATGCTCAAAAGATTTTGGGCGAAATAAATACCACGCATGCTTTTTTAAGAGACATGCTTAATCCCT
>CAYOHR010000010.1:0-16700 GCA_964403835.1 uncultured Flavobacteriales bacterium
TTGATCGTTTTTAGGTCCTTTCGTTTTAAAAACAAAGGCCCAATAAATGCCGGATAAGGCGCCAGCTAAATGACCTTCCCACGAAATTTTGGGTTCAACCGGGAAAACACCCCATACCATGCTTCCGTACAAAAAGGTGACGAGCATGGCTACGCCCATTAAGCGAACATTTTTTCGGATAATGCCACTAAAAAAAAGAAAACTAGCCAAACCGTATATTAAGCCACTGGCCCCTAAGTGGTAGGATGGGCGTGCGGTAAGCCAGACTAATAGTCCGGATGTAAGGATGATGGCGATGACTATTTTGTAAAAGAGTTCGTTATAAAAATAATTTAAACCGGAGAGAAGGAGTAAAAAAGGCAGGGAGTTATTGACAATGTGCTGAAAATCCTGATGCAAAACATGCATGCTAATAATGCCGTGTAAGTGCTTATAATCGCGGGGCAGCAAGGCCCAGGTTTCGACATGAATTACATCCCATTGCACTAACAGGTATACCAACCAAAGAAAAAGCAAACATAAAAAGGGAAATCGAACGTAGGTCAAGACGATGGTTTTCTATTTTTAATGAAATTTAGAACATTTTCGGCAAATTCGATAGCATCCGAATCAATATCTTTTTTCGAATGCATGTGGAAATGAAGTTGCAAATGGTCTTCCTCTATGTCAATATTGACCTTGTAAAGGCCTTCTTTTGAACGATCAGACGTTGTTGGGGTAATAGGCGGCGTTTTCTTTTCATCTAAAGAATGTGCCTTAGGTTCTGCTATGGAACTTTGTTTATTGCTTTTTTTCTTTTCAGGTGTTGGAGAGTGGGAAGCCGGGCTTTTAAAAATAATGGCTTTTTCTTTTATAATCTGCTCTAAATCAATATGTTTAAGTATATTATTTGAATCTATTAAGCGAAGGTATTCTAAGCCCTCTAAAAAGTACTTGGCAATGCGGCCTGCAAACCTTTCTTCGACCTGGTATTTTTGGGTAAGTAGTTTGGGAAGTTCCTGCACAGGAAGCCTTTCTCCATTATATTTTTTATAAATATCAAAATAGACTTCAGGAGTTAAGAAAGAGAGGTGTAAAAGAAACATGTGATTGTCCCCAATATTTTTAGTTATAGTATCCAGTAAGTTAGTTTTAGAAACAACATTTCCTTTGGAGTAAACCAAGCCATGTTTTGCCGCAGAACCAATGGTCGTGATAAAGACGCCTGACTTAGGTGTTTGGCATATTTCTGCCAATTCTTCATAGGTTAAAGGAGCTTCTTCTGAAATTAGTTTTAGAGCTAATTCTAAAGATCTTCTAAAATTAGTTCTAGGATATAAAATCTTTTTTGGCATAATAACTAATTATATACACAAAAATATAAATTAGTTATAACGATAGTTATAAAGGGGCATTAAATTTATGAGTGAATCAAGAATTATTTTTGATATCCCAGTAATTTCAACATGTTTTGAGCCGAATTGGCCTCTGAAAAAACCTGATACGTTAATTCTCCGTTTTCATCGCGGTCAATCAAAATTTGTTTTGGATCAGGAATTAAACAGTGTTTTATGCCCCCATAACCCGATAAGGAATCTTGATAAGCACCGGTATTAAAAAAGCCTAAATACATGGGCTTATCCGCTCTAAACTTAGGTAAGTATATGGCATTAATGTGTTGTTCCGAATTATAATAATCATCGCTATCGCAGGTTAGTCCCCCTAAAAACACGCGCTCATACTCATCGTTCCAATTGTTGATGGGCAGCATAATAAAACGCTTTGATAAAGCCCAAGCATCAGGCATGGTGGTCATAAACGAAGCATCAATCATATTCCATTTCTCTCGGTCGTTTTGTTGTTTTTGGTCTAAAACTTTAAACAGCATTCCTCCACTCTCACCTACCGTATACGAACCAAACTCGGTATAAATATTGGGTTCTTCAATATTTTCTTCTTGGCAAATGGCTTGAATATGTTGAATAATTTCTGAAATCATGTATGAATAGTCGTATTCAAAAGACAAAGAGTTTTTAATGGGGAAACCGCCCCCAATATTCAGCGAATCTAAACTGGGACAAATGCGTTTTAAAGAAGCATATACCTTTAAACATTTCATTAACTCATTCCAATAATACGCAGTATCTCGAATACCTGTATTGATAAAGAAATGAAGCATTTTTAATTTTATTTGTTTATTGGGTGCAATTTCATTTTTGTAAAAAGACATAATATCTTTATACCCAATACCTAATCTGGATGTGTAAAATTCGAATTTAGGCTCTTCTTCGGCGGCAATTCTTATTCCTATATTAAATTTCTTTTTGGTTAAAGCTAACAAGCGATCTAATTCATTAAAATTATCAATAACTGGAATAATGTTTTTAAAGCCTAAATCTTTTAAAACAACAATGTTTTGAAGATAATTTTCGGTTTTAAACCCATTGCAAATAATTTGGGTATCAAAAGTTACAGATCCTTTTTCTTTCAGGCTTGCAATAATATCTAAATCAAAGGCGGATGACGTTTCAATATGCACATCATTTTGCATTACTTCGTCTAAAACGTAAGAAAAATGAGAGCTTTTAGTACAATAGCAATAGTAGTATTTGCCTTTGTAACCGACCTTTCGCATACCTTCCTTAAACCAACGCTTAATGTTTTGAATGTTTTCGGAAATCTTCGGCAGATACGTAAACTTAAGTGGAGTGCCATGTTTTTCAATGACTTCCTGCAAGGGAATGTTGTGGAATAATAAGGAATTGTCCTCTAAACGAAACTCTTCTTGTGGAAAGTAGAATGTTCGATCGATCAGGTCAATGTATTTTATTTTCATCTATAACAATAATTAAATTGAAATTTTGTACAATGATACGGGTTATGTAAATATGATCAAAAGAAAAGAATTCCATTTTATGTTAAAAATTCCTGAAAAAACAAACCCAATCTTTAAAGATCAAATTTCAATTGATCTCCAGCTTGTTTTGGAACTTCAAAAAGGCTGGTATTTAACTTTGGTAATGTTCTGTTTTTTAGGTATTTAAGTCGGCCCATTTCAAACAATTGTTTAATATGCTTTGCATACTCTCCCGTGCCTCGCATTCGGGTTCCAAATTCGGAGTTATTTAACTGTCCATTTTGAACTTCTCGAATCAAATGAAGAACCCTTTTTGCCTTTTCGGGAAAGGTTTTTTCTATCCAATCAGTAAAAACATCGCCTATTTGGCCATTTAAGCGAACCATTGTATAATTAACAGATTTGGCTCCCGCAGCGGAGACTTGACTTATTAAATCTACTATACTATCATCATTTAATCCCGGAATAATAGGGGCTATCATCACATTGACCGGAATTCCATTTTTTGAAAGCACTTCAACCGCTTTTATTCGGTTAGTTATAGATGATGTTCTTGGCTCGAGCTTAGCTCTTATAGATTCAGAGTTAGTAGTAATAGACAAACTTACTATAACTAAGTTTAATTCCGCTAAAGATTTAAGAAGATCCAGATCTCTTAAAACCAAGGCATTTTTTGTGATGATGCCCACCGGATGTTTAAACAATAACAACACCTTCAGCATTTCTCGGGTAATTTGAAGCTTGCGCTCAATGGGTTGATAACAGTCAGTATTCCCTGAAAGCATGATTGGACAGGGTTTCCAGTTTTTAGCGCGAAGCTCTTTTTCTAGTAGTTTTGCCGCATTCCGTTTGACTAAAATCACCCGTTCAAAATCTAAACCACTATTATATCCCCAATACTCATGACTGTTTCTTGCATAACAATAAATACAACCATGCTCGCACCCTTGGTAAGGGTTCATAGAATAGCCGGAGCCAACATCAGGACTATCCACTTTATTGATGATTGTTTTTGGAAAAACATCAATAAATTTAGTTTTAGGATGGGTGTACTCTTCTAATTCGTTGTTTTTCAGAAGCAGTTCTAAATATTCCGGATCTGTTTCTGTATGGGTTTTTAAAAAACGATTAATGGTGTTTTTTTGCGCACCCCTACCCTTAAATTGGTTCGGTTCCATATCATGATGGTTTGGAAAGATTTGTATACCTTGAAGTTACTAAAATTTATAGTGTCTTTTCGCTAAAAATTTTAGAAAAAAGTAGGTCATAAAAAACTCAAAAAAGTCCTGTAATACTGACTAAGAAAAAAAAAAAGGGGGGGATTAAAGAAATAATTGAACAATCGATTTCAGAGATGAAACAATATACTCAATACCAATAGCTATAATTAAAAAGCCGATAATTCTTGATAAAGCATTTAATCCGGAGGCTCCCATAAATTTTGAAATAACTCCCGAGGTTCTTAAAATGAAATAAACCGAGACACTGGCTAAAAAAATGGCAATAAAAATGCTGAGCATACCCCAATAATTGCTCTGCACATTTTCATTCATCCCTATGAGCAGTGAAATACAGCCAGGACCAGCCAACATAGGCATAGCTAAGGGAGTCATGGAAATATCGCTTTTTTCCATAGCCTCATATTGTACTTCTTTGCTTAAACCCTTATGCCTTGAAAAACGCCCAGTTAAAAGAGAGAACCCGGAACTGATAATGATTAAACCACCGGCCATGCGCAGCGAATAAATGTGTATTCCGAAAAATTGAATAATATACGCGCCAAAAAAAAACGAGCTGGCCAAAATAATAAACATAAAAAAGCAGGCCTTTTTTATCGTTTTTAAGATCACTCCCCTACTATCCCCTTCTGTTAAGCTTACAAACACCGGAATAGTGCCAAAAGGATTTATAACAGTAATAATAGCAACGAAATAACCTAAAACAGAATTGATGTACTCAAGCATATCTTTTTTTTACAAAGAAAGACTTCTTAAGTAAATAGAATATAAAATAATAGGTTAAAAGAAAAAATTTTCAGCTTTTATCTCAAAAGCTGAAAATATCCTTGTAGTAAGTATTCTTTTTTATCTATTCCTTCAGCACTTACAACGTAAAAATAGGTTCCGTCCGGATTTAATAAACCATTTACTCTTCCATCCCAGCTTGCGCCTAGTTCTTCAAACGTATAAATAAGCGTTCCCCAACGGTTATAAATATCAACTTTTAGGCTTTTTAAACCTTTCGATTCTATCTTAAACAAATCATTAAAATTGTCATAATTAGGGGTAATTATGTTTGGAATAACAACTTG
The DNA here is from genome assembly GCA_964403835.1 of uncultured Flavobacteriales bacterium. Lineage (GTDB taxonomy): Bacteria > Bacteroidota > Bacteroidia > Flavobacteriales_G > JALEGO01 > CAYOHR01. Next base: position 5,148 of record CAYOHR010000010.1, read on the forward strand.
TGAAAAAGGAAATATTTCAATTTGATGCTTCGCACTGTCGTAACACAATTTTGTTGCATCAGTATATCCAATTAATTTTATATCATATATTCCTTCTACTTCGTATAAATGTAGAGGGTCTTTTAAGCTAGAAGTATCTCCATCTCCAAAGGTCCATTCAAATATAGTTGCTCCACCGGTAATAGCGCTAAAAGCAACTTCTTCAGGAGCTATATTATCCTGTAAATCCACGCCCATCTCTAATGTTAAGTCCTGATGCTTTATGTATACAGAGTCTAGATCTTTACAATGCTTCGCATCTTCTACGATCACGGTATAATACCCGTCATTCGGATTTGTTGTTGTAGGGTTTGCAATAGTTGAATCATCTAAATAATCTCCAGGTATCCACTGATAAATAAAAGGAGAAAAGCTTCCATCTGCGGTAGGATCGCCTCCTAACATTTGAGATTCTATAATGCAAATGGTATCAAATCCCCATCCTGCCTCTACTGCAAGGTTGGCTTCGTAATTTAAATTAACAGTATCCTTGCTAATACATCCATACGCATCTTTTATCTCTAAAACATAAACATTATAGGTTTGATTGGTTGTACAAAAAGGATTGGCAACAGAATCATCACTTAAAAACCAGGAAGGAGTCCAGCTGTAAACATACGGAGCTGTTCCTCCATTGGCGCTTGGATTTCCCCCTAAAATAATGGTTCCTCCGCTACAAAGGCTATCTTTTATTCCTCCTCCGGCATCTGCCGACATATTTTGGTATCTAACATACACTGAGTCTTTGGCTTTACATGCATTGGCATCTGTTACCAGCAAATGATATGATCTCCCTACCCTATTTACCGCTGTCGGATTGGGAATAGAACTATTATCTAAATCTGTAACAGGCGACCAAATATATTGATAGGGTCCTGTTCCTCCGCTTGCCGTAGGTGAACCTCCTAATAAAAGGCTACCTGTATTACATAAAGTATCTGATCCAAAACCCGCATCTGCTACCGGATTTTGAACCGGGGTAATGATGATTGTATCTCTGTCTGTACATCCATTGGCAGTAGTGACGGTAACTGAGTAGCTGCCTGGGGTAATAACTGAAATAGCATTAGATGTGTTTCCGGTGCTCCAGGAATAACTGTTGGCTCCCAGGGGGAGGCTTAAATGAACAGTATCATTTGTACATAGTTTATTGCTTCCTGTAATGGTTCCGTTTATTGATGCAGTTTGTATATGAGTGCTTGCTGTATCAAAACAATGGTTATTATCTTCCGTAATAACAAAATAACGCCCGGTATCAATTACTGAAATACTGCTGTTGATGCTTCCGGTATTCCATTGATATCCAATGTAAGGGGTTGTTGTATTTAATGTAACCGGCTGACCATTACAAATAACCGGATTTATAGGTGAAATAACCGGGTTGCTTTGCGCATAATGATTCATATTTATATGATAGCTCGCAGTGGCTGAACAATTACTGCTAACGTTGGTCATAGTTACTGTATAGGTTCCTGAATTAGTAATTTGAATACCACTGGCTGTACTGCCGGTGTTCCATAAGTAAGTTCCTGATACTACTGAACTTACATTTAAAGTTGCCGTTTGATATGCACATAAATTAGAGTCTCCAACCAAACTGATGCTAGGTGTGGGTGTTGGTAAAACAGTAATGGTATGTGATCTTGTTTTTTGACAAGGTGCGGTTCCGGTTCTATAAGTAATAGTATAGTTTCCGTTTAAACCACTTGGATCAAAATCACTACCTGTAACGTGTGTTCCTGACCAAGAACCACCTAAAGTACCTGTTACTAAAGTATTTAAATCGATAATTGCATGATTAGCGCACATGGCTGCAGGTGGTGTCCAACTTGGATTTCCGGAAGGAGTAACATTGATGGCAACGCTTGCGGTTTGCGAATTACATAATCCGCTTGCTTGCACTGTATATACCGTGGAAGAAGTTGGATGAATACTTATATTTGATCCGCTAGGTAAGCTTGAACTAGGAACAGAAGTCCAAGTAAAGGTGTTTAAATTACCAGGTGCATTTGCAGTTAAGGTAATAGTATCTCCTTCACACATAGGGTTTGAGGTAGGTGTAATACTAACAATTTGAATCCCATTATTTACATTTATTGAATAATCGCACTGATTACCGGCCCAACCATCAAACATGATGTAATAAGTGTGTCCAATCACTAAGTTATTGAAACTAAATATCTGGTTTAAACCATAAATTCCATCTCCATAACAACTCGGGCTTTTTTCATTATTGGTACACCCACCGTTAGATACAGAAGGAATAGAAGAAGGTGAATAATTCCAAGGTGCCCCACAACCATCATACAAAGCTAATTGAATTCCTCTTTCACCGCAGGAGGAAATGATACCGGTACAATTGGTTACGTCTATATTTAAACTTACGTTAGGAGCACCTGCCTGAAATTTAATCCATGAACTATTATTTACTTGGGTTCCACAAAAAGTACCTGCCGGACCTGGGGATGGCTGAGCTGTTCCGGATGGTTCGTTGGCGGGAGTAAAGGTATAGGTAGTAAAAGTACTTCCTGTATATCCATTTAAGTTACAAATTAATGGTGCGTTTACACAAAGGTCAGAAGCCGGAGGATTAGGTGTTGGAGCAGGAGATCCTGTGGCATTTGCGCCAAAATTTAAGCTCCAGTTAAGCAGTTCTCCCATGTCAGAACTTAAAATATCGGTTACACAAAGAGTCCAGGTTCCATTCCCGTTTTGTCCAATGTTTTGAGCATAAAAAGATTGTTCGGGTAAAAAATTACCTGTAAACGGAGCCGAACCCGTTTGAATAGCATTGCTGGCCGACATAGTGAATACTGTATTGGTATAGTTATCACCGCTGCCACCGTTATTTGAACTTAAAATGGTTTGAATTCCGTTAGGCGAAATCAACATTATTTCTAAATCTGAATCGTATGTATGATTAATATTTACGGTCACTGAAACCAAACCAAAGTCTGAGTATAAAGGACTGGTAATTCCGGAAACAGGAATATTAAAGCAAACTTGTCCGCCCGGATAATCGGGAATTGCTCCTCCTAATCCAGCAAAGGTTTGAGAAAAAGCAGAATAAGAAAACAAACAAAGAATGATGGGTAGAAAACGTTTCATTGCAATGATTTATGGGGTTAAATAAATTATTTAGAAGTTTTTTGAGAAGCGTAAATAGTCATAGAAAAATCTTTTATGGGTAAAACCCGATTTTTCGAAATAAAAGACTTAATTTGATACATTTCAAGCATTTTTTCGAAATCGTTAGCATCTGCTAAGTCTATCAAATAAAAGCGATAAAACTGAATTCCGGCTTCGTTTAAGCCCTTTTCAACATGCGTAATCATATCTTTATCACTATAAGTATACCGATCAAATGATTGAACAATAAAGTCAATATCTTCTGCTTTTCCGTTCAGTCCAAGCTGAATAAACCGTTTTTCGGTGTTGTAAAGTTGCCCGGGAGTAGATTCGGGGACAGAAAAAGTGATTCTTTGAGCAACATCGAAGGCATAATTTTCATTTTCTTGTGCAAAACCGCTAAAAAACAGGATCAGCAAAGTAAAAGAAAGAGTTATTTTTTTGTTCATATACGTTAAAATCTGACCGAATTTAGTGATATATGAAACATAAGTCAATACACTCAACACATAATAATGTTAATTATGTGTTAAATACCAAAATATTATATTATAATTAACAAAAATTACCAAATAGATGAATGGATTTTCTTTTGTAACGGATCAGAAACCTTAACTAGTGGGAGTCTCAGTTGGTTTTGACAGATATTTTTTAACGCTAATACTGCTTTAATGCCTGCCGGATTGTTTTCCTCAAACAATAAATCAATCAAATTAAGCAATTGATAATGTAGTTTTTGAGCATCGGCCATTTTATTTTGCAGGGCAAAACGCACCATATCACTGGTTTCTTTTGGATAAGCATTAGAAACAACGGATATTAATCCATCTCCTCCAATAGCAATAATAGGTATGGTTAAAGCATCATCACCCGATATTACATAAAAACCATCCGGTTTGTTTTGTATGATTTTCATAACCTGTCCTAAGTTGCCTGACGCTTCTTTTACAGCAATAATATTTTTAAAGTCTTTGGCAATACGCAAAGTAGTGTCAACGGCCATGTTCGAAGCCGTTCTGCCTGGTACATTGTATAAAATAATAGGTTTGGGCGAAATAGAAGCTAAGTATTTGTAATGCTGATAAATTCCTTCTTGTGAGGGTTTATTATACGCCGGACTGGCAGAAAGCACAGCCGCCGCCTTAGATAAGTCGAACCATCCAAATTCCTTGGCTAGCTCCAGGGTGTTGTTCCCTCCTATTCCGATGACTAAAGGAACACGATTGGCAATAATTTTATGAGCAAATTCGAAGCTTGCTACGCGTTCTTCTTTACTTAACGTAGCGGTTTCGCCGGTGGTTCCCTGAATAACAAGGTATTCCATCCCCCCTGCTATGTTGTGGTTGATGAGTTTTTCAAAGGCAGGGTAATCAATGTTGCCTGTTTGGTCAAAAGGAGTTACCAATGCGGTGCCTGAGCCTTTAAGAAATGGGTAGTTTTGCATTTATGTATTATGTATTATGTATTAAGTATGAAGTCGATTTAAAATCAAGTTCAATCTAAAACTTGATACATAAGACTTAATACTTAATACCGTTTAATTAATTTTTAATTAATGTTTTCACTTCTTCAAAAGTAGGAATATCATAAATACCCCACATACCCACCACGGTTCCTTGTTTTAAAAGTATCAATCCCGGATTTGAACGAATCATTGTTTTTAGCACGGTTTCATCGGCCGATAAAAAATCGAATCCCAACTGATGCTCATGTCTATAATTCTCTACATCATCATGCGAAGAAGCGCTCACTCCATACACATAATACCCGGTATTGAAAGCTTGTTGTGCCAAATCATTTAATTCTTTTATGTGTACTGTTTTAGCTTTGTTTATATTGTGGCAAACCACTAAAAAGATATAGGGTTCGTTTAAAATATCTTCTGTAATATCATTTCCATCTGCATCCATAAGGTTAAAATCGTGAATAGGCGGATGATCTCCTTTTTCAAGTAATTTATTATCTGTTTTTACCCAAGCCCAATTGAGGGTGTCTTGCCAGGGATAGTTTTGCATATCAAAATCTTTCACTTCTCCGGTAGTGTTATTTTTATAGGTTAAAACGGTTTCAAATTTATCAGGTTTAGCTCCTTCAGGTAATTTTCGGCCTTCGGTAATGCTTTTACCAATGGCAAAAGGACGAAAGTCTTTTAAAGGCATGTGTATCACACACTGAATGGTAAAATAAGTCGATGCAATGGCTACTACGCCCGCCATGACCCATTCGATGTGTTTGGTTTTAAAAAATCGTTTAATGGCAATTAAAGCCACCAATAATACGGCGGTAAAATAGAAAGGAAAACTCCATTTTACCAATCCAAAAGAAAAAAGGGCCACTAAGGCTCCGGTGGTTAGTACATACAACGAATCTTCCTTTTCGGTATTGAGTTTAATTTTATTTCTTCCCATAAAAATGACAATGATTAAAACTAACAATACTACATCTTTATAGAATGATTGCCAGGGAGTTAACTTAATGGCATCTCCAAAACAACCACAATCGGTTACTTTGTTAAAATAGGCGGAATAAAAGGTTAAGAAGGTAAAAAAGAGAATCATCAGTAATAATGACCAGCTAACAATTTTCATTTTAGCTCCCAATAAGGTAGCAATACCCAATAAAACCTCCGAAATACAAATAAATATGGCCAATTCTAAAGCATAGGGCTCTAAAAAAGTCATGTTTAAAACATCGGCAGAAAAATACTCCTGCAATTTATACGAAAACCCAAGGGGATCATTGGCTTTAATTAAACCGGATACAATAAATAAAGATCCGACTAAAACGCGTGAAATGTGTGAAAGTAGTTTCATATGTCTAGTTATGAATTATGAGTTATAGGTTATAAGTTGTTTTAAAAACATAGTTTTATAATAATTGACTTCGGGTTTCGGACTTTGTACTTTGTAATTTAAAAAGCGCAAAAACAGCATAATTAATCATATCTAAATAATTAGCATCAATGCCTTCTGATATAATGGTTTTGCCATCATGGTCTTCAATTTGTTTGATGCGTAAAATTTTCATTAAAATAAGATCGGTAATAGAACTAATTCTCATATCCTTCCATGCCTCGCCATAATCGTGGTTCTTTTTTTCCATCAAGGCTTTCGCTTCGTTAAAATATTTATTATATAGCCTTTCTGCTTCTTTTTCTTGTAAAGTTTCGGTAGATGTTCCTAAATTTAATTGGATGATGGCCATAATAGAATAATTAATAATGCCAATGTACTCATTATCAACCTGTTCGTTTACTCTTTGCGATCCTTTTTCTTCAATAGTTCTGATTCTTTGACCCTTAATAAAAATTTGATCTGTTAAGGATGTTGGCCGTAAAATGCGCCACGAAGTGCCGTAGTCCGACATTTTTTTCATAAAAATATCGCGGCATTTATTGATGATTATATCATATTGGTCAGAAGTAGTACTCATGATTAAATTTCGCTAAATTTACATTTTTTCACGAAAATACTAATTTAAAAGATCTTAATTTATGTTAAGTGATACATTTCTTAAAAAGACGGCTATTTCCAGCAATTTTGGTGGGAAATGGATTGATTTTTCTGAACCCAAAGTCATGGGGATCCTTAATATCAGCGAAGATTCTTTTTATGATGGCGGAAAATATACAAGCAAAGATACCGCATTAAAAGCGGCTGAAAAACATATCTTGGAAGGAGCCACGTTTATTGATGTGGGCGCTTTTTCATCAAAACCAGGTTCAGAAATAAGTGATCCGAAGGAAGAAATAAACCGAATTTTACCGATTTTAAAAGCCTTACGGCAAGAATTTCCACAAACCATTATCTCTATTGATACCTATCACAGTCAGGTTGCCGAAGCCACGGTAAACGAAGGAGCCGATTTAATTAATGACATTTCGGCGGGCGAAATTGATAAACACATGCTGGATATGGTTATAAAACTGCAGGTCCCATATGTTTTAATGCATATGCAGGGTGTTCCTAAAACGATGCAGGTCAATCCTGCATACGATAAAGTGTTTCAAGAAATGGTAGATTATTTTTCTCCTAAAATAGCATACTTGCAGGCACATGGGGCAAAAGATTTGTTTATAGATCCGGGTTTTGGTTTCGGAAAAACCCTGGAACATAATTACTTTCTATTAAAAAACTTGGACCTTTTAAGTAAAGCGATAAATCTGCCTGTTTTGGTCGGACTTTCCCGCAAATCGATGGTGAATAAAGTGCTGAATATAAAATCTTTAGATGCCTTAAACGGAACCAATACTTTAAATACCATTGCCTTGTTAAAAGGAGCTAAAATTTTACGAGTACATGATGTAAAAGAAGCCGTAGAGGCTATTAAAATTGCTCAATGGGTGATGTAAAGCCTTATTCTACCAGGTAAATACCATCTTCTTCAATGCGAATAAGCTTTTTTTTGTATAAAGAACCCACTGCTTTTTTGAAATTCTTTTTGCTCATTTCCAACAACTTGGTAATTAAAGCGGGATCCGAATGATCGGTTAAAGGCAAAAAACCTTTTTTCTTTTTCAATTCGTCCATCAGCACTTGGGCATTTGGCTCAATAGCGCTAACACCTAGGGGGTGTATGCTTACATCAATCTTTTTATCTTCCCGAATGGCTTTAATGTAGCCTTTTGTTTTTTGGCCCATTTTCAGGGGTTTAAAAATTTCGTTTTCGTATAATAAGCCTTTGTATTTATTGTTGATAATAACCATGTATCCCAAAGGGGTTTGGTTACAAATCAGCAGGTTAACTTCCTGGTTGGGGGTTAAGTCAATATTTTCCGTCTCAATAAAATTATCAACCTTGGCCGACACTACTAAACGGTCGGTTTGTTTATCGATATACATAAACACCGTATAACTTTGGTTTTCTTCTAATTCCTTGGGTTGTTCCCGCAACGGACAAAATATGTCTTTTGCCAGGCCCCAATCTAAAAAAGCGCCAAAATGAGCCACGGTTTTTACTTTTAAATAGGCAAACTCGTGCAATTTAATTTTAGGTTCTAAAGTGGTGGCTACTATGCGGTGCTCAGAATCCTGATAAATAAACACGTTTAAATCATCACCGTGCTGAATATCTTTAGGAACATATCTATTGGGTAATAACACCTCTGTTCCCTCTTCATCTATCAAATAAATACCTTGTGGAGTATCTTTATGAACTTTTAAAACAGCGTATTTTCCTAATTCCATCATGCGGCAAAATTACAAACAAATTAGAATAGATCGCGATTTATAACCTGAAACTTTTTACTTTTGCATTCTTAAACAACAAAAATGAAAAAAGCAGAAATACATACCGAAAAAGGAGTGATGAAGGTGGAATTTTATGAAAAAGATGCCCCTAAAACCGTTGCCAACTTTATAAAACTGAGCGAAAGCGGTTTTTATGATGGACTTACATTTCATCGGGTAATTCCAGATTTTGTAATTCAAGGAGGTTGCCCACAAGGCACAGGTGTTGGTGGTCCGGGATATAAAATTGATTGCGAGCTAACAGGCGAAAATCAGTACCATGACAAAGGGGTTTTAAGTATGGCGCATGCCGGAAGAAATACTGGAGGATCTCAGTTTTTTATATGTCATAGTCGAAAGAATACAGCCCATTTAGATAGAAACCATACCTGTTTTGGAAAAGTAATAGAAGGCCTGGAAATTATCGATCAAATAAAACAAGGAGATAAAATCAATAAAATCGTTATTGTAGAATAATACATGATGTGTTAAATTTTGATAATTTTTTAGTTTTTTTTCTCCAAAGCAAGGTTTATTTAAAACAAAAAATTAGATTTGCACGCATAAAAATTAATCTATGATGCTTAAAAGCAAAACAGCGTATATATTTGTAGGAGCCTTATTCCTGTTAGGATTAAATAGTTTTTCTCAAACCAAAAAAAAAGCTGAAAAACCCGAAATTAAAATGGAAAAAGAATTAGATAGAGTTAGTTATAGTTTAGGTGTTAACATTGGCCAAAACATGAAAACCCAAGGCATGGATTCATTAAATGTGGAAGCCTTTGCGAAAGCCATTCGGGATGTTTATTCAACAGAAGGTAAATTGGCTATTTCTGCTGAGGAAGCAAATAAACTTTTGCAAGAATATTTTCAAAAAGCACAAGCAACCAAATTTGATGGAAACAAAAAATTAGGAGAAGATTTTTTAGCTCAAAATAAATCAAAACCAGGCGTAGTAACCTTACCTAGTGGCTTGCAATATATGGTTATTACTGAAGGTACAGGACCAAAACCCACAGCCACTGAAACTGTAAAAACACATTACCACGGAACTACCGTTGATGGAAAAGTTTTTGATAGCTCTGTGGAACGCGGAGAACCTATTTCTTTCCCAGTAAATGGTGTTATTGCAGGATGGACAGAAGCTTTGCAACTAATGCCGGTAGGTTCTAAATGGAAATTATTTATCCCATACCAACTTGCATACGGAGAAAGAGGCGCTGGACCTTCTATAGGACCATACTCTACCTTAATATTTGACGTAGAATTAATTTCAATTGAACCTAAAAAATAATAATAAATTACATGAAAAGAAATAACTATTCAATCCTAGTTTGTGGTCTTTTAGCGCTAAGCTTAAATTCTTGCAATAAAAAAGAATCAAACGAAGGAATGACTTTCGAAAAAGAAATTGATAAAGTGAGTTACAGTCTAGGTATTAATATCGGACAAAACATTAAAAAACAATTAGATTCTTTAAATACCGAAGCTTTTGCAAAAGGTTTAAATGATGTATATTCTGGAGATAGCACTCATTTCTTAATTCAAGGAGATGAAGCTGAAAAAATATTGAATGAGTATTTTAGAAAAATACAAGAAGCAAAATTTTTAAGCGTGAAAGAAGAAGGCGCTAAATTTTTAGAGCAAAATCAATCTAAAGAAGGCGTTGTTACTTTGCCTAGCGGTTTGCAGTATAAGATTGTTAAAGAAGGAAAAGGTCCAAAACCATTGGCTACCGACTTTGTTAAAACACACTACCACGGAACAACCATGGATGGTAAAGTATTTGATAGCTCAGTAGATAGAAAAGAACCTGTTGTTTTCCCCGTAAATGGAGTTATTCCAGGATGGTCAGAAGCTTTACAATTAATGCCGGTAGGTTCAAAATGGCAATTATTTGTGCCCGCTAATTTGGCTTATGGCGAAAGAGGAGCCGGACCAAACATTCCTCCGTTTGCTACCTTAATATTTGATGTTGAGTTAATTAGCATTGAAAAAGACCCTGCTAAAAAATAAAAATGATATATATTAAAAAAAAGACTCCACATTGTGGGGTCTTTTTTTTTGCACCCACTTTTAATTTTATATAAAAAAGATTCCAAAGAATATAATTAAAGTTGTAATTTTGTAAAATGAAAAATTTATTATTATCCCTGCTTTTATTACCCTTTACGTTATTTCCGCAAGCAAACCGTTACTTAGAAAGATTTCAACTCACTACCTCCAATGCCCCATTTTATCATGGAGTTGCCTCCGGAGACCCTTTGAGTAACCGGGTTATTATTTGGACTCGAATCACTACAACTGATCCTTCTCCCCTTGTTCATTGGGAAATATCTGAAGATCCCTTTTTTAACAATGTTGTTGAAAGTGGAGACACGGTTACAAGCTTATCTCAAGACTTTACCGTAAAAATTGATGTGCCTAATTTACAACCAAATCAATGGTATTATTACCGATTTCAAAATAATGGAGATTACTCAGTAATTGGAAGAACCAAAACCTTGCCTGTAGGAGATATAGACAGCTTAAGATTTGGTGTTGTTTCGTGTGCTAAATTAAATGATGGATATTTTAATGCTTATAAAAATTTAGCCTTAAGAAATGATATAGATGCTGTTATTCATTTAGGCGATTATATTTATGAAGATGGAGACGATTCTTTTATTTCTGGCGATACCATACACAGGGCACGGCCTTTTTACGAAATTTTATCGCTAAGCGATTATAGAATGCGGCATTCTCAATATAAATTAGATAAGAATTTACAGTTTTTGCATCAATATTATCCCTTTATTGTTGTTTGGGATGATCATGAAAGTGCCAATGATTCATGGATGGGAGGAGCCGGGGGACACGATCCTTTTACAGAAGGAAGTTGGAGCAATCGAAAATCTTATTCAAAACAAGCTTATTTTGAATGGCTTCCTATCCGAAATAATTATAATTCGATCGATACTATTCGCAGAAGCTTTAGTTATGGAAATTTAGTTGATTTTATTATGCTGGATACGCGACTAGAAGGACGAGAGCAGCAAAAAATAATTATTGATCCGGGAATAAACGACCAAAACAGAACTCTTTTAGGCGCTGCACAAATGCAATGGTTTAAAGATGAGTTGAGTACTTCTAATGCCGCTTGGAGATTTATCGGAAA
>CAYOHR010000010.1:16715-21990 GCA_964403835.1 uncultured Flavobacteriales bacterium
GCTCCTTTAAAAGCAAATGGATTACCGATAAATGATGATCAGTGGGATGATTATCCGGCAGATAGAAAACGGGTTTATAATCATATTATGCAAAATAATATTGGCAATGTAGTCTTTTTAACCGGTGATATCCATTGTTCTTGGAGTAGTGACCTCCCCCACCCTGATTCAACGTACCATGCATCTACAGGTGCAGGATCAGTAGCTACTGAGTTAGTTTGCACCTCTATTACCAGCTTGGAAGCACCTTTGAATATTCCATTAAACATCGTTCAATCCTTCAATCCTCATATTAAATATGCATTATATTCTAAGAGAGGATATTTAATTGTGGATGTAAATAAAACCAGAGTTCAAGGAGATCATGTGCATATTAGTACTGCTTTAGATACCACTTACACCTCCAGTGTTTCTTCTTCTTGGGTAAATTTAACCGGAGAACGTTTTTTGAGAACGAATAGTGTGCCTTTAGCTCCCAGACCTGAGTTTCCACCTTTAAATTATATTGTAACGGATGCAAAGCCTTCAACTCCACTAGAATGGGCATTATTTACCTGTTCACCCAATCCTTTTACACAAGATTTGTTAATTCAATTTTTTCACAAAGATTCATCACCCATAGAAATTAAACTGACAGATTTGAATGGTAAATTGATAAAAACAACCAATATTCAGGTGCCGGCAGCAGGTTTAAATGAAGTAAAATGGGGTATTTCAAATATTCCAACAGGGGTTTATTTTGTTTCGTTTTATACCCAGAAAGGAAAAGTATATACGCAGAAAATAATAAAAAACTAGATATTTATTTCTTTTTTTAGCTTTCCGGCAATATATCCGGTGGTCCATGCTGCCTGAAAATTGAATCCTCCGGTAATGCCATCAATATCCATTATTTCGCCGGCAAAATAAAGATTAGGCATCTTTTTGCTTTCCATAGTATCTGCGTTTATTTCATCTAAGGATACTCCACCACAGGTCACAAATTCTTCTTTAAACGTGGTTTTTCCTTTTACTTGATAAGTATCGTTTACCAAAGTATTAATTAATTGATTTAAGCTTTTTTTTGAAATTTGTTCCCAAGTAGTTTCTTGCTTTATTTCATTTTTTTCGAGCAAAAACAACCACAAACGATTGGGCAACTGAAACGGATTCCGGTTTGAGATTTGTCTTTTTTTAAATTCCTTAAAATTAACCTCTAAATAGCTTCTTAATTGAGTTTCAACCATACTTCCTAACCAATTCACCTGTATTTCAAAAGAATAGTTTAAATCGTTCAATATGCGTGCTCCCCAGGCCGATAATTTTAAAATAGCGGGCCCGCTCATTCCCCAATGCGTTATTAAGAGGGGGCCTTCGCTTGCTAATTTGGTTCCTCTCACATGAACTTTTGCATGAGGTACACTTACGCCCATTAATTGTTTAATCCCTTCTGTGGGCATGTTAAAGGTAAAAAGAGATGGAACGGGTGGCAGTATAGTATGTCCTAACTTTGATATCCACTCGTAATTCTGTATTTTTTGATTTCCGCCGCTGGCAATAATTAGTTTGTCAAAGGCAAGATTTTCTTTAGAGGAAAGGGATAATACAAATTGATCGTTTTTAGTCTCTATCGATTCAATGCCCGTTCCTTTTTTAATTTGAATACCCTGGCTTTGAATTTCTTTTAAAAAGCAATCGATAATGGTTTGAGAAGAATTTGTTTCAGGAAACATTCTTAAATCCGCTTCTGTTTTTAAGAGAACCGATCGTTGCTTAAACCAATCAATAGTATCTGTGGGTTGAAATTGGGTAAATGCTTTTTTTAAGAATTTTTCGCCGCGTGGGTAAAATTTTGAAAGTTTTGAGGGTTCAAAACACGCATGGGTAACGTTACAACGTCCGCCACCTGATACTTTTACTTTTGATAAAAGTTTATCACTTTTTTCAAAAAGAGTAAGCTGGGCACTTGGATGATGTTCTTTGCATGACAATGCCGAAAAAAAACCAGCAGCTCCTCCCCCAATGACAGCAACTTTCATTAAAGACTTATCTTAAAACATAAGTAGGCAAGGTATCTGCTCTACCTAATTGCTTTAAGGTTTTGTAATGAACCCGTAAAGCATCCCAAAAAGTATAATTGTGGTAATAAGGCAAATTAAACTCTTGGGCTGTTTTTTGAACAATTTCAGACAGTTTTTTGTAGTGAATATGGCAAATATTAGGAAAAAGGTGATGTTCTATTTGAAAATTTAATCCACCGGCATACCAAGATAAAAATCGGCTTTTCATCGCAAAATTTGCTGTATTTAGCAATTGATGAATTGCCCAGTTTTTCTGAATAACATTATCTTTAGCTTCTTCATACGGAGAGGTTTCCATAACGTGAGCTGATTGAAAAACACAGGATAAAATAAAGCCCGCGATAAAATGCATGCTAAAAAAACCAATTAAAATTTCCCACCAGGCAAACGATGAAAAATATAAGGGTAAAAACAAAGCATAAAAAAAATAAACCAATCTAAACAACGTTAGTTTAACAAATTCTTTGGGTAAAGAAGTATGTTGGCCTCGTAATAAATCGGCTTTGTGATAACGCAATAACTGTTTAAAGTCTTTAGTTGTCATCCACATAATAGTCATTAAAGCATATAAAAACCAAGCATATATGTGTTGAAAGCGGTGAATTTTAAGACGTTCTTGATGGGGCGAAAAACGCATTAATACACCAATATCAATATCCTCATCAATATCATGCACATTGGTATAGGTGTGATGAAGTACGTTATGCTGAATTTTCCAGTTGGTACTGTGACCTCCTACCAAGGCAATAATTTCACCTAAAGCACTGTTTAATTTCTGGTTTTTAAAATATGAACCATGGTTTGCATCGTGCATAATGCTTAAGCCTATTCCGGCCATACCTACTCCCATAATAATCCAAAGAAGATAATATACAAGCAAAGGCAAGGTAGGAAAAATAAATAGTGCACTATACGGCACAAAATAAATAGACAAAATAGCCAAGGTTTTAAACCACATTTTGCTATTTCCGTATTTATTTAACTTTTGAGAAGAGAAATACTCATCTACGCGTTTTCTTAGCGTAAGATAAAATCCGTTACTTTCTTTAGAAGAATTGAACCGAATGGGATTACTTAGTGAATACATAACTTAAAAGTACGGAAATAAAACATATGCCAAATTTTTGTTCACAAAATTTAACAGAATGTTAATTTATATAATTTTTTATGAATTAAAATGCGTACTTTTGAGATAATCTTAAAACTAAAACTATGAAAAAAATCTTTACTTACTTCACTCTTCTCTTTTTTGTCACCTCTTCTGTATCCGCTCAGCGGTATTTGACAGAAGTATTTACTCAAGTACAAGTGACAGATAATATTACTTATGGTCAAAACTATAGTATTTTAACAGGAGCCCCTCAATTACAAACTTTGGAAATGTCGGTGTATGAGCCTATGGGTGATACCGCTACCCAAAGACCTTTATTTATTTATTTACATACTGGTAACTTTTTACCAAAAGGTTTAAACCAGTCTCCAACGGGTAATTTAAAAGACAGTGCTACAGTAGAAATTTGTACTCGTTTGGCAAAACAAGGATATGTAGTTGCTGCTATATCTTATCGCTTAGGATGGAATCCTGCTCCAGGAACTACCCAAGAAACCCGAACAGGAACTCTTTTAAGAGCTGTATACAGAGCTTTACAAGATACAAGAACGGCAGTGCGTTATTTCAAAAAAGATGTTGCTACCAATGGAAATGTATTTAAAATAAATAAAGATAAAATTGGAGTTATCGGACAAGGTTCGGGAGGTTATGTAGCTTTAGCAACAGCTTCTTTAGATAAAATGGCAGAAATTCAACTTTCAAAATTCATTGATTTTACAGATATTACTAATCCTGTTTTATATGTGGATACTGCTATATGGGGAAATTTTGAAGGATTTGGAGGAAATTCTTCATTGAATGTAAGCAACCATGTTGGGTATTCTTCAGAAATACAATTTTGTATGAATATAGGTGGTGCATTAGGCGATTCTAGCTGGTTAGAGGCAGGAGATGTACCTATGGTTTCATTTCATTGTAAAACAGATCCATTTGCACCTTATGGAAATGGAGCGGTTATTGTTCCAACCACCCAAGAGTTTGTGGTAGATGTAAGTGGAAGTAGAACAGTACAAAACTTAGCGAATCAATATCAAAATAATGATGTTTTCAAAATCAATATCTACGATGCTTATACGGTTCAGGCGAATATGTATAATGAAGGATTTGAAGGATTATATCCTTTTGTAACCTCAAATGTACAAAGTGCTCCATGGGAATGGTGGGATCCAGCTGATGCAAAACATAGCAATGGTTTACTAACAAACCCAGATATGTCTAAAACAAAGGCGAATGCATACATTGATACCATCATAGGATATATGAGCCCAAGAGCTTATGTGGTAATGGTTGATCCTACTTATATAGGAATTGAAGCATTACAAAATCAATCTCCCGCTATTTCGGTTTTCCCTAACCCAAATACAGGTTCGATGGTACAAATTAAATCAAAAGAAAATCTTTTAAATATTGATATTTATAACATTGCAGGTCAATTTATTACCTCAGTACCAACACCTAAAACTAATAACTATGCATTAGATTTAAAAGGTCTTGAAAAAGGAGTTTATTTTCTTTCAATAGCAACAGAAAAAGGAAAAGAGGTTACTAAATTATTGGTAGACTAATAATTACTTCGCAGTTTTTTGGATAGATAGACTATTCAGAATATAAGAATTTTAAAAAGGCTTTGAATAATTATTCAAGGCCTTTTTTATTGTATCAACTTGATTTTAATAATGGTCGGAATTCTATTTTTAACCAAATCCATAGTGCCATTACAGCAATTATACTCGGTTAGCACGCTATCAAGGGTGAGCTCAAAGGTTTTGTGTAAATAATCAGGATTTGCTTGAAAGGTTTCCTCGTCATACAATTTTATCTCAGATAAATTGTTTTTAGCATTTCCAAAATCTAAATCGTTTCCATTGGCATCTTTAAAAAGTAAATGAAAATAATCACCCATTTCGCAGCCCTCATACGTAGCTGTAATAACGGTGGTGTTTTGATTTACAGGAATGTCAGAAACGACAATGACGCTATCTTTCGATGAATTGGAAGGAGTCGATTCCCGATCAGATGTGCACCCAAATGCTAATGCTATGATGGGTAGGTATAATTTATTCTTTTTCATTTTTATGTTTTTAATTTCTCTTTTTAACATCCT
>CAYOHR010000010.1:22000-24142 GCA_964403835.1 uncultured Flavobacteriales bacterium
ATATCTATTATTCTAAATTCATAATTATTAATAGATCCTTAGCTTCACTCAGGCTAAATTCGACAAGTAAATTTTGCGCTACAAAATTTGCTTAGATCCCGACATCCGTTGCACTACATCGGGATAAATTCGCCTATCAAATTTTATTCTAAAATTTGGGGCAGATCCCGAGACTGCGCTCGGGATAAATTCGACTAACCATTTTCAAAATGAAAATGGAGTCTCATTTACATATTTCTTCTATACTGCCCTCCTACTTCAAACAGGGCATCGGTAATTTGGCCTAAAGAGCAATATTTAACCGCTTCCATCAAGACTTCAAAAATATTTTTGTTTTCAATGGATACTTTTTTAACCCGTGTCAAATATTCTTGTGCATTATCTTTATTGCTGGCATGCAATTGCTCTAAGTTTTTAATTTGGCGTACTTTTTCTTCTTCTGTAGCGCGAATCACTTCTTTGGGTAATATGGTAGGCGATCCTTCTTCGCTTAAAAAAGTATTCACCCCTATTATGGGATATTCTCCTGTGTGTTTTAAGGTTTCGTAATATAAACTCTCTTCCTGAATTTTACTTCTTTGGTACATGGTTTCCATTGCACCTAATACTCCTCCCCTTTCGGTAATTCGGTCAAACTCGGCCATAACAGCTTCTTCCACTAAATCAGTCAGTTCTTCAATAATAAAGGAACCTTGCAAAGGATTTTGGTTTTTAGCCAAGCCTAATTCATGGTTAATAATTAATTGAATGGCCATCGCTCTGCGCACAGATTCTTCCGTTGGTGTGGTAATGGCTTCGTCGTACGCATTGGTATGTAAGCTGTTGCAGTTGTCGTAAATGGCATATAAAGCTTGTAAGGTAGTGCGTATATCATTAAATCCAATTTCCTGTGCATGCAACGAACGACCAGAGGTTTGAATATGGTATTTCAGCTTTTGCGAACGCTCATCGGCATTATACTTATACTTCATGGCTTTTGCCCAAATTTTACGGGCAACACGACCAATTACGGCATATTCTGGATCAATTCCGTTGGAGAAAAAGAAAGATAAATTGGGGGCAAAATCATCAATTTTCATTCCACGGCTTAAATAATACTCGACATACGTAAATCCGTTAGCCAGGGTAAAAGCTAATTGTGAAATAGGATTGGCGCCGGCTTCAGCAATATGATAGCCTGATATAGATACTGAATAGAAGTTTTGAATGCCTTTATCACTAAAATATTGCTGCATATCGCCCATAATACGCAAGGAGAACTCCGTTGAGAAAATACAGGTATTTTGTGCCTGATCTTCTTTTAATATATCTGCCTGAACGGTTCCACGCACTTTGGTTAGTGTATCGGCTTTAATTTTTTGATATACTTCTTCGGGCAGCACCATATCACCGGTAATTCCCAATAATAATAAGCCTAAACCATTGTTGGTATCTGGTAATTCTTCGGCATAGGTGGGTCGGATTGTACCTTTTTCTTTGAAAAAACGATCTATTTTTGCATTAATTTCTTTTTCTAGCCCTTTTTCTTTGATATATTTTTCGCATTGCTGATCAATGGCGGCATTCATAAAAAAACTGGTAACAATGGCTGAAGGACCATTAATAGTCATAGATACCGATGTTTTTGGATCGCATAAATCGAATCCGCTGTATAGCTTTTTAGCATCATCTAAACAGCAAATAGATACGCCCGAATTCCCTACTTTACCGTAAATATCTGGTCTGTATTCGGGATCTCTTCCGTATAAAGTTACCGAATCAAACGCGGTAGATAAGCGTTTAAATGGCATGCCTTTTGATACATAATGAAAACGTTTGTTGGTACGTTCTGGCGAGCCTTCGCCGGCAAACATACGGGTAGGGTCCTCGCCTTCTCGTTTAAAAGGAAAAACACCTGCGGCATAAGGAAACTCGCCCGGAACATTTTCTTGCATGTTCCATTGCAGAATATCGCCCCAGGCCTCATATTTAGGTAAGCTAATTTTAGGAATACTGGATTGCGACAAAGATTTGGTGTGCGTTCCAATTTTAATTTCTTTATCTCGAACTTTAAAAATATAAAACTCGTTTTTATAATTCTGGACCTTAGCGGGCCATTCGTCTAATATCTTTTTGTTTTTAACATCCAATTCTTCGCTTATG
>CAYOHR010000010.1:24225-26293 GCA_964403835.1 uncultured Flavobacteriales bacterium
TCGACCAATGTTATGCTTTTTTGCAAGGCATATAAATTATTGGCAATGTTTTTTTGTTTTTCTACAAACCCGTTATAATTGCGAATGGCGTCGGTAATTTCTGATAAATAGCGGGTTCTATTAGGTGGAATGATGTATATTTTTTCGGAGTCGCCGGTAATTAAACTCGCATGGCTCTCGAACGGAAGTTTTGCCTTGGTATTTAATAAAGTAATCAACTTTAAATAAAGTGCATTGGTTCCCGGATCGTTAAATTGAGAAGCAATGGTGCCGTAAACGGGCATGGTTTCTACATCCTCTTCAAATTTTTTATGATTGCGTTGGTACTGTTTTTTTACATCTCGCAAAGCATCCTGGGCACCGCGTTTATCGAATTTATTAATGGCAATAATATCCCCAAAATCGAGCATGTCAATTTTTTCTAATTGAGTAGCTGCTCCAAATTCGGGCGTCATTACATACATATTTACATCAGCATACTCGGTAATTTCGGTATCGGACTGCCCAATGCCTGATGTTTCTAAAATAATTAAATCGAAATGAGATGCTTTTAAGATGGATAAAGCATCCGCCACATATTTTGATAAGGCTAAATTTGCTTGTCGAGTCGCTAAAGAACGCATGTACACCCGGTCGTTAAAAATAGAATTCATGCGAATGCGATCACCTAAAAGGGCTCCGCCTGTTTTTCGCTTAGAAGGATCGACGGAAATAATGCCCACTGTTTTATCTGGAAAATCCATAATAAAACGCCGCACCAACTCATCAACCAGTGATGATTTACCGGCTCCACCGGTTCCTGTGATACCTAAAGTAACAGATTTAGATGTTTTGGCTATTTCTTTAATTTTTTGTAATTCGGCCAAATGTATTTCTTGATAGTTTTCTGCGGCAGAAATTAACCGAGCAATGGCTTGGTGATTGTTAGGGCTCAAGGCTTTTATTTCTCCATTTAAATGATCGCCCGTAGGAAAATCGCAGGTTTTAAGCAAATCATTAATCATTCCTTGCAAACCCATTACCCGACCATCATCCGGATGGTAAATGCGAGCAATGCCGTATTTTTGTAATTCTTTAATTTCCTCGGGTAAAATAGTACCACCTCCACCTCCAAATATTTTAATATGACTGGCTCCACGTTCTTTTAGTAAATCAAACATGTATTTAAAGAACTCGTTGTGCCCACCTTGATAGGATGTAATGGCAATGGCCTGAACATCTTCTTGTATGGCGCAGTTCACAATTTCTTGTACTGAGCGGTCGTGCCCGAGGTGAATTACCTCTGCGCCGCTGCTTTGTATAATACGGCGCATGATGTTGATAGCAGCATCATGCCCATCAAATAAAGAGGCGGCAGTAACAATTCGTATTTTATTTTTTGATTGATAAGGGGCAACTTCTTGCATACAATAGCATTATTTGTTCAGTAAATTTAAACTATTTGGAAGGATTATACACTAATTCAAATTACCTACCATTGTACTCGGATCTACCCATTTATCAAATTCATCGTTGGTTACATATCCCAAATCGATAGAAGCTTGTTTTAACGTGAGGTTATTTTTATGTGCCGTTTTAGCAATTTTAGCTGCTTTTTCGTAGCCTATATGCGTATTTAAGGCGGTAACTAACATCAAAGAATTATCTAAGTTCTTTTTAATGTTTTCATAATTAGGTTCAATACCTACGGCACAATTATCGTTAAAAGAAACACAGGCATCGCCAATTAAACGGGCCGACATTAAAATGTTATATGCCATAACCGGTTTAAACACATTTAACTGAAAATGACCATTCATTCCACCAACAGTAATAGCAACATCATTCCCCATAACCTGCGCACAAACCATAGTCATGGCTTCAGGTTGCGTAGGATTAACTTTACCGGGCATAATGGAAGAGCCTGGTTCGTTATCGGGTATAATTATTTCTCCAATTCCACAACGAGGGCCGGAAGCTAATAAACGAACATCATTGGCTATTTTCATTAAACTTACCGCTAATTGTTTTAAGGCGCCATGCGTTTCTACCATAGCATCGTGGGCAGATAAGGCTTCAAATTTATTAT
>CAYOHR010000010.1:26303-31037 GCA_964403835.1 uncultured Flavobacteriales bacterium
GGTAAACCGGTAAATTCGGCAATTTTTTTTGCGACTAAAACATCATATCCTTTTGGTGTGTTAATTCCTGTTCCTACCGCAGTACCTCCTAAAGCTAGTTCTGATAAGTGTTCTAAGGTGTTTTTTAAAGCTTTTAAACCATGATCGAGTTGCGAAACATAGGCCGAAAACTCTTGTCCTAATGTTAAGGGAGTAGCATCCATCAAGTGTGTACGGCCAATTTTTACAATTTCGTAAAATATTTTTGATTTTTGATCTAAGGTATTTCTAAGTTTAAGAATGCCCGGGATGGTATTTTCAATGACCATTTTATATACGGCTATATGCATAGCTGTAGGATAGGTATCATTAGAAGACTGAGATTTGTTTACATCATCGTTTGGATGAATAATTTTTTTCTCGTCGGTTAATTTGCCTCCATTAATAACTTGTGCCCGATTAGAAACCACTTCATTTATATTCATATTACTTTGTGTACCTGATCCGGTTTGCCAAATAACTAAAGGAAACTGGTCGTTTAATTTTCCGGCTACTATTTCTTCACAAACCTGTGATATTAAATCTCTTTTTTCGGCAGGTAATACGCCTAGCTCGAAATTAGTATGGGCTGCTGCTTTTTTAAGGTATGCAAAGGCTTCAATAATTTCCTGTGGCATGCTTCCTTCCGGGCCAATTTTAAAATTATTTCTTGATCTTTCTGTTTGGGCACCCCAATATTTTTCGGCTGGTACCTTTACTTCACCCATGGTGTCGTGTTCAATTCTATAATTCATGTTTTTATTTTTTATATAAGGTATAATGTCTGAAGTATGCTGTTTTAAGGATGTGTAAAATTATAAAAAGAGAAAGAACTTTTACTATAAAAGTTTCACAAATCTTTCGCTTTCTTCATCTCTGATATATAAATGCGAGCCGTATCCTGAACAGAATTTTCGATGGAAATAAATTGGTAGTTTAAGGCTTTTTTTATTTTTGAGTTATCATAATAATTTTCCATTCTTGATCTTAAAACAGATTCGCGGGTAATGGGAGATAGCCCATCTTTAAAAAAGTTTAATATGGCAGATACCATCCAGCCAATATTGCCAATGAAGGGAGTTAGTTTTATATGAGGCGCTGGTTTATGTAAGCTTTTAGCCATCAATTCAAAAAAGCTTTTAAAAGTTAAATTCTCGGAAGCAACAATAAATCGTTCGTTTTGCAGGGGACTTTCCATCAACTGAATCATAATATCTGCCACATCTTTTACATAAACAAAAGAAGTTCCGCCGGTTGGGTAAAATTTAAATCCTTTATCAATCATAGGAAAAAATGTAGTGCTGCTTCTTCCCCACTCGCCGGGTCCTAAAATAATACATGGATTTACAATAATGACTTTTAAACCTTCTTCAGAAGCTCGCCAAACCTCCATTTCCGATAAATATTTACTCAACGAATAATTGGTTGGATTATAATTTTTATCCCAAGGATCTGTCTCATTAATACCTCTGTTTTCCTCCGTATTACCGAGTGCTGCAATAGAACTAACATGACAAAACTTTTTAACACCGTTTTCTAAACTGGCATTGACCATGTTGGCAGTGCCTTCAATATTTATTTTCATCATTTTATCTCGATCGCTTGATTTGTATGAAACCCATGCGGCGCAATGATAAACTTGGTGAATACCTTGTAATGTTTCCAATAAAAAGGGCATATCTAAAATGTCTCCTTCTACAAACTGAATGTTTTTTAACAAATTTTCGGGAGAAGGATGGTAATATAAAAAAGTTTTTTTAACGAGCGAAATACTTTGTTTGTTTCGCACCAAAACCTTGATGTTTGAATACTTTTGAGCAAGTTTAAACAAGGTGTGTGATCCGACTAAACCACTGGTACCTGTTAAGAAAATTTGTTGTGTATTCATTATTTTATTGCGAAGATATTATATTATTGCTTTCAGAAAAATGATTCTAAAGCAAACATATCTATTTATTAGTCTTTGTTTTATTCTGACCCACGGTGTTTTTGCTCAGTTAGACAAAGAATACCAAATTAAAGCAAAAAGTAATACGGGTTTACAAACCGGGCTGTATTTTAATAATACTATTTTAGAGTTGGGTGTAGGGCATATTTTTATTGATAAACCCTGTAATAGATCGACTAGTAGGGCTTTTGGTCCTATGTGTAGTTTTCCGAAAAAATTAGAAGTAGATCTTACCTGGGAATATAATTTGCAGAAGAGTATTCATGGTCAAAAAATAACCTTATTGTATACCATATTTTCTTCGGAAGAGACCAAGCAATTCAATTATAAAATTTTCTACTATACCTTTGGGCATATTTTGGTGGGTTTAAATGCTATTAATTATACCGATTTTAAATCGAACCGTATATTTTTAAGACCCGAAGTAAGTTTGATGGCTCCGCAAAGAATGGCCATTGGAAGCATATATAAAAAAAGACAGTTGCAAATGAATGCCCGGTTGGTTTATGGATTTAACATAACTTCATCGACCAGTAAAATTTACAATATGGGTCGGCACCAAATTGGTTTTCTGTTTTTGTTTTTGTACTCGAGGCGTTGATAATAAGGCGGGAACTAGCCCACTTCTTTTTGTAATGCTAAAAGAGCATTTTTAATGCTTTGAAGTTTCTCTTTAATTTTTAAAGTTTTATTTAAGGCAGAAATATCTTCCTGTAAGGCTTTTTTTGCTCCTTCCAAGGTATATCCCTTTTCTTTTACTAAATGATAGATCAATTTAATGTTCTTCACATCAGCAGGGGTAAATAAACGGTTTCCTTTTTTATTTTTTTTAGGTTTTAACTGCGAAAACTCTCCTTCCCAAAAACGAATTAACGAAGTATTTACCTGAAATAACTCAGCTACTTCGCCAATGGTGTAGAAAATTTTTTCGGATTCTTTTTCGATATAAGGCACTTTTACTTTTTTTTCAAAAGTATGCTTTTAAAATTACCTAGTCAAATGATTGGTTAGCAGAAGATGAAATTTCAATCATTTTTTCAAATTCATCCGGACTTAAATCGTTGTAATAGAAATTTAATGGATCTATTTTATTTCCATCTTTTATTACTTCATAATGCAAATGCGGTCCACTGGAAGTACCTGTATTACCAACGACTCCTAATACTTCGCCCCGATTAATGGCTTGTCCGGCTCGCACTTTAATTTTGCTCATGTGTGCATACAAAGTTTCATATCCAAAGCCATGCGAAATAACTACATGGTAGCCATATCCCTTGTTCGACATTTCAATCGATTTTACAACTCCGTTTCCTGTAGCGTATATATCTGTTCCAACGGGAGAAGTAAAATCCATACCGGTGTGCATTTTAGATGTTTTATAAATGGGGTGAATTCGATATCCAAAACCAGAGGCAACGCGCGTTAAATCTTGATTAGAAATAGGCTGAATAGCCGGAATACACGATAACATTTTTTCTTTTTGTTTCGATAATTCAAAAATTTCATCAAATGATTTTGATTGAATATATAATTGCTTGGCTAACTTATCTACTCGTTTTGCTGTTTCAATAATCATTTCTGAATTATCTATCCCTTCTAAGTTTTTATATCGGTTAACTCCTCCAAAACCCGCATTTCTTTGTTCTTTTGAAATAGGTTCGGCTTCAAAAATAACTCGGTAAATATTATCATCGCGTTGTTGAAGATCCTCTAAAGAGCTATGGATAATAGATAACTTTCGGTTTAAAATTTCATACTGCAATTTTAATTGCGCATTTTCTCTTTTTAAAATTTTTTCTTTTGGGGCATCAAAATACGAGTAAATTAAGAACATAAATAAAATCGCAAACATAAACCCCCAAGTAATACGAGCAAAAAGTCTTTTGATTCTGTCTTGCCAGGTAACTTTTACTTTTTCGTATGCAAGCGTCTGTAAATTAAAACGATATCTTAATCTTTTTTTTGCCATTGCGGATTAAATTTAGTGATTTTTATAATTAATTCAAAATTGATTTTGTATCCCTCCTTTTAAATGTTTTTTTGAGTGTCTCATTTTTCTTTTTTATCTAATATTTATAAAAAATTGATAATCAGTATTTTATAATAAAAAAATAAAGCTTATTAACCTGTTAAACTTGATAACTTTATAAATATTTTAAACCCGTTTTACTTACTTTTGTACGGTAATTTTTAACATATGTTAACATCTAAAGAAATCCGAAAAGGATTTATTGATTTTTTTGCTTCCAAACAACATCAAATTGTTCCCTCAGCGCCCATTGTTATTAAAAATGACCCAACCCTTATGTTTACCAATGCGGGGATGAATCAGTTTAAGGATATATTTTTGGGGAATTCAACGCCTACCAGCAAAAGAATTGCTGATACGCAAAAATGTTTGCGTGTGTCTGGTAAACATAACGATTTAGAAGAAGTGGGTATTGATACCTACCATCATACCATGTTTGAAATGTTGGGCAATTGGTCGTTTGGTGATTATTTTAAAAAAGAAGCCATTGAGTGGGCCTGGGAGCTTTTAACAGATGTTTATAAAATTGATAAGTCGCGCTTATATGTTACTGTTTTTGAGGGTTATGCAGCCGACGGACTCGATTTTGACCAGGAAGCGTATGATATTTGGAAAAAATTTATTCCGGAAGAGCGCATTTTAAAAGGAAATAAAAAGGATAATTTTTGGGAAATGGGTGATACCGGACCCTGCGGACCTTGTTCTGAAATACATTATGATGGTAGAAGCGATGAAGAAC
>CAYOHR010000010.1:31047-53954 GCA_964403835.1 uncultured Flavobacteriales bacterium
AAGGTTGCGGGTGCTAGCCTTGTAAACAATGACGATCCTCAAGTAATTGAAATTTGGAACAATGTATTTATTCAGTACGAACGATTAAAAGACCGCAGTTTAAAACCCTTGCCCGATAAGCATGTTGATACCGGAATGGGTTTTGAACGTTTAGTTCGGGTGTTACAAAAGAAACAATCTAACTACGATAGCGATGTTTTTCAGCCTCTTATTCGGGCGGTTGAAAGCATTGCACAATTAAAATACGGACAAAATGAAAAACAGGATATCGCCTTTCGGGTTATAGCCGATCATATCCGAGCTATTGCTTTTACCATTGCTGATGGTCAATTGCCTTCTAACAATGGCGCTGGTTATGTAATTCGACGTATTTTGCGAAGAGCGGTACGGTATGCATACAGTTATTTAGATATTAAGGAGCCTTTTTTATATAGCTTAGTGGCTGTTTTAGGCAAAGAAATGGGCGATTTTTTTCCAGAAATTATTTCTCAGAAAGATTTGGTTACCAATGTGATACGAGAAGAAGAAAGTCAGTTTTTAAGAACCTTAGATAAGGGTATTCAATTGTTTAATAATAAAATAAAAGAACTAAAAACAAAAACGTTTCCGGGTGATTTTGCTTTTACTTTGTATGATACATTCGGATTTCCGATCGATTTAACTTCTTTAATGGCTCGTGAACAAGGGTTTGAAGTGGATATTGATACTTTTGAAACCCATTTGCAAGAACAAAAAAACAGATCAAAACAAGCTACTAAGCTTGAAACAGAAGATTGGATTGAGTTAAAGCCTTTTGCAGAGACCCTTTTTGTTGGGTATGATGCAGATATAGCCGATGTTCACGTACTTAAATACCGAAAAATAAGCGCTAAGGGTAAAGAAATGTATCAACTAGTGTTAGATAAAACTCCTTTTTATGCAGAAGGAGGCGGACAAGTTGGAGATACCGGGGTATTGCGAAATGGACATGAATTTATTCACATTACAGATACTAAAAAAGAAAATAATTTAGTGGTTCATTTTACAGAAGAAGTTCCTCATCATTTAGACATTCCGTTTACAGCTGAAGTAAATGCTTCAAAAAGAAATAAAACCCGAAACAATCATTCAGCAACACACTTATTGCATCAGGCTTTACGCGAAATATTGGGCACACATGTTGAGCAAAAGGGATCTTTGGTAAATGATGAATATCTGCGTTTCGATTTTTCTCATTTTCAAAAAATAACGGAAGACGAATTATTTAAAATAGAGGAGTTTGTAAACGATCGTATTACTGAAGCCATAAAATTGGAAGAAAACAGGGCCATGGAAATTCAAAAAGCTAAAGAATTAGGCGCTATGGCTTTGTTTGGAGAAAAATACGGCGATCGGGTCCGTGTTATTAAATTTGGCCATTCGGTCGAACTTTGTGGTGGTTTGCATGTGGCTAATACTGCTTCTATTGGAATATTTAAAATTATTTCGGAAGGTTCGGTAGCAGCAGGCGTTCGCAGAATTGAGGCCCTAACTGCGCGCAAAGCGCTTGATTATCTAAAAGAAAAGGAAAGTGAATTAGCTACCATTAACGCTATTTTTAAAAATCCGAAAGAACTAAAAAAATCCATTGAAGATGTTTTAGCTCAGAATGAAGAGTATAAAAAACAATTAGAACAATTGTATAAAGAAAAAGCGCATGAAATAGGTAAAGACCTTCAAACAAAAGGAGTTCTGAAAAATGAAATTCAAATCATTTCTTCAAAAATTGATTTACCCAGTTCTGCTATTCGCGATTTAGTTTTTCAACTAAAAAATCAAGAAAAAACCCTGGTGGTTATTGGTCAGGAAGCAGATGGAAAAGCCAATATTTCGGTCGGTGTGTCGGATGATTTAGTGAAAGCAGGAAAATTTAATGCCGGTAATATTATTAAAGAATTAGCCAAAGAAATAGATGGCGGCGGCGGCGGACAAGCATTTTATGCCACGGCAGGCGGTAAAAAAACGTCGGGAATTGCTCTTGCGCTTAAAAAAATATTCGATTTAGTTTAGTTGAAATTTAGCCATCATATCCTTATTGAAAGTAGTATATTTATTATGCTGTGCTTGTTTTTGGCATGTTCAAATAAGGATGATAAGGCTCCTAATTTAGCATCTTCCCTACCTCCACCAATAAAGGTAGAGGCGAAAGAACCCATTGTTACTTTTTTAGACAAAAGCCCTAAACCTAGGGTGTTTTTTGTTCCTAAAGGCAATGCCAAGCAAATGGTTTCTAATAAAAACCAAAAATTAATTCAGTTAGAAAAACCCACTGAAAAAGAAGCCAATTTTTTTGTAGAAATGCAAAATTATAATACGGAACAAGGGCTTCCTTTGAGCAGCATTCATTGTGGTTTAAAGGATCATTTTGGCAATTTATGGTTTGGTACTTTGGGCGGCGGAGCTTGCCGGTACGATGGAAAAACATTTTCTCTTTTTTCGAGCAATAATGGCCTTTCTAGCAATACTATTTTATGCATGATTGAAGATCGGCATCATAATATCCTTTTTGGAACCTCAGATGGCGGGTTTACTAAGTATGACGGAACTTCCTTTTTTCATTACACCGAGGCCCAAGGATTATCAAATAACACGGTTTTAAGCTTACTGGAAGACAAACACGGTAACATTTGGTGTGCGCATGAAAATGGGATGCTCAGCATTTTTTCAGATAATACATTCATTAAAAAAACAATTGGCCAGTTAAACAAATTTGAAATTAGGAGTTTAATAGAAGATAAACACGGAAATATATGGATTGCAACATCTGGTGGCGGGGTCTATAAGTATGATGGACGTCACTTTGCAGGGTATACCGAAGAAGATGGCTTAGCTAATAATTATGTTTTTTGTTTGTTGGAGGATAAAAAGGGAAATATATGGATGGGCACAGGCGGCGGCGGCGTAAGTAAGTATGATGGCCAAAAATTTACAAATTTTGGAAAAAAGGAAGGATTAGCCAGCGAAAATATATTAACTATGAAAGAAGATTTAAAGGGAAACCTTTGGATTGGTACCAGTGGTGGCGGAGTGAGCAAGTTTGACGGCAATTCGTTTACCAATTTTTCAACCGAAAATGGCCTTTCTAATAATGATGTTTGGAGTATTACCATTGATGATTCATATAACATTTGGTTTGGAACCTATGGAGGAGGCATTTGTAAATATGCCGGGGAGTCTATTTTTAGCTATTCAAGCGCGCAAGGCTTAAGTAGTTCTGTTGTACGAAGTATTACGGAAGATAAAGCAGGAAATTTATGGTTTGGTACCGAAGAAGGCGGGGTAAATTGTTTAATAAACGGAAAATTTATCCAATATACTACCCAACAAGGTTTGGCAAGTGGCACTATTTTAAGCACTTTCCAGGATAAAGCAGGAAATTTATGGTTTGGAACCTATGATGCGGGGCTTAATAAGTTTGATGGGAAATCCTTCCAAAATTATAATGAAGACCAAGGTATTTCAGCTAATTTAATTTGGAGTATTAAACAAGATGCCGCAGGAAACCTATGGTTTGCAACGGATGTAGGCCTGTTTAAGTTTGATGGAGCTTCTTTTTCCAAGTTTACTAAACGACAGGGTTTATTAAATGATGAAATATCATGTCTAGAAATTGATCATTTAGGCAATATTTGGCTGGGATATAATGAAGGCGCTTCTAAATTTGATGGGGCCTCCTTTTACCATTACACTACACATCAAGGATTGGCTAACAATATTGTTTCGTGCATTAAAGAAGATGTAGCCGGCAATATTTGGTTTGGAACTGAGGGGGGAGCCAGTAAATTTGATGGTAAATCATTTAAAACATATGCTACTACTGAGGGTTTATCAGATAATATTGTTACCAATATTGTGGTGGATACCATACATCAGAAGCTTTGGTTTGGAACCAATTTGGGTCTATCGGCCTTGGATATAAGCCGTTCAGATACTGCACAATTTGAAGTCTTTAACAATGCGAATGGTTTTCCTATTAAAGATGTTAATCCCAATGCATTATTTTTAGATCATACAGGCTTTTTATGGGCTGGCACGGGCGATAAATTAGTCCGGTTTGATTATTCTAACATTCATAAAAACCTAAATCCACTTAAAAACTTTATTCAAAAAGTAAAAATTAACAACGAAAGCGTGAGCTGGTATGATCTTTTATCAAATTCATCTTTGACAGATTCTAACGAAATTTCGGCTAATATTAACGAAGAATTTAATAATTACGAACGCATATTAAGCACTAAAGAACGAAGTGAACTTCAAAATAAATTTAAAGGCATTCAATTTACGGACATTAGTTCGTTTTACGGATTACCTCAAAACTTAGTTTTACCCTATCGTTTCAACAACATTACCTTAGAATATCATGGTATTGAGCCTGCCCGACCTTTTATGGTGCAGTACCAGAATTATTTAGAAGGATATGATGATGAGTGGAGCCCTCCATCTATAAACACTTCGGCTACTTTTGGTAATATTCAGGAAGGCACCTATACGTTTAAATTACGTTCTAAAAGTCCGGAAGGTATTTGGAGTGAGCCTATAACTTATACTTTTACGGTTTTACCACCTTGGTACAGAACTTGGTGGATGTATGTTTTTTACATTGTTTTTGTAGGATTGGTGCTTTATTTTATTTTTCAATGGAGAACAGCATCGTTGCGGCACGATAAGGAAAAACTGGAAGAAACCGTAAAAGAACGTACCCTGGAAATACAAGAAAAACAAAAAGAAATTATAGATAGCATTAATTATGCGAAACGGATTCAAGTGACTTTATTAGCTCACGAATCAATTTTAAATGAAAATATTCCACAACATTTTGTTTTGTTTAAGCCTAAAGATATTGTCAGTGGTGATTTTTATTGGGCCACGTTGAAAGAAAATAAGTTTTATTTAGCGGTCTGCGATAGTACCGGACATGGCGTTCCCGGAGCTTTTATGAGCTTATTAAATATTTCTTTTTTAAATGAAGCTATTACTGAACGAAAAATAGAAAAGCCAAATGAAATATTTAATTATGTCCGCGAACGTTTAATGGGCAGCATAAGCAAGGAACGCGATTCGCAAAAAGATGGATTTGATGGAATCTTAATTTGTATAGATCAGGAAACCAATCAAATTGAATATGCCTCTTCTTATAATATTCCTATTCATATTCAAAATGAGAATATTATAGAGCTTCCATCGGACCGAATGCCAGTGGCTTTGGGAGAAAAAAAGGAAGATTTTCAATTATACACCATCGAAGCAAAAAAAGGAGATATGATTTATTTGTATACCGATGGATATCCGGATCAATTTGGTGGAGAAAAAGGGAAAAAATTTAAATACAAACCTTTAAATGAGCTGCTTTTAAAAATTGCTGATAAAAATTTAGATGTTCAGAAAGAAATGTTAGATTATACCCTACAACATTGGAAGGGAGATTTGGAGCAGGTTGATGACATATTAATGATTGGTATTCGGGTATAAAAAAGGGTTTTTGTTTTATCTTTTTGATAAAATTTTTTAAAATTGAGAAATTATCAAAAAGGTAATCTTTTTGAGAAAAATTACTTTTGCAATTCCTATAATTAACTTACTAAAAAAGCTTTTTCACTTTTTCAATAATATCCTTTGTATCCAAGCCATATTTAACCATGAGTTCTTCCGGAGTTCCGCTTTCGCCAAAGGAATCTTTTACGCCTACCATTTCCATTTTAATGGGATTATTTCGCGCTAATAAACCGGCAATGCTCTCTCCTAGCCCACCAAAAATTTGATGTTCTTCGGCAGTTACCACTCTTTTTGTTTTTATAGCAGAAGCTAAAACCGCTTTTTCATCTAAAGGTTTAATGGTATGAATATTAATAACTTCTGCCGAAATACCTTCTTTTGCTAGTTCTTCAGCGGCCTGCAAGGCTTTCCAAACCAAGTGACCATTAGCAAAAATAGTAACATCGTTTCCTTCTAATAAAATCTGCGCTTTTCCAATTTCAAATTTTTGATTTTCTTCTGTAAAATTAGGTACTTTAGGTCGTCCAAAGCGCAAATACACAGGTCCTACAAGCTCTGCAATGGCTAGCGTTGCTGCTTTTGTTTGATTATAGTCACAGGGTGAAATTACTGTCATATACGGCAGCATTTTCATCATTCCCATATCTTCTAAAATTTGGTGTGTGGCACCGTCTTCACCCAAAGTTAGCCCTGCATGTGAGGCACATATTTTTACATTTTTTTTAGAATAAGCAACCGATTGACGAATTTGGTCATACACCCTGCCGGTTGAAAAGTTGGCAAAGGTTCCGGTAAAAGGAATTTTACCTCCTATGGTTAGGCCTGCAGCCAGACCAATCATATTGGCTTCGGCAATGCCACATTGGATAAATCGTTCGGGAAAATGATCGGCAAAGGCATCCATTTTTAAAGAACCCTTTAAATCGGCACAAAGTGCTACTACATTTGGATTGTTTTTTCCTAATTCTAATAATCCATCTCCAAAACCTGAGCGGGTATCTTTAGAACCCTTATTTTCATACTTTTTTACCATAACTTCTTTTTATATCAAATTCCTATTAAAATGACTTTTAATTATTGATCCATATTAAAACACCTGCTTTAAAATATGTTTCACACGCACGAAAATCTTCCGGAGATAAAGCGGGGCATCCAAAACTATTTCCACAACGGTCATATTTCTCCACAAAATCTTCAGAAACATAATTGGCAGAATGAATTACAATAGCCCTCTTTTCGGCATTTTTATTAGTTTTTTCAAGGCCAATTAGCTTATAACTTTTACCATGTTTACCTACGTAACTTGAAGCGAGTTTATATTTTCCTAAAGAAGTACATTTACTTTCGGGTTTATCTGAAAAAAACATCGCTTGTTTTCCTCTGCCCGAACCTTTGCCATGGGCAACTAAAGCTTCGTATACCTTTTTGTTTTCAAATAAATTATAAACAAAAAAGCGCTTTTTATTCGAAGGCAAAGACATATCAATATAAACAACATAGTCCTTATTTAAGCCATGTTGTTCAGAAAAACTTTGTGCTTCCGTAATAATTTTATTTGGCTTTTTTGGATTTAAATTATTTTGCTTAGCGCCTATATTTAAACCGCAAAGGGGAAGTATTCCCAACATCAAAAGGGTAATTATATGACGACTATACTTTATCATTTAAAACAAATTAACAGTGGTTGAAATACCTGATTTTATCTCGAAAGTTCTTTCTAAGGTAAAAGCAACTTCTTTTACATTTTTTGGCCTAAACACAATTCTATATTTTCCGGGTAATAAATACACGCTTTTTTTTGTGGCTGTTTCGGGTAAATTATATATTAATTCCAATTTGCCATTATTATCATGCAAAATACTTCCATAACCGCTGGCTTCTACCATTATATGGACTACGCCGGGTTCAGGAATTTCTATTTTAGTGGTATGACTTTGCGAAATTTGCACATCTTTAATTTCTTTGATGGGCAGAGTTTGTACAAGCAAATCATAGTTTCCTATTAAATATTTCTCTGTATCGCCCATTTTTTGAACATTTAATACTTCGCATGAACCTTTCTTTTTAACCAAAACATTTACGTTTT
Organism: uncultured Flavobacteriales bacterium; assembly: GCA_964403835.1. Lineage (GTDB taxonomy): Bacteria > Bacteroidota > Bacteroidia > Flavobacteriales_G > JALEGO01 > CAYOHR01. Next base: position 38,645 of record CAYOHR010000010.1, read on the forward strand.
CTAATAACGAATTTGATTGGGGCTTAAATAGATGTAAATTGCCTTGTGGAACACTGATGCCAACGGTGGTGTGAATGCCTGGTGTAATAATTACACTATCCTTTCTAACAGAGGGAATGCTGTGTACTTGAATATCATAAACAACTGATGGATTTACCGGAACAGTATCCGGAACGCCTTTGTAATTGATAGAATGCATAAAATCATATTCAATTTTTTTATTAAAATGATTGTAAAAAGTCATAGATACATTGGTTTCGTTGGGTTTTCCATTTTGATCCAATAAATTTACCTGCATAGTGGTGCTGTTTAATGCTTGTGAAATTACAATGCCCAAAACCTGTTTAAATTGTGCTTCGTTTGAAACATCGTAATAATTACCTACACAATCAAACGTTTTTTTGAAATTTGGATCTAAACCAATGCCTATAATAAAGGGTTTTAGAATAATTCCTTTTTGTTGCAAGGCTAAGGCTACTGCACATAAATCGCCACCGCACTCTTCTACTCCATCTGTAATTAAAATAATTACATTTTTACAATGGTCACAAGGTGGAAAATCTTTTGCGGATTCAATTAAAGAAGCCGCTATAGGCGTGGTTCCTTTGGGTTGAACGGCATCTAATTTTTTCTTAATATTGGGTATATTTCCTTTCGAAAATGCCACTTCTAAACGAGTATCATCGCAATCTTGCGGAGGATAATGCTTTTGATGTCCGTACATTCGCAGAGCTAATTCTAAATCGTTGATTTTAGCCAAAGAATCGAGCATTTCGGATAACATTTGTTTTGCCACTGTATGTTTTACATTGTTTTGCCATTTGGCATTCATGCTATTAGAAGCATCATAAATAAACAAAATACGGGTGGTGATTTTTTTGACTTCAGGCTTTTTTGGTTGAGCAGATAGAGATGTACAAAGTAAGAAAAAAGTACAAAGTACAAAGTACGAAGTACGAAGTTTTAATCGGGTACTAAGTACTATGTATAATACACTAAGACCCTCAACAGGCGACTTTATACTTTGGACTTTGGACTTTGGACTTAACATCATTAATAATCCTCTAAGGTTTCTTTTAATTGAAGTAAGGCATTTTGCAATTGCTCATCATTTGGTGCAACGCCGTGCCATTTGTGCGAACCAACCATAAAATCGACTCCGGAACCCATTTCGGTTTTCATAATAATAACAATGGGTTTTTGTTGTCCTGTTTTGGTTTTAGCCAGTTCTAATATAGAAATAACTTCTTCTAAATTATTTCCGTTTTCACATTGTAAAACAAGCCATCCAAAAGCTTCAAATTTGGCGGTTAAATTGCCTAAATCTAATACATCTTTGGTATCTCCATCTATTTGTCGTCCGTTATAATCAATGGTAGATATAATATTATCAATTTTACGAGCGGCTGCAAACATGGCAGCTTCCCAAATTTGTCCTTCTTGCAATTCTCCGTCTCCGTGTAAAGAATACACAATGCAAGGATCGTTGTTTAGTTTTTTTGCTAAAGCTGCTCCACAAGCCACAGATAGGCCTTGTCCCAAGGAACCCGAAGCAATTCGAACGCCGGGTAAACCTTCTTTTGTAGCAGGGTGACCTTGTAAGCGAGAATTTAATTTTCGAAAAGTAGCTAATTCAGTCACCGGAAAATACCCGCTGTGTGCTAAAACACTATAAAAAACGGGAGAAATATGACCATTTGATAAGAAAAAAAGATCTTCATTTTTTCCATCCATGCTAAAGGGAACTGGATTGTGTTTCATGATCCTGAAATACAGAGCCACTAAAAAATCGGTACAACCTAAAGATCCGCCCGGATGACCTGATTGAACAGCATGCACCATGCGTACAATATCTCTTCTTACCTGACTTGAAATTTGCTCTAATCCAATAGCAATTGGATCTGGAATTGATTTACTCATGTTTATTTTTATTTACTCTGCATTAATTAGTTGAACTTCGAAAATTAAGGTCGAATTTGGAGGGATTGCCTCTCCCATTCCATCGCTTCCGTATCCTAAACCTGCGGGAATAATTAATTTTGCCCGTTCTCCTATATTCATCAATGAAATTCCTTCATCCCAGCCTTTTATAACTTCTCCTTTTCCTAATTTAAAGGTAAAAGGCTCGTTGCGATCTACCGAGCTATCAAATTTTCTTCCATCCACTAAATAACCTGTATAATGTACCGTTACTTTTTGCCCTCGCAAAGGCTTTGCATTGGCCGTTGTTTTTGTTTTGTAATATACTAAACCTGATGGTGTTTTGGTTGGATTCATACCTTCCGTATCAAAACTAACTACATCCACCAATTCTACCTCAAAAATTAAGTTTGAATTAGCTGGTACCAAATTTGGAATTTCTCTTGCTCCATAAGCCAAATTAGCCGGAATAATAAATGTGGCTTTGCTGCCATCGTTTAATAATAAAATGCCTTCATCCCAGCCTTTAATTACTTTTCCGGTTCCTACGGAAAAAGTAATGGGTTCTTTGCGATCCAATGAGCTATCAAATTTTTTACCGCTTTCTAAAACGCCAGTATAATGCACCGAAACCATCTGTCCTACTTTTGGCTTTCTGCCAGTACCTTGTTTTGTTATTTTATATTTTAAGCCGGATGGTGTAGTTGTGAACCCATCGGTTGAAGTTTGTGCCAAAGCTAAATTTATTAGAAAAATAAAGCTAAATAATCCTGTTATTAATTTTTTCATACACATTTTATAAGTTGTTCTTTTTTACATTTATTACTTCCACTTCGTATATTAATGGAGTATACGGTCTAATGGTTTTATCAATTGTTCCATTTTCACCAAAGCCCAATAACGAAGGTATAATAATTTTTGCTTTTGTGCCTTTTTTCATACTTTTTAAAGCAATATCAATACCCGGAATTACCTGCTGTGGGTCACCATACGTAAACTCCATAGGATTATTTCGGTCGTAGGTTGAATCAAAAATAGTGCCATCAAAAAAAGATCCTTTATAATGAATTTCCACCGTTTCTTTTGATTGAATATAATTACCTGAGCCGGGAGTCATTTCAATATAATAAATACCTTGTTTTTTTTCCCAGTTTTCTTTTTTATGATCGTTTAAATAGGCTAAAATTTCTTTTGCTTCCAATTCTTCTGATCGCATTTCCATTTCATGAATAGCTTGTTCGTACTGAGGTTTAGTAAGTATTTTGCGTAAATTAATGGCTAAAATAATATCACAAACACTGTCATTTTTTGTTGGATCAGCTCGATGAATAATAAAATGGGCACTATCATCCAAATTCATGTGTGAAAGCGCTTTTTGAAAATCATCTTCATAGGGTTTTTCTAACAAAAGATACACTCCTGTATCTAATAAAAAAGGGATTTGTTCGGGGTAAGAATATAAAGCATAACTAATTTTTAAATAATGACCGGATTGTGCTGTTTTTTGATCGTCGCCAATATTAATTACTTTTTCAAAAACGCCTTTTTCTACTTCTTTAAATCCTTCATATGTTTTGCCACAAGAGGCAAGTATGAAGTACAAAGTACAAAGTACAAAGCACAAAGATTTATGTAATTTAAGATAACTTCGGACTATTTTCATCATTTTAATTCTAATAATTCAATATCGTAAATAATGGTTGATTTGGAGGGAATTTTATCCTGATCGCCCGATAAACCATGCGCTAAATGCGATGGAATAATAATTTTTGCTTTATCGCCTACATGCATATAGGTAATACCTTCGTGCAAACCGCTTTCAACATGATCCATGCCAATATTAAATTGCTCGGGACCTTTTTCTTTGGTTGAGTAGCAAACCGTGCCATTTAATAAACTTACTTCATAGCTAACTTTAGCCATTTGGCCATTTTTAGCTAATGTTTCACTTTTACCTGATTTATATATGAAATAGCGCAAACCGGTGCCTGTTTTAATCATATCCCAGTTTTTTCTTTTCACAAAATCTTCTATTTGTTGATTTTCTACTGCAACACTGCTTTTATTCGCTTTTAATAGGGTTTCTTTGTATTTATTATAATCTACATTGGGTTCAGGTTCTTGTCCACAAGATTGCAGGGTAATAAATATGAATATATAGAGTAAATTACGCATTTAAATTGGCTTTATATAAAGGTAATAACGAAATTATTTTTTGGATAGTGTGCTCAACAGAAATTTCTCCATTTCCGCCCGAAGCATTCATATGGCCACCACCGCCAAAATGATTTTTAGAAAATTCATTTACTTTAAAATCTCCTTTAGATCGGAATGAAATCCGGATCCGATCTTCTAATTCAGTTACTAAAATGGACAATTTTATGCCATGAATTGATAAGCCATAATTTACAAAACCTTCGGTATCGCCTTTTTCGTGTTGGTGGTTTTCTAATTCAGCTTTAGTAAGCCCCATGATAATGGTTTTATACTCATCTAAAAGCATCATTTTTTGACCCAGGGTATATCCCAATAGTTTTAAACGGTTAAAAGAGCTTTGATCGGCTATTTTTGAATGAACGTTTTCAATTTTAACACCAAAATCAATTAAACGAGAAACAATTAAATGTGTTTTTGCGCTGGTAATTGGAAATCGGAAAGACCCCGTATCTGTCATAATACCGGTATAAATACATTCGGCAATAATAGGATCTATTAAAGCAGTTTGCTCCATTTTTTCGATAAACTCATACACCAACTGACAGGTTGAGCTAGCTTCTACATTCCAAAATGAGAAGGTGGGAACAATTTTAGGTTCTTGATGATGGTCGAGTAAAACCGTGGTTAAATGGGTTTTAGTTTCAATAACGGCACCTAAATTCCCAATTCGGTCATAGGCATTATAATCTAATATAAAATGCAGGTTTGCCTTATCAATTAGTTCTAGGGCCTGTTCGGCCTGACTTTCATAAATAACTATGTCTTTTGTGTTGGGAAGCCAAGAGAGATAATCTGGGACTGCATCAGGAATAATAACCCGACAAGAAACATTTAATTTTTTTAAAAAATGGTATAAACCTAGGGTAGATCCTATGGAATCTCCATCAGGGGATTTGTGGGAGGTAATAATAACCTGTGTGGTAGGGGCTAAAATTATTTTTTTTAATGAATCCAATCTTTTTTGAGCGAACATATACTTTTTTTATCAAAAAAGTAGCATAAAGTCAGCAAAAAACTTAGTTATCAACAGTATTAAAAAAGATATGTTAAAAAAATCTTAAATTAGTTAGGGTGTTAATTGTTAAATTTCATAAATTTGATATGTGAATCTTTTAAAAAAGGAAAATACAGTACCAATTAATTTGAAATTTTTTGAAGTGGTTGATAAAAAATCCGTTAGCACTTTAATTAGTATTTTTCGGGAAGAACTTATCCGAGACAAGGAATTGCTGCGAAAAGCTTTTGCTGAAAAGGATTCAAACAAAGTACACTACTATACGCATAAAATTCATGGGGCCTGTAGTTTTTTTGGTGCTAGAAAATTAGCAAAAACTGCAAAAAAACTAGAGAAAACTATTTATTTAAATAAACCGGTAAATGATCATGAAATGATTGATTTGCAACAAAAAATTACAGAAGTAGAAAATTACTTATTGCAAATTCCTACAAATTAAATCAATACTCTACTGATATCAGGCACATATCATCTGTTTGATCATTAATTCCCCTCCATTTAATAAGTTGGTCATCGATATTTAATACTTGTTGGTCTAAATCCACGTTTCTGTTAACTTGAATCAGTTCTTTTAAGTTTTTCTTCTTATATTTTTCCATGGAAGTGCCTCCCAATTGATCATATACCCCATCGGTAAACATGTAAAAACGGTCTCCTTTCGAGAATGAAATTTCATGAATTAAGAAAATTTCAGGTACTTCTTGGTACCAACCTAACGTATTTTTATTGGGTTTAAAATCTTCTATTTCTGCATTTAAGCTCGATTTCCAAAGGGGAATGTTAATGCCGGTAAAATACAATTTTTGGTTTTGATGTTGAATAACACACAGTCCTATATCCGCACCATCCGAAATATCTACTTTGTCTTTCACGCCGCCACTTAGCAGCATGTATATTTCGTTATTTAATTTAGATATAATTTCTTTTAAATTAAATGTTTTTTGAGCATTAATAATATTTAAAAGAAAAGAGTGAACACTGCTACTCATAATGGCTCCTGGAATACCATGTCCGGTACAATCTACTACCGCCCAAACGGTATAATCAATCGATTCCCAAAAGAAATAAAAGTCTCCACTTAATATATCTTTGGGTTTGTATAGAATAGAAACTTTAGAAAAAGACTGGCTTAACACAATTTTTTTAGGAAGAATAGATTGCTGTAAACGTGCGGCATAGTTAATACTATCCGTTAAGGCAATATTTTTTTGATCAATTGTTTTTTTCTGTTGTATTAATTGGCTGTTTGTATTTTCTAGCGTTCTTTGATATTCAAAATACTTTAAAAGGGTTTCAACTTTTGATCGTAAAATATTTTTGTCGACCGGTTTATATAAATAATCAATAGCGCCATGCTGCAAGCCTTTTACAACGTGTTTAGATTCTTTATTGATGGCCGTTAAAAAAATAATGGGAATATTTTTAGTAAAAAAATTCTGTTTTAAAATACTGGCTATTTCATATCCATCTAAACCCGGAAGTTGAATATCTAAAATAATGAGATGAATTTCATTTTCGAGGCAACTCTTAATGGTTTCAAAGGCATTGCTGGCTTTAAAAATTTTCCAGTTTTCATGTGCTAAAAAATGTTCTATTAAAACTAAGTTAGAAACAACATCATCAACCGTTAAAATATTATACTTATTGCTTGCAATTTTTAAATCATTTTCGAGATTTGAATTTTCGTATAATAATGAAAGCTTGTTTAAACTAAAATTCTGTTTTAAATAAAAATTTTTGCTAGAGGTAAGTTTGGTTATAAAGTTAAATTCAACCTCTGAATAAGTGTCAAAAACATATACAACACGCTCTTTATAGCGCTCGGGTACTTCTATATCTATATAAGAACCATCAATAATTAAATACAAATCTTTTGGGTCATAAAAATGAATATCCAACAAAAACTGATCATAAATCTTAACTATGTATTCATAATTAAGTGTCTCAATGCTGGTTTTTAATTCATTAATAAATACTTTATCGTGCGTAAAAGCACAAATAATCTTGGTGTTTTTCATGGCCTCAAAAATACAGAGCGAACATATAATTATTTCACCATATTTCGTAAATAAATTAGATGAAATTTGAATTAGGAGGGTTAAATTAACACATAATATTTTTTTGATTTAAAATTAAACCCCACGATTTATGAAACAATTTTTTGATTATTTAAAATAATTTATATATTGCATGAAAGAAAAGATAGAAAGATGGCAAAAAAGAAAAAATTTGTATTAGAGTATATGATAAAAACCTTACCGGGGTTATTATTTACTCGACTTACAACCCCAAGTGGACTTTCTGAGTGGTTTGCAGATGATGTAAATGTAAAAAATGATATATATACCTTTAATTGGAGTGGAAATATTGAAACTGCTAAGTTGATCAGCAAGAGAAATGATGAATTTATGCGTTTTCAGTGGTTAGATGATTTAGATACGGAGGCTTATTTTGAATTTAGAATTGATGTTGACCCTATGACAGGTGAGGTAGTATTGGTTATTACTGATTTTTGTGAGGATGGAGATTTGAAAGAGGCGACACAACTGTGGAACCATCAAATTTCTGATTTAAAACATAACATGGGATTGATATAATTGCTTAATAATCATCGTTTCCGCTTAAGATCTTTGGAGTGAAAAAACTTCACAAATTATTCATCCTCTCATACATAGGTCCATTTGTAATTACCTTTTTTGTATTCCTATTTCTGCTGGTTATGCAGTTTCTGTGGAAATACATGGATGATTTAATCGGGAAAGGCCTTGATATTATTACGGTTTCTAAACTTTTATTTTTTGCCTCCGCTAATTTAGTTCCCTTAGCATTGCCTTTAGCTACCCTATTGGCTTCCATCATGACCTTTGGTAATTTTAGCGAAAATTATGAGTTGGTTTCTTTAAAATCTGCCGGAATTTCGCTGTTAAGAGCTATGCGACCTCTTATTTTAGTCAGTTTTTTTATTGGCTTCAATGCTTTTATTTTTACCAATTATGTTTGGCCGGTAGCTAATCTTAAAATGAAAACGCTATTGTTTGATATTACTCATAAAAAGCCGGCTTTAGACATTAAAGAAAAAGTTTTTTATAAAGAAATTGAAGGATATGTTATTCGAGTGAATAAAAAGGGAAATGATGGCCAAACAATATACGGGGTAACAATTTATGATCACACGGCAAATGATGGAAATAATAAAATAATTAAAGCAGATAGCGGCAAAATGCAAATCACAAAAGATGAAAAATATTTGATGATTGATTTGTTCTATGGTTCCACATACGAAGAATTAAAGAGTGATAATGCTGAATTAAATAACTTCCCCTTATTTCGATCTTCTTTTAAAGAAGAAAAAATATTGTTTGATATGTCTTCTTTTGCTTTGACCAAGTCCGATGAAGAATTATTTAAGGACAGTTATGAGATGATGAATTTAAAGCAATTACAAAACGAGATAGATTCAGCTAAAAAACAAGAAATTGACAATAATAAAAAATTTGGCGACTTAGTTAAAACGCAAATGCAGGTATTTAATGATACGCTTTTTAAAAGTAAAACGGAAGCTTTAAAACAAGACACTTTTTGGTTTGAAAAACTAAATTTCCAAAAGAAAAATGTGAGCATTCAAAATGCCATTAATATGGCTCGTAATGCGAAAAATTATACCGAAGCCTCCAGATCAAGCAAAGAATCAAATCAAGCAAATATTCGCAGGTTAAAAATTGAATGGCATCGAAAATTTACAGTAGCCTTTATTTGCATTGTTCTTTTCTTTGTTGGTGCTCCTTTGGGAGCCATTATTAGAAAAGGTGGTTTTGGTTTGCCTGTAATGACTTCTATTTTATTTTTTATGATTTATTATGTAATTAGCATTATTGGTGAAAAATTAGTGCGGGGTGGCGAATGGCAAGCTTTTGAGGGGATGTGGATGGCACCGCTCATTCTTACTCCAATAGCCTTCTTTTTGACCTACAAGGCTTCTGTAGATGCTAAATTATTTACTTTTCCCGAGTTTTTGAAGCGAAAAGCTAAACAGCGTTTTGGTGATGTATAAGATTAAATATTTTTTGAATGCCCGATAAAATACTCTTTTATGGAACTCCCGATTTTGCAGTGGCTATATTGGATCGTCTAGTTCAAGAAAAGAAAAATATTGTAGGAGTAGTTACTGCTCCAGATAAGCCTGCAGGCAGAGGAAATAAACTTTCTGAATCTGCAATAAAAAAATATGCCCTCGAAAAAGGATTGCGAATTTTACAGCCCGATAAGTTAAAAGGAGAGGCATTTTTAAATGAATTAAAAGCTATAAATCCGGATTTACAAATTGTAGTTGCCTTTAGAATGCTGCCTGAAGTTGTATGGAATTATCCAAGACTGGGGACCTTTAATTTACATGCTTCCCTCCTCCCTCAATACCGCGGTGCGGCTCCTATTCATTGGGCAATTATAAACGGAGAAACTGAAACAGGAGTGAGTACTTTTTTCTTACAACACGAAATTGATACCGGAGACATACTTTTGCAAGAAAAAATAGCCATTGCCAAAGATGAAACGGTAGGTACTTTGCATGATAAGCTTATGTATTTAGGAGCTGATTTGGTGCTTAAAACCCTCGAAAAAATTGAAACTAATACTATTACAAAAATTGCACAAAACTCTTTACCCAGTGCGGAATTAAAACATGCTCCCAAATTAACTAAAGAAAACACAAAAATAAATTGGCACAAAACCGGACAAGAGTTAGATTTTTTTATTCGCGGATTAAATCCTTTTCCTTGTTCTTGGAGTATTTTTGCTCAAGGAGAGACAAAATATATGACTAAAATATATTTGGCAAAACCTGAAAAAATAAATCATTCAGAAAAAATAGGAACCGTTGTTACGGATCAAAAAACATTTTTAAAAGTGGCAGTAGCAGACGGTTTTTTACATATTTTAGATCTCCAGTTAGAAGGAAAGAAAAGAATGAGAATTGATGAGTTTTTAAGAGGCTTTAAAATAACAGAACCTACTTTTTTTGAATAACAAGTTTAAATATTAGGGATTATATGGCATTAAATTATATTTGGTTAGGCTTATTTATTATAGGCTTCATCACGGCTTTATTCAGAACCTTTTATTTTCACGATTTAACTGTTTTTCCGGCTTTAGCACAAGGTATTTTTGATATGTGCAAAACATCTGTAGATATTGCTATTTATTTAGTGGGAATTATGACCTTTTGGTTGGGTATCATGAAAGTTGGAGAGCGTGCCGGCGCCATTCAAGTTATTGCAAAGTGGGTTTCTCCGGTTTTGCACCGCTTATTTCCAAGTATTCCAAAAAACCATTCCGCTTTTGGATCCATGATGATGAATATTTCAGCCAATATGTTGGGTTTAGACAACGCAGCTACTCCTTTAGGCTTAAAAGCCATGAAAGAACTGCAAGATATAAACCCTGAGCCAGAGAAAGCTAGCAATGCTCAAATTATGTTTTTGGTATTAAATGCATCGGGTTTAACGCTTATTCCCATCAGTATTTTAGCCATGCGAGCCTCTCAACATGCAGCAAATCCTGCGGATGTGTTTCTTCCTATTTTGCTAGCAACTACTTTCTCTACTATTGGCGGAATAATATACGTTTCTATTGCACAAAAAATAAACCTTTTTGCCAAGGAGCTTTTAATCCCTTTTATAGCCATTTTATTGGGTATTTTGGGTTTATTTAAATTAACGCAAAGTATGTCCTCAGATACCATGGGAGTATACACTTCTTTAATTGGAAATTTTATGATTCTTTTTTTTGTGATTGCTTTTTTGGGGTTTTCTCTCTGGAAAAAGAATAATACCTATTCTGATTTTATTGATGGGGCCAAAGAAGGATTTCAATCATCTATTTCCATATTGCCTTATTTATTAGCTATGTTGGTTGCCGTTGGCGTATTTAGAGCCTCTGGATCACTCGATTTTATTATGAAAGGATTTGAAAAAGTATTTTTATTTTTTAATTGGCGAACGGATATTCTTCCCGCGTTTCCAACTGCAATGATGAAACCCTTATCTGGAGGTGGCGCACGCGCTATGATGATAGATGTTATGGAAAATAAAGGTGCTGATTCTATTGCAGGCCGTTTCCAAGGTTCAAGTGAAACAACGATGTATGTATTAGCCGTTTATTATGGGTCTGTACAAATCAAAAAAACAAGGTATACGCTTTGGGCGGGTTTATTTGCCGATTTATGCGGATTTTTAGCGGCTATTTTTTTATGTCTCTATTTCTTTAGATAACTGGAGCTTGGTTTAGAGCATAAGGAGCTGTTTTTCAATCTTTTCCAAATTATTAACAATAAAAAATGATATTTTTTTTGTTAGTGTTTCTTTTTTTTATTAAAAAACACTGTATATTTACCACAAATTATATAAACTATGAAAAAAATTTATTCTATGAGTTTTTTGTTTGCAGCCTTAGCCTTTAATGCTACTGCACAAAAAAGATCTCAAAATTTAGCAAGACCAATGACAAACCAGGCTACTACTGCATTAGAAGTTCCTGACTTTATTACAAAAACTCAAATTAATAAAAGAGTTACTGGTTCTATTACTTGTCAATCAAATTATCAAGCAGGTGCAACCAATCAAACATTAAATTTTACATTAGTTATGACAAATACTGATGCAGAATATGGTGATTTTTTGGAAATGACTTTCCCTGCAGGAATTACGCCTGTATCTTCTGTAAGTGATCCAATCGCTCCTATTACAGATAATGATCCTTCTCAAAGCCCAGAAGCTTTAAACCCAATTTCTGGTCAAGTTATTTCTTGGGGTGATGATGACAATACCTATGGAGGAATTGAGCCATACGGACCTATTACTTTTAGCGTTGTAGTAAACGTTGCAGGTGGTCTTACAGGAATCCAAACTGTAACTTATCATCTTTCTGGTGATCAGTTTGGTAATGACCCAGCAGATTTATATTCTTCTGTTTCTATTTATCCAACAGGATCTGTAGATGCTGAAGCTATGGTAGGTTATTATATGCCAGGTGGTGAATATTTAATGTTACCTGTTTCTCAATTAGAAGATTCAGTAATTTTATTTGGAGCTGCAGGAAATGTAGGTGGAGATACAATTCCTGCCGGTGTAGAGGTTGACTTTACTTTAAACGGTGGTTCTCCAATTGCTTTATATACTCAAAATCCAATAGCTCCATCAGAATTTGAAGTAGTAACGGCTGGTTATTCTCCTATGAATGATTTTGCTTATGGAATAAATCAATTTATAGTAACTACTTTATTAGCCAATGATATTGAGCCAACTAATGATGCTGATACAACTGTATGGATAATTACGGACTCAACTCTTTCAAGAGACTTTGGACCTTTCTTTATTCCAACCTTAAGTCGTTATAATGGAGCTTCAGGATTAATTAATCCACTAGATTCTTTCTCGGCTGCACAAATGTTTCAAGTATTTAACACAGATACTATAACTAGCGTTTCTTGGTTTGCTACTTATGATCAAGATATGTTAGGAAAAAATGTAAAAGCTTACATTTATACTGCAGGTGCTGATAGTACTCCTGATTCAATTCTTAGAAAAACATTAAATTATACTGTATCTCAATATGATATTGATTCTGTTAGCGCTAATTCTTCAATTTCTAACTTAATTACATCTTCATTAGATTCTGACTTAGTGGTAACTCCAGGTTTATATTTTGTAGTGTACAAAGATGAACATGATGGTGCTAATGGAGGAACAACTGCTCCAGCTTTCTCTTCCTACAATGCAGCTCTAGGTTATAGTTTATATAATTGGCAAAGCAACCACCAATGGGTAGATTTGCAAAATGCATTAACAGGAACTTGGTCTTTATATCCAAACTTTGGTATGACTGATGCTTCTATAGTTGTTTCTACAAAAGAAATAAATAACATTAGCAATATGCAAGTTTATCCTAATCCTTCTTCTTCTCAAGTATTTGTTAAGCTTAGCTTAAAATCTTCTGAGAATGTTAGAATTGAATTAATGAACACAATGGGTCAATTAGTTTATTCTTCTAAAGTAACCGGTAAAAACATTAACACTTCAGTAAATGTTTCTAACCTTTCTACTGGTATATACATGTTAAATGTTATTACTTCTGAAGGAATTAAAACAACTAAATTACAAGTTAAATAATTAAGAGTTAAATCTTATTGTTCAAAAGAGGCTGTCCCAAAAGGCAGCCTCTTTTTTTATGTACAGTTGTGAATAAATATTTTGTAAGATATTTTTTTATATGAATCAAAAAACGCAAAGTTGTGAATACCTATACACCATAGTAATAAGCCTTTTACTTCCGGTTATCATGAGCTAATGCCACAAGAACACTTAGTTCGCATGCTCAATGTACTAATTAATAGAAATTTCTTTCACAAACTCTCCACCCACTTTTTTATTAATTTCTACCATCAAGTCCTTCTTTTTAAAACTTAATTCTTCTTTGATAACAGACGATGAAATTTTAACAGACAAAACTCCATCCTTATAGTATATATCAAGGGTTTTAGAGGCTATATATGATCCAACTATTTCTTGCCATGATGAAATAATTCGATGTCGAATTAACCCTTCTTTTAAGCTGGAATTAGATATAAAAGAGTTAATAATATCTTTTAATGATTGTTGGTTGTTTTTTCTACTCATTTTCTAACTCCTTTACATTTCCTTGCTCTACTAAAAAAAGAGCGTATTTCATTTTGCCCTTTTTAAATACTAGTTTCATCCGATCGGCATCGGTATCGGTTATTATTATTTGCGAAAAATCAGCCGTATTTACCAATTGAAGTAAAGAACTCATCCGTATTTGATCCAATTTATCAAAAATATCATCCAGTAAAAGAATAGGTGTTGTGTTTAGTTTCCTCTTTAAATAATAAAATTGAGCCAATTTTAAAGCAATTAAATATGATTTTTGCTGTCCCTGCGAGCCATATTTTTTAATGGGATATCCATCCAATTTAAAAACAAAATCATCCTTATGTATTCCGCCAGTGGTATAATTTCTATCTACATCCAGCTGGTAGTTATTTTCCAATAATTCGTTAAACGGTACATCAAATAATTTTGATTCGTACACAATTTCTATTTCTTCTTTTCCGCCCGAAATTTTTAAATACTGGTTTTTTAAATCACTCACCCACTCGTTCATCAATTTTTTTCGGGCTTCAAAAATATAATTTCCAGTTTCAATAAATTGAAAATCAAGCGATTGAATTAAGTCTTTATCAAAAGATTTTGTTCTGAAAAAATGTTTTAATAAATTATTCCTTTGCAAAAGTACCTTATTGTATTTCAATAAGTTATGAAGGTAATTTTTATCAAATTGACTAATAATTCCATCGATAAATTTTCTCCGAATTTCACTTCCTTCCTTAATCAGCTCATTATCATTAGGAGAAATGACTACCAAAGGAATTAAACCAATATGTTCCGATATTTTTTCGTACGTTTTTTTGTTGCTTTTTATAATTTTTCCATCTTTTTGAGAAAAACTGGCATAAATAGCATATTCATCCTGCTCATTTTTAAATAGGCCTTCCAACATAAAATACCCCGATTGGTGCATAATGTTTTGCTGGTCGGAATAATTGAGAAAACTTTTGGTAAACGCCAAATAATAAATAGCATCCAATATGTTTGTTTTACCAGCACCATTTTCACCCACAAAGCAATTAATGCCTTGTTTTAATGCAATAGTTTGATCGACATAGTTCTTAAATTGTAATATCTTTAACCCTAGAATGTTCATTTCTATGGCAAAAATAATATAGTTTTGCCAACCAAAAACCAAAACATGGGAAATACGAGGCCTTTAATTTTAGTTTGTAATGATGATGGAATTTTTGCCCCGGGCATTCGGGCATTAATAGAGGTGGTTAAAAAACTGGGAGATGTTATTGTGGTTGCGCCAGATAAGCCTCAATCAGGCAAGGGAATGGCCATTACTATTAATAGCCCCCTTCGATATTACAAGGTTGATTTGCACGAAGGTGTGGAAGCCTATGCCTGTGATGGAACACCTGTAGATTGTATTAAATTAGCCATAAATAAAATATTAGCCCGAAAACCAGATTTAATTGTTTCAGGCATTAATCATGGAGCAAATAGCTCTATTAATGTGATTTATTCCGGG
>CAYOHR010000010.1:53964-54722 GCA_964403835.1 uncultured Flavobacteriales bacterium
CCATGTCAGCTGCTTTAGAGGGTGCCATGGAGAAAGTGCCATCCGTAGGGTTTTCTTTGTTAGATCACTCCATTGATGCCAATTTTGAGCCTTCTAAAAAATATGTGGATGTTATTTGCAGAAAATTGTTGGAATATGGTTTACCAGAATATACCTGTTTAAATGTAAACATACCTAATGTGGGTGAAGATATGATTTCCGGTATTAAAATTTGCCGACAGGCCAATGGAAATTGGATTGAAGAATTTGATGAACGAAAAGACCCCACCGGAAAGCAATATTTTTGGTTAACCGGTACCTTTAAATTATACGATCATGGAACCGATACCGATATTCATGCCTTAGAACATAATTACGTTTCAATTGTTCCAGTTGAATATGATATGACTGCCTACAAAGTAATGCCCTTTATTGAAAAATGGAAACTATAAAAAAATACGACCACATTTGGGTTGGCTTAATTTTAGGAATTACAGGCCCTTTTATTGGCTTTTGGCTTTATTATTTGCTTCAGTTTAGCGAATTAAAATTTACCACTTTTATTCATTTTGTGGTAACGCATCAAAACTTACAGGCTCCTATTTTGGGTATGAGTTTACTATTGAATGCGTTTCTGTTTTTTGGAATGCTAAAACTCAATATGGAAAAGGTTTCTCGAGGTATTTTAATCAGTATGTTTATTTATGTTCCTCTCATGCTTTTTTTAAAATTTAGATAAGCGATGAATACGAATCTGAAACTAATAGAATGCCATAGGG
>CAYOHR010000010.1:54732-72495 GCA_964403835.1 uncultured Flavobacteriales bacterium
TGCAAGGGATTAAAGAGTTTATTCCCACCCATTTAAAAATACAATACCTTAATTTACTTTTAAAATGCGGGTTTGATACCTTAGATTTTGGAAGTTTTGTTTCTCCTAAGGCTATTCCACAAATGCAGGATACCGCTGATGTTTTAAGTAAATTGGAGTGGAAATCAAGCAATACCAAGTTATTGGCCATTGTTGCAAATTTAAAAGGAGCGCAAGATGCTTGCCGGTTTCCTGAAATATCTTATTTGGGTTTTCCTTTTTCCGTTTCAGAAACATTTCAACAAAGAAATACCAATTCATCCATAGACGAGTCATTTAAACGGGTTGAAGAAATTAATACATTGTGTAAAAAGCACAATAAAAAGCTGGTAGTGTATCTTTCAATGGCTTTTGGCAACCCTTATGGCGATGCATGGCACCCGGATATTGTGACAGGCTGGGCAAAAAAACTACACGAAAAACTGGGCATTGAAATTATTTCTTTGGCAGATACCATTGGCGTTTCAACACCGGCTAACATCACTTTGTTATTTAAAACCATTATTCCCGAATTTAAACAAGTTGAAATTGGTGCTCATTTACATACTACGCCTAATGCCTGGAAAGAAAAATTACAAGCTTTGTTGGAACAAGGCTGCGTTAGAATAGATGGAGCCTTAAAAGGGTATGGTGGATGCCCTATGGCTAAAGATGATTTAACCGGAAATATGGCCACTGAAAAAATTATTGAGTATTGTGAATCAAAAAGTGTAAATTTGCCGATTGATAAAAATAACTTTTATGAAGCACTGGAATTTACTTCTAAAATATTTCACTAAAAATAGTTCTTTTTTATTCCTTCTTATTTTTTTAGGATGGGAAGCCTCCTTTTCACAATCTACTAAAATAAATATTTCGACCCGCGCTGAAAGCTATTCGGACCATTCTGTTAAAATGATTCTTCAAAGCATGGATGGCATGGCTACTTGCATTGGCGATATTGAATATGTAAAAAGTGGAGAAAGTTTTGATAAAATAACCATCACTTTTTCTGCCTGCGAAAAAGTACTCCCAAAAATTGCAGGTACATTGGTTTTTTCGACCATACAGTGGAAAGAAGGAAATATAATTTGGGCCGAAAATGACCTGTATAATGCCGCTTTTGCCGTAGAAAACAATATTTTAAAACTAGATAACATTTCTTCTAAAACAAAAGCCGTAGATTATATTTGGAATTTCTTATACCAATCAGAAATTCAACTTAAAACCTATTCTGAACCCAAGCAGACCGCTGTTCTTAAAAAAGGCAACGAATCAAAAACAACCTCTTTTTCTGAAGCTACTGCTGATAACGAATATGTAATTAAAAAAGATGATTATATCTATAAAATTGCCCGGGAATTAAATTGTTCTCCTTCTTTTTTAATGAAAGAGAATAATATAAAATCAAACGATATTCTATACCCTGGTCAAAAAATAAAAATCTGTTCGGGAGCGGCTTTGGCAACATCATTTCCAAGTCCTAGTAAACCTGCCGAAAAAACTTCTCAGACATATAAAAATACTGAAAATGATTTTAACAGACTAACCGACGAAATTACTAGGTTGACCAAAGAATATAAAACCTTGAATGAGGAACGTACAAGTTTAAAATTTTATAGTGAAGATTTAAAAAAAGAATTTGAATCGCTTATAAAAGACTATAATGCCGTTAAAAAAAGTTACGAGAGTTTAATGGCGGAGTACAAAGAGTTAGCTGCTGATAACAAAAAATTGCAGCAAGAAAACGAACGATTAAAGAAAATATTAGCCGAAAATAAAATTGATCCCGATAAAGAATTAACTGCGGAAGAAAAACAACAAGTAGAAGATTTAAAAAATCAGATACAACAAGCACGTGGGCAATTACAAGAAATGAAAACAAAGTTGGAAGAAGCCCGACCTGAAGCTGATAAACAAGAAATAAAAGAAAAAGAAAAAGAAAAAGAAGAAACAGAACCCGCCGCTCCTCAAAATGAAGTTCAAAATACAACGCCAACAAAAGTAGATAATTCTAGCAGCGATAATTCATTTAATGAATTTTGTAGTGCTATTACCAATCGCTTTATTAAAGACCGCAATGCGGTTCGGTTAAATATTGAAAAAGATTTATCATACAAGCTAAATAAGGATAAAATGGTAAGTGAAATCACTTCTATCAATAATATAACCCTAGCGAATTCTAATTTTCCCAAAAATAAATCAATTGAAGATTATATTCAGTCAGCTGATATTTTTACTCTCTTAAATTTAAATTACCCTGAATTTAATACCAGCTTAGAAGAAATAGCCACTAAGTTATATGTAGATATCGAAAAAGTAACATATGCTATCAAAATTTCTAATGATAAAATGAAAATCAAAAAATCATCTAAAAAAATTGCTAATATGACAAATCACCCTCACTTGGCGCTGATGGAAGAACGTATTAAACAAGAAAAGATTAAAAAAGGAGTTTATAATGTAGAAATTGTAGATCAACAATTTAATTTAGAGTATTTGAATGAACAACAGCAGAGTGAAACATTAAAAAAGTATTCAAATTCAATTATTTCCAATTTTTCTAAAAAATAATTGAAGAATTCTTTCTAAAAATCGTCTTTTAACTTTTCTTTAACGATTTTTTTTTTCTTTTTACTTGTTAAAGACGTAATATTGATAGGTATAATTACCTATGAAGTACTTCCTTTGTATTTTTTTATTCTTTTTTAGTCAAAGGATATTTTCTCAAACCTTTGCAAATTATACTCCTGTACGCACTACCGGAATATCTTACACATCAATAACCGCAACCGGTTCAGCCTTTGCCAGCTGGAGAAATACGGCTTCGTTACCTCAGGATGATAATCGATCAGATTTTACCGATATTGGCTTTGATTTTTGGTACAATGGCGTTAGATATACACGGTTTTGTGTTTCTACCAATGGATATTTAGATTTTTCTAGTTCAACGGATGATGGGGGACCTACCGCCGATGATTTTGGATATAATAATGCCTCTTTTACCACAAGTACTGTGGCAAACTCAACCAATCCAGCTATTGCCCCGTTTTACGACGATCAAATGGCTCCCGGAGGAACTTCTGCATTAGGAACTGCAATAAAATATTTAGTAAGTGGCACAGCCCCTAACCGCGTTTTAACAAGCGAATGGATTGCTATGTGTGTGTATGGGAATACCACCCCGAGCTTAAATTACCAAGTAAAACTATACGAAACAACCGGTGTGGTTGAAATTCTTTATGGAACCATGAATGCCGGTACTGCCTCCTTTACTTATACAGTAGGTATGAATGGCGTAACTTTAAGCGCTACCCCTACTTTAGCGCAATTAAAAACCTTACAAACGGTAAATTCAAATACGTTTAGCAATACCATACAAAATGGCTTAACAGCTATGCCAACGGCAAATACAAAATACACCTTTACCCCTCCTATTCCAACCTCCCCTAGCGGAACCTTAACTTTCACTGCTGTTACATCTACCGGTATGACCCTCAATTTTACGAATTGGGCCAGCAATGAGATTGGCTACGTAGTTTATAATTCGACCGACAATGTAAATTTTAGCTTTGTAAGCCAAACAGCTATCAATGCTACCTCTGCGGTCGTAACCGGTTTATTACCTTCCACCACGTATTATTGGAAAGTATATGCAGTTACCGAAGGAAATTTAGGTACAGCACTTACAGGTACTCAAGCTACTACTGCGGGAACCAACAAAACATCGACCGGTTCAAGCGCTTGGAATACTGCCGGAACTTGGGTCCCTTCAGGCGTACCTGGAGCCGGTGACAATGTTACTATTGGAAATGGACATACTGTGAATATTGATGTTGCGGCTGTTTGCAACCAGTTAACAATTGGGCAAGGAGGAGCAGCATCTAAATTGGAATTTAGTGGCGCAACAATTAGGTCTATTACCGTAAATTCTGACTTAACCATTGCTACAAACGGAACTTTTAATGTAAACACCGGCTCAAATGTTACTCATACCGCTACTTTTAAAGGAAATATAACCAACAACGGGACACTAAATTTTGCTACAGATGCCAATAGTTTATGCAATGTTACCCTGTCTAATAATGGAAATCAGACTTTAAGTGGAACGGGTGCCACCAATACTTTTAATCTTTTAACGCTGAATATGGGAACCAGTCAAAGCAACATCTTTGATGTTACCACTTCTAATTTTACTGCTGCTAATGGTTTTTTAACCTTAACCAATGGTACTTTTAAACTTTCTACCACTAATACAGTCACTATTACTCCTTTTTCCGTTGTTTATACCTTACCCCTCAAAGGCAAATTATGGTTAAACTCAAGCAGTGCAACGGTAAATACAGATGCTGGCATTAATTTATACGGCGCTATACAAGTGAGTGATGGAACTTTAAATATAGGAAATGCAGCTAATGAAGATCTCGCCTCGTATGGAGGTGTTTTTTCTTTAAGTACAGGAACCGTTAACATTGCCGGTAAATATTATTCAGCCGATATTAACACGCTGGCTGATTTTTCTATTTCAGGCGGAACTTTAACCATTCCTACTTTCGGATCAACATCCACAACCATTGCTCCTTTTCATATTGATGGCTCAGGTTCTCAGTTTGATATGTCGGCAGGTACTTTAGTAATCCAAAGAGAAGGGGGGACAGGCGCACAAGATTTAGGTTTTGTCAACACCGGTTCGTCCGGAAGTGTTACCGGTGGCACTCTTCAAATAGGAGATGGATCAACTCCGGCTGCTCAAATAATGAGTATCAATTCCTCTTCTTCTATTGGTAATTTGACCCTATCAAGCGCCAATGCAACCGCAAAATTATTGACCAATAGTTTAAGTATTTTTAATCACTTAACTATTACTTCCGGAACATTAGATGCCAATAATTTAAATATTACTTTGGGAGGCAATTGGGACAACAATGGAGGCACTTTTACTCCTGGAACAGGTACAGTAACCCTCAGCAGTGCTTCTTCTCAGTCTATTTTAAAATCCGGAGGAGAAACCTTCTATAACCTTACTTTATCAGGTGCAGGAACTAAAACATTAAACAGTGCTGTTACCTTAAACGGAAGCTTAACCATTAATTCTCCCGCTGTTTTTGATGTAAGTAGTAGTAATTATCAGGTTTCTATAAAAGAAAATTACAGCAATAGCGGAACTTTTACACCCCAATCAGGCACTGTTCTTTTAAACGGATCTACCCCACAAACCATTGGAGGCAGCACGGTAACTAACTTTAATAATTTAAGCTTAAACAATAATGCCGGAGCCAGCTTAACAAGTGCCCAAAACTTAACTGGTACTTTAAGTATAAGCAACGGAACGTTTAATACTAATTCTCAAAACTTTACCCTTATCTCTAATGCTTCCGGTAATGCTCGCATAGGACAAATAACCGGAACAGGAAATATTACAGGAAATGTGATTGTAGAAAGATTTATTCCCGGAGGTGCCACCGGCTGGGTACTATTAGGCGCTCCTATTACCAGTGCTTTAACTTATAGCGATTGGGATGATGATCTTTTTATTAGTTGCCCAACTTGTCCGGATGGCGTTGCTGGTGGCTTTAACTCCATTTTAACGTATGACGAAACCCAAACAGGCCCACAGGATGATGCTAGTTCATATGTAGCTTTAAATGGAATTACAGATCCTATAATCCAAAGCAAAGGATATTGGGTATATACAGGAACAGGACAAACTACCACTACCGATATTACCGTAGATGTAACCGGTACAGTCGGACAACTAAACACAAGCATTCCCTTAACTTACACAAACACAGGCAGTTCCAACGATGATGGCTGGAATCTTATTGCAAATCCTTACCCTTCGCCCATTCGTTGGAGTTTATTAAAAGGAGCCACGGCAGATATTGATAATGCTATTTATGTATATAATGCCGATTTAAATTCGGGTTCAGGCG
Source organism: uncultured Flavobacteriales bacterium (assembly GCA_964403835.1). GTDB lineage: Bacteria > Bacteroidota > Bacteroidia > Flavobacteriales_G > JALEGO01 > CAYOHR01. The sequence goes on from CAYOHR010000010.1 coordinate 60,684, forward strand.
GATTTGCCAGCTACGTAAATAATATTAGTAGCCCTGCCGTAAGTTCAGGCGGAATTTCAGATACCATTCCAACCGCACAGGGGTTTTATGTGCATTCTACCGGAGCCACTTCTTTAAGTGCTTTAGAATCGAATAAAGTAGACGGAAATCCCATCTTCTTAAGAAAAGGAAATACCCCTGAAACTCTTTCTATCACCCCTTTGTTGAGATTACAAATGAGTGGCATGGGATATAATGATGAAACCGTACTTTATTGCCAAGCAGGAGCCACAAACCAATTTGATGCAGCATATGATGCCTATAAATTAATTAATGATAACGCTATTCCGTGGATTGCTTTAACCTACAGCACTTCCATTTTTCAAATTAATGCGGTAGCCCCTATTTCTCAAAATTTTTCAATGGATGTTAAAACCAATACCGATACCACTGGGCAATTTACCATTACGGCCAATAATATTGGCTCTTTTCCTTTAGGATCATGCATTTATTTATATGATAAATTTACCGGAATTACCACCAATTTAAGAACCAACTCTTATTCCTTTACCCTGCACGACACCACCAATACAGCCCGTTTTTCTCTCCAAATTAATATGGATTCGCTTCCCACCACATCTTCTATTTCATTACCTACCTGTTCTAATCCCAACAGCGGACAAATTATCTGCCAGCCTACTAATGCTGGTCCGTGGAATTATGTATGGAGAGACGCAAATGATGCTGTAATAAAAACATCGTTAAATAAAACCACTGCCGATACTTTAAATAATATGCTTCCGGGCTTATATACCGTTCAAATTAATACGGTAGGTACCTGCGACAATTATAGCAAATCTTTTATGATTCAACCCTCTTCTTTCCCTGTTTCGGCTTTCTCTTGTCCTGATACGCTTTATACCGATACCAATGTAGCTATACAATTTACCAATTCATCGCAAAACGCAACGTATTATATTTGGAATTTTGGAGATGGCGCAACTTCTACCGATTCAGATCCTATCCATGTCTTTGATACAACCGGGGTTTATTATATAAACTTATTGTCAGGAAGCTCCGTTTATTGCGAAGATACCAGTTCAAAACAGGTGGTTATTCTCCCTATGTACTACATCACGCACGCTTTAACAGAAGTTAAATTGAATGAAGCAGATGTTATAAAATTTAGCACATGGAATAATCAATATAAGCTTGATTATAAACTGAATGAACCCAATGATGTTCAAATAATGATTTTTGACGCTTTAGGACATACCCTTAAAACCTATTCGTTTCCAAATACCCAAAAGGGGCAAAAAATTATTAATTTAAGTCCTTACCCCAATGGAGTGTACTTAATTACCTTAAACACGTCGCACATGAGTAAAACATTCAGGGCGGTGCATGTTAACCATCGTTAATTTTTCTTCCTTCTAAGCGTCGGGGTTAATATAATTTTGACTTTCTTTGTTTCCAGTATCTATTTTACCGGTGCATGGAAATTAAATCTCAATATCCTATCTCAAAAACCTTATTATTCTATGCGGGCTGGTGCTTATTTTGGACCTTAACACAAACCATTGTTTTACATCGTTTAAATTGGTCTTGGGAAATATCCTTCATTGATGCAAGCGTTTCTAACCTCTTATTAACCACTTTTGGGTATGTAACCAGTACAATCTATCGGTTTTACCAACCAAATAGCTCCAGTCGCTTCTTTCGGCTAATTTTTGGCCTTACCATGGCTTTTATCTTTTGCGAATTAGTGGTTTGGATTTTATCCACCTTGTTTTCAACCGATTTAACGTATGTCGCATTTTTAGAAAAATCTATTCCTGTTCGGTTTGTGTTTGCCTTACTTCTCATTGCCTTTATTACCCTATTTAACTGGTTATCAAGCTATTTAATAGAACAAAAAGAAAGTGAAAAAAGAAAATTTGAAGCAGAACAATTTGCCAAACAGGCCGAATTAGATAAAATTCGACAGCAATTACAGCCCCATTTTTTATTTAATAGTTTAAATTCGGTTTATTCTTTGGTAAACACAAAACCGCTAGAGGCACGCAAAATGATTCTTCAGCTTTCCGATTTTTTAAGAGGTACATTAAAAAACGACCAGTCCTTTGTTTTACTGTCCGATGAGCTAGAATATGTAAAACTGTATTTAGAAATAGAAAAAGTGCGCTTTGGCGATCGTTTAAACATCCATTTTGAAATAGAACAAGCTTGTTTATCCATCAACATCCCTCCCCTGCTGTTACAACCCATTGTTGAAAATGCCATTAAATTTGGTTTATATGATATTACCGAACCGGTTTTTATCCAAATATCTGCCTCCATGGTAAATAATTTACTCGAAATTACTGTTAGCAATCCGTTTGACGCTAAAACCATGAGTGCCTCGCAGGGCGCCAAGTTTGGGCTGCATTCCATTAACCGAAGGCTTTATTTAATATATACCCGAAACGATTTGTTAACCACCCAGGCAACAGAAAACACATTTACAACTACTTTAAAAATACCCCTTGTTCAATGAAAAAGGTGATTATAATTGATGATGAGCCCCTGGCCCGACAAATTTTGATGGAATATTTGCAGGCCTATAATGATATTACAATGGTCGCCGAATGTAAGGATGGATTTGAGGGATTAAAAGCAATAAATACCCACCAGCCCGATTTAATTTTTTTAGATATTCAAATGCCTAAAATTAACGGATTTGAATTATTAGAACTCTTGCCAAATCAGCCTTTTGTCATTTTTACCACTGCCTTTGATGATTTTGCCATACAAGCTTTTGAAGCCAATGCCATTGATTATTTACTGAAACCCATTTCGGAAGCACGTTTTAAAAAAGCCTTAGATAAATGGCGCAGTAAAAACCCCAACAAAAAAGCCCTAAGCTCGCTACTAGAAACACCTTTAAAACAAGGCGAAGAAAAAAACAGAATTGTGGTAAAAACAAATTCTGAAATTAAAATTATACCCGTATCCGATGTTTTTTATTTAGAAGCTTATGATGATTATATAAAAATATTCACCAAAGACCATTATTATTTAAAGAAAAAAACAATGAATTATTACGAGCAAGTGCTAGATAGCAGCCTGTTTTTCAGAACACATCGCTCCTATATTATTAACTTGCAGCAATTAAACAAAATAGAACCCCTTGAAAAAAGCACATACGTGGCTATTTTAAAAAACGGAAAACAAATACCCATTAGCCGAAGCCAATACCCCAAATTAAAAGACCTGTTAGGCATTTAAAAACCTCCAACAAGCAGGCTTAATTAAAATAATTAAGTAATTGATATTGTTTGTTTTATATGCATTTACTTAAAGTAAATGTTTATGTATGGCGTTGCCCCTCCCGCACACAAAAGCCGCTGGAGGCCGGGCTATTCACTGCAATCTTTGCCTTTCCGCTGTGCGTAGGCAAAGGATTTCCGTTTCTATCCCTAACGCGGAAATGTCATTCCGACGAAGGAGGAATCTAAGTTAGCAATGTGTTATTATTAATACTTAATCTTAATCTCTCCATTAACTTCTTTTTCTTTATCTAGCGCATACAGGACCCTATCTGCTTCTTCAAATGGAATAAAATATTGAATGCAAACTTCTCTCAGTTTTTGTAAGTAATTTAGGTAGAAAATTATTTGATCTTCTATTTTTCGAGGTAACTTAAGATTCTCATTCATTATAATTCTATACACCCGTTGATCTATAATTTGATAGATATATGGATTTTTAAATCGTAGAATAGTAGAAGCCATAGGTAACTGAATTCCTTTGGTTTTGGTTGCCAGCAGCTTTGAAAGAATTTCTTTAGTGAAGTCTTCATTTAATTCTCGATCAGATTTCTTTATTTTATTTATCAGGGAAAATAATTCTTCGGATAACAAAGCATATCTATTCACTTTCCATAACACAATCTCATTTATTTTTTCCTGAGTAAACTCCCCGGCAAAAGCATCCAAAACCTCCGTCAATTGTGCTTGATAGGTGTATTTATAATTCTCTGAAATAAAAGAGTCTAAGTTTTCTATTTCTGCAAGTATTTTAAGTTTTTTCATTACTTCACAAAGATGCTTTTTCTATATATTAAAAAGCAAGACTAAATAAAAAACCCCGTTTAATTACAAACAGGCATTAAATATGTATAAGGTATTCTTTTATATTTGTTATAATATTACTTCTTTATGAGCGAATTAAAAGAAATCATATCTGCATTAACAAAATTTAGGGATGAAAGAGATTGGGCACAATTTCATAACACTAAAGATCTTGCATTAGCAATTAATATCGAATCAGGGGAACTGTTAGAATTATTCCTATGGAAAAATGCTGAAGATGCTAATAAAGATAAAGTAAAAGAAGAATTAGCTGATATCTTCTCCTTCGCATTTTTATTGGCTAACAAGTACAATTTTGATGTAAAAGAAATTGTACTTGATAAAATAAAAAGAAATGCCGAAAAATACCCTGTTGATAAAGCAAAGGGTACAGCGAAGAAATATAATGAACTATGAGTTTAAATAATCAATTTGAAATTCTAAAATACAATTTTAACTCAAATTTATTTGACGAATTTCAGAATGTTCATTATGCTAAAGATTTATGGCCTATTGTCTATATTCTAAGTGACGGCAATATCAAGGAAGTGTATGTTGGCGAAACAACGGACACATATGCACGAATGAGCAGTCATTTAAAAAGTAATGCTAAAAATAAGCTTACTTCAGTTCATTTAATCACCAGTGAAAAATTTAATAAATCAGCTACACTTGATATTGAATCAAACTTGATTAAATATATTGCCGGAGATGGTCAATACAAATTAATTAATGGCAATATTGGTTTAGCAAACCATAATTACTATCAAAAAAAAGAGATTTATTGGGATATATTTAAATCAATTTGGGATAAATTAAGAGCAGAAGGTATTTCAAGTCATTCTATTGAATATATTGATAATTCAGACCTATTTAAATATTCACCTTATAAGAGTTTAACCCATGAACAGAAAAGTGGATTATTAGTAATCATAAACAACTTATTAAAAGACGACTATCGAAATTTCATTATCGAAGGCGGAGCTGGCACAGGAAAAACTATTTTGGCTATATTTTTATTCAAGTTATTAAATTCAGAAAATGAGGATTTTAATTTTAATGAGTTCGGAGAAGATGAAACGGAATTTATTAAACTGATTAAAGAACTAAAAATAAAATACCCAAATCCTAAGATGGCATTAGTTGTCCCGATGTCTTCTTTTAGAAAAACGCTACAGAAAGTATTTAAAAACATTAAAGGATTAAAGGCTAGCATGGTTGTGGGGCCTGGTGAATTAATCAATGAGAATTTTGATATTGTTGTCGTTGATGAATCCCATCGATTAAGGAGAAGAGTTAATTTAGGCGCATATTTTGGTGCTTTTGATATAGCATGTGGTCGTTTGGGATTAGATAAAAATGTATGCAGTGAGTTAGATTGGGTAATCCTGCAATCAAAAAAAACCATTTTATTCTACGATGAAAATCAATCTATCAAACCTTCTGATGTTAAAAAAGAAGATTTTGATAGATTAAAATCAAATGCATTTACAAAGATAGAATATTTGAAATCTCAGTTCAGAGTAAGGGGCGGAAATGATTACGTTCAGTATATAAATCAGCTTTTAAATTGCTCTTTTCCTCCTTCAACAAAAGTTTTCAATTCTAAAGACTATGAATTTGTTCTTTTTGATTCAATTGAAACCTTAGTAAATGAAATAAAATTGAGGAATGAAGAAAATGGCCTTTCAAGATTAATCGCCGGTTACTCCTGGGAATGGATTTCAAATAAAAATAAACAGGCGTTTGATATAAAAATAGATAACATCGAATTAAAATGGAATAGCGTTTCAATTGACTGGGTGAATTCGGAGAATGCAGTCAATGAAGTCGGCTGTATTCATACAACTCAAGGCTATGATTTAAATTACGCAGGCATCATTTTCGGTCATGAAATTACTTATGATAAGGAAAAAGATGAAATACTGATTTTAAAAGAAAATTACTTTGATAAAAATGGCAAACAATCAATAAAAGACCCCGCAGAATTGAAGGCCTTTATCATCAATATATACAAGACTATTATGCTCAGAGCCATCAAAGGCACTTATATATATGTTTGTGATAAAAATTTAAGAGAATATTTTGCTAAGCATCTCATAAAATATAAAACAGATAAACAGATAGCCTTTTTGCCAAAAACTCAAGTAATTCCATTCGAAAACGCAATACCAGTATATGATTTAAAAGCTGCGGCGGGTAATTTTAGTGAATTACAAAATGTAAATGATGTCGATTGGATAGAATTACCCATAAGATATAAGCCTTCACAAGATTTATTTGCTTGTACAGTTGAAGGAGAATCAATGAACAAAGTTATTCCAAATGGTTCAATTTGTTTATTCAGGAAGTATTCCGGAGGCTCTAGAAACGGGAAAATCGTGTTAGTTGAACATACAAGTATCCAGGATAAAGATTTTGGTTCAGGATATACCGTAAAAGAATATCAGAGTAAGAAATATATTGATAATGAACAATGGAGCCATCAAACCATCACTTTAAAACCCTTATCATATAGTTCTGAATATAAGGATATAGAAATAAATGAAAGTGAGTTAAATTACCTAAAAGTGATTGGAGTTTTTGAATGCGTTTTGTAACAGAGATTATTCTTCTTTAAAAAGGCAATAATTAGATATTTATGCCTATTTACATGCCACTTTTAAGCGCTACATTTGGCACTTTAAATCAATCATGAAGAAATTTACCCTTTTTCTGTTCCTCGCCCTTGTTTTTCCTGTGATAGGAATTACTTCTACTACAACAGAGTTTACGCAAGAAACAACCGTTTATGTTACTAAATCTGGCACAAAATACCATACTGGTAGTTGCAGTTATTTAAAAGGCGGTGGAATTGCCATAAGTTTATCAGATGCTCAAAAGACCTATTCTCCTTGCAGCAGATGCAATCCGGGCATGAATTCAAAATCTATCAGCCCACAAACAACAGCTCCTTCAAACAGTACTTACGATACCAAAACCATTCATACTGGTCCGCGCGGTGGGCGCTATCATTATAGTAAAAATGGGAATAAGGTGTATGAGAGGAAGAGGTAGATTAGATAATACATTGTATTTATACATAACTTAATATTGAGGATGAAAAAGAAAATACCACTTGAAGTACTTGAATTAATAGAAAAGTACGTAAACTTAAAAGGTGAAGAATTTGAAGTAATTAATCCTGGGGAATTCTTATTGAAGATAATAGATAGAGACAAAAACTCTGATTTTTATTTCAATATTGAACAGTATAAAAAAGATAAGGGGATTCAGTTCTTAATAAATTATAAACCTAGGGACAAACAATCATTAGATAATCACAAAATTTGGACTTCAAGCAAAGGAGTGGATGACTTTCTTAGTGTATGGATAAGTCTTTTGGAAGGTTATTCAAATGTAAATTCATTTTTTGATGATCCAATTTTAAATTCCTATGCAAACGATTATTATACCGAGTTTAAAATTATAGAGGAAAATGCGGATATAGAACCTTTTAAACCAGCACAAATATTGATGCTGGATCAATTTCTTGAAAATATAGAAAATAATATAGAAAATTATCAAACGATTGAAAATAAAGAGGGAATACAAGAAATAAAAAGAGATATTGTTGACCTTAGAGAATCGCTTACGTCCAATACTAAGTCTTTCATAATTAAGAAATTATCTAATATCTTCGCTAAAATCACTAAACAGAGTAGTAAAATGTTTAAAGAATTTTTATCTGAAGTAAAAAAAGAATCAATAAAACAAATTGTAAAAGGAGGGATAAATCTATTGATCGAAAGTATGAATAAATAAAATAGAAATTCGTTTTAGCTATTTTGCATCTTAACTGCTCTTTATGATGTTTTTAATATTTTTTCAATTATCGAAAATAAGCAAACTTTCATACCAATAACTATAAATAGGTATAATCCTCTATTTTACTAGTTCTTCTAAACATTTTGCAACTATTAACGTATCACTTCGCAAAATTTAAATTATTATGGATTTTAAAGATGAAATTAAACTATTTGGCGATCGAGTTGAAAAACTAAAAGACCAAATTCACACCGAAGAAGCTACAAAGAATGCATTTATAATGCCCTTTATTAAAGCTTTAGGCTATGATGTTTTTAATCCTTTTGAGGTTGTTCCAGAATTTATTGCAGATTTAGGCATTAAAAAAGGAGAAAAAGTTGATTATTCTATCTTAAAAAATGGCGAACCAATCATTTTAATTGAATGCAAACATTGGGGAGAAAAATTAGATCCTCATAACTCACAATTATTTAGGTATTTCCATACCACCAAGGCAAAATTTGGTTTATTATCTAATGGGATCATTTTTCGATTTTATACTGATTTAATAGAACCAAATAAAATGGATGAAAACCCATTTTTTGAGTTCAATGTTACTGATATAAAAGACAACCAGATTGAGGAATTAAAAAAATTCCACAAATCATATTTTGATGTTGATAATATTCAAAATACAGCTAGTGAGCTGAAACATATGAATGAATTAAAAACATTAATACATACCGAATTTCAAAATCCGAGTGAAGGGCTGGTAAAACATTTATCAAAACAAGTCTACCAGGGAGTAATGACAGCAAAATTATTGGAACATTTTAGTGGCCTCACCAAAAAAGCAATATCTCAATACATCAATGACTTAATAACTGAGCGTTTAAAATCTGCTCTTAAAAAAGAAGATGAGGAACAAAAAGTTGCTGACGCAGAAGTTGTTTCTCCTATAACTACTGAAAACAAAGTAGAAACTACTCAAGAAGAAATGGAAGCTTTTTTAATAGTAAAAACTATTTTACGGCAAAAAATAAAACCCAACCGAATTGTTCATCGAGATGCTCAATCCTATTTTGCAATTCTACTGGATGATAATAACCGAAAAACAATTTGTCGACTTTATTTAAATGGAACCAAAAAGTATTTGGGTTTATTTGATGAAAGCAAAAAAGAAATAAAAAATGAAATTCTGACAGTAGATGATATTTTCAATTATGCACAAATATTGCAAAAAACCGTTGAGAATTATGATGGAGCGAAGGGTGGCTAGTCTTCAATCCCACCATAAATAGAGTCTTTTTGAGTTTTTCATTTCTTCGGCAAGTGCCTCTAGGTTACCAGCACCTTGATCAATTACATCCGGGCAAACTTGATATACTTCTTTGGCAAAAATTAGCCAATCGTTGGGTTCTTTATGAATGATAAACTCGCACCAATCGCCAGAAGCGCCAATAAGCTCGAGGGAGTATTTATCGTCAAACTGCTTAATTATTTTAAGCAGGCTGTCGTTGGTAATATTATAATTTATTCCATCGGTATTTATTTGTTTTAATACGGTATATTTATCAGTTGTTTTTAATACCCCAATGCGATCAAGTTCATTATCGAGATTAAAATTGTTCTCTAAGACAAAAATACTGTATCCTTTTTGTTTCAATTGATCCTTTAATTTAAAAACCAAATCAAACGATTTTGAGTTTTCCTCTCCAAACACTAATCCTTTTAAATAAATGGGATCCAGTTCAATCTCCTGACTATCCTGATACATTTTTGATAGTGAATAATGAAAAGGTTCAATAAGGTTTGCGTTGTAGGTTCGTATATCCTGAATAATTGTGGTATCTAATTGCAAAGTATCGCATATCTTTTTTTCGCTGCTAGTCAATAAATACACTGGTTTTATTGGCTTTAATTGGCATGCCATAACAGCTATTAGCAATGGAACTAGAATTTTATATTTCATAAGAGTTTACGGTAAAATCAGGCCCAAATATAGCATCTAAACAAATAGAAATAAAATTTACGCCTTCTTGTTCTCGATACAAATTCATTGCATGAATTCACTCGAACTGACGAAGGCTGATGGCAAAAAAGGGATGCGCGCCCTAAACCCCACTAACCATTAACCACTAACCATTATATTTACTGGGCTGAATGAATAAGCCATATATTGATGCCGGCGTATAAGATGAATAAAAGGAAGGCAGATTTTCGATCAAACTCGAGTATTTTGTCCGTTTTATCCATTTTAACCAACGTAAGGGCATACGTGGAACAAGCAACGGCTACAAAAATACAGAACATGGTTAGGCCATGCAAACTATCGACCAGGGTAAAGGTAGTGGACTCGGGCAGCGCCGAATCGATAACGTATTTATTCCCCACCACGGCAAATAAAGAGCCTACATTGAGGGTAAAGCGAGAATCAATACTATTGTGGTGCACAAAAAAGCTCAAAAATGCCAACAAAAAGGAAATGTACATACCAATGAATAGTTTAAGGAATAACCACCACGAATTGCGTTCTAAGCCTATTTGCATACGAAAAACACTAAACTCAGATTGTGGCTTCATGGCCGCCGGATCGCCAAAGGCAGTGGCATATTTTTTAATGGAGGTTTTAATTTTAAAACTATCGGGCACTACATTCCAGCCAGAAATGGTCCATTTGGAATAATGTTTACCCAAGGTGTCTTCTGCAAAAACTAAATCTTCGGCCCCATATTGCGAGTTTTCGATGGAAAACCGCAGTTTTTGATGATCGAAGGGAAAGTTATCTATTTTCCAATTGTCTTTCATGATGCATTGAAGTTTCATGAGCATGTATATGCGGCCATCTTCGAGGGTATCTACGGTATAAAAGGATTTATCTACGGCTTTTGCCATGGGTATTTCCAGGTATTTGGAGAAATCAAAATCCGGGTTTTTATATTTTAGCCATAGCCACATACTAATGGTATATTGTTTTTCTTTGAAATCGATATCGTGTATGCTGTTTACATACACCCCTACAATAACTGTATCAGGCTCGGATTCAGCTTCCCCTTTGGTGATAAAAGGAGAAATAAGGAGAATTAAAAAGAAAAGGATTTTATGCATGTAAAGTCAAATATACCACTAAAAACAGTTCCGAAAATATATATTAAGGAGCTGTCACTTCGAGTGGCCGATAGGCTGTATCGAGAAGTGCTGGAATCGAGGTCTTGTACCGAAAGCCCGCGCAAACGATAGAAGCGGAAATCCTTTGCCTTGGTGCCTGAGGTTCTCGAAGGCAAGGCAAAGATTGTAGTGAATAGTCCCGATTCGTTTCACTCTCGGGATTGGTTCAACTAACAAATTTTAATAAAATTTGAGTTTCACGAACGTGACCCTTAGCCAGGGAAAGCGCTAGGCAAGGGATGCGCCATAAAATAAATCTATTTTACTATCGTCAATTCCTTTCTTCATTGTATTTTCGCGGATATGATCAAAAAAATATACAATCTACTAAAAGAATCGCTAAAAGGAGAAGAGCGGGATTACACGCAAGGCAGTATTAAAACCGCCATATTGCTGCTGGCTTTTCCTATGATTTTAGAGTTGAGCCTAGAGAGTGTTTTTGCGGTAGTAGATATGTTTTTTGTCGGCAAACTGGGCGAAAACGCCATTGCCACGGTAGGTTTAACCGAATCGGTGATTATGTTGGTGTATTCTATTGCCATTGGCTTAAGTACCGCTGCTACCGCCATTGTGGCGCGCCGGATTGGAGAAAAAGACCCCATAGCTGCTGCCAAGGCAGGCGCTCAGAGTTTGGTTATTTCTTTGCTGGTTACTACGGTAATAAGTATTGTAGGGGTTATATACGCACGAGAAATACTAACACTGATGAGTGCTAGTCCAGAAGTGGTAGCTGAAGGAACCATTTTTACCCAAATTATGCTGGGAAG
>CAYOHR010000011.1:0-13596 GCA_964403835.1 uncultured Flavobacteriales bacterium
ATTATGAGAGAATGTGGAATTCATGTAGTTGAATCTCCTGCTGAAATAGGAACTAAAATGGCAGAAGCCATGAAAATTTTAGCTTAAATATTTATTTAATTTTACTCTTGCTATCCCGCGATGAAAATCTTATCAAAGGAACTTAAAAAATTACTGAATAATACTCCCCTAATTCTCATTATGTATGCAGAAGACGGGACTATTATTGACATTAATAAATCAGGTTTAAAACTTTTCCAATTTAAGAAAAAGAGCGAAGCGGTTAAAAGAAACTTTTTTAGTTTATTTGAGCATTATAAAGCCTCAAAAATATCTAACAAACCTGCTACCAAAGAGATAGTAGAAAGAAAAATGCTAAAAGAAAATGGCGCTTCTTTTTGGGCCGAGGTTATCACGAAAGTAATTAAATCATCCACCAGCAAGGTATTTATTGCCCGAGTCTCAGATATTACTAAAAATAAATCATTAGAAAAGCAACTTCAGCTTTATCATAAATTTTTCGATTTATCTTTCGATATGCTTTCTGTATGCAGTTCAGAAGGCTATTTTACAAAAATTAATCCGTCTTTTTCAAGAGTATTAGGCTATTCAAAAAAGGAACTCATGTCAAAACCTTTTTTTGATTTTGTTCACCCGGAAGATCTTGCCAATACACATAAACAGATGGATCACTTGCGAAAAGACAATCCGGTATTAAACTTCAGGAATAGATACTTATGCAAAGATGGGTCGTATAGGATGTTACAATGGATTGCCGTACCCGACACAGATACGGGCGAAATATATGCCATTGCCAGAGATGTTACCCAACAATTTAAAATTGAAGAAGACCTTAGAATTGCTAAAGAACTTGCCGAGGCATCTTTAAAAGTAAAAGATCAATTTTTGGCAAATATAAGTCATGAAATGCGCACGCCTTTGAATGCCATATTAGGGTTCACCTATTTGCTTAATAAAACATTCATCAACAACGAACAAAGAGATTTTTTACAAACCATTCAACAATCAGGTGAAACACTTTTATCCATTATTAGCGATATTCTTGATTTTTCTAAAATTGAGGCCGGAAAAATAGAGTTTGTGCAATCTGAATTAAGTGTTGAAAAAATTATGGTTGAAACCATTTCCATGCTTCAAAATAAGGCAGATGAAAAGAATGTTCAGGTTTCTTATTACCATGATCCTAATATCCCCCCTGTTTTAAAGGGAGATGAAATTAGATTAAAACAAATCCTGATTAACATTATTAATAATGCGATCAAATTTACAGAAAAAGGATCGGTAGAAATTAAAACAAGCATTTCAAATCAAAGTGATCACCATACTCAAATAGATTTTATTATAAAAGATACAGGAATTGGAATTCCTAAAAACAAACTCACTTCCGTTTTTGAACCCTTTGTGCAGGCAGATGAAGATGATACACGAAAATTTGAAGGAACCGGGCTTGGACTGAGTATTGTAAAGCGATTGGTAGAAGGGCAAGGAGGAAAAATTCAAGTAAGTAGCAAAGTTGGGGCTGGTACACGTTTTACATTTACTTTACCTTTTAAAAAGGCAAAAAAGAATTTATTGACTGTACCAAAAGTTATAGAACCCTTTGAAAATCAACATCCATCAAATCATCCTACAACAAAAATTTTATTAGTTGAAGATAATAAGGTTAACCAAAAACTAATTCATACCATTCTTTCTATTTTCCAAATTGAAACAGAAACTGCTGAAAATGGGATTATTGCAATTAAAAAACTTAAAAAAAACAAATTTGATTTAGTTTTATTAGACATTCAAATGCCCCTCATGGATGGTTATACGGTAGCGCACGAAATGAGAAACACGCTTAAATGCAATACTCCTATCATTGCCATGACTGCGCATGCTATGCACGGACAAAAAGAAAAATGTATTAAAGCCGGAATGGATGACTACATTTCAAAACCTTTTAAACCTGAGGAATTGCTCCATAAAATAACACAATTATTAAATCCTCAAAAAAAGAAAAGCAAAACAAATATTGAAGCCCCCGTATTTAATAAGCTAAACTTTGATTTTATTAATGATACCAAAGCCGTTCAAGAAATTATTGCCGTTTTTTTAAAAGAAATACCTTCTGATATGTTGGAACTAAAGGAAGCCAGCACGCAAAAAGACTTTAATAAGACTAATCTAATTGCCCACAAAATACAGACTTCCTACAAAATTTTAGGGGCAAAAAATCTGCTTACTTTAGCCCGTAAAGTTGAAAAACATTCGAAAGAAAAAAATGAAATTCTTTGTAAAAAAGAAGTTGAAAATCTTTTGAAGAAAAATTATGCCTTAGAACAAGCCCTAAATAAGAACAAGCACAATGTGCTTTAAAGCAGCTCTGATAGCTAGTTCAAATAGCTTGGTTTTAAAGGCTTTTCAAACACTTTTATAGGGTTAATAAAATTAAATTTCTTTATTTCTGACAACACTTCTTTGCTCACATGTGAAGTTGTTAAAAAGAAATCAAATTTTACTGCCCGATTCTCCTGATCAATTCTTTTTAAAAAATCGAGTCCATTTTCTGTATCAATGGAGGTTGGATCGAGATATAAATCAGTAATTAATAATACATGCACATTGGCTGCTAATTCATCCAGTTTGACTAAAAGATCAGAAATTGTAACAAAACTAAAAATATGTTCACTTATATTTAATTGCTTTAATATGGTTGTATTATAAAGATTAACCCCCACGCTGTCATCTAAAAGAAATATATAGTCATAATTTTTCATGCAAATACTTATTTTCGAGTGCTATCGGTTGGTAATGTTTGAGATACTTTTATTTGAAGCTCATTTAATCTTTCGATTACTGTTTCGTATATAGGTAAAAACCGCTCTGGTTGTTTTTGGTAGTAATCGTATTCTTTTTTGAATATATTGTAATCTATTTTATGTTTTTTAAATATTTCCTGGTAATTCGTTTTTGCATGTAAAGTATCAAATGTAATACCTGTATTTTGTACATATGCACCTTCTAAAAGGTATATATCGGTTAGTACTCCAATCATTTCCTCTTCCGACAAATGCTGTTCCTCAGGTTTAGCTTGTGAACATGAAAACAACAGGCCACAAACCGTAAAGATCAAAAAACTAAAAACAGAAAACTTCCATATATTTAATCTCACCTGCATGCTTTATTATTCAATTTTTATAGCATCTTTTACTTTATTCTTCAACAGGGCAATATCCAATACTTCATGCATTTTTTTAACATAATGAAATTTTAAACCTTTTAAGTATCTTTTATCAATTTCTTCTATATCCTTTTTATTATCAGCGCACAAAATAATTTCTGTAATATCTGCTCTTTTTGCGGCTAAAATTTTCTCTTTTATTCCACCTACCGGCAACACATTACCACGAAGCGTGATCTCTCCGGTCATGGCCAATTTTGGCTTAATTTGCCGTTGGGTAAGTAGCGATGCAATGGCGGTTAAAATAGTAATACCGGCTGAAGGTCCATCTTTTGGTGTGGCGCCTTCGGGCACATGTAAGTGAATGTTCCACTTATCAAACACATCTGAATTTATTTTTAAAAGATGGGCATGTGACTTCAAATATTCTAAGGCTAAAGTAGCCGATTCTTTCATAACATCCCCTAAATTACCGGTTAAGGTTAATTTGCCCGTTCCTTTGGTTAAGCTGGTTTCTATGAATAAAATATCTCCCCCGGCAGATGTCCATGCTAAACCTGTAACTACCCCTGCAATATCATTATTGGAATATTTTTCTTTAGATATACCGGGGCCTAAAATTTTATGTAAATCTTTGATTCCTACTTCCTTTCTGTAATCTTCTTCCATAGCAACACTTTTGGCTGCATTTCTAATGATTTTAGCCAGTTTTTTCTCTAAAGACCGAACGCCCGATTCCATGGTATATGATTCCACTACTTTTTCTAACACTTCTTTCGGAATTTCGAGGTCATTTTTCTTTAAACCATGTTCCTTTAAAAGCTTAGGAAGAATGTGTTTATGCGCTATTTCAACCTTTTCTTCCACTGTATACCCCGATATTTCAATAATTTCCATCCGGTCGCGCAAAGCGGGTTGAATATTATTTAAATTATTGGCCGTGGCAATAAACATGACCTTCGATAAATCATAATCTAACTCCACAAAATTGTCATGAAATGCAAAGTTTTGTTCCGGATCTAAAACCTCTAACATGGCAGAAGAAGGATCTCCATGATAATCGCTTCCTAATTTATCAATTTCATCCAATACAAACACCGGATTGGATGTTTTTACCTTTTTTAAATTTTGCAAAATTCGGCCAGGCATAGCGCCTATGTATGTTCTTCGGTGACCACGAATTTCAGCTTCGTCGCGTAAACCACCTAAAGACATACGTACATATTTACGCTCCAAGGCTTCGGCAACTGAACGCCCTAAAGATGTTTTACCTACTCCGGGAGGTCCATACAAACATAAAATGGGCGATTTCATATCCTTTTTTAGCTTTAAAATGGCTAAATGCTCCATGATGCGTTCTTTCACTTTTTCTAAGCCATAATGATCGCGGTTGAGTATTTTTTGGGCCCGTTTTAAATCAAAATTATCCTTAGAATATTCATTCCAAGGCAATTCTACCAAGGTGTCTAAATAATTTAACTGTACCGAAAACTCAGAAGAAGCGGGGTTCATTCTTTTTAACTTTTCAATCTCTTTTTCAAAGGCGGCTTTTGCCTCTTTACCCCATTTTTTAGTTTTTGCTTTTTCTTCAAAATCTTTCAGCTCTTGTTCCGCCGGACTTCCACCTAGTTCTTCCTGAATGGTTTTTATTTGCTGATTCAGGAAAAACTCGCGTTGTTGTTGATCTATATCAGTTTTTACTTTTGCCTGAATATCATTTTTTAACTGAAGCAATTGTAATTCTTTGCTTAAATGTTCCAATAACAAGCCAGCCCGATCTTCTAATTTCAAAACCTCCAGAAGCTTCTGTTTTTCAGGAACAGTTGCGTTCATGTTGGAAGAAATAAAGTTGATCAAAAACGCAGGACTTTCAATGTTTTTAATGGCAATATTTGCTTCGGACGGAATTTGTGGTGATTGGTTGATAATGCTGATAGCTACATCTCTGATAGAGCCAATTAAGGCTTCAAAATTTTTATCTTCTGTTACTTTAACGTTATCACTATATGAGGTTACTTTAGCCTTTAAATAAGGATCCGTTTGGGTAATTTCTTCCATTTTAAAGGTTCTCTTCCCTTGAATGATAACCGTTGTGTTTCCATCAGGCATGCGAAGAAGCCGTAAAATGCGGGCCACAGTACCTACTTTGTACAAATGCTCTTCTTTGGGTTCATCAACCTTTTGATTTACTTGTGAAATAACCCCAATTATTTTTTCACCGGCATAGGCTTCTTTTACTAATCGGATAGATTTATCTCTGCCAACAGTAATAGGAATAACAACCCCCGGAAACAAAACCATATTACGCAATGGCAATATAGGCAGCTCATCGGGCATTTTTTCTGAATTGAATTGCTCTTCGTCTTCGGTGGTTAATAAGGGAATTAAATCCGTATTTTCATCCATTACATCGGAGAGGTTCATAAACTCTAATCTTGTTTTTTGATCTTCTTCTTGCATTCCGCTTGTATTTATGGCATGGCCTGTCAATTGTTATGCCAGTTTTAAAGATAAGTAAAATTGTCAGTAAAGAAAATACCTTATGACAAATCGACATAGTTTTATTGCATTTTCTCCTCCCAAATCATACATAAATGCACAATGGTTAAAACCGCTTTTTGCATATCCTGAATAGAAATCCACTCATGTTTTGAGTGAAAAGCATGTTCGCCGGCAAAAATATTGGGGCAAGGCAAGCCCATGAAGGAAAAACGAGATCCATCCGTGCCGCCACGTATACTTGATAAAACAGGCTCCACCCCTGCCCTTTTAATGGCTTCCAGGGCGTTATTTACAATTTCCGGATTTTTATCCAACACTTTTTTCATGTTTCGATATTGCTCCCTCACTTCAAAATCAAAGGATGAATGCGGATAGTTTTTGAGAATATCCTGGGTCAATTTTTTCAAAAAATCTTCCTGTTTAATCAAGCCTTCTTCATCAAAAGCGCGAATAATGAACTGAATAGCCGCTTCTTCTACCGCCCCGGATATATGAACCGGATGCACAAAAGGTTCCTTTTTTTCTGTCGATTCGGGACTCATTTTATCTTTGGGTAAGGCAGCAACAATTTCGCTGGCTATTTTAATGGCACTTTCCATTTTATTTTTAGCAAATCCAGGATGGGTACTTACTCCGTGTATTTTAATGGTTAATCCATCCGCCGAAAAGGTCTCATTTTCAATGTGCCCCAGCTCTTCTCCATCTATGGTATAGGCATAATCGGCTCCTAGTTTTTTCAAATCTGCTTTATCCGCTCCACGACCAATTTCTTCATCAGGTGTAAATAATATTTTAATGGTCCCGTGTTTAATTTCGGGATGTTTTATCAAATGATGTACAGCATCCATTATTTCTGCCAATCCGGCTTTGTTATCCGCTCCAAGCAAAGTAGTTCCATCCGTTGTGATAATATCATTCCCTATTTGTTTTAACAGCGATGGATGTTCGTTTGCTTTAATAATTTGAGTTTTATCATTCAACAAAACAATATCTTTTCCATCATAGTTCTTCAAAATCTGTGGATTTACATCTTTTCCTGAACAGTCAGGCGAGGTATCCATGTGTGAGCAAAAACAAATAACCGGAACCTTTTTAGTAGTATTGCCTGCAAGGGTTCCGTAAACATATCCATGCTCGTCCATATGCGCATCAGAAATACCCATATCCAATAATTCCTGCACTAATACTTTCGCCAGATTTTTTTGTTTTTCGGTCGATGGGCAGGTAGGTGAATTTGGATCACTTTGCGTATCTATTTTCACATATTTTAAAAACCGTTCAACAACGGTATGATTAATTTCCATGGCTTTATTTTGAAATACAAATTAAGGCATTTTAATTAAAAAAAGGGATAACCTATCACCTATAATTCATACCGAATTAAACATTTTCCTATCTTTGCAATACTTAAAACAAGTTAATAGGTATATGAAACTCATCCCTCATAACTTATAACTCATAACTAAATAATATGGCAGACGATAAAAAAGTAATTTTTTCGATGGTGAATGTGAGTAAATTCACACCACAAGGCAAGCAAATTTTAAAAAATATATACCTCTCTTTTTATTACGGAGCTAAAATTGGTATTCTGGGTTTAAACGGCGCTGGAAAATCGACCGTTATGCGCATTATAGCAGGGGAAGACAAAGATTTTCAGGGAGAAGTTGTTTTTGCAGATGGGTATTCGGTTGGCATTTTACACCAGGAACCCAAACTGGATGAAACCAAAACCGTAAAAGAAATTGTGCAGGAAGGCGTTCAGGAAGTGGTTGATTTATTGAAAGAATTCGACGAAATCAACAATAAATTCATGGATGAAGAAATTTTGAACGATGCCGATAAAATGAACGCTTTGATTGAAAGACAAGGCAAAGTGCAAGAAAAAATTGATCATGCAGGCGGTTGGGAACTCGATAATAAATTAGAAGTGGCCATGGATGCTTTACGCACGCCAGAAGGCGATACTCCCGTTAAAAACTTATCAGGTGGTGAACGCCGCCGGGTGGCTTTATGCCGATTGTTATTAAAACAACCCGATGTATTATTACTCGATGAGCCTACCAACCACTTGGATGCAGAAAGTGTGCACTGGTTAGAACAACATTTACAACAATATGCTGGTACTGTTATTGCGGTTACCCACGATCGGTATTTCTTAGATAATGTAGCCGGATGGATTTTAGAATTAGACCGAGGTGAAGGTATTCCATGGAAAGGGAATTATTCGGAATGGTTAGATCAAAAAGCAAAACGTTTAGCCCAGGAAGAAAAACAAGAAAGTAAACGCAGAAAAGCCTTAGAGCGTGAGTTAGATTGGGTTAGACAAGGAGCAAAAGGCCGACAAGCCAAAGGAAAAGCGCGTTTAAACAATTACGAGGCTATGCTGAATGAGGATGTAAAAGAAAAAGAAGCCAAATTAGAGATCCCAATTCCGAACGGACCCCGTTTAGGAAACGAAGTCATTGAAGCTATTGATATTTCGAAAGGATTTGGCGATCGATTATTATACGAACACCTTAATTTTAAACTTCCTCCCGCAGGTATTGTGGGTATTGTTGGACCTAACGGAGCAGGTAAAACTACTTTGTTTAAAATGATTATGGATGAATTACAGCCCGATTCCGGATCGTTTAAAGTAGGTCCTACGGTTAAAATTGGCTATGTAGATCAATCTCACAAAGAATTAGACCCCAATAAAACGGTGTATGAAGTAATTAGCGGAGGCGCTGATTTAATTGAAATAGGGAATGATAAAATTAATGCTCGTGCTTATTGCTCGCGCTTTAATTTTGCAGGCAACGATCAACAGAAAAAAGTGGGCATTTTATCGGGTGGAGAACGGAATCGTTTGCATTTAGCCATGACCTTAAAAATTGAGGCTAATGTTTTACTTTTAGATGAGCCGACCAATGATTTGGATGTCAATACTTTACGTGCACTAGAAGAAGGGATTGAAAGTTTTGCAGGATGTGCGGTAGTTATTTCTCACGACCGTTGGTTTTTAGATCGTATTTGCACCCATATTTTAGCTTTTGAAGGCGATTCGGAAGTGTATTATTTTGAAGGTTCTTTTTCGGAATATGAAGAAAATCGCAAAAAACGCTTGGGTGGTGCTGATCTTATTCCTCAAAGAATTAAGTATAAAAAATTAGTAAGAGCTTAAGCTTGTCACTATACACTACCTCGTTAAATTCCGGAAGCAATGGTAATTGCTATTATGTTGGTAATGAACATGATGCAGTACTTATTGATGTAGGTATATCGTGTAAAGAAATAGAGAAACGCATGGCCCGTTTAGGGCTTGATTTACAGAAAGTAAAAGCCATTTTTATTTCGCACGAACACGCCGATCACATAAGAGGGGTTGTGGTATTAGCTAAAAAATATCAATTACCGGTTTACATATCCGAAGGCACTTTAAAACGCAGTAATTTGCTTTTATATGTGGGCCTGCTAAATTCATTTACTGCACATGAACCCATACAAATTGGTGAATTATCGGTTATTCCTTTTCCGAAGAACCATGATGCATCAGATCCGTATAGTTTTATAGTAGAGGGTCATGGGGTAAAAATTGGCGTTTTAACCGATATTGGGACAGTTTGCGAGCATGTAATTCGTTATTTTAAGCAATGCCATGCCGCTTTTTTAGAGGCTAATTATGATGTAGAAATGTTGCAAAATGGCACGTATCCTTATCATTTAAAGAAACGTATTTCGGGCGGAAAAGGCCATTTATCGAATGCGCAGGCCCTGGAACTTTTTATTCAACATCAACACGAACATTTGAGTCACTTGTTTTTATCGCATCTTTCGAAAGAAAATAACACACCTGAATTAGTGAAAGAATTATTTACCAAACATACCTCAAACACGCATATTGTTATTGCATCCAGGTATAATGAACTGCCGGTGTATACCATTCAATCTACTCGCACAAACGAACCGATCATATTAAAAAGAACCAGTATTTCTGTGCAGATGTCTTTATTTGAAAGTGTTTCAGAGTAATTTTCCGACCCTATTTTTAATTATTTTTACAAAAATTAACTAAATTTAGTCAATACACTGACTATTTTTACGTAAATTTAGTCAACAGACTGACTATTTTTACGTAAATTTGGTCAATAAAGATTGTTTTTATGGTTGCAACCCATCGTACTTTAGGAGATCATATCCTCAAATTTATTGGGCAAAATAAGGTTTTACTTTTATTTGGCACCCGCCGGGTAGGCAAAACCATTTTGACCCAGCAAATTGAAAGTAAAGTAAAAGGAGAAATTATATGGATGCATGGCGAAGACCAGGATGTGCACGATCAACTTCAAAAAAGAAGCATTGCGAATTATCAAAAATTATTTGGAAACGCCCGGCTGCTTATTATTGATGAGGCACAGGCCATTCCCGAAATAGGTCAAATATTAAAAGTGATTATTGATCATAATCCGGACCTAACTATTTTGGCAACCGGTTCATCTTCCTTTGATTTATTAAACAAATCAGGCGAGCCCTTAACCGGGAGGCAGCATGTTTTTTACTTATATCCGTTTACTGAAAAAGAGCTCCATAAAAACCCCGTTATTTCTAAACAAAATTTAGATGAACGTCTTATATTTGGCTCATATCCGGAGGTGGTAAAACTAAAAACGTTTGATGAAAAAGCGCATTATCTTCAAAGCCTAATACAATCTTATTTATTGCGAGATATTTTAAGTTTTGATGGCATTAAAAACTCGGATAAAATATTGAAATTACTCCGCTTAGTTGCCTATCAAACCGGGAATGAAGTCTCTTATACCGAATTAGGACAACAATTGGGTATGAGCAAAAACACCATAGAGCATTACTTAGACTTGCTTTCGAAGGTATTTATTATTTATAAATTGCCTTCTTATTCTACTAATTTACGCAAAGAAATAAGCAAAGGAAGCAAATGGTATTTTTACGATAATGGCATACGAAATGCGATCATCAACGATTTTCGCCTGTTAAATTTACGGCAAGATGTGGGTTCGTTATGGGAAAGTTATGCTTTAAGTGAACGCATTAAAAAGAATAGTAACCAAAGCAAAACGGTTCATTACTATTTTTGGCGCACCTACGACCAGCAAGAGGTTGATTTTATTGAGATAGAAAACGGCGAAATGCGAGCCTTTGAGTTTAAATATACAGAGCCTAAAAGAATAAAAGTGCCCGTATTTTATGCTTCCAGTTATCCGCAAAGCTCCTTTGAGGTTATTCACCAGAATAACTATTTAGATTGGATTTTATAGCTCTTAGCTACTTATTTGTGACCTAATTTCAAAAAAGGCTTTTCAATCAACCTGTAAGAAATCCAGGAAGCTAAAATGATAGCACCGCAAACGCCTACATACTGCATTGTAAAAGAATACACCTGCCATTTAAAAAACAGGTAAAGCAATCCGTATAAGAGAATGGGATGCCACATATATATGCTGTATGAAATTTTACCCAAACCTACTAAAATAGGGTTTTCTAAAACAGATTTATAGGCTAAATTGCCAATGATCATCGCTAACAACAAACTACTTACCTCTACCATGCCTGAAAATTGCCAATATTCGTCGGATAAAAATATTGCGCCTAATAACAAAAGAAAAGAACTTATGAATGTGATAGGATGAGAAAGAAAACGAAAACCCTTTTTATTCTTTTGAAACAGGATAAAAGCAAAAGCTCCCCAGCCCATTTGATCAATGCGGGTATAAAACAGAAATTGAAATAAAAAACCATGCTGTAACTCGTTGATTTGCAAGAACATCCTTACTCCACTAAACAACAAAATAAACAAGGTAAGTATATACACTCCCTTTTTCTTGGTCAAGCGAATAATCCAGGGCCATAAGAGATAAAATTGTTCCTCGACCCCAATGGACCAAAAGTGGGATAAAAAGGGCACGACAATATTCATCGAATAAATAATGTTGGGTGCCAACAATAAATATCCCAGCAATACTTCCCATTCGTACCCCGAAATAACATGAATTAAACTGGTATAATAGAGTATTGCCCATATTACGACAAATGAAATATAATAAAGGGGCCAAATTCTTCGTATTCGTTTAAAATAAAAGGTTTTGATGGTTTTTGCTGAGTACTGAATACTCCATAAAGAATGCGTAATTAAAAAGCCGCTTAAAACAAAAAAGCATGAAACCGCCCAATAGCCTAAATGATATTTTTCCGGAAAGGAACAATTTGGCAAACCTGCCATCATTTTTAATTGCTCAAAATGATGCCAAACCACCAGCATAGCGGCAATAAACCGCAAGCCGTGTAAGGATGGATAGTAGGTTGAAGTCACGGAATTTTGTTGTTCCATGGCCGAAAGATACAATTTATTCGATTTTATATCGGCAATTGTTTTTTACTGCTGACCTTGTTAAAAATCAACTGTATATTTTTGAGAGAACTGAGCATATATTTATTTAATCGGAATAGAAAATTATCTTTGAATCGTAATATTTAAATTATTCAAATGAATTACGGAATTGCTTCTTTATCGGTCATCTCTTGCAAAGCAGAGCCTTTTCATGCCTCAGAGCAAATCAGTCAGTTATTATTTGGTGAATTTTATACTGTTATAGATAAAACTGACGATTGGTATAAAATACGCACACAGTTTGATGATTATGAATGCTGGATTCATCGAAAACACCATACACCCATATCTCCGGAAGAATTTATTCATTTAGAGAAAGATGTACCCGCTATTTCTCTGGAATTGATGGGTGAAGTAAAAGATTTTTTAGGTAATTCTTATACAAAAATTCCGATGGGAAGCTCACTCCCTTTCTTTTACCAAAACCAATTTAAATTAAATAATAAAGAGTATTTATTTGAGGGAAATATAAGCACTCGGGATTTTTCGCAGATAAAGGAATATGCCATTTCATACGTAAACGTGCCTTATTTATGGGGAGGAAGAACCCATTTTGGCATTGATTGCTCAGGTTTTTCTCAGATATGTTATAAATTATGCGGTATTAAATTACCCCGCGATTCTTATCAACAGGCCGAAATAGGCACTTCTATTCAAAATATTTCAAATACCCAGGTTGGAGATTTAGTTTTTTTTGGCCCCCAAGACAATAAAGTAAACCATGTTGGTTTAATATTTGACAAAGGCCTTATTATACATGCCTCGGGCAGGGTTAAAATAGAAAAAATAGACGATACCGGAATTTTTGGCAATGATGAGCAAGCATATACTCACTTTTTAAAGTCTATTAAAAGAGTGATTACTTAATCTTTTTAATTTGCTTTTTGTTCTTTTTTAGAAAAAATTTCCTTATCCAATTTTTGATCTAAGTCATATACATCTTTCCTGAAATTAAGACGCCCTTTTTCATCCACCCAGGAAGTGAAATAAACCATATAAACGGGCATTTTTTTACGAATATTAATTCTCTTTTCTTCCTTTTTATCAACCAAATCTTCTATTTTCTCGGCTGACCATGCAGGATCTTCTCTTTTAAGTAAATATTCAGCCAATTTATCTGGATTTTCGACTCGAACGCAGCCGTGACTAAAGGCTCTCTTATCTTTAGAGAAAAGGCCTTTAGATGGGGTATCATGTAAATAGATGTCAAAATTATTAGGAAATAAGAATTTGAATTTACCCAAAGCATTTTTTTTACCAGGCTTTTGTCGAATGCTATAAGGTATGTGATCCTTATAAGATTTCCATTTAATTTCACTTGCATCCACTACTTCTCCGCCTCGTAAAAGCTCCATGTCATTCTTTTTCAGATAAGAGGGATCTTTTTTAAGAATTGGAAGAATTTCTTTTTCCTTAATGCTGGTTGGCACAGTCCAATAAGGATTAAAAATAACCTGTGAAACACTCCCCTTAAACACCGAAGTTTTTGAGACTTCTTTCCCCACCACTACATTGGTAAGCCAAA
>CAYOHR010000011.1:13606-34493 GCA_964403835.1 uncultured Flavobacteriales bacterium
ATAACATGCAATTTAAATTCAGGTATATTAACAAACAAATAATCCGATTCAATTTCATTCGGAATCCAACGCATACGCTCTAAATTTAGCATCATTTGCTTAATGCGGGTATGGATGGGCGTATTTATTTCATGCAGGGTTACAGAATCTAAATTACCAGTTTCTTTTAACCCCATTCTGTTTTGAAAATGTTTGATAGCAGCACTTAAAGAATCAGTGAATAAATCAGTCGTATCTGCTTCTTTAATATCTTGTGTTAATGTAAAATACATTTTCAGAGGGATTAAACTCGAATCACGCGAACCTACCCTCCATTTCTTCTTTTGTATTTCAACAAAAGGGAGTCCTCCGTTTTTTTCTATTTTTCGATAGATGCGTAATTTTTGCTTTAATTTACTATAAAATTGATTTACAGGCTCTTGCACAGCATTAATCAGATTAGAAGAAACAAGGGTATCTAACAATAATTGATAATCTTTCTTTTTTCGGGGAATGAACCATTCTAAGTCTAATGGATTATTAACAGATCCAGCAAATTCTGTTTGAGCATATTGAAAAAAAGAGGCTGTTAAAAGAATTTCAAGCTCAATTACTTTACTGTTTTTAAATAAGAATTTTTCAGGATTTGTTTGATATTCTGACAAAAGTGAATTCAAGTGTGCCTGAAACAAACTGCTATCGCCAAAATCATTTAAATACGCTTGTAATTGATTATTAAAGGTATAAGAAGCATTGGTTAAGCGATTTTCGGCAAACCAAGCAAATTGATAATTACGTCTTTTATAAAAAAACTTTACCTCGTTTTTACAACTATCTGAAAAATGATGAACTTTAAAAAAAGAATTTAACGAAATACTATCTAAAATAAATTCGCTAAAATTTTCAGTTGAATAAAGGGTAGAATCCTGAATAAAAGGCCCCTTTACTTTATAAAACCTAAACTCTTCTTTACACGCAACAAAGCTAATTATGAGTACTAATAAGGGAATAAATACTTTTTTCATCAATCCAATTATGCGTTTAAAATAGCATATTAACACATATTAAACAATTATTATGCCAAATTTGATTGCTGATTTGCAATTCCATTATCCCCAACAAAAAGCATCTTTTTATAGTTTTTAGTCCTTTTTTAAGGATAATAATAACTTTTCATTCAAAAAAGAGGTAATTTCATTAAAAACGACCTCATTTCCTAAATCATTATGGGGTTCGTGAAAATATCCTTCTAATGCCTGAAATTGAATCAATTTTTTATGGGGGCATTTGTCATAAAATTCTTTCGAGGCCTTAAAAGATGTTATTTTATCTGCCGTTCCATGATATAATAACAATGGAGTTTTAAGGAGATTTGCATTTTTAAGCACCCACAAGCCAGCCATGTATGTTTGAGTAAAAAAACGAAGCGTTATGCGATTATGAACCAAGGGGTCTAACATATATTCTTTTACAATTTTTGGATCTCGCGAAATAGCAATGGTATTTAATTCAGTTTTTTGAGCCAAAGCAGGAAAAAACCGATGTAAATACTTTACTAAACCCACTGTAAAAACAGACGGATCTTTAGCCAGTTTAATCCAGGGGGAAGAAACAATGCTTGCCTTAATATCATTGTTTGGTCTGCGAAGTAAATAATTTAACACCAAATTTCCTCCCATACTGTGTCCCATCAACACAAAAGGCACATCCGGAAATCGAGATTTAGCCTCTAATAATAACAAATCAATATTATCTAACAGATGATCATATTGTAAAACATGTCCTCTTTTTCCGGTCGATTTTCCATGACCAACCTGATCAAAAGCAATAAAAGCGATGGATTTATTTATAAAATAAGATTGCAAAGCTTTATATCGGTCGCTATGTTCGCCCATTCCGTGAACCAATCCAATAACTGCAACCGGCGGAGTGTTTTCGGGAGTATGCGTTGTAAAACAGACCTTTTCTCCTTGAGAATTGGTGATGTAGAATTCTTCTTTTGCCATAAATTGATGTAAAGTTAAATTTAATATAATAAATGGGTAATATGTAAGTGTTTTCTTTGTGTTAAGAAATTAAATATGAAAAGAAAAGTTGAAATTGCAGTTATATCAGATATTCATTTGGGAACATACGGTTGCCATGCCAATGAATTATTACAGTATTTAAAGGAAATTGAGCCTAAAACACTAATCTTAAATGGCGATATTATTGATATTTGGCAGTTTAGCAAAAGTTACTTTCCTGCTGCGCACATGCAAGTGGTACGAGCCATTTTAGATTTTGCTACCAAAGGTACAAAAGTGTATTACATAACCGGAAATCACGATGAACTGTTTAGAAAGTTTTCGGGATTTGAATTGGGAAATTTATCATTAGTAAATAAGGTTATTTTAGAGCTAAATGGCAAAAAAGCTTGGTTTTTTCATGGTGATGTGTTTGATATAACCATGAAACAATCGAAATGGTTAGCCAAATTGGGTAGTAAGGGGTATGATTTATTGATTTTACTGAATCGCTTTATCAACTTTATATTGGTCAAATTCGGGAGAGAAAAACTATCTCTTTCTAAAAAGATAAAAAACAGTGTTAAATCGGCAGTGAGCTTTATTAGCAATTTTGAAAATACTGCCATGGAAATTGCAGCAGATCAAAATTTCGATTATGTTTTATGTGGCCATATTCACCAACCCATTATAAAAGATGTAGAAGTGAAGGGCAAATCTATAAAATACTTAAATTCAGGCGATTGGGTAGAAAATTTAACCAGTTTAGAATATAATGAAGGAAGTTGGACACTTTATAAACATGAAGAAATTGAAATTTTGAATAAAGCAGAAGAGTTAATTGAACTAGAAAAAATATCGGATAAAAATATTTTGGTAGAGTTAATGAAAGAGTTTAGAATGTTCTAAAAAATGGATAATTGATAATGGACAATGGATAATGCGTTTAGCCCTTACTTATGATATCCCAACAACCCCTCATTGCTATCTAAAACCTTTAACGTGTATTCTTTGGCATATAAGCCTGCTTTAACTAAGGGATAACCTAAGGCCAAATAGGCCGTAATAGCGCTCGATAAAACACAACCGGAACCATGCTTGGGAGTAGTTATTATCTTTTTTGCCCGATATGGATATATTTTTCCCTCTTTGGTGTATAAAAAATCCTTCCCTTTCTGATCTTCGCTATGACCACCTTTCAGGTAAACGTGGCAATATTTACTTAAAAACAAAGCTCCTTTTTGCACATCTTCTTCTTGGCTTAACATCTTGATTTCGTTTAAGTTAGGGGTAATGAGGTAAAGCTCTTTTAAGATTTCTTCTAATTGATTCCTCCCCCTGCCCCCTCCAGAGGGGGATATGTTTCCGAAATTAAATTCCGTAGAGCTTTTAATGACAGGATCCCAAATTATTTTTGCTTGGGGCTGCACAAACTGTATAAGATGAATCAATTTTGCTAAAACATCTAAACTTTCAATAATGCCTATTTTAACATGTGAAATGGGATATTTTTCTAAAATAACCTTTGCTTGTTTATAGAGTAATTCCTGGTTTACCCAATTAACCGAGTCAAATTCATGTTCTGTTTGGATGGTATTGGCCGTAATAACCCCTAAACCATAGGTTTTTAATTGCTCAAAGGTCTTAATATCCGCTAAAATACCAGCGCCACCCGATGGGTCGAAGCCGGCTATAGATAAAGCGAAGGGTCTTATCTTACTTTGTACTTTGTTCCCGATAGCTATCGGGATTGTACTTTGTACTTCTTTCATCTACAAATAAATCTCACTTCCTTTTTCAACAAATTCTTTCGATTTTTCTTCTAAGCCTTTTGTAATAACCGATTCTTCATTTAACCCATGTTTATTAGCAAAATCACGCACTTCCTGGCTAATTTTCATAGAACAAAAATGGGGTCCGCACATGGAGCAAAAATGGGCCACCTTGGCATTATCAGAAGGTAAAGTTTCATCGTGATATTCGCGCGCCGTATCCGGATCTAAAGACAAGTTAAATTGGTCCTGCCAACGGAACTCGAAACGGGCTTTACTTAAAGCATCATCGCGGTATTGGGCACCCGGGTGGCCTTTGGCTAAATCCGCTGCATGTGCCGCTATTTTATACGTAATTACACCTTCTTTCACATCATCCCGGTTAGGTAAACCTAAGTGCTCTTTTGGAGTCACATAACACAACATGGCTGTACCATACCAACCAATCATAGCTGCACCAATGGCAGAGGTAATGTGATCGTATCCCGGAGCAATATCTGTCGTTAATGGGCCCAAGGTGTAAAAAGGAGCTTCGTCACAAATGGCTAATTGCTTATCCATGTTTTCTTTAATCATGTGCATAGGCACGTGACCAGGACCTTCAATCATCACCTGGCAATCGTGTTTCCAGGCAATTTTGGTCAATTCGCCTAAGGTTTCTAATTCAGCAAATTGGGCTGCATCATTGGCATCCGCAATAGAACCCGGACGTAAACCATCTCCCAAAGAAAAGGCAACGTCGTAGGCTTTCATAATTTCACAAATCTCTTCAAAATGGGTATATAAAAAATTCTCTTTATGATGTGCTAAACACCATTTAGCAATAATTGAACCTCCTCTTGAAACAATGCCAGTCATTCGCTTGGCAGTCAAGGGGATATATCGCAATAAAACACCTGCGTGAATGGTAAAATAATCCACTCCTTGTTCGGCTTGTTCAATCAAGGTATCTCTAAAAATTTCCCAGGTTAAGTCTTCGGCTTTTCCGTTTACCTTTTCTAAAGCCTGGTAAATGGGTACAGTACCAATAGGAACGGGGGAATTCCGGATGATCCACTCGCGGGTTTCGTGTATGTTTTTTCCAGTTGATAAATCCATAACCGTATCTGCACCCCATCGAATGGCCCAAACCATTTTCTCTACCTCTTCTTCAATAGATGAAGTAACCGATGAATTACCAATATTGGCATTAATTTTTACCAGGAAATTTCGCCCAATAATCATGGGTTCTGATTCGGGGTGATTGATGTTATTGGGGATGATGGCGCGTCCGGCGGCTATTTCATCCCGCACAAATTCGGGTGTAATTTTATGTTTAGGAATATTAGCTCCAAAGCTTTCTCCGGGATGTTGTTTGGTTAATTGGATAGTTTCTTCAATTTTCTGATTCTCCCGGATAGCAATGTATTCCATTTCAGGAGTAATGATACCTTTTTTAGCATAATGCATTTGTGTTACATTTTCTCCTTTTTTTGCAATAAAAGGGGCATGTAAATGCTTAAATCGCAAAGAATCTAAGGATCCATCATTCAATCGTTGTTTGCCATAATTAGACGAAATTTCTGACAACTGAGTAACGTCTTTTCTTTCTAAAATCCATGGTTCCCGAATACGGGGAATGCCATTTTTTACATTTAAATCGATGGCAGAATCAGTATACGGACCAGAAGTATCATATAACGTAACCGCTGCATTTTTAGCTTTCGTAAACTCGCCCCCTGTAAAAGAAGCCTGCGAATCAGTTAAAGAAACTTCACGCATAGCTACTTGAATGTCATGGATGGTTCCTTTTACATATATTTTTTTAGAACCCGAAAATTCATCGCGGGTTATTTTAGAAGAGGAGTTTGGGATTATTTCTTGTTTCATGTTATTAATTAATTTTATCCTCCTTGTGTAGCTCTGATGAGGGTTAATTTATTTTGATCTTGAATGAATTGTTTACTCCATAAAGAACGGGGGATTACCTGGTTATTAATTGCTATAGCCATTCCCCGCGCATCCACCTTTAAAAAAATGATTAATTCTTCCAGGGTCAATGCTTTTTCAAAGGTATGTTCATCATGATTGATGTATACTTTCATTTTATTAAAATTACGGGGTATAATAGCAGAAACTCACTTTTCCCTTCGCTGGCATAACCCAGATCAGGTTTTGAGGGTCTGCTCTCAGTCACTCTTAATGTGACACCCCTAAAGTTTATGTAAAATTAATCAATTACGAATTAAAAAAGAGGAATTAAGAACTATTTCTTTTGCAAAAACTCTGTTCTTAAAACAATACTCTGATTTTCAATTTTGCAATCTACTTCATCCGGACTATCGGTTAAGCGAATTTTTTTAACAATGGTTCCGGGCTTAATATTGAGAGAAGATCCCTTTACCTTCAAGGCTTTAATAACCTTTACTGTATCGCCGTTTTGCAATATATTTCCATTACAATCTTTTACTACTATATTTTCTTCCATGATGTATATTTTGATGTAAAGTTACTTTTAAAAATAATAATATCAAATGCGGCATTAAGCAAGTTGAGCAGCCAATTCTGTTAATTTGTTTACCGTTTTCCAATTGCGCGTAGTAGCTCTTACCTTTAATTTATTTTCAAAAAACTGGTTAGAAAGCTTAGTTTCACCATAATTTATAGGACAATGCAGGTAAATTTCTTTCCCATTAATGATAAACTCATCTCGGGTATATTCAAATGCTTTAAGTGCTTCTATTTTAGATGATTCAGGTAATTCATCCAAAAAGGTAACGTGCAATTTTTCTATATCTATAGAAGCATTTTTCAAAAATGGATTTTGCTGTATACATTGGTTCCATTCTTGCTCAGTCCGTACAAGCACAGGAACCTGAAAATGATATTTTTCTGCTATTTTATCTTCTATGCTTTTAGCCAGGGCTGCATCCGTTGCTTTTTTGGAGGTTTTAAAAACCACATTTCCACTCTGGATATATGTGGTAACCTGCTTAAAACCAAGCTCTTCCAATAGCTTTTTTAAATCGGCCATCAGTATTTTTTTCTGGCCGCTTACATTAATGCCTCGTAAAATAGCTATGTAGGTTTGCATGTTAATGGATAATTGATAATGAAAAATTGATAATTAACATTAAATTTTGTTGGTTTGTATAAACTCAATACTCTTTTGCAACAAAGGCTGCATATAGGTATCTTCTTCTATAAAAGGAACCACTTTTCGGTAATTATTCATTATTTTCTCAATTTGAGAAGAACTTTTTAAAGGTCTTCTGAATTCCAATGCCTGAGCGGCAGTAAACAGCTCAATAGCCAATACTTTTTCTACGTTTTCTAAAACACGTAAGCATTTAGTCGCTGCATTGGCCCCCATACTTACATGATCCTCTTGTCCGTTAGATGAGTCAATGGTATCCACCGAAGCGGGGGTAGCTAATTGCTTATTCTGACTGACAATAGATGCCGCCGTGTATTGCGCAATCATAAACCCAGAATTAATGCCCGGTTGAGAGACTAAAAAAGGAGGTAAATTGCGCTGTCCAGAAATCAGTTTATACACCCTTCGTTCCGAAATACTAGCTAGCTCGGACATGGCTATTCCTAAGTAATCAAGCGGGAGTGCGAGTGGTTCGGCATGAAAATTTCCGCCCGATAAAATAGCATCTTCTTCTATAAAAAGGGTAGGGTTATCGGTGACCGAGTTTAATTCTTTTTCAAATACTGAAAGGATGTGTTTGTAAGCATCTTTAATAGCTCCGTGCACTTGCGGAATACATCTGAAACTATACGGATCCTGCAATTCTTTTTTGGCTTTTTTTTGTATTTCGCTGTCTTTTAATAATGTGCGAATGGTTGCCGAAGTTTCTACCTGGCCATCGTGCGGACGAATATTCATCAACCCCTCGTTAAACGGCACTAAATTAGCATGAAAAGCATCAATAGACAATGCAGAAATAACATCTGCCCAGGCCAATAAATGCTCAAATTTTTGCAAGCAATAAATCCCGTATGCTAAAATAAATTGTGTGCCATTAATCAACGCCAAACCCTCCTTGGTTTGCAGGGTGATGGGCTTTAAGTTGTGTTGTTTATATACCTCCGAAACCGGTACTATTTTATTATTTACCCAAACTTCTCCTTCTCCAATAAGCGGTAAACTCAAATGTGCCAAAGGAGCTAAATCGCCCGAAGCACCTAAGGAACCCTGGTTATAAATAACGGGCAAAATATCATTGTTGAGAAAAAACAAAAGGCGTTGTACTGTTTCTGTTTGCACCCCGGAATAACCCAGACTCAGCGATTTTACTTTAGATAATAACATCAACCGAATAATCTCTTGTGGCACATATTCGCCCATTCCACAGGCATGTGAACGCAATAAATTTACTTGCAATTGCAGAAGTTGATCTCCTTGTATAGATTGATTATAAAGCGAACCAAAACCAGTATTGATGCCATAATAGCTTTGACCATCTTTCGTTTTTTGATCCAAAAAAGAGCGAGATTTTTGGATATTTTTTAAAAGCTCATCGGAAAGAGTAATTTCTTGTCCGTTTTTTAAAACATCCTGCGCTTCCTGTATAGAAAACCATTTATTTTGAAGGGTATATGACATAGTTGCTCTATTTGGTAAAAAATTGGCTTAAACCCTCTATAAATTCATTTCCATTGAAAGAAATTTCTTTTTCCTCCCCACTTTTCATGTTTTTTAATTTTACTTTATTTTCTTTCATTTCATTCTCCCCAATAATAGCCACAAAAGCTATTTTTTTATCATCGGCATATTTAAACTGCTTTTTTAATCCAGCCGCATCAGGGTATAACTCGCATGAATAGTTCATTCCCCGAACCTGGTTCATTATTTTTAAGGCCTGCAAAGCTTCTTTTTCTCCAAAATTCACAAACAAAACATCCGACGATGCATGGGTAGATGCTTCTGGAAATAAATTCCGCTCTTCCAACACATTGTAAATACGGTCGGCCCCAAAAGAAATACCTACGCCTGATACATTTTTTAAACCAAAAATCCCCGTTAAATCGTCATATCTTCCTCCCCCTGAAATACTTGAGGAACTGCCCTCGGTAACCACTTCAAAAATAGCTCCGGTATAGTAGTTTAAACCACGCGCCAGGGTAACATCAAACACCACATTTTTTATCCCCAGGTTTTTGGTCATACATAGCACCCAATTCAATTCTTCAAAGCCTTTTTGGGCAACGGCAATGTTTGCCAATTTATTTTGTAAAAGCTCAATGGCATTGGCATCCTGGTAGGCCAGCATAATTTGCTCCAATTTTGTAATGGCATTGTTATCCAGGCCTTTTGTACCTAGTTCTTCCTTTACTTTTTCAAGGCCAATTTTTTCTAGTTTATCAATAGCAATAGTAATATCAATCATTTTATCAGGGTGACCGATATATTCGGCAATGCCTGCCAATATTTTGCGATTATTCAGTTTTATGATTACATCGTTTAATTTTAAAAGCCCGAATACTTCCTGCAAAATTTGAATTAATTCGACTTCGTTCCACAAAGATGCAGAGCCAATCACATCCACATCACACTGATAAAACTCCCGGTAACGGCCTTTTTGCGGACGATCGGCCCGCCAAACCGGTTGTATTTGATAGCGTTTAAAAGGAAAAGTTATTTCGTGCTGGTGTTGCACCACATAGCGGGCAAAAGGCACGGTAAGGTCGTAACGAAGCGCCTCTTCTAAATGATGGTGAATTTTAAAATCAGTTTCGCTCGATTTTTGAATTAATTCGTTTAGTTTTTCGCCTCTTGGTAAAATTTTAAACATTAAACGATCCCCTTCTTCCCCGTATTTACCTGTCAGGGTTTCCAACAATTCAAAAGCGGGAGTTTCTAAAGGTTCAAACCCGTGGTTTTGAAATACTTTTCGAATGGTATCAAAAATATAATTTCTTTTCAGCACCTCGGCAGAGCCAAAATCGCGCGTACCTTTGGGAATAGAAGGTTTAGACATGTATATTGCTTTTTTAAGAATGCAAAGCTAAGCATTGGAGGGGGCATTACAAAAAATGGGGCGTTTAATTTAGGAATTGGTATGTGAAAATGAGGTTTAGTTAACAATAGGTTAATAACTTTTGTAAAATACTTGAAACCTTTTATTCAAAACGAAGGTATAATACTCAAAATTTTAGGTTATGAGTCCAAAAACTACCCTTTTTTACGTGGCTATTTCATCTTTTTTAATCATTGGTTCTGTTAATGCTCAAAAAATTGCCACGGTTCAGTCTTTAAATAAATTTCAACATACCGACTTGTATGTACCAACTGCTAATTATCAGCTTTCAGGAACTTGGAAAGGAGAAGAAATTCAGTACGATTACACCCATTCATTTATTACCAATAAATATCAATACGAACTCACTTTTGAACAAGTAGGGAATAAAATTATTGGTACTTCTTTTATTTTGGATGAAGCCGGAAATTATGGTGAAATGAAAATAAGAGGCGTTATTATTGGCGATAAACTCCATTTTGAAGAATATGAAATCACCGATGAACAAATGCAGCATGCACAAACCGTTTGGTGCTTTACTACCGGAGGACTTGATATCGTAAAAGAAGATGGAAAATGGGCCTTAAAAGGAAATTTAGATGGATATTCTGCGGATAATTACCGAACCTGTGAATCGACTTCTGTTTATTTACAAGCAAGTCCCGAAAATGTCATTGAAGCTCCTGGCCCCGCTACAATCCTTGAAAAAGCAAAGGCATCTGCCATATCTATACAAACCTTTCCCAATCCTTTTGTTGAAAGTGTAAGTATTGAATACCGCATTCCGGAAGATGGAAAAGTTTTAATAGAAATTTTTGATTTACAGGGCAAAAAGGTTTCAACGGTTGTTAATTCGGATATGAAAGCCGGATCTTATAAAGTTTCTTTAGAAAAAGGGGCTTTCGAGAAAACTTCGGGGGTTTATTTATTAAAAATGAATATCAATAACCAGGAAGTAACCAAACAGTTTGTTCAATCTAAATAATAAGCTAATAAATTCCCCTCTTGAGAGGGGTTAGGAGTGTGTTTCCGAATAAGCATAAAGTTTTAATTTATATTGTCAAAATCAAAAAAATATTTCATAAGCGGCATTGATACCAACGTTGGCAAAACAATGGTCAGTGCCATTTTAACCGAAGCCCTACAGGCCGATTATTGGAAACCCATTCAATCAGGTACAGAAGAAGGATTTGACCGGGACACGGTAAAAAACCTCATCTCGAATCCGAAAACCATATTTCATAAGGAAGCGTATTCGTTTAAAGCAGCCATTGCCCCGCATGCTGCTGCTGATCTCGAACATATGTCCATTGATCTTCATCAAATTGAAGTTCCCAAAATAAACAACACCCTGATTATAGAAGGAGCAGGTGGTTTATTGGTGCCCTTAAATCAAACTCAAACCCTACTCGATCTTATTAAAAAGACAGAGGCGGAAGTTATTTTAGTTTCAAAAAACTATTTGGGCAGTATTAATCATACGTTATTGAGTTACAAGCTTTTAATCAATGAAAAAATCCCTGTTAAAGGCATTATTTTTAATGGAGAACCTAACCCGGAAAGCGAACATATTATTGAACAATTTACCCAAGCCAAAATTTTAGCAAAAATCCCCTTTTTTAAAGTCATTAATAAAGAAGGAGTACATACTTTTGCGCAGGAAGTTTTAAAAACATGGACTTAAAGCAAACAGATCAAAAAAATATTTGGCACCCGACTAGCTTTCAAAAGTCTGTGATTCCCAATATCCCTATTGTTTCCGGAAAAGATTCCTATCTTTTTTCGGAAGATGGGCAAGCGTATTTGGATTTAATTGCTTCGTGGTGGGTTAATTTACACGGACATAGCAATTCGTATATTAATCAAGCTATTAAAGAACAGCTGGATCAGTTAGAACAGGTTATTTTTGCCGGATTTACACATCCAAAGGCCATTGAATTATCAGAAAAACTGCTCCGCATTTTACCTTCAAACCAGACTAAACTCTTTTTTTCGGATGATGGTTCTACCGCCGTAGAAGTTGCCTTAAAAATGAGTCTGCAATATTGGAGCAACATCGGTATAAAAAAGACAAAAATTATTTCCCTGCAAAATGCTTATCACGGCGATACTTTCGGGGCCATGTCGGTTAGTGGAAAAGGGGTTTTTACCAATCCGTTTCAAGATTTTTTATTTGAAATTATTACCCTCCCCTCACCTACTGTTGAACCTGAAAAGACTATTTCTGCCTTAAAACAGGCCGTTTTAGACCATAAAGACATTGCGGCCATTATTGTAGAACCTTTAATTCAAGGAGCTGCCGGAATGCAAATGTATGATGCGCAGGTTTTGGAAAAAATATTTACCCTTGCGCGCGAAAATGACATTATTATTATCGCAGATGAAGTTTTAACCGGTTTTGGACGCACTGGTAAGTATTTTGCCACGGACCATCAAAACATAGCTCCGGATATACTTTGTCTCTCTAAGGGGCTAACAGGGGGTTATTTGCCCATGGGAATTACCTCTTGTACTCAAAAAATATACGATGCCTTTTATACCGATGACCGATTAAAAACCTTGTATCACGGACATTCCTTTACCGCCAACCCTTTAGCTTGTGCGGCAGCGTGTGCCAGTTTCGATTTGTTAACCTCAACAGAAACCCAAGAAAAAATTAAAACTATTGAACAAGAGCATATCCGTTTTATCAATCAATTAAAAACAGAAAAAAAAGCTATAAATCCTCGAATGAGAGGAACTATTTTGGCTTTTGAAGTCTATTCCGAAAATGAACAATCAGGATACATTCACTCTTTGCGGGATAAAATTTATCTTCACTTTATCGAAAAAAACATAATTTTGAGACCTATTGGAAATACAATTTATATGGTTCCTCCGTACTGCACTGAAATAAAAGACCTACACCGCGGATACGAAGAAATAATTCAATTTTTGCATAGCATTTAACCCAAATAAAATGAAAACCTTTTTAAAAAAAATAGGGTCATACCTCATATCCATAATTAAGTGGTTTTTCATCAGCACCATTGTAGTGGTTATTTTATATCGGTTTATACCTGTATTTATTACTCCTTTAATGCTTATTCGATCGGTAGAGCAAATTTTCGGGAAAGATGATTTTGTTTGCAAAAAAGACTGGGTTGGACAAGATGAATTACCTGATAACATGCAATTAGCAGTGGTTTGTGCCGAAGATCAAAAATACCTGGATCATTCAGGTTTTGATATAGAGGCCATAGAAAAAGCCATGAAACATAATAAAAAAAGCAAACGCATAAAGGGAGCCAGTACCATTTCGCAGCAAACGGCAAAAAATGTGTTTTTATGGCCCGGCCGAAGTTGGGTCAGAAAAGGCTTGGAAGTATATTTTACTTTTTTAATTGAAATATTTTGGAGCAAAGAACGGATTATGACCGTTTATTTGAATGTGATTGAGTTTGGAGATGGAATTTATGGCGTACAAGCCGCTTCAAAAACATTTTTCAAAAAAAATGCAGTTAAAATTAACCGATCCGAAGCAGCTATGCTGGCAGCTGTTTTACCAAACCCACACCGGTTTAAGGTAAATAAACCAAGTAATTACGTTAAAAAAAGACAAAGCTGGATTTTAAATCAAATGAACCATTGGGATAACCAATTAGATTACGAAAAGTAAGTTTTTCCTCATTATTATTTGCTCAACCACTTTACGGCAAAAGAACTTCTATAAATTAATTGAGAAAAAGTAATCATCATAAGAGGATAAAACACAATATGAAATCGATCTCCTTGCCAAAAAGAAATACCTGAAGTTAAAACAATATATGCCATACAGGTAAATGAAATAGTAATAGCTATAGTTATTTCTTTTCTCTTATAAAGTATTAAAAGAAAAGAAATAGGTATTAAAGAGGTGAAAAAAATATTCTGAATTTTTGAAATAAGGGATAAAAAATTTCTGGCAAATATATGAAACCGATCCTGCTTTATATTTTTTACCCGCTCCGTTCCAATAATGCTTGAGCAAGCATTTTCAGCATTTTCAATTACGTTTAAAATATATTCTTTTAATATGTTTATCTTATTGTTTGATAATTGGTTTTTAAAATCATTTTTACTAACTATACTTTTTTCACCCCAACTTAAATCACTAAAGTTTTGTAATCTTTGATTTCTTTCCTGCATATAATTATGCCCCTCTTCTTTCGCTTTTGACTCTCCACCTAAATAATAATACCATGTTTCTTTGTCTATATATGACAAGGTAAAATCGCCATATATTTTATAGGTGGAAATAAATTGAATAAAAATTAATCCTAAGGATAAAAAAAATGGGGTACATTTTTTAAATGAGAATTTCTTTAGTTTTATTAAATAAAATAATAAACTTAAAGAAATTAATCCCGAAAAATAAAGCATTCCGGGCCTGAAAAGAACTACTAAATTTAAAATGGTGATGCCCAATATTAAGTGGCTCACTTTTTTTTGAATGATATATTTTAATAAAAGAAAAGCCATATATGTTAAAAGAAAAGTAACAATGGTTTCGGTGAGGATAAGAAATATATGAGAAATATTTCCCATACAAAACATAAACAGAAGAGTTATGTAAAAAGATGATTTTTCCCCAAAAAATAAATGAAGCGATTTTAGCAAGAAAAAGGAGGTCCCAAACCAGAAAAAGAGATTTATTATAAAATTATAAATCACATACATGTCTAAAGTAACTACATCAAAAAAAAGATGTGGTGCTCCCAAAATTAAACCATATCCGAAAGGTCGTATGGGATGAGTAGAAAAGCTATTATATAACAAATCTGCCGATTCAATGTAAGAAAAGGAATCTGCTGGTATGTAATCTTGATCAAAGATGCAATTCTGAAGCTGAAGAACTATAAAAAAAAGCAATACGATAATGGAACCTATACTAAAAAGAATATAAGTTTTTTTCATGTTTAATTTACCTTAAAAAGTCCATATTTTAATATGCAATATATTGCTCTAAAACCATCCTTCCATCCTATTTTTTTTCCTTCGTCGTAGGTTCTTCCATAATAGGAAATTCCAACTTCATAAATCCTTATTTTTGAAATTCGGGCTATTTTAGCCGTTACTTCAGGTTCAAAACCAAATCTTTTTTCTCTCAGGTTAATATTTTGGATAATACTGGTTTTAAATACTTTATAACATGTTTCCATATCCGTTAGGTTTAGGTTATTAAACATGTTTGATAAAAAAGTTAACAATCTATTTCCAATAGTATGCCAAAAAAATAAAATCCGATGCGGATTACTTCCAATAAACCTCGAGCCATATACTACATCAGCAAAACCCAAAATAATAGGCTTCAAAAGATCATTATACTCATTGGGATCATATTCTAAATCAGCATCTTGAATAATCAAATAATCACCAGTAGCATAATGAATACCCGTATGAAGAGTGGCTCCCTTACCCTTATTCTTTTCATGTTCATAATACTGGATATTCAGTTCCGGATTATTATCTAAATACCTATGTATAGCGCCTTTTGTATCATCCTTTGAACAATCGTTTACAACAATAATCTCTTTCTCGATTTCATTCAGTAATTTTACCTGCTTAATTTTGTCCAAAATAAGATGGATAGTTGCAGCTTCATTATATGCAGGAATAACGATTGATAATTTTTTAGATGTCATTGTATTTTAATTGTTTAAGCCTCCAAGTTCTTTTAAAAATCCAAATTTATATTTTTTTATAATCAAAAAAATTATTTTATGCAATTATACAATTGATTCATTCATATTTATACTTAATTTTGAATTACTAAAATAACATTAAGCCTCCTGCGTTCTTGTCCGACTTCAAATTTGATATAAAAAACCTTTCCCGCTTAGACCAGGTATTGTTATTTTCTATTTACGTATCTATTTTCATTTGTTCTATCATTCTTTTTAAAGAACCTTTCGAATTCTATATCGGGTATTTAGTCATGATATTTATGCTTCCATTTTTTATTGGGCGGTATGGCTTACCCCAGATTTTTCAATATTTTTTTGTCTTCTTTGCCATTACAGGCACTTATCATATACTTATAAGCAATAATACATTCGTTCTTTTTTTAAAGGTTTTCTTGGGACTAATGAT
Organism: uncultured Flavobacteriales bacterium; assembly: GCA_964403835.1. Classification (GTDB taxonomy): domain Bacteria; phylum Bacteroidota; class Bacteroidia; order Flavobacteriales_G; family JALEGO01; genus CAYOHR01. Next base: position 29,483 of record CAYOHR010000011.1, read on the forward strand.
GTCCTATCTCTTCTATTATTACGTCATAAGAAGTTTCAGTTTTGATATAGAATTTTTATTTAGAATTTATTTAAAAGGGGCCTATATCATGGCCGTTATTGCCGCCATTCAATTTGTTTCATTTTTAATTGGTTTTAGCCCCGGTTATGACCTTGTTTGGATCATAAACAAAGGAGGAACTGTTGTTGGCGGAAATTTCGGAATTCGGATCAGTGGCTTATACTTAGAACCATCGCAATTAGCTATTATTCAAGCTCCGGCTCTCTTCATAGCTTTTTACACATTAGTGTTAAGAAAACGAGATTATTATAAACCATACATGGCTATTGTAATCATTATCACCTATTTACTTTCTTTTTCAAGTGTAGGTTATATAGGTATTTTAGTTGCCGTTATTCTTTTAATGATAAATTATGGTTTAGTTAGATATATTGTGATATTTGTTCCTTTAGCAGCTATTATATTCTATTTGCTATATACCAATGTAGAAGATTTTAGAACGCGGTACGATGATACGATAAGCACGTTCGACTCCGGAGAATTTAAAATTGGAAAAACACATGGTTCAAGTATTGTGTTATACGATAATTATATTGTTGCTTTAACAAATTTTAAAAAAAATTTCATAGTTGGCACGGGTTTTGGTTCTCATAAAATAGCCTACGGAAAATATTCCATTACCAAACATCTTCGAAACCAAAAATTTAAAGGAAATGAAGCAGATGCCAATTCACTTTTATTACGGATTATGTCAGAAACCGGTTTATTTGGTCTTATTATAACGTTTTATTTTTTAATAAAAAATTATAAAAAAAGAGAAGATAATGAAAATGAAGAATATGATGTTTATTGGCTCATTTCCAATGCTTTACTTATTGTAATGCTTCTGTTCCTTTTTAGGCAAGGTCATTATTTTATTAATGGTTTTCCATTTTTTGTTTTACTGTATTATTTTAATAGAAAAGCATACGAAACAAAATTAGAAGAAAGTAAGCTTCAAAAAATACAAGTAACACCTATCCCTTCCATAGGATAAAACGATATGGATGTAAAAGAAAAAAATATTGTATTTCTCTTTTCAGAATTATCGGGCTATTTTTTAGCTTGTTTAAAAACACTGACCGAATACTCCGTGCATGTTATTCATTTTCCTATTAACCCGGAAGCTCCTTTTGAATTTGATGACTTAAAAACAGTTCAGTTTTATCCCAAAAAAAACTATGATCAAAAAAGTTTATCTGAACTTGTTCAGCATTTAAACCCCGATATTATTATATGCGCCGGATGGATTGATAAAGAGTATTTAGCCATTACAAAAAAATATTATCGTAAAATACCCACTGTAGTTACCTTAGATAATCCTTGGGATGGATCATTAAAACAAACACTTCTTTCTTTGAGTTCACCCTTCTATTTAAAAAAAATATTCTCTCATATTTGGATACCCGGAAAACCTCAACTAAAATATGCCCAAAAATTAGGGTTTAAAGAAGATAAAATTATCCAAAAATTTTATTCGGCGGACGTAAATTCGGTAGACGAACACGGACATATTTTACCCGGGTTTTATAATCAACAACAAATTCTGGAATATAAGCAGCAAAACCCGAACAGCAAAAAGCGCTTTTTATATATCGGAAGATATGTTAAACACAAAGGCATTTTTGATTTATGGAATGCTTTTATTCAATTGAAAGAAGAATATCCGAACGATTGGGAGCTTTGGTGCATTGGAACCGGACCTTTATTTAATGAAAAAACAGAGCACCCCGACATTAAACACCTGGGCTTTATTCAACCCAAAGATATTCCCCGGCACATTGCTCAAACATCTGTGTTTGTTTTACCAAGTCATTTCGAACCGTGGGGAGTGGTTATTCATGAATTGGCAGCCTGTGGCTTACCTATTATTTGTTCCAACAAAGTAGGCGCTGCTACACAATTTGTTGAACATGAAAAGAATGGATTTTTATTTGAAGCAGGAAATGAGCAAGAGCTCAAAAAATACCTAAAATCCTGCATACAAATGACTGATAATCAGTTAAATGAACTGGGAAATAGAAGCAATGCTTTATCTCAAAGCATTAGTCCATTTATTTGGAGACAGAATTTGTTAAAGATGCTTGATTATTAGACTTTAGATTGTTAGATGTTAGACGATGAGATGTTAGATTGTTAGACCTTAGACTAACCAATCAGCCATCCTTCGTCTGCGCTCAGGATTATCTATAATTTTATACCAATCAACTATTTAACTAATTACAAATCAACCTCATCAATACCCCATTTTCCGAACGTAAAAGATGTAATCCGTAGAAGGCACCTTTACCCCGTTTTCTTTTAAAACCGTGGCTATTTGCGCACGATGATAGGTAGAGTGATTGATTACGTGATACAAAATATCGTGTATTTTATTTTTGTATTGGTCTCCTTTTAAATTTTGATAAGATATATACTCGTTTAAATCGATGGTTTTAAGAAGCTGAAGCGTATCTGCATAATTAGTTTCATTTAATTTCTGTAAATCTTCCATCGAAATATTTTTATACGGTTTTATATCTATATCCTTTTTCTGAACTCGTTGATTCCAAATGTAATGCGCTTCACAAACATGCGTCATCCATTCAAAAGCTTTTTCAAAATCGGTCAATTGTTTTATTGCCTCAAAATATTCTTTGTTGGCAAATTGATTGAATTCGTATAATCTGGCTAACATTATTTACTTGCTTTTATAAATTTCTTTTTCTTTTGGATTATCCTTGGGATTAAATAATACATCTACCTCTCCTTTTATATTAACATCTGAAATATACCTCCACTTTCCATCTTTTTCAAGCTCTAGGGCATCATAGGTAAAATCGGGTCCATAAAACTGAAAAAATCCGGTTTGATGTACATCGTCTACCCCTAAATGATCAAAAATAATTTGTTTTCTTGTTTCATCATACTTAACAGACATAACCACTTCAGAAGAATATTCAAAAACAATTCTTTTTTGCAATTTATTATTTTTTAGTCTAAAAACATCTTTTCCGAAATGAATTTTTCCCAAATTAGAGAGGGTAAGAACATCAATCATTTTTTTATTGGTTACCTGGTTATTTAAATCAAGCCCCAATAAAACGTAATATTTTCCATTTTTATCTTTTACATCTATTATTTTATAATACATTGCCCCGTACCATTTGCCTTCATCAAATTCTTTTGAGCCATCTTTTTTGATATTCAACTCCATTTCATCCTCTAACTCAACAACTTTTATAGTGCGTTTTTTTTGATAGCGAACATACCCATAATAATGATGTTTATTAAAGGGGCCAATTACATTCCATGTAAAAATTTCTATTTTTTTATCTTGAGATACCTGGTATGAAAAATACGGAATAGAATCAAACGGAAAATCGGCTAAATCTTTTTGATTAAGCAGCGAAAACAGGGTTTCTTTAAACTTTAAATTGGAAGCTGCTCGTAAAGACTCGTCTCCCTTTAAGCTCGCCATTCGGGATGTTTTTAACTCAGAAAAGACAGATTCTTGCCCGTTAACATAAGTGCTATAAAGAAGTACAGTAAATATGAAAAATAATTTTCTCAATAACAATTAACGTTTAAAGGGAAGAAAAATTATAAATGAAGAAATTCTTTTCGTGCTAATAGAGTTTCTTTCGACTCTCTATACTCCGGATCATCCACACAACAATCAACCGGACAAACCGCAGCACACTGGGGTTCATCATGAAATCCAACACATTCGGTACATTTATCTGTTACAATATAATACACCTCCATGTTTTTGGGTGTCTGTTTTTCATTAGCATCCATTGTATTACCTAAAGTGGTAGTTAATGTGCCTTGTAAAGTTGTTCCATCCGCTAATTTCCATTCAGCGCCCGCTTCGTATATAGCATTATTAGGGCATTCTGGCTCACATGCCCCACAATTAATACACTCATCTGTAATCATGATTGCCATAACTCAATTTTTTATCATTTCTTTGCAAAAGTACAAATAAGAGTAATTTTTTTCACATGAATTCTAAAAGAAATATTGAAAATCTATCAAAATTGGGTGATCTTCTTTCAAATTATCTTGCAAATACCTTGCCAGAAGAAGAAAAAGCGGAGTTTGATACCCTTATTACCCATGCCTATGTTAAGAACAATTGGTTTACCGAAGCATTTATCAAAACAGCATTACAGCATTGGGCCAGTCTTTTAAATGAGACTGCATTAAATGAGTGGACCTCTTCTTATTCCATCCAAACAAATACACACCCTAAAAAGGTGGCTGTTATTATGGCAGGAAATATTCCTTTGGTAGGCTTTCATGATTTATTATGTGTTTTAATTACCGGAAATATAGCCCTGGTAAAATTATCCGATAAAGATTCTGTTTTAACCCCCTTCCTAGTATCTAAGCTCATACAATTTGATGCGGAGTACAAAACCCTTATTCAGTTTATAGAAAAAATAGAGGCGCCTGATTTTGTTATTGCCACCGGAAGCAATACCAGCGCAAACTATTTTGAATATTACTTTAAAAAATACCCCCATATTATTCGCAAAAACCGGACTTCTATTGCTATTTTAGACGGAACTGAAACGCCTGAAGATTTATTGAGCCTGAGTGATGATGTTTTTCAATATTTTGGCCTCGGTTGCAGAAATATTTCTAAGCTTTATTTACCTCCCAATTATAATTTTGAGCCCTTACATAAAGCATTCATGAAATATGAGCATTTAATTATGCATCAAAAATATTATAACAATTACGCATACAACAAAGCTATTTATGCCTTAAATAATGATGTTTTTATTGATTTAGGTTTTATTATGCTTAAAGAAAGAAAAGAGCTGAATACGCCTCCTTCTATTTTGCATTATGAATTTTATGAAGATAAGGATGTTTTATTGGATGATTTAAATGTGCATAAACATGAGATCCAATGCATTGTTTCAAAAAACGGGAGTATCCGTTTTGGATCGGCCCAGTTTCCAAAATTAAATGACTATGC
>CAYOHR010000011.1:34503-39557 GCA_964403835.1 uncultured Flavobacteriales bacterium
TGTAGATGTGGTTCAATTTTTAATGAAACCGTAAACACTTTCTTTTTTGGCATCCTTTTTGTAAATTGCTGCATCAAATAAAAACCCATGAAAAAAACAACTCTATTTCTTTTAGCTTTTATAGCTTTAAACAGCATTTACGCGCAGGTTTATTCATACAGAACATATTCACACACAAATTATTATTACTATCATCAATACAATGGGTATGATTTAGCAGGCGATATGTTTAACAGTTACCAAGCTGATAAACAAAAGAAAGAATTAGAAGCTAAAATGCGTGCAAAAGTGCAGCAAATTAAAGCATATTACGAAACTTTAGGCGAATACCCTCAAACGGTGGCAGATGGATGGCACAATGTGGTTATTTTGGCCGGTGACGAGTTTATTGATGATAGAAAAGTATATGTGGAAAAAAATAAAATTACACGCGTAGTGTACGATGATTGGTACGAAGTTGAATTAAGCTTTTCCGGACCCATAAAAAGCGGAAAAACAGGTTTGCAGGTGAAAAATGGCGTTGGGGCTGAGCAAGGTTTGTTAGAAGCCTATTTTATTAATTACATTGCCGATCCTGAAAGCAGAGCTACACCTCCTTTAAAACCAGGCAGGGTAACTTTTTGGACCAACAACCCCCGTTATAAGGAAATGTATGTTTGGTTTGAAGATGCGAGAATAGATAATTTTAAACAACGCTACGATTTTGAAAATCCTCCTGTATGTACCAGCGACAAAGAAATTGTTATCATCTATAAACCAGGCACTTATAAATACAAAATAAGCATGTCAAAAGGTGGAAGCATGGTGGTAAACGAAGGAAAAGTAACTATTAAAGAAAATGGCTGTGAAATTATTCAGGCAAACTACCCCGAATATATGCTTTCGAATAAGAAAAAATCCTCCGGTTGCTTTTAGGTTGTTATGAAATTAATCAATAAGAAAGAAAACGGCCAATTAGTTAGTCCTATTTTACCGGAAAATGTCAAAAATTACTTGATAGACATTGACGGAACTATTTGTGATGATATCCCCAATGAAGAACCTGAGCGAATGGAAACTGCAGCCTTGTATCCAGAAGCCTTAGTTACCTTAAATAAATGGTTTGAAGAAGGGCATATTATAACCTTTTTTACTTCCCGTACCGAAGCCCATCGAACCGTGACCGAAAAATGGTTAACAAAAAACGGATTTAAGTATCATGGATTATTGATGGGGAAACCCCGGGGCGGAAATTACCATTGGATTGATAATCACATGGTTAAAGCTACCCGATACGAAGGTCGGTTTACAGATTTGGTTAAAAAAAATGTAAGCATCGAGGTTTTTAAAAAAGATTAAGTTAAACCTATTCTTTATCATACATCTTTAAGCCTTTTACTAACCTATTCATAGTTTTGGCCATGCGGTCTATCTTAGTTCCTTCTCTTTTAGCCGAATATATCCAATTGATGTAGTATTTCTGCTCGCTTTCGCTTAGTTTGTTAAAAAAGGATAAAGCTTCCGCATCTTCTTTTAAGCAAAGATTTAGCTCTTCAGGAATTTCTAAAGGCTCGGTATCCGGAAATAATTGCACACGAACCCAATCTCCTTCCTTCTTTTTAATTTTTTTGCGAATTTCGCCTTTTACAGGTAAAAATAATTGGCCTTTACCCATGGGCATAAGGTGGTATTTCCGAATTTCATAATCATCTATAAATCCCCTTACTTTTCTCCATCCAAAACGGGATTTTTTATCCTGGGTAATTTCGGGGATTTTAATGTAAGTCCATCCTCCTTTGCCTTGGAATCTTTCGAGTAGATATAGTTGGTCAACTAAGGGTTTCATAGAAGCTTCAAAAATAATCTTTTTAGAGAGTACTTTTTCTTTTTCCTAGATGAAAAAGAAACAAAAAATCACACATTCGACAAGCTCAGGGCATGCTCCTTACTTTCTTTTTTCTATTTTAACATCTTTTATAATTCAAGCGTCATTGCGATCGAGGCACGAGAGAAGCAATCTAAAAAACAAGAGATTGCCGCACTACACTTCGTACTGCGCTCAGCACAGGTTTTATTGCAATGACGAAATTCATAATTAGGAATTAATGTTTTGTTTTTTTCTTCTTTTTAGCATCCAGTATTTCTTGGTCTTTTTGAGCTTTTATATCAAAAAAGCTTTTCTCCACACTTTCTGACGGAAGTTTGGAGGGAGATTCTAAAAAAAGATTTTCTTTCGACACCATAAAAGCCTTGGGAACACCCTGTACATCAAACTCTTTAATGAGCTGATAATCATGATAATAATACAAAGGAAAAGAAAATGAAAAGGTTCCTGATTTGACAAAATCATGATATGTTTTTTCGTCATTATCTAAAGAAATAGCGATTACATCTACATAATCTTTATAATTGATGCATAATTGCTCTAACATAGACATTTCTTTTAAACAAGATTGGCACCAGGTTGCCCAGAAAAAAACATACAAAGGCTTTTCATTGGCAGAAATAGCGATCCGTTTATTTTTCTCATTGATGACTTCTACCTTAGGAATGGGGGTATGTTCCGCATTTTTAAGGGTTGCATTCAACAGAATTTTGGCAATCACCCTCACCTCATTATTATGCGCTGTGGTGGATAAATTCTCTAATAAAGCATTGAAATAAACCGCATCAAAAGCGGGATAGTCATGATAATCGTAAATTAATTTCAGCAAAATCCATTCATAAAAATACTCCTCCTCCGAAAACCCAGTATTTTGGATAACCGCAATTAATAAAGAATCATTTTTTTTACTTTTTAATACATCTTCTATTTCCATTTGTTGTTTTCGATCTATTTTCTTTAAAAAATGAGCGTAAAACCCGGTAAAGAAAAACATATACCCATCATTTTCAACCAATACTTTTTTCCCTTTTATATATTGATCATATATCTTTTTGTATGGATGGCCCAAATCTAATTCGTACAAGGCCTGAGAGTATACAAGAAAATCATTTAAATAGGGGTTTTGAGGCAATTTATTTCTTTTCGAAAATTGAAAGGAAACTGAATCCTTTTTTACCGTTCGATTAGAAGGTGGTTTAACATTCCCCAATAAATCAAAGCGGGTTACATATAAAGCAGAGTCATAATACGTTAAAATTTTATCTACCCAATAATTAAGCGAATCTCCTGTTTCTGCAACAATTTTCACATACATGGATTGATGTTTAAAAACAGGTTGAGCCATAGAATCGACGGGTATTAATTCAACCGTATAATGCTGATTTTCCTGCACATACAAACTACCCGAAAACTGATCGCTGGATAAATCCATTAAACGGGTTCCTTTTACTTGGTCGGTGGTAATTTTAAAATTCCCCTGGGCATCAATTTTAGTACTGGTTATGGCTTCTTTTGAGTTTGAAATGTATTCAATAAATTGTTCAAGTGCTATGGATTTATTTTTCAAAAAAGGAGCCTTTCCCTCAATAATGGTTTGAGAAATAGACGTTTGAGAAAAAAGAAAGAAAGATAGTATTGGAAGAAAGTATTTCATAATCTTTTTAATAAGGTATAAAAACACACCCCTAACCCCTCTCAAGAGGGGAATTTGGTCTAAAATTGAGCTCATTTTCTAATGCCTTGGGAATAAATGGGCTAGGATTGCCGCCACTTTTTATAATTTCTCGCACAATGGTGGAACTAATAGCCGAAAACTCAGGATCACAAAAAAGGAGCATGGTTTCTACATTTGGATTTAAGGTTCGGTTCATTTGTGCAATGGATTGTTCGTAGTTAAAATCAGACGAATTTCGCAATCCCCTTAAAATGAATGAGATATGATTCTTTTTACAATAATCTACGGTTAAGCCTTCAAAATACTCAATTTTAATCTTAGGTTCATGCCCAAACACCTTTTTAAGCATATCTAACCGCTTTTCTAAGGTAAACGAGGTTTGTTTGGTTGTATTGTGCCCAATGGCAATAATAATTTCATCAAATAAAGGCAAAGCTCGTAAAACAATGGCTTCGTGCCCTTTGGTGATGGGATCAAAAGATCCCGGAAAAATGGCTTTTTTTAGCATGATACTTAATATTATTATCTAATTGATAGATTGCTTATTTTCATCACTCATAACCGGTCTTCTGCTTCCCTGATAAAGTTCGTATTTATGCAATTTACATTCCAAAGCTCCATTAAACAAGGGTATTTTTTTAGAAGGCTTTAAACCTAGCTGTTTTAAGGCTTCCATGTTGGAACTAATCACCCATGCTTCTCCCTGGTATTTATGCTTTAATTGCGTACCTATTTCTTTATACGCAGCATTAATTTCATCCATGGTTAAACGCTCGCCATAGGGAGGGTTCATAAAAATAATGGAAGGGGTATCGAGGTAATTGGTTTCAAAAAAATCAGCCCGTTTAAAATGGATGAAATCTTCTACATTGGCTTCTTTTGCATTTTTTTTGGATATTTCAATGGCTTCCTGATCCGTATCAGAGCCGATAATATTTACCTCAGGGGTTGTTCTTTTTGCTTTTGCTTCTTCTTTTAAAGATTGCCACAGTTTGGCATCGAAATTGTTCCAACGTTCGAAGGCAAAACTACGGGTTAAACCGGGAGCAACGTTGGCGGCGATCATGGCTGCTTCTATAGGAAAAGTGCCCGATCCACACATAGGATCAATCAAATTCGTTTTTTGATCCCAATTACTCATTAAAATGATGCCCGCAGCTAAGTTTTCGCTCATGGGAGCCAATACTTGCTGTTTCCTGTATCCTCTTTTACCTAAAGGGTCCCCGGAACTATCAATAGAAACATCACAGGTTTTTTCTGAAATGTGAATATGCACCCGCAAATCAGGAAATTCGGTATCAATGGACGGACGTTCGCCGGTATTATCTCGAAACTGATCCACAATAGCATCTTTGGTTTTTAAAGCCACAAACTTAGAGTGGGTAAATAATTTTCCGTGTACGGTGGCTTCTACCGACAGGGTTTGCCGGTTCGACATGTATTTATCCCACGGAATTTTTTTAATTTTTTGATATAACTGCTCTTCATTTAAAACCATGAAACTGGCAATAGGCT
>CAYOHR010000011.1:39625-67391 GCA_964403835.1 uncultured Flavobacteriales bacterium
AGTATAAATTACTTTTGTACAACAAAGCTTCATCCCCTTCGTACTTAACGGCACGGCGCAAAAGCTGAATTTTTTCGGCGCCTAAATCTTTTAGTTCTTTGGCTAATATTTCTTCTAAACCGAAGAGCGTTTTTGCTATTATTTCCATGTTATGTTCTTTATTCATAAATAAAAGTGCGAAAACACACCCCTAACCCCTCTCAAGAGGGGAATTTCCTCCTATTTACATCTGCTTCACTATATTCTACTTTCTCCAAATTGAAACAGTAACTAATGAAAGACAAATATACCATACAATACTTATTGGAACAGTAAACTATTCTAAAATTGTGCTAAAAACAGTCCATTCATCCTTATTTAATCAACAATCGAATTCCTTCTGAATGCGAGGTAAACTCCGGTGCGTACATGCATTGAATGGTGGTTACTCCATTGGAGAAATCGCCGGCATTGTTTACACGCAAAGCATATTCAAACACATAGGTTCCCTTAGGTAAATTATCAAAAAAGAAATTAGTCGACATGTCTTTGGTGCTTTGGTAATAGCCCAATCCGTCTTGCCACTGATGACCTGAAATTACATTTAAGGGCTCTAAACCCGCTGCACGCATATCTTTCATGTGTACAAATTCCATGGTTCTATCCACGCGTAATTCAATCCGGACTTTTACCTTATCTCCTACTTTTAAGGTAGTTTTATCATCTACCAGACTTAAAATGGGGCCGGTTTTGCCCATATCTTCCCGGAAAACTTTTTTCTCTATTTTTAACGGGGTGGATGCCGGAGTAATTTTATCTAAATCTTCGAAATATTGCCAGTACATGGCTCCCCAGGCTACATTTTTATTGGGATTTGTCACCTCAACTTTTCCTATTTCTTTTTTTACGGACTCTTTATGCCAAACTGTTTTAAAATAACCGGTTCCGGCTTCTATTTGGGTGTCATCTTGTCCAGATATGATCACTTTTTGATCCCCCACTTTTATATCGACCAATTTGCTCTCTGTCAACACATTCGTTCCCTTTAGAAGCAAAGCATAACAAGCTTCGGCTGTGGCTTTGGTAGTTTTCCAATTTTGGGTTTGTTTTTGTTTTAGCAACCAAATTTTTAACTCTTCAACCGATTTTTGATCTTTGGCAACCTCATCAAAGGCTTCTATTAATAAGGCCTGCGATTCAATAGCAGCTTCGTGCCAGTTATATCCATTCACAATTTCTTTCCAGTACATACCCAGCTCCTCATTAAATATGGCATTTTCTTTCAATGCTTTCATAATATCGGAAGCAACGGCTGCTTCACCCGCGCGATGCAAGCTCAAAGCACTCATTCCCTGTATATATTTAGGAAAACTGGTCCAATATTGCTTCATTTGCTTGAAATAATAATCGTACGCCGTTTTATTGCTTTTATCGACCGGAATTTCTTTATAAAAACTGCGCGCATAAAAATATTGCACGTGGAAATAGGAGATTTGCACCTTATCCATGTCCTTTTTGTTCCATTTTAACATCTCTTGGTAATCACGAGTAATTTGATTATCAAGGTATTGGATAGCTTTTTGCGACATAAAATCAATGGTTTGCCCCTCGAGAGCCTCAGGGAGCGCTTTGTTTATCTCAGGGATCGCTCCTAGGTGTTTTAAATGTCCTAGTCCGCTTACTATATACTGCGTAATATATCGACTTTCGTACATGCCTTTAAACCAGGGCCATGCGCCGTTGGGTAATTGATTGTCTTGCAATTTTTTAAGGGCAGCGGCTTTTTCATCTTTCATGCGCATAATATCGAACAAAACCGCCACTTTTTTCTTTTGTTCGCTTTCGCTTTTGGCCTCTAAAACCCAAGGAGTTTCTTCTAATAGAGCGGTTTTTAGCTCTTGATTTTTCTCCAGATTGGATAATAAGGCACTGGGCGATTTGGTTTTCCAAACCTCCATTACACTTTTAATTTTGGGGTGCGAATTGGCAATGTGGGAGGCCAAACTATTGGCATAATATCGGGTAAACAATTGCTCCGAACACTCGTACGGATACTCGGCCATGTATGGTAAGGCCTGCACTGCATACCAAACCGGGTTAGAGGTGAACTCTAAGGTTACACTATGGTTTTTAAGCGTTATAGAAGATTGATTGAGCAATTTTTCAAAAGTAAAAGTCTTCGTTTGATTGGGTCGAATGGGTAAAGGCATGCTCTCAGTGACCAACATACGATTGGTAACGACCGGAATAAAGGCCTCTTCGCCATCGCTAAAGCTTTCAGTAATGGCTTTAATGCGATACGTTACGGCTTCTAAGTTTTCAGGAATGATTATATTCCACGAAACGACGGTATTTGACCCATTATTAGACTGAAAATCAACCACTTGTCTCTCCTTTATTAATTGATTGGTAATGGGTTGCAAAGTAAGGACATCTAAAAACTCTAATTCGGCCCGGCCGCTTAAATTTTGATCGCTTAAATTATTGATTTTAGCCTGCAATTGCATGGCATCTCCTTGTCGGAAGAAACGAGGAAAATTAGGGATAATCATTAATTCTTTTTGAGTCACGACTTCTTTTACTAAAGACCCCACTTGTAAATCTTTACTGTGGGCCAAAGTCATAAACTTCCAACGGGTAAGGGCCTCTGGTGACGTAAAAGAGAAAATAACATCTCCCTTTTCATCTGTTTTTAATTGCGGGAAGAAAAATGCCGTTTCCTGCAGGTTTTTCCTCATTTGAACGGGCGCTTCGTTAGATTTGGAAACAATCGGTTTTCCGTCTCCGAATTGCGCAGGTAAACCACCCATTACAATATCTCCTTTCTTTTTAACCTCAGGAGCATTTTCTTCCGCCATAGTCACTGCCATAGCAGCTCTTGCGGATTTGCTAGTGGATGACGCTTTTTGTACATATAAACCCTCATTCCTATAACTATCATACGCATAATCTCTTCTATTATTAAGCCAATTCATTCCAAACCAGTTTAACTCATCATAATACCGGTAATTGGTATTGGGGTAAAAATTTGTTCTATCATATACCACTCTAGACTGTTCAGACTCCGTTTTTAAAGGCTCGTTAGATATTTCTGACCCTCGATATGAGAATAGAGTAAAATCCCAATCATTGGCAGCAAAAGCATCTAAAGAAGCATCGTACATGCTGGCTAATAACTCAGCACTGGCTATTTGCCCATCCGGCCCTTTTATTTTAATTTTCCACTCTTCTTTTGCGCCCGGATATAGTTTGCTGCGGAAGGTTTCTAATTCAACATTTAACTTTTTATTGCTCCAAGGCACTTGTATCGTTTTAACTTCATGATAAAACCGATTATCTTTTATTAAAGTAAAGTGGGCAAATATATTTCCCCGGTGATAGTCGGAAACCGGAATTTTTAGTTTTTTCACTTCATAATCCAGAGAAACATATTCTCTGTGAATTATATTTCCATGGCTTTCCAACTCATACAAAATCATCACATCTTTTTCAGACGAGCCCAGAGCTATTTCAGCCGTTTGTCCGGGTTCAAATGCCTGATTAGCTCCATACACCCAAAACACTTCGTTGGTGGGCACTTTTTTATCTTCTGCAGAAAAAACAGTCACGTATTGTTCAGTTTTTACTTCGTTGCCAAATTTATCTTTACATTTAGCTAACACATAGTATTTACCTGAGGGCCAGGTTTTTATATCAGAAAGAACAAAAGAGGAATCTTTGCCCGTATTAAACAATTTAGAAAAAATCAGTTTTTCTTTGGGCCAGGTGGTATAATCATCTTCCCCTTTATACACATCGTTGGGGAATAAATCGTGAAATTTACTTTCTTCGATGGTATAATTATCGGGCGAATCCCAAAACTTGGTTTTGTAATAGTGCTCGGGGTGTTTTAGCTTGCTTATCTCTAAAGTAACATCAACGGAGGTTTTTACTCCCATTAAATTAGTAGATGAAACCTCTATTTTGGTTTCAACATCTTTTAAAACCTGGTCCGGTAAATGGGTGCTCAAACGAATAGATTCATATCCTACTTCTACATAGGTGCTGCTGCTTTGCGTTTCCCCGTTGATATCCGTAACATCCGCATACACAGTATAGGTAAAGTTTGGGGTGTACTTTTTATTGACCCCTAAATCCGGGATGGCTTTAAAAATGACATCAAACGTTCCATCTTGCTTGCTTAATATGGTTCCTTTGCCTATTTCTTGAGAGCTACCTCTGTAAAAAGGCATTCGGTAATAACTCCAATACATGGGAAAATGAACCGTTCGGACCACTCTGTAGGTTATTTTGGCTCCATCTAAATTGGCTCCGGAATAGGTTTTGGCAAACCCGGTTACTTTTACCGAATCATTGACTACAAAAGTGCCTTTTACGGGTTGAAAATCGACCTCAAATTTGGGTCGTTTATATTCTTCAACGGATAAATATTGCTCTGATTCTGTGATTTCATCTTTTATATTCATTCGACCATTTAACAAACCGGTAGGCATTTGAAAACTCCCTTGAAAAGAGCCAAATTCATTGGTTTTCACCTCTACAGAACTTATTTTTTGGTAGTTGACATCATATAAAGAAATAGTAGTTTTAAAATCAGGCAACATTTTCTTTTCTTCTTTCAAAGATTCTATCACAATTCCCTTAAAATAAATGGTTTGCCCAGGGCGATAAATAGCGCGATCAGTAAAAAAGTGGGTTTGTTGAGTAGCTTCCTCTATACCATGCGAGTTATGATTATGAGATATATTTAAATCTTGAAGATGATCGCCATTAAAATTAATTTTTGCTCTTAAATACCCGTATTCGTTTTCTTTTGCAGCAGGAAGGATTATATACCCATCTTTATTAATGATGTAATCGCCTACTTTCTTTTCAAAATTGCCTCCAACTTGGTAATCATAACTTTGTCTAAACAGGCTAACCTTCGCATTTTCTAAAGGTTTTCCGTTGCAGCGCTCCATCACAAAAAAGCGGGTTTCGTTTCGATCTCGTTTCGTGTAGGCAGCTATGTTAGAAACCCACATATCGGTATAAGCCACTACTTGATCTTTTATTGAAAACTGTGGAGAGGTGGAGGCCAACAGAATATAAAATCCGCGAGTTAATGCCGGCAAGATAAACTCAGTAGTATGTGGCTGATAATCCAACTCATTTTGTATATCTATTTGCCAGCTTTTTACAGCTGTTAACGAATTATAGTAGGCTATGATTTGTTCTTGATTTTTACGGGTTGTTTTGCTTTTATGCTCTTCAAAATTAATGAGGATGAGTTTATAATATACCTGATCGACATTTTTATAAGACAAAAGTGAAAGAGCCTCTTTTTCAGGAGCAAGTACTTCCTCATTTTCAAAAGTTAAAGTAGGCCTTAAAATTTCTTGTTTTAAATATTCGCAATTGGCACTTGCTTTTGATTTTGGGAATCTTCTAATCGCCTCATTGCAAACTCTTAAGGCTTCTTTTTTTAACCAGCGGTATTCGAGGGTACTGGTATCTTTAGCATTGTATTTTGAAGATTCATTATTTAAAATAAGAGCTACCTGGTACGATATTTCGGTGCTCATGGGAAGGGTTTCAAACTTTTTTTCCAATACTTTTAAGGCATTTAAATACAGGTTTTGTTTATTTTCTAAAGTGGATTTTTGATTTACATAGCTTAAACGTTGGATAGAAACATCAATCAATGCTTGCTGATCCACATCATGTAGATGAAATTGAGTCAAATCCTGCCATAGTTTAATAGAGATTAATTTTTGAGAGGTTGAATCGGTATGCTGTATTTTGAGTTTGACAAACTCTTCATTGCTGGAGAAAAAATCGGATGTATTTAATTCAAAAACATCTTCAGGTTGGGTTAGGCTTAATTCTTCATTGGCAAAAATATCCAGGGCACGGTGGGCAATAAAATCATAAACCGTCGGTCGGAACTCTTTTGATTCTTTTTGCACGGTTAAAATATCATCAAAATAAGAAAGTTGAATGCGCTGTAAACTATCTGCGTTTTGCAGGGCTAATTCATTGTGTTTTATAATGGTTTGAGCTATTTTTTTTAAATCCCAGGTTTCAATATCCTCTGAAACAGGCTGAGTTAGCTCGGTTCGTTCATAAAATCTCCAACGATTATTTTGATAGTATCTAAAATAACCTTCCCCGATCATGGAATGAAGCATGTTTTTCATGGGGAAAGCCGCTTTTTTTGCTTCATTTTCTAAAGAAGTTATTGATTTTTCAAATCCGTTGCCATCATCCATTAAATCTTCATATTTTATTTTATGAATTAAGGCTTTTATGGTTTGAACCTGATTTTTTTCTTTTACCGCTTTTTCGTGAATTTTATTAACTACATCTAAAGCCGAACGGGTAAGTTGCTTTTGATCTAAAGAATCAACTTTGGCCCACATTTTTTCATATTTGTTATGGGCAGGCATTTGTATCCAATCTTTTTCAATCCCCATAATAGCACTAATTATGAGAGTGAATGCGAGTAAAAGGAATAGTTTATTCTTAGTCATAGATACTGTTTTTTCGAGTACAGAATATTGCACTACAAATTCCGTGCAATTTTATAAATTGAGGGCTAATTTACTTAAAATAAAAGAGACAAAAAGAACTTTTTTAAAGCAATTATTAAAAAAGAAAACTATCATCACAATCAATTTAAATATTTGTTATTAAGGGGCAGATTGTACGATAAAAATGAAATACTCCATGCTAAAAAATACGAGTATGAAAAAATTGGGAGAATTAATTTATGAATATGAACGAAAAGCAAAGTGGTTTTTCATTATTTTTTGAACCAAAAACTCTTATCTCATAAGCTCTCGGGAGTATTTTCATTAAACACCTGCTTCATGCTTTGTACTTCATACTTTCTTGACTACTTTTGCATTAAATTTTGAATCATGTTGGTAGAACATTTAAACGAACAACAAACCATTAGAAGAGAGGCGCTGGCCAAAATACAAGAAATGGGGATTAATGCATATCCTGCCGAATTATATGAAACCAATGCGAGTGCGGAAGATATAAAGAAGAATTTTGAAGCCAACCCTGATAAATACAAAAGTGTTAGTCTTGCGGGTCGTTTAATGAGCCGAAGAATCATGGGAAAAGCTTCCTTTGCTGAGCTTCAGGATAGTACGGGCCGTATTCAGCTATACATAAACAGAGACGAAATTTGCCCTACAGAGGATAAAAACATGTACAACGAAGTTTTTAAAAAACTATTGGATATTGGCGATATTATTGGAGTAAAAGGCTACGTTTTTGTTACCCAAGTGGGAGAAATATCTATTCACGTTAGCGAATTAATCTTGTTGAGTAAATCATTACGTCCTTTACCTATTGTAAAAATAGATGAAGATGGTCAGGCACATGATGCGGTAACAGATACCGAATTAAAATATCGCCAGCGATATGTTGATTTAATTGTAACGCCCGGAGCGCGCGATGTGTTTAAAAAAAGAACCAAATTGGTGAGTTCAATGCGCGAGTTTTTAAATAAAAAAGAATATTTAGAAGTAGAAACGCCCATTTTACAACCTTTATACGGCGGTGCATTGGCGCGTCCATTTAAAACGCACCACAATACGTTAGATATGGAATTGTATTTGCGAATTGCGAACGAATTATATTTAAAAAGACTGATTGTAGGCGGATATGATGGCGTTTATGAATTTGCTAAAGACTTCCGAAATGAGGGAATGAGCCGTTTTCATAATCCTGAATTTACTCAAATGGAGTTATACGTAGCTTACAAAGACTACAACTGGATGATGGATTTAGTAGAAGAAATGGTTGAAAAAGCAGCCATAGATATGCACGGAACTACCGAAGTAAAAGTAGGAGAAAATGTGATTAATTTTAAACGTCCGTGGAAACGATATACCATGTACGAAGCCATCCAGCATTTTACTGGCATTGATATTTCGAATATGGATGAAGCAGGCTTGTTAAAAGTGTGCCGCGATTTAAAAATATCAACCGATGCAAGCATGGACAGAGGAAAATTAATTGATGAACTTTTTGGAGAGAAATGCGAAGCACAACTCATACAACCTACATTTATTACCGATTACCCAATAGAGATGTCGCCTTTGGCTAAAAAACACCGAAGTAAACCAGGCTTGGTAGAGCGTTTTGAAGGAATTTGTAACGGAAAAGAAATTTGCAATGCATATTCTGAGCTAAACGACCCCATTGATCAACGTCAGCGGTTTGAAGAACAACTAGAAATAGGTATACGTGGTAATGAAGAAGCCATGCTACTAGATGAGGATTTTTTACGTGCTTTAGAATATGGCATGCCCCCGACAGCAGGATTAGGTATAGGAATTGATCGACTATGTATGATTATGACCAATTCTAAATCCATTCAGGATGTATTATTTTTCCCTCAAATGAGAACAGAGAATATTAATAATGGGTAACAGATACTAATTAAATCCTTAAAAATCAAATTATTAAAGCATATTGAATGATTACTAAATTTAAACTTGACCTCTCCCCTAAAAACTGGACAAATCTAAATTAGAAAAAACGGTGATTTTTATTACCTTAACAAAACAAAAAATCGCTATAAAAAAATAAATTCACCTAACAACAAATAGTCTTTGCTTTAAAACAAGCAGAAACAGATATTTCTGTTGAGGAAGTATGTAGAAAAATGGGCGTCAGTGATGCCATATTTTACAATTGGAAGAAGAAGTATGGGGGCTGCGAATTTCGGAACTTCGCAGGCTAAAGCAATTAGAAGAAAAAATCTATTAATAACTCCATCTTTTCGTATATGAGTTATAAAAAGCAAATCCTACTTTAAGGGTTAAATTAATATTTGACAAACTATTATCCGACGTTACACCAAATACACCTATTTTAAATAATTGTTTCCTGATTTTAATAATTTTATCAAGGCCTACAAACATTTCAAAATGTTTAAAATTGATTTCTTGTATATACAAAACTCCTGCTCCAACTACCTCACCTAATTTAAGTCGGCTAATGAGGGGAATTTTATTGAGTAAAAATCCGTTAAAATGGTGAATTCCATTTAGTTGCAAAAATGCACCAGAAGTATTTAATGTTTTTTCTAACAATTGAAAAGACCGTAACGGACTAGAAAAGAAAAACTTGTCGGAACCCCTAAAAAACTTGTGCTCAATAAACCGAAGATCATGTTTATTAATAAAAGCACCACTTTTAATCTCCCAATCAAAATCTCCCATGCGAGCTAAGGTCAAATTTTGTTTGGCTCCAAATTCAATGTAATCAAAGTCTACCTCACTTCCCAAAAGATTAGGAATCCCTTTCCGATACTTAAAATTAAATTCGGGATATTTGGTTCCTATAATGACTTTTTTATTCTTTTTAATGAGGTATTTTTGCTTTGGAAAATAGGTTAGCTGGAGAGTTAATTCTGATAGCTTATATTGCGGGAAATCAACAGGGATATTTAATGCTCCAAATACCTGATTTGACCAGTCTTCCAGCGTTAAGTTAGCAATGGATTCTCGATCAGAAAACTGAAAGCTTAATTTCCCAAAAAAACCATTTATAATTTCCATGCGCTGGTAAATCAAATAGGTCTTTTTTCGAACATAATTACTTCGGCTAAAAGTGGCAAAAATAGATTCGTAATTATTAATTAATTCATAATTATCGCTAAACGAAATATAGGTTTTAATAAATTTTTTAGGAAAATAAGTAAGTCCTACGCCTATCTCCCCTTTTATATCTTTATTTATAAATCCGTAATTAATACTGGCATCTGTTTCTAACAATTTGGCATTGGGAAACTCTTTTTGATAATTAATTCCCAAATTATGTCGGTATCCTCCTACGCCAAGAGGTTGCACCTGTGCAATTAAAGGGGTGAAATAGATTTTAGTTTTAGTAAAACTATTTTGATGAGTAATTCCACTTAATATATAATCCCAAAAATTTAAATGATTATTGATTGAATCCTGTTCTTTTAAGTAAGCAACACTCTCATGATAATTTTTAATACTATCCGATTTTTCAATGTATTTTAATTCTTTTGGAAGCAAGGTAACAGGGCGAGTATTCTCCCAAAAAACAAGGGGTTGATCAAAAGCATCTGTTTGATAGGTTTTAATCTGATTATTAAAAAAATTATTTCGTATTGGAATATTAAACTCATAATGCGAATGACTCACTCGGGTATTTCCTAAAATAAGACTTCCTCCATCCCGAATGGTATAAATTAGTTCTCTCCTGACAGGAAAATAAATACCTTTTTCTGATGAATAGTTCTGAATAATTTGGACTTCTTTTGCATACGTTAATACATTTTTGTTAATGGATAAATCGACCGATTTAATAGCCCACGAGCTATCTTCAATAAATATAAATCCACGAAAAAGAGCATCGTTTTTAAAAAGGGGAACCACTTCAATTTTGTATATTTTTTTATTGTCCTCAACAAAAGAATAATTATATAAAAACTTATAATTTAAAAAGGCACTGGCAGCTAAAGGAGACAAAATGGGTTTAGAAGCAATATTTTCCATTTCTAAATAGGTTTCATAAAAATTAAGGGTAAGCGAAGAAACATCGTTGTAAAAAACATAAGGGTTACTTGGCTCTCCTGAATTGGGCACATAATTATCTTGACCAAGGTCGATGGTAATAGACCCTTCATTTTTAAATTTTTCAGCATAATCATGATACCCTGAAATAATTTCTTTGTAATGATTGGGTGCTTTAAAATAGGTTTGTGATATAGACTCAATCAAATTTAATTTCTCTTTCTTTTTATAAAGAGTGTCCAAAAAAAGGCTGTCAATAGGGGCTAAAATAGAATCAATTCCTTTTTTAAGTGTTTCTTTATCTAAGGTTGTTAAAATATAGGTTTCACAGGTGTAATTTTCATATTGATTTAAAAAGGACCTTCTTTTATCAATCGCATGTTCCATTATTTCTCGTCCCTTATCTCTTTTATTAGCTACTACCTCAATTTCTTGCAATGCCGAGAACGATGTTTTTAGTACCACATCCAGTAATATGGTTTCATTCTTTTTGAGAGTAATTGTTCTTTCTTGATTCTCAAATCCAGTATAACTATATATCAGCGTGTGGGTTCCGGGCTTCAAATCTAGTAAATAAAGCCCTTTTAGGTTAGAAGCAACTCCATAACTACTATTTTTAACATAAATACTACCAAAAGGGAGAGGTTCACCATCATCACCGCTCATTATTCCCTTTACCATTTGCGCAGAAAGCGATGTGGTTAAATAGAACATTAAAAAAAGGAAAATAGACTTTTTCAAAAAAAGAGTTTTCACAAGGCGGTTATCCAATAATAAAAGTTACAATAATAGAACATTATTAAATAAAACAACGTATAACCGCGATTTTATGAAGGATATAAAAAACAGCTAATGGCTTATTTATAAAGAAATTAAAATATTTATTTCTTTAAATTTTGCTTTTGTTTAGCCATTTCTTCCAATCTTTTTTGAAAAGAGGATTTTTTTGGAGGATTTGTAGAGGCCTTCATTTTGTTTAATTGAATTTTATTCAATAAAGCTTTTTCATCCACAAAATATCTTTTAATTAACCATTGCTGACCAATTGAAATTAAATTAGCAGCAGTATAATAATACGTTAAACCGGCTGCTTGGCTATTAAAGAAGAACAAAAGCATAAACGGCATCATATACATCATAATTTTCATTTGTTGGCCTTGCGGACCCGACATAGCTGTTACTTGCATATTTACTTTGGAGTATAAATAGGTAGTAATAGCCATTAAAATGGTGAATAAACTAATGTGATCACCATAAAAAGGAATGTTAAAGCCTAAACTGGCAATAGAATCATAAGAAGAAAGATCATCTGCCCATAAAAAGGGTTGTTGTCGCAATTCAATAGAAGAAGGGAAAAAGCGCAACATGGCAAATAACAAAGGCATTTGTAACAACATGGGTATACAACCCGCCAATGGATTTACGCCTGAGCTTTTATACAAAGCCATGGTAGCTTGTTGCTTTTCCATAGGACTTTTATCCTTAAATTTTTCGTTAATCAAATCAATTTCAGGCTTTAAAATTCTCATTTTAGCACTTGAAACATAGTTTTTATAAGTAATTGGTAATAAAACAATTTTTATAGCAATGGTCAACAGCAAAATAATAAGACCATAGCCTAAATTAAAATTATTTAAGAAGTTAAATACTGGAATAATCAAATACTCATTTACCCAGCCAAAAATTCCCCAACCCAAATCCATAATATTTTCCATACCATTTTCCATACTTTTTAAGGTTTGGTAGTGATTTGGTCCCACATAAAATTGCATGGTTAATGAAGATTGATCGATACGAACCGAGGTTCTTGCGTCCATTTCTTTGATATTTTTTGGAGAACTATCCGCTTGTTTCGTTTCAACAAACGCATTGTTTTTATCAAATCCATTTTTAGGGATAACTGCTAAAGCAAAAAACTGTTGTTTAAAGGCAATCCAATCTGCTTTTGCAATTAAAGGAACGCGTTCATAATCACGTTCTGAAATATAATCAACCTCATCATCTTTATACTTGTAGTATATGGTACTGGTATTTTTTTCGTTCTCTAAATTTTTCTCTTTTGATAATGCTAATAAATTAAAATCGAAGCCGAATTCCTCGGCATTTTCTTTAATTAAATCAGGCATTCCCACAATGTTTAAATGAAAGTCTACCAAATACTTATTCTCCTTATTTAATGAGTAAAGAAAATCGATGTATTTAGTGGGTTCTGTTGTTTTTAAACGCAAACACAATTTATCAGGACTTCCTGCATCCACTTTTTCGAGGGTAAACTCGTTCGTTTTATATGATTTTTTTTGATAAAAAAACTGATAGCTAAATGCACATGAATCGGGGTTTAAGACTTCTAAAGGCTCGCCATTATGAGCCTTAAAATTTTTGAGAATACCCGATTTTATTTGACCACCTTTACTAGAAAAACTTAATTTTAATTCATCATTTTCTAACACATATTCGATGGGAGCATCGTTAGATACTGCACTAGCAAATGCGCCATATTGAACATTTTTAAGAGAATCTTTATGAATGCTATCAGAAGCCAATGCAGGGACTGAAGCAAGCACAGCATTTGAATCTGAATTTACTGGCACAGTATTTGCCACTTGTGTTTTAGAAAGATTCGTTTGAACAGCAGCAATTGAATCCTGAACGAATTTTCTGTGCTCTAATTCTTGTTTAGAAGGCTGAGAATAAAAGAGATATCCAATAAATAGAACTCCTATTAAAAAAAATCCAATAACCTGATTTCGGTCCATTTTATGCTAAAATAAATTGGATGCAAAGATAGATGATAACATCAATAAAATATTAGTTTTATTAAAATAAAAATAGCATTATCAAATTTAATTTTTTAAGACTGAGGCAGCCATAACAAAATTAACAAACAATGGATGGGGTTTCACCACTGTACTTTTATATTCGGGATGAAACTGAACACCCACAAACCACGGATGATTCTCTAATTCAATAATTTCTACTAAATGCTGATCCGGATTAAGACCTACAGGAATCATCCCTTTTTCTTCAAATTTTGAGATAAAAGCATTATTCATTTCGTATCTATGGCGGTGACGCTCATTAATAGAAAGTTTTTCATATACCCTAGCCGTTAATGAATTTTCTTTTAATTCACACGGATAAGTCCCTAATCTCATGGTTCCGCCTTTTTTATCAAGCTCTTTTTGGTCATTCATTAAATGAATAACCGGATGTTGGCTAGCATTATTCATTTCGGTAGAATCTGCATCTTTCCAACCAATTACATTTCTCGCAAATTCAATAACAGCACATTGCATACCCAAACAAATGCCTAAAAAAGGAATTTTATTTTCGCGGACATATTTAATCGCTTCAATTTTACCTTCAATCCCTCTTGATCCAAAGCCAGGAGCTACCAAAACGCCTTGTAAAGAACCGAGCAATTCAGCAACATTATTTGCATCAATCTTTTCGGAATGAATCCAAACTATTTCAACCGAGGTTTCACTAAATGCGGCAGCATGAATTAACCCTTCAGCGATAGATTTATAAGCATCTTTTAACTCAACATATTTACCTATTAATCCAATTCTTATTTTTGAAACCGGGTTTTTTAATCGATATAAAAAACGTTTCCAATCTTCTAAATCAGGTTCATTTTGCAAGGGAAGTTTTAATTTTTTTAATACTACGCGATCTAAATGCTCTGCCTCCATTAATAAAGGAACCTCATAAATGGTAGAAGCATCCATAGCCTCAATAACAGCTTCAAATTCGACATTGCAAAAACGCGCAATTTTCTCTTTTAAATCTTTGCCTAATGCGTGTTCTGTTCTACAAACTAATATATCTGGCTGCACACCATACTCCAAAAGCATTTTTACCGAATGCTGAGTTGGTTTTGTTTTTAATTCGCCCGAAGCAGATAAATACGGAATTAAAGTTAAATGAACTGAAAGACAATCATCTCCCAATTCCCACATTAATTGCCTTACCGATTCTATAAAGGGCAAAGATTCAATATCCCCAACGGTACCGCCAATTTCTGTGATAATAATATCATATTCGCCCGTTTTTCCGAGCAATTGAATATTTCTTTTAATTTCATCTGTAATATGCGGAATAACTTGTACGGTTTTCCCTAAATAATCGCCTTTCCGTTCTTTATTAATAACATTTTGGTAAATTCTACCCGTAGTTATGTTATTAGCTTGTGAGGTTGGGATATTCAAAAATCGCTCGTAATGGCCTAAATCCAAATCTGTTTCAGCCCCATCATTAGTAACATAACACTCGCCATGTTCGTAAGGATTTAATGTGCCCGGATCGATGTTAATATAGGGATCCAACTTTTGGATGGTTACCTTATATCCACGGGCTTGTAATAGTTTCCCTAAAGAAGCGGCAATGATTCCTTTGCCTAGAGAAGAAGTAACCCCTCCCGTAATAAAAATATATTTTGAGTTTGACATGATATTAAAAATTATTCATTACGGGTCGTGAAGATACTAATAATAAAGTGCCTTTAAAAATAAATGTACTGTCCTTAACACTTTTTAAAGCTATTTTACCATCTTATCCTCTTAAGCCCTAGAATATTGCTGGAATCCTTCCAGACATCTCAATATTCATCCGCAAACATATTTTAACTATTTTTGTTTCTCGATAAATAAATATGTTTTTTGTTTTATCTAAAATATTAAAATACCTCACGGAACCTTTTTTTTGGGTTCTCCTCTTATTATTGATTTCTTTTTTTGTAAAAGATCAACTAAAAAAAAGAAGGTATTTCATAAAAGCTCTGTGGCTTCTTTTCATTGTAACCAACACCTTTTTATCCAATGAAATGGCACTTATTTGGGAATATAAAGCCAAAATTGTGCCTGATACTACTCAATATGAAGCTGGCATTGTACTCGGCGGAATGAGCTATTACGATAAAGAATTTAATCGCCTAATTTTTAAGGCAGGCAATGATCGTTTAATGCAAGCCATTAAATTATATAAAGAAAAAAAAATCAAAAAAATATTGTTTAGCGGAGGCTCTGGTTACCTGAGTGATAAAACGCAAATTGAAGGAAAATACATTGAAGAATATTTGTTGGGAATTGGTATTCCTAGGGAAGATTTGATAGTTGAAAAAAAATCTAAAAACACGCGAGAAAATGCCCTATTTACGAAACAAGTTTTAGATAGTTTAGGCATGTCTGATAAAAAATTCTTATTAATAACCTCCGCCAATCATATGATGCGGTCGAAGGGATGTTTTAATAAAGTAAAAATTGACTCTGATCCTTATCCTGTTGACAGAATAGCCCATGAGGGAAAATATAGCTGGGATGCTTTTATTATCCCGGATTTAGGGGCTTTACATCTTTGGAATCAAGTCCTGCATGAAATGGTAGGATATGTAACATATAAGATAGTAGGGTATATTTAATCCCTAAAAATGATAACTTATTAAAAAATTGGCCCATCTTGCTTATTTTGTATAATAGTTTGACATGAAAAAAAACTTATTCATCTGTTTCCTGGCAATTTTTTCTTTCGGAAAAATAAAAGCCTCGCATTTAATGGGCGGAACAGTTGGATATGAATACTTGGGAGAAACTGCTCCCGGAAGTGGCTTATATAACTATAAAATAATTTTTAAGGCTTATACCAATTGTGATGCTAGCTCGCAAATCCTTTTTCCTGAGCCATCCATATATGTAGGAATTTATCATGAAACCACAGACCCAAACGGATATAAGCAACTAGCCATAAATCTGACTATTTTATTAACCGAAGCAAATCAAATTACCCCTAATCTTCCTTTGGGATGTACAATCGGCTCAGCCACTTGTATTTACGAGGGGGTATATATTGATACCGTAACCCTTTCTTCTACCAATAATTTAGGACAACCCAGTTTAGGATATCATTTAATGTATAATAGATGCTGCCGAAACGCTAGCATTGTTAATATTTTTGACCCGGGAATAAACTCCATGGGCTTTTATGCTTTTATTCCCCCGTTTTCAGTGGTCAATAACTCCCCTGTTTTTAATGAAAAACCCCTTCCTTTTATTTGTACCGGCGATTCATTATCTATTTTAAATTCCGCTACGGATGCCGAAGGCGATTCATTGGTTTTTAGTTTTGAGACTCCTTATTTGGGTTATGCCAGCATATCTAATACCTTGCCTTTTCCTCCGGACAGCCTTTTATGGCCCATTCCCATAATTACCTGGCAAACAGGCGGATTTTCAACAGCGAATCCTTTTGGGCCCCATGGTTTTTCTCAGATAGATAGTTATACGGGTATTTCAGAATATATAATAACAGCACAAGGAAATTATGTTGTTGCCGTAGAAATAAAAGAATACCGAAATGGATCTTTAATCGCTGTTTCGCGCAGAGATATGCAATTATTAGCCTTGGCTTGTCCCACCAACCCTTTTCCTGTTCTTTCTGCTACTACCCCTACTGTTTCTTATACCTTGGAAGAAGGAGACAGCTTATGTTTTAATGCCCTTTTTACGGATAGCAACGCAGATGGAAACACGGCAGATGATAGCTTAAATATTGCCTTTTATGGAAATATATTTGATACTAACATTGTTTCTCCAACTGCTACATCCATCGCTATTGCGGGAGTATCACCCGTTGAAGCTACTTTTTGCTGGAAAACCTCATGCTTACAAGGCAACACATCTCCATACCTCTTTAATATTGTATCTACAGATAATGGTTGTCCTCATAAATCAACACCTGTTAATTATTCTATTTTAATAAATAAAGCAAGTGCTCCAACACATATCACCGGACCCACTCAAGTGTGCCAAAATCAATCGAATATATATTACGAGGTAGACACTATAGAAGGCGCAAGTTATCTCTGGAGCGTTACTGGAGGGCAAATTTTGGGTGATAGTACCCAAAAAGGAGTTTTTATTAACTGGATCAGCTCAGATTCTGGTATCATTTATTGTTATGCACTGAGTAAGTTTGGATGCGCCAGTGATACCATTAGTTTAACCATACATATTGGTGGAAATATTAATGTAGATGCCGGAAATAATGCTACTATTTGTCCTGGAGACTCCATACGCATAGGAGGAAACCCTTCTTTATCTATACCGGGCATATCTTTTCAATGGACTGTAAATCAAATCCCGTTTGATACCGTGCATTTAAATCCTTATGTAAAACCATTACAAAGCGCTACTTATTATATAGAGGTCATAGATACCAATCAATGTTTTGCTCAAGATAGTATTGTTGTCAACGTTTCTACCCACGCATTTCAAAAAAGTAATGACACCACTATTTGTCAGGGAGATACTATACCCTTATGGATATCTGGTGGATCTAATTATGTGTGGAGTCCAAATGCTTATATATCCACGGTAAATGGCCCTTCAGTTTCGGTACACCCGCTAACAAGCCTTTATTATGTAATATCGCTGATTGATGGGAACCAATGCTCAAGTAAGGACAGTATTTTAGTATCTATCTTCTCCCCTATCCAAATTCAAAATGGAGATACAGCCTGGTTATGTTTTGGTGATACTTTAACCTTAACAACCAATGGTGGTATTAACCCCATATGGTCACCCAATGTATCTATTTCTGATATACATGCCGTTGATCCTAAAGTTTTTCCATCAGACACCTTAATATATACCCTTCAAATATCAGATATAAATAATTGCTCTTATACAAACCATATATTAGTAACCCCTTCGACTAACATACCCATAGATGCGGGAAATGATACCACTATTTGTATGGGAGATACCATTTTAATTGGAGGAATGCCTACTGCCCCCTTAAACGTTCAAATTAACTGGGTAAATAATGGAGCCATTATAGGAAGCTTAAATCAATTTAACCCTTTACTCACGACCAATCAGCAAATAGAAGTTATAGCAAATGGTACTTTACTAACGTGTTCAGGTTCTGATACCGCCATTATTTTTATTCATCCACAGCCCAACGTATCTGCTGGTTTGGATATTACAGCCTGTCAGCAATCATTAGTGCAATTTAATGCCGAAACAGCGAATACGTATGATTGGGATTTTGGAAATGGTTCAACCGCCGATATTCAATCTCCTTCTACTACTTATAATACCATAGGAAATTATTCCGTTATTTTAAGGTATACAGATAACCATACATGCCCCGGAATAGATACCCTTCAGGTAGATATTGTTTTATTTTCAACCCTTGTAGCATCCAATGACACATTTACCTGCGCGGGAGATACTTTACAGTTATTTGCAATAGGTAGTGGCAGCTTCCAATGGTCTCCTATTACAAACATTAGTCATTCAACCATAGCTAACCCTTTTGTTTATCCTATTATATCAACAGATTATATTGTAAGACCTATTGATTCTACTTCTTGTTTTAATATAGATACTGTAAAAATTACCATCCTACCATCTCCATCCCTTACTTTATTACCCATACAATATATATGTACCAATCAACCCGAAACATTACAAGTAAGCGGCGCAACCAGTTATTATTGGAATCCGGGCACCTATCTTTCCGATTCTCTTTCTGACCATCCCTTAATTATAGCCGATTCTTCTATTAATTACGAAGTAACCGGATTGTTTTCCAATGGCTGTACCGATACAAAAAACATGCAAATCAATATTAATCCAAACCCAACGGCAAATTTTGATTACACTATTGTTTTAGGCTGCGAACAACTTAAAATGGCAACTCAAAATACTTCTATTAACACTAAAAAGAATCTTTGGTATAACAATAATGTATTGTATTCATGGCATGAAGACACGCTATTTTATCTCCCTTACCAACAAAACAGCTCCATTAAATTAGTTGTTCAAAGTGATTTGGGATGTACTGATAGCATTACTAAATCTTTAAACATAGCAAGCATAGATAGTTTATTTACCTGGGGAAACATTAATGTATTTACTCCTAACGGAGATGGTATTAATGATTATTTCGAACCTAAAAACATAGGAAATGCTAATTCATGCTCTTCTATATACATATATAATAGGTGGGGCTCGCTTATATTTTCATCAGAAGGATACAATATGAGTTGGGATGGAAGAAGTTTTGATGGAGAAAATGCAATTACAGGCACTTATTATTATATACTTAAACTTTCTAATAACGAATTTAAAGGCACTATACATCTTTTAAGATGGTAGGCCTGTCTATAAAAAAGGAATTGTTTAGAATAAAAAGTCAATGTTTTTGCGGGCTTTCTTAGTCTTATATTCTCAAGTCCCTTTAATTCTTAGTATTTAGACAAAGCTTTTTCCGATAAAACTAAATTTAATTCTGATAAAAGCAAAATCCTTGAAACACATGCTAATATTGGGCTTTAAGTCATAGTTATTAACAAAAACCCCCTTTTATCAACATTTAAGCATTTTTTTTGGGTATTTTCTTTTCTATCTCAAGGCTTCCAATAAATTTGTTTTCAAGTTTAACCGTTCCATGAGGAACATAAAAATTTAAAAAATGAATAAAGCAGAATTAATTGATGCTATTGCATCAGACAGTAAATTGACAAAAGCAGATGCTAAAAAAGCAGTAGATGCTTTCGTAAAAGCTACAACTAAAGCGTTAAAAAAAGGTGATAAACTTGCGTTAGTAGGTTTTGGTTCTTTTTCAGTTCAAAAAGTTGAAGCTAGAGAAGGTAGAAACCCAAGAACAGGAAAAGCAATGAAAATACCTGCTAAAAACAGAGTAAAATTCAGAGCTGGTGCTGACTTAGCTGGTGCAGTAAACAAAAAATAATTTTTTTTTACTTCATTAAAATAAAAACCCCACCTAGTGGGGTTTTTCTATTTATACCCAATACGCTTAAAAACAGATGTTTTTCCTATAAACATTGTAACACAAAATAAATTTTCCTTTTACTAAAAAGCCATGAGTAATTTCGATCCTAATAGCCCCGCTGTATCTAAAAACATATTCGGACTTCCATACACCCCTAAAAACGCTAAAATTATTATCATTCCTATGCCCTGGGAAGTAACAGTTTCTTTTAATAAAGGAACAGCCCAAGGTCCTGAACAAATTTTAGAAGCTTCTTATCAGGTCGATTTATTTGATCAGGATGTAAAAGATGCCTGGAAAATTGGTATCGCCATGGAAGAAGTAGATAAAACCCTGAAAGAAAAAAGTAAAAAGCTGAGGAAAAAAGCTGAAAAATATATAGATGCCATTGTCAATCAAAGAATATTAGGGAAAGAAGAATTGGAAATTGTATCTACCATTAATAAAGAATCAAAAAAATTAAACAATACATTAAAAGAAAAAGCACTAAAATATCTTAAAAACGGAAAATTAGTGGTAGCCCTGGGTGGCGATCATAGTACCCCGCTTGGGTTAATGCAAGCTATTTCCGAAACCCATAAAACCTTTTCGGTATTACACATCGATGCTCATTTCGATTTGCGAAAAGCCTATGAAGGATTTGAATATTCTCATGCATCCATTTTTTATAATGCCAGCAAAATAAAAAACTTAGATTCTATAGTACATGTAGGCATTCGCGATTTTTGTGAAGAAGAAGTAGAATACGCTGCAAAAAATAAAAAAAGCGTTACTTTTTATGATCAACAATTAAGTGAAAACGCTTATAAAGGTAAAAACTGGGATACTCAATGCAATGAAATCATTAAAAAATTGAAATCAGACAAAGTTTACATCAGTTTTGATATTGATGGGTTAGATCCTAAACTTTGTCCAGGCACCGGAACACCTGTTCCCGGCGGCTTAGAATACATGCAAAGCATTTATTTAATTAAAAAATTAACCGAATCCGGAAAAAAAATAGTTGGGTTCGACTTAAATGAAGTTTCATCTAACGATGAAACCAATTGGAACGGAAATGTAGGCGCTCGCTTACTATATAAAATATGTAACTTAATGGCAAAGTCAAATAAATTGGCATAAATGTCGACAGAAGAAGAAAAAAATCAACAAATCTTAGAAAAACTTCAAGAATTTGTTACCGAACATCGTAAAAACTTATTTTATGATGTGATTGAAAACAGAACTCATTTTTTAACCATTGTATTAGAAGATATCTTTCAAGCACAAAATGCAAGCGCAGTATTGCGAACAGCCGAATGTTTAGGTATTCAAAACATTCATGTGATTGAAAATAAAAATCAATATAAATTAAATCCGGATGTCGTGCTGGGGGCTGATAAATGGATAGATATTCATTATTACAAAAAACAGGACCAGAATAATTCTATCGCATGCTTGACTGAATTAAAGGCGCAGGGCTATCAAATTGCAGTAACCATGCCACATACTAACGATACGTTGTTAACAAATTTTAATCCAAAACAAAAAACAGCGGTAGTTTTTGGCACAGAAGCACTCGGAATTTCTGAAGATGTAAAAAAAATGGCCGATGTTTTTCTTAAAATCCCTATGTTTGGCTTCACTGAAAGTTATAACATTTCAGTTTCGGCGGGTATCATTATGTATGATTTAATTCAAAAATTGAAGAAAAGTAGCATTTCTTGGAGATTAACTGAGCAAGAAAAAACAAAAATTTTATTAAATTGGACACGCGAAACCGTCCGGAAGTCCAGTATTATCGAGAAAAATCTTTTCAAATAACAACTGTTATTAAATTTTAACACAGGAATGGATATTCATATTGATATTTTTTTATTTTTGATTAAAATTTAAATTTAACTTATGGGAAAAGGAGACATTAAAACAGCCAAAGGAAAAAGATTTGCTGGTAGCTTCGGTGTAAGCAGACCTAAAAAAAGTAAAACTGCATCTGCAGCGACTGCTAAAGCTAAAAAAGTAGCGCCAGCTAAAAAAGCGGCTCCTGCTAAAAAAGCGGCTCCTGCTAAAAAAGCAGCACCAGCTAAAAAGGCAGCGCCAGCTAAAAAAGCGGCTCCTGCTAAAAAAGCAGCACCAGCTAAGAAAGCAGCACCTGCTAAAAAAGCGGCACCTGCTAAAAAAGCAGCACCAGCCAAGAAAGCAGCACCAGCCAAAAAAGCGGCACCTGCTAAAAAAGCGGCACCTGCCAAAAAAGCTGCTCCAGCTAAAAAAGCAGCACCTGCTAAAAAGGCAAAAAAATAAGTGCGTGAAACCCTTTCTTTATGGTTTTGTTTTCTTCCTTCTATTTATAGGATGCAGAAAATCAAAACTGAACAAAGAAAGCATCACTGAAGAAGACCATCTGCTAGCAGAATCGTCTTTTGACAAAATTTTGTATTCTTTAGAACCTCTTTTTAATCATCACTCTTACTTAAAGGGTGATGATTTTTTTCTTTTTGCAGACACTTCTTGCACTTCACTTTCCGTCTCTCCAAACGATTCGGTTTCTTATCCTAAATTCTTAACTCTTAATTACGGCACTTCAAATTGCTTAGCAAAAGATGGTTCATACCGAAGAGGGCAAATTTTGATAAAACTAACAAAAGGCTACTCAAACACAGATTCCATCACGGAAATAACATTTGATCATTTTTATTTAAATGATCATCGCATAGAAGGAATTGACTCCCTTATAAATCAAGGAAATAACACCTTTAAAATAAAAATTTCTTCCGGATCTATCACCTATCCTACAGGCGAAAATATTTTGTGGGAATGCGATCGGCAAAGAAGAAAAACAGAAGGCATTACAACAAACATAGACTTAAATCATAATTTAGATACTCCATCCACGTGTTATCGAAACATGAAATGTTTTTATGATGATGTATATCAGATAACAAGGTATGCTTTTGGCAAAAACCGCTCCGGACGCTTATTTGATGTTAAAATAAACAGTCCTTTGCGAATGCAATTTTGTGATGCTAAACCAGAAATTACCGAAGGAATATGTGATATTCAACCCGAAAACTTATTAAAAAAAACTGTCGATTATGGATTTAAGTCCTGTGATCGGGTAGCCAAAATTCAAGTGGGAGAAAAAATATCCACTATATCTCTCCAATAATTTTTTTCATGTGTTTGTAAAGGTAAAATCTAACAAATACCTTTTCTTTAATCAAATAATCTAGATTTTTATTTGGTAACTAAATCAAATTTATTAATTTTGCAAAAAACTATTTTTTAATGGGTAAGGTGTGGTTGTTTATTTTTAGTTTGTGCATGCTTATTGCAAGCTGCGGATCTAAAGTCGAAATTGATCCAAACATGCAATCTTTCATGGATGAAATAAAATCTTCCAAAAACATTATGAAACCCATGGAAAAGTTTGCTGCTGATCCAGCCATCGAAACCGATTTAGATGTGTATGAATTAAGCGAACCAACCGTTTCAAAAATAGAAGAAAAAGAAGGACATACATGTTACATAATGAATGTGAAACATGGTATTTTAGATAGCAATTGTGAAGTTTGTTGGAAAGATGGAAAAATTCAATCCTTTACAATATTAGCCGAGTAATTTATTTTTTTATTTATATATGCAACGTTACGAAACTGTTTTCATTTTAACTCCCGTTTTGTCTGATGATCAGGCAAAGGAAACAGTTAAGAAATTCAAAGAAATCTTAACTAATGGAGGTGCAAAAATTGTTCACGAAGAAAATTGGGGACTAAAGAAATTAGCTTATTCTATCCAAAAGAAAACCACTGGTTTTTATTATTTGATAGAATTTGAATCTGAAACTCCACTAATCGCTGAATTAGATCTTCAATACAGAAGAGAAGAAAGAGTTCTTCGATACTTAACTATTAACATGGAAAAACACCATGTGAAATTTGCCGAAAGTAGAAGAGCAAAAAAAGAAACCGTCCCAACTAATTAATTAACTTAAAGATTTTCAAAAATGAGTGATGATGTAAGATATTTAGCTCCTATTAATATCGAAATTAAAAAGGAGAAATACTGTCGCTTTAAAAAAAGCGGAATAAAATATATTGACTATAAAGATCCAGATTTCTTATTGAAATTTATCAATGAACAAGGTAAAATTCTTCCAAGAAGAATTACTGGAACGTCATTAAAATATCAAAGAAAGGTTTCAACGGCCGTTAAAAGAGCTAGACATTTAGCGATTCTTCCTTTTGTGGCTGATTTACTTAAATAACGGAGGATTTAGAAATGGAAATTATATTAAAAAAAGATGTTGCTAATCTAGGTAGTACCGACGAAATAGTAAACGTAAAAAACGGATATGGTAGAAACTACCTTATCCCTCAAGGTCATGCAGTACTAGCTACTGAGTCTCTTAGAAAAATGCACGCTGAAAATTTAAAACAACGCGCACATAAAGAAGAGAAATTAAAATCTGAAGCATTAAAAGTTGCTTCTAAAATGAAAGATGTTCACGTTAAAGTGAGTACTAAAGTAGGTGAAAAAGGAAAAATCTTTGGATCTATCAATACCCTTCAGTTAGCTGAAGCAATTGAAGCATTAGGCTTTACTGTAGACAGAAAAAACATCACTATAAAAGACGAACCAATCAAATTTACTGGTATGTACGAAGCGGAAGTGAAATTCCACAAAGACGTAAAAGAAACTATTAAATTTGAAGTAATTGGTGAATAAAATAGTCTCAAAAATAATTTAATAATAAAAAAGGGGAATTATGTTCCCCTTTTTTATTGTAAGAATCTTAATCCAGTTTAACACACACAATTTGGATTAATTTGATACATTGCAATTAGAATAAAGATTTAGAGCATTTCCATTTTGATCTGTCAAGTTTTCTATTGTTTTACAATTATCTTTAGCTTTTGAAGTACTATTGGCGGTTATGATTGTCTGATATTTAGCTTCCTGAACTAAAGATTTTTTATCATCGCAAGTGCAAGTGTAGTTCTTTTTGCATGAGGCTATTACTACTAAGCAAAAGCCAAGACCAATTATTCTATTCATTTTCATTGTTTATTTATTAATTATATTTAATCTATTAACGAATTCTCGATAAAAAAATTGTTACGTTTAAACTTCTAAATATATTGACGTTTTATTTTATTTATGCTTATACTTTATTAAATTAGTCACATAAAATAAATAGTATGATATTCGATTTAGACATGATTAAGGCATTTTACGACAAAATGCCAGGCAGAATTACCCACGCAAGAAAAGTACTCAACAAACCCCTTACCCTTACCGAAAAAATCTTATACTCCCACTTATATGATGGAAACCCATCCATTTCTTTTGAGAGAGGGAAATCCTACGTTGATTTTGCTCCCGATAGAGTAGCTATGCAAGATGCTACTGCTCAAATGGCATTGCTGCAATTTATGCAAGCCGGAAAAAAGAAAGTAGCTGTCCCCTCAACGGTACACGCCGACCACCTTATTCAAGCTAAAATTGGCGCAGATAAAGACTTACAAGAAGCCATCAATAAAAATAACGAAGTATATAATTTCTTAGCATCCATTTCTAATAAATACGGAATCGGTTTTTGGAAACCAGGCGCAGGAATTATTCACCAAGTAGTTTTAGAAAACTACGCTTTTCCTGGTGGAATGATGATTGGTACCGATTCACACACCGTGAATGCAGGTGGTTTAGGAATGATTGCCGTAGGTGTTGGTGGTGCTGATGCAGTAGACGTAATGGCCGGAATGGCCTGGGAATTAAAATTCCCAAAACTGATTGGCGTTAAATTAACCGGAAAATTAAACGGATGGACCTCTGCCAAAGATGTAATCCTGAAAGTAGCCGGAATTTTAACTGTAAAAGGCGGAACAGGTGCTGTCGTGGAGTACTTTGGACCTGGTGCCGAATCGCTCTCGTGTACCGGCAAGGGCACCATTTGTAATATGGGCGCCGAAATTGGTGCAACCACTTCAACTTTTGGATATGATGACTCCATGTCGCGTTACTTAAAAGCAACCGGAAGAACAGAAGTAGCTTTAATGGCCGATCAAATCAAAGAATATTTAACCGGAGATCCGGAAGTTTATGCACAACCAGAAAAATATTTCGATCAGGTGATTGAAATTAATTTAACAGAATTAGAACCATACTTAAACGGACCTTTTACACCTGATTTAGCCACACCTATTTCACAAATGAAAAAAATGGCTAAAGAAAACGGATGGCCAACCAAAGTAGAAGTAGGTTTAATCGGATCGTGTACCAATTCTTCCTATGAAGATATTTCTAGAGCAGCTTCTTTAGCAAAACAAGCCAGCGATAAAAAATTAAAAACCAATGCGCAGTTTACCATTACTCCTGGTTCTGAGCAAGTTCGTTTCACCATAGAAAGAGACGGATTTATCGATATTTTTGAAAAAATTGGAGGGAATGTATTTGCCAATGCTTGCGGGCCTTGCATCGGACAATGGGAAAGAGCAGGTTCTGAAAAACAAGAAAAAAACACCATTGTACACTCTTTTAACAGAAACTTCGCTAAACGCGCCGATGGTAATCCAAATACCTTTGCGTTTGTAGGCTCACCAGAAATGGTAACCGCTTTAGCCATTGCCGGAGATCTTACATTTAACCCCATCACCGATACCTTAACCAACCAGGATGGTGTACAAGTAAAATTGGATGAACCTACCGGTTATGAACTTCCAATAAACGGATTTGCTGTAGAAGATGCTGGTTATCAAGCACCTGCGGAAGACGGAAGCAGCGTTAATATAGCAGTAAGTCCTACTTCTGATCGTTTGCAATTATTAGATAATTTCCCCGCATGGAACGGCCAAAACTTAAGAGGAGTTAAACTTTTAATTAAAGCGCAGGGAAAATGTACAACCGATCATATTTCTATGGCAGGTCCCTGGCTAAAATACAGAGGCCACCTCGATAA
Organism: uncultured Flavobacteriales bacterium; assembly: GCA_964403835.1. Lineage (GTDB taxonomy): Bacteria > Bacteroidota > Bacteroidia > Flavobacteriales_G > JALEGO01 > CAYOHR01. The sequence goes on from CAYOHR010000011.1 coordinate 66,884, forward strand.
TATTGCAAACAATACCTTAATTGGAGCGGTGAATGCCTTTAATGGCGAAACCAATAAAGTTAAAAGTCAAATAGATGGTACGTATGGAGAAGTCCCTGCAACACAACGAAAATATAAGGCGGCCGGAATACCAACCATTGTAGTGGGTGACACTAATTATGGCGAAGGTTCTTCCAGAGAGCATGCTGCTATGCAACCTCGCCATTTAGGTGTTTTTGCCATCTTAGTAAAATCTTTTGCGCGTATTCACGAAACCAACTTGAAAAAACAAGGCATGTTAGCTATTACCTTTAGTCAGGATAGTGATTACAACTTAATTCAAGAGGCTGATACCTTTAATTTTGTTGATCTAGAGAAATTTGCTCCAGACAGACAATTAACTATAGAAATAGATCACCAAGACGGTACAAGAGACTTTATTAAAGTCAACCATACGTATAATCAACAACAAATAGATTGGTTTAAAGCTGGTTCTGCACTTAACTTAATTAAGCAAACGCAGCATTTA
>CAYOHR010000012.1:0-11962 GCA_964403835.1 uncultured Flavobacteriales bacterium
GAAACTTAAAGGATACTTGAATAGACTTTGAAATAAAATAAATAAGAGTTACTATTTAAGTTGAATAAAGCCTTGCGTATTTATTTGAATCAAACCTTCATCCAACATCCATCTGTAAGCTTTCATGACCAAATCGCGTTTAGAAAAAGAAAATTTATTTAAAAGCAACGTAATATCAAGCTTTTCTGCTTTTATAAATTCCAAAATTTGTGGTTGAATTTTACGTATAATCTCTTCTTCTTGTGAATGAATTTTGTTTTCAATACATAAATCGCAGGTTCCGCACGGTTCCGCTTTTTCATCAAAATAGGTTAGTATGTTTTTAGAACGGCATATTTTTTCATCAAAAGCATAATTCCAAATGGCCTGCATTTTTTCGTAAATCAACTTTTTTCGATGGTCGTATTGCGCCGGTAAAATACTTAAGTTTTGAATATCAATGCGCTCGCTAACATAGGTGAGTTGAGGAAGTTCAGTTTTGGGCAAATATTGTAAAATACCTTGTTGTTCTAAGTACACAATTTGTTTTAGCACCTCTTCTTTCGGTCGATTTAAAATACGGGAAAGCTTTATTTCGCTTACTTGAGTGTATTGCTCAAAAATACCTATATAATTACGCAAAAGTGCTTTAATAAGGGGTTCAAACGCTGAATGTTTGATTTGATATTCATACAATTTCTCTTTTTCAAGGTTTAATTTAATTTTTGATGGAAGATGAATATCGCCGGTTAAAGCAATTAAACCGTACTGTTCTAAAAATTTAAGGGCATGTATTACTTTATTTTTTTTGAGTTGATAATGATGTATAAAAGCTTCTAAATCAAATGAATAAGTTTGCTCAGCGCCACTTCCAACAGCTAAATGAAAAAAGTTTCCGAGCGATTGATACACCGTTTTAATTTCTTCTTTGCTCGGGTAATTTTCTAAAAACTGTGTTTCTTGTGTTTCCCGATCGATTTCATTGCAAATTAAGACCGAAAAGGCCTTTTTTTGATCACGCCCGGCCCGCCCTGCTTCTTGGTAATAAGCTTCCAATGACTCTGGAATATCTAAATGTACTACAAATCGTACATCGGGCTTATCAATGCCCATACCAAAAGCATTGGTAGCCACTATTACCTGGGTTTTGTTTTCAATCCAGTTTTTTTGTTTTTCGTCCCGTTCCTTTAAGGAAAGACCGGCATGATAAAAATCGGACTTTATCTTGAATTTATTCAATAACAGTGCTACTTCCTCTGTTTTTTTTCGGTTTCGTACATATACAATGCCCGATCCCTTTGCTTTATTAATAATTTCCTTCAGTTTCTTAAATTTATCTTGCTCGTACCGCACAATAAAGGCAATATTTTCTCTTAAAAATGATTGTTTAAAGGACAAAGATTTTTTAAACTCCAATTTTTCCTTAATATCTTCAATTACTTTATTGGTAGCTGTTGCTGTTAAGGCTATAAGGGGTACTTTGGGTAAAAGTGCACGCAAAGAAGCAATTTCTAGGTAAGAGGGACGAAAATCGTATCCCCATTGAGAGATACAGTGGGCCTCATCGACTGCAATTAAATTAACATTCATTTTAGCCACCCGAACCTTAAAAATTTCTGATTTTAAGCGTTCCGGAGAAACATATAAAAACTTATAGTCGCCATAAATGCAATTGTCCAGTAAAATATCAATTTCTTTATAATTCATGCCCGATACAATGGCTGTGGCTTTTATCTTTTTTTGATGCAAAGTTTTTACCTGGTCGCGCATTAATGAAATAAGCGGTGAAACAACAATACAAATGCCGGGTTTTGCCAAAGCAGGTACTTGGAAACATAAAGATTTTCCGCCTCCGGTTGGTAAAAGAGCCAATACATCTTGGTTTTCGAGGACTGCATGAATAATATCTTCTTGCAAAGGACGAAAAGTATCATATCCCCAATATTGTTTTAATATGTCGTGAATTGCATTCAAATGGATACAAACTTAATAATTATTAATAATACCTATATTTTGCAAAAGACAGCGCATAAAAAAAGCCCACTATTACTAGTGAGCTTTTTGTTATTAAGTTTAAAAGAATTAACTCTCTTTTTTACTTGCTTTTTTCTTTACAATTTTAAGATTAATTTCTTCTTTTTCTTTGTTGAAATCGACCTTAATTTCATCTCCTTCTTCGTAAGTATGAACAATAATTTTTTCAGCCAAAGGATCTTCAATATACTTTTGAATGGCTCTTTTTAAAGGACGAGCACCATATTGTTCATCGTAGCCTTTATTGGCAATATAGTCTTTTGCATCTTTTGAAATAGTGATGGTATATCCTAAATCAAACAAACGTTTATATAAATAGGTTAATTCAACATCAATAATTTTGTGAATATGTTCAGATTTTAATGAATCAAACAAAACAACATCATCAATTCTATTTAAAAACTCAGGCGCAAAAGCCTTTTTCAAAGCTTTTTCAATAATGCCTCGGGTATCTTCATCTACATTATCTTTTTTAGTTGAAGTTCCAAAACCAACCCCTTGACCAAAATCTTTTAATTGGCGAGTACCAATGTTAGAAGTCATGATAATAATGGTGTTTTTAAAATCGATTTTTCGACCTAAACTATCCGTAATCATACCATCATCTAACACTTGTAGCATCAAATTAAATACATCTGGATGTGCTTTTTCAATCTCATCTAATAATACGACTGAATATGGTTTTCTTCTTACTTTTTCAGTTAATTGACCACCTTCTTCGTATCCAACGTATCCTGGAGGCGCTCCAATTAAACGAGAAACAGCAAATTTCTCCATATATTCACTCATGTCAATTCTGATTAAAGCATCTTCTTTATCAAACAACATTTTAGCTAATTCCTTTGCTAATTGAGTTTTACCAACCCCGGTTGGACCTAAGAAAATAAACGAACCTATGGGTTTGTTGGGATCTTTTAATCCTGCTCGGTTTCTTTGAATAGCTTTTACTACTTTTTTAATAGCTTCATCTTGCCCAATAATTCTAGCCTGTAAATCAGGTGCCATCGAAATTAATTTTTGACCTTCTGATTCAGCTATTCTTTGAACAGGAACACCGGTCATCATAGCTACTACTTCAGCTACGTTATGTTCGGCTACGGTTTCTTTTTGATTTTTGGTTTCTTCTTCCCATTTCACCTTTTCAACCTCTAACTTTTCCATTAATTGACGCTCTGTGTCTCTTAATCGGGCAGCTTCTTCATACTTTTGGCTTCGAACTACCTTATTTTTTTCCTCTTTAATTTTTTCGATTTCTTTTTCAATCTCTAAAATAGCTTTAGGAACCTTAATATTGGTAATATGTACACGAGACCCTGATTCATCTAAAGCATCAATGGCTTTATCAGGTAAATGCCGGTCAGTAATATACCGTTCAGTTAAAATAACACAAGCTTTAATAGCTTCATCGGTATATTTTACATTATGGTGATCTTCGTATTTATCTTTGATATTATTTAATATCTGGATAGTTTCATCTACCGAAGTAGGTTCAATCAATACTTTTTGAAATCTTCTTTCTAAAGCGCCATCTTTTTCAATATATTGTCTGTACTCATCTAAAGTAGTAGCTCCAATACATTGAATTTCGCCCCGTGCTAATGCCGGTTTAAACATGTTGGAAGCATCTAATGAACCAGAAGCCCCTCCAGCACCTATAATGGTATGAATCTCATCGATAAATAAAATGATATCCGGTGATTTTTCTAATTCATTCATCACGGCTTTCATCCGCTCTTCAAATTGTCCGCGGTATTTTGTACCGGCTACTAAAGAAGCTAAATCTAAAGTAACAACTCGTTTGCCAAATAAAACACGCGAAACTTTTTTCTGAATAATACGAATGGCTAAACCTTCGGCAATAGCAGATTTACCAACCCCTGGTTCACCTATTAATATAGGGTTGTTCTTTTTTCTTCTACTTAATATTTGCGATACCCGCTCAATTTCTTTTTCACGCCCTACAATGGCATCTAATTTACCTTCTTCGGCTGCTTTGGTTAAATCGCGGCCAAAATTGTCTAATACAGGAGTTTTTGATTTAGAATCGCCTGGTTTTTTTGAAGAAAAACGCTCGGTTTCATCCGCATCATCATCATCGGTAGAACTTCCCGGTAATTCTGCTCTAGGGGTGTTAAGTTCTTGGTCTTCAGCCATAAAACTTTCTAAAATATCTTTTGCTTTGTTATAATCCATACCAAAATCTAATAAAATTTTACTTGCAACATTATTTTCATCTTTTAAGATAGACAATAATAAATGTTCTGTCCCAATTATACTACTTTTTAATAATTTAGCTTCTAAATAAGTTATTTTTAGAGCTTTTTCTGCTTGTTTTACCAGAGGTATATTTGTTTGCGGTAAGTTTTTAGCCGGTGTTTTTGGTCGAATAGCATCTTCCAGTTTTTGGCGAATCTGTTTTAAATCAGGCTGAAAATGTTTTAATATTTTAACAGCAGAACCATTTCCGTCACGAATAATCCCTAAGAGAAAGTGCTCCGTTCCAATATAATCGTGCCCTAAACGTAAAGCTTCTTCCCTGCTGTAGGTGATAACATCTTTCACACGGGGCGAAAAATTAGTTTCCATAAAATTAAAATTTACTAAATATACAAAAATCAAATGTATGAAAGCTATTTTTATCCATTCAAATAATACTTTTCAATTATCAACAAAAAAATGTTAGTAAATACCCTTTTCATAAACATAGTTTTTTTGCCTAAAAATAGGTATATTCGAGCCCCTTTAAATTGGGTTTTTTATGGCTGGAAATGAAAAAATAATTCAAATCAATATTGAAGATGAAATGAAAACAGCATACATCGATTATTCGATGTCTGTAATTGTTTCGAGAGCGCTCCCTGATGTTAGAGATGGTTTAAAACCTGTACACAGAAGAGTATTGTATGGAATGTTAGACTTGGGGGTGTTTTCTAATCGACCCCATAAAAAATCAGCAAGAATTGTTGGAGAGGTGCTTGGTAAGTACCACCCACACGGAGATTCCTCTGTGTATGATTCTATGGTGCGTATGGCGCAAGAATGGTCTTTGCGTTATCCTTTGGTAGATGGCCAAGGTAACTTTGGATCAGTAGATGGCGATAGTCCAGCTGCTATGCGATATACCGAAGCTCGGTTAAAAAAGATTGCAGAAGAATTATTAGAAGATATTGATAAAGAAACGGTCGATTTTGCTTTAAACTTTGATGATTCGTTACAAGAACCAACTGTTTTACCCGCAAAAATCCCAAATTTATTAATTAATGGTACCAGTGGTATTGCTGTGGGTATGGCTACTAATATGCCTCCACACAATTTAACCGAAGTTATTGATGGAATTTGTGCCTATATCGATGATAAAGAAATTGATATTGAGGGCTTAATGAAATTTGTAAAAGCCCCCGATTTTCCAACCGGAGGTATTATATATGGGTATGAAGGTGTAAAAGAAGCTTTTTTAACAGGCCGTGGCCGGGTAGTAATGCGAGCTAAGGTTTCTATTGAACAAGAAGACAATGGCCGCGATCGGATTATTGTAACCGAGATACCATATATGGTAAATAAGGCAGAAATGATTGCCCGCACAGCCGATTTAATTAATGAAAAGAAAATTGAAGGTATTAGCGACATTCGTGACGAATCGGACAGAAATGGAATGCGTATTGTATATGAGCTTCGTCGCGAAGCCATTACCAATGTAGAAATTAATAAATTATTTAAATATACTGCCTTACAAACATCTTTTTCGGTTAATAATATTGCCTTAGTAAAAGGTAAACCAATGGTTTTGAACCTAAAAGACATGATTGCATGTTTTGTAGAGCACAGACATGAGGTGGTTGTTCGAAGAACCCAATTTGATCTTAAAAAAGCAGAAGATCGGGCACATATCTTACAAGGATTAATTATTGCATCTGATAATATAGATGAAGTAATTTCCATTATCCGAAATTCATCTAATCCGGATGAGGCCCGTGAAAAATTAATGACCCGTTTTAGCTTATCAGATATTCAATCGAGAGCGATTGTGGAGATGAGATTGCGTCAGTTAACCGGTCTGGAGCAAGATAAACTGCGCGGAGAATACGATGAAGTAATGGCTTTAATTACTGAATTAAAATCCATTTTAGCCGATGAAGGCAAAAGAATGCAAATTATTAAAGATGAATTACAATACATCCGAGATAAATATGGTGATGAACGAAGAACAGAAATTATATATTCAGCCGAAGATATGTCTATTGAAGACATTATTCCTGATGAAAGTGTGGTAGTTACTATTTCACATTTGGGATATATTAAACGTACAGCATCTTACGAATACAAAACACAATCAAGGGGTGGAGTAGGGTCTAAGGGCACTGCTACAAGAGATGAAGATTTCTTGGAACATCTTTTTACAGCTACCAACCACAATTTCTTATTAATATTTACCAAAAAAGGGAAATGTTTCTGGATGCGAATTTTCGAAATTCCGGAAGGAACCAAAGCATCGAAAGGAAGGGCCATTCAAAATTTAATTAATATTGAGCCCGATGATAAAGTAATGGCATATATTAATGTAGGTGATTTACGTACAGAAGAATACATTAAAAATAAATACATTATTTTATGTACTAAAAAAGGAGTCATCAAAAAAACCAGTTTAGAAGCGTATTCTCGTCCACGACAAAATGGTATTAATGCTATTACCGTGCGCGATGGAGATGAATTGCTAGAAGCACGCTTGACCGACGGAACAAACCATATATTAATGGCTTTAAAATCAGGAAAAGCAATTCAGTTTCCTGAAATGAAAGTTCGTCCAATGGGCAGAACAGCCAGCGGGGTGCGAGGTATTACCTTACAAGGTAAAGACGATGAAGTTATTGGAATGGTTTGTGTGGCTGATATAACCACCGAAACTATTTTAGTAGTATCAGAAAAAGGATATGGAAAAAGAACTGATGTTGAAGAATATCGCATCACCAATCGGGGAGGTAAAGGGGTTAAAACCATTAATATTACCGATAAAACAGGAGCCTTAATAGCCATAAAAACCATCACGGATGATGATGACTTAATGATCATTACCAAAAACGGAATTACCATTCGTATGTATGTGAAAGAGGAAATGCGTATTATGGGGCGAAATACACAAGGAGTTCGCTTAATTAATTTAAAAGGAAGTGATGAAATAGCCGCAGTGGCGCAGGTTTTACATGAAGATGAGCAAGATATTGTTTTAGAAGAGGGGGAAGAAACTACCGGCACAGATATTGTGGATGAAGCAACCCCTGACACTGAAACAGAAACACAACCAGAAGAATAATTTAAATATTTAATACAATTAGTATGAAACAACTATTTTTTTCCTTGGCTTTATCTTGTGTGATAACAGCCTCCTTTGCACAAAAAATGAAAGTGCAAAGTGCTTTTAACTATTTAAAATACCAAGAATTAGATAAAGCAAAAGAAGCCATTGATGCTGCTTCTCAAGATCCAACCACTGCAACCATGTCTAAAACGTGGTTTTATCGTGCGCAGGTTTATTTAAGTATTGATACTACACCGGATAAAAATTTTCATGCACTTCATCCTACACCAATAGATGAATCATACAATTCATTTATGAAAGCGTATGAATTTGATATGGGTAAAATTGACTTGGAAGATTTTAATTTCCGTTTGGCAGTATGTCACAGTTTAATGTATACCAAAGCAGCTACGGCATATAAAAGTGCAAAATATACTGATGCTATCAATTATTTTGATAAATGCGCTGCCATTTTTGAAAAATGGGGTAAAATGGATACTGTATCGGTTTATTATGGAGGTATTTCATATGAATTAGATAATAAAATAGACGAAGCCATTATTCGATATAAAAAATGTGTAGATGTTGATTTTTTACAAGGAGAATCATATGTTGCTTTAGCTCGGGCTTATAAAAAGAAAGGAGATAAAGCAGCTTTAACCGAAGTAATTAATAAAGGCAGAGCTAAACACCCAAATAGCCAGGAAATTATTAACTATGAGTTTAATATGTACCTTGAAAATAATGATTACGAAGGTGCTTTAAAAAGTATTGATGCTTCGTTGGTAAACGATCCAAATAACGCTATTTATCATTATAATAAGGGATATTTATATGATCAAAAAAAGGATATAACCAATGCGGAAACATCTTATTTAAAAGCAATTGAACTAAAGCCTGATTATTTTGATGCTTCTTATAATTTAGGAGCCCTATTTTTTAATACTGGAGCAGAATTGATTAACCAATCCAACGATCTTCCTTTAAAAGAAGCGGATAAATCCGAAAAATTATGATTACAATCGGAAGAATACTTTAAAAAAGCACTTCCGCATTTAGAAAAAGCACATCAATTAAAACCGGATGATAGAAATACCATGCTTTCTTTAAGAAATATTTATGCACGTACAGGACAAAATGATAAGTATAAAGAAATCAGTGATAAGTTAACGAATTAAGATTAATTTTAGGTTAAATAAAATGCCCTCCAACACGACTCAGAGGGCATTTTTTATATAAGGCTATGTCAACCCTATTTTACTATGTCTAGGTTGCTTAAACGTAAAAAAAATAATAATGTTACACTTTTTTCACAATGGAATGTTAATTAACTAATCTTTTTCATAGTTACTCCTATTCATTTTTGTATATTTTTAAAAAAGTAAATTATTGCTATGCGTATTATAAACATACTTTTAACTGTTTTTCTTTTAAGCAGTTTTTCTTTAATGAGCCAAACAGCTCAGTTTACATCTAATGTAACGCAAGGTTGTGAAAATTTAACGGTTCAATTTACGGATCAATCTACCGGGGCAACTTCATGGATTTGGGATTTCGGAGATGGAACTCCCCCCTCTACCTTACAAAATCCTTCACATGTGTATCAAGATTCAGGTCTATTCACCGTAGTTTTATCCATTAATGGAGCAGCAGATGTTGCTATAAAACCAAATTATATTACAGTTTTAGATGCGCCTGATGTTTCTATTTCAGCCACAAATTTCCAAAGTTGCGCCCCTCCTTTAACGACTACTTTTACCAATCATACTTCCATTACAGGAAATACTTTTAGTTGGAATTTTGGAGATGGCAATACAAATACAGATACAAATACTTCCCATACTTACACTGGCTTTGGCTATTTTAATGCTGTTTTAACTGTGTCTAACGGAACCTGTTTAGGAAGCGATACACAACAAGTAGTGGTTCAAAACTTTTTAACCACTTTTAATGCTAGCCCAACTACTATTTGTGCAAATGATACGGTCTTTTTTCAAGATGCTTCTTTTCCGTTTCCTTCAGCTTGGTCTTGGGACTTTGGAGATGGAAGCCCTCTTTCAACTATACAAAATCCATTTCATCTTTATTCCACAGCCGGAACCTATGATGTTACTTTAATTTCTACCAGTGATATTGGGTGTAAGGATACCCTAGTAAGAGCTTCTTTAGTTCTTATTAATCCTTTGCCAATAATCACTTTTACGGTAGATAACGATAGTGCTTGTAAGGCGCCTTTTACGGTTAATTTTACATCTACCAATCCATCTTTAAATTTATGGGATTGGGATTTTGGCGATGGCGGAACATCTCCTTCACAAAATCCACAACATACTTATAACACAATCAATCAATTTGATGTTACATTATCGGGAAGAGACGGAAACGGATGTGTAAATTCAAGAACACAAGTTGGTTTTATTAAAATAGTGCCACCAGTTGCCAATATTGCTTCTAATGATTTTCATGGTTGTATCCCTTTACCCATTAATTTTACGGATGCTTCTATCAGTATTGACCCTATTGCTTCCTACGCTTGGACCTTCGGAGATGGAGCTACTGGTAATGGTTCAGCCGTATCACATACTTACGGAACAGCCAATGCAACTGATACCGGTGAATATGATGTACAATTAATTATAGTTACACAAAGCGGATGTACAGATACCGGATTTTTTGATAATTATATTCAATCAGGTATTCCAACAACAACCCTATTTTCTTTTCCGTCTGATAGTGGTTGTCACCCGTTTTCAGTTTTATTTACTGATTTATCAAGCTCTTATGCTGATCAATGGGATTGGACTTTTGGTGATGGAGGAGTCTCTACTTCAAATGCCCCAACTCATACTTATACTATAGATACTGGATATTTCCATATTAATTTAATCACCCATTTTCATGGATGTTTAAATACTGCTTCATACACCGATTCTATTTATGTAAAACAAGCAAAACCACTTTTTTCGGTCGATTCTTTAATTGATTGTTTTGCCCCTTATATTATTAATTTTCATGATACTTCACGCGGTGTGGAAAGATGGACCTGGAGATTTGGAGATGGTACTCCAAATACGGTTTATAATTCATCTCCCGCTCATACTACGCATCAGTACGCCGCTCCGGGGACTTATATTGCCACTTTAATTGTCGAAAACTTTACCAGACAATGTAGAGATACTTTAAATGCAACCATTCGTATTTCTGATTTGGTGGTAAATTTTGATGAAGATACCAACATTACCTGTACACCTAATCCTATTTTGTTTTCCAACACATCTACCGGTACTTTTCTTCCGCATACATATAATTGGTCGTTTAGTGATGGTCACACAGGCACTGGTTCTACTCATTCATATAATTTTGCAGGCTTGCCCGGTTTATACACGCCTACTTTAAGTGTTACTGATGGACTTGGATGTACTAAAACATTAAGTAAAACAAATTGGATTGATATTAAACCGCTTCCCGTTGTTGGATTTACCTATACCAACATTGATGGTTGTGCCCCTTTAACTTCTACTTTAATTGATACATCTTCATCTGTAGTGCCTATTAGTACATGGATTTGGAATTATGGAGATGGATCAGCTGCTGATACAACCACACAAACTATAAATCATACTTATGCTGCAGTAGGTCAATATTCGTTAGGTGTTACAGTAATCGATAATAATAATTGCAAAAATGTATTAACCCAATCAAGCGTTATTAATGTTACTTTCCCAACGCCTGATTTTGCTTTTGATTCCATTATTTGTCAATTCGATTCAGTTATGTTTAATAATACTTCTAACGGAGCTACTTTAACTTATACATGGGATTTTGGTGATGGAAGCGCCACTAGTAGCGGAACATCTCCCACGCATACCTACAGCCAATTTTCGAATGATCCGCTGTTATATACCATTAAATTAACCGCAGTCGATTCCAATGGTTGTACTGACTCAATTATAAAAAATCTATTTATATCTAAACCTCAATCAGGTTTTATAGTAGATAGTGTTTTAGGAAGATGTTCTCCATTTACTACCCATTTTGCCGATACATCTTTGAGTAATATCACTGTTCGATCATGGGATTTTGGCGATGGTTTTACAGGAACAGATTCAACTTTTAACCATACTTATGTAAATCCCGGAGTATTTGGGGTTTCTTTAGTGGTCACGGACATGAATGGTTGTACTGATACTACGACTAAATCTAATTTAATTACCGTTTTATCCATTGATGGACAAGGCGTAGTGAGTGTGGTAAGCGGATCATGTACTAAAAAATATGATTTTACTGCTAACAGCACTGATTTTGTTACCTATACATGGGATTTTGGCGATGGAACTTCTTCTTTAGATTCTGTAGTAAGTCATACCTATTCAGATACCGGCTTTTATACCCCTGCAGTTACTATTAGTGATACTACAGGTTGTGTTTTAATACTTCCTATGGGCACTATTCATGTAACTGATTTGGACTTGGGAGCTCTTATTACCGCATCGAAAGATAGCGTAAATGTAAATTCACCCATTGTTTTTACATCAACCAATACATCTGGTACTATTACGAAGTGGGAGTGGACTTATGGAGATGGAAGTAAAAAAGACACAACTGTTTCCTCCATATCACATACATATACTAAAATAGGGTCTTATGAGGTAAAAG
>CAYOHR010000012.1:11972-13587 GCA_964403835.1 uncultured Flavobacteriales bacterium
TTTGATACCATTAACATTTCCGTGTATGATCGGTCATATTTAATTACCAATGTGTTTACTCCGAATGGAGATGGTGTAAATGATGTTTATCGTGTATTTAATAATGATGCTTTAGAGCATGAATTATTTATTTATAACCGATGGGGAAGTTTATTATTTTATAATAAAATGCCTGAAATAGAATGGTATGGTCGTGATTATGCAGGTTCATATGTTCCAACCGGAACTTATTATTACGTTTTAAATTCAACTGCAAAAGACGGCACAATTACTGCTAAAACCGGATATATAACCGTTATCAGAAACTAGGCATTCTTGAAAGATGACCCAAAAGAAATAGCAAAAAACCTTCTTTTAGGAAATCGTTTTGCTTTAAGCAAGGCCATTACCTTGGTTGAGAGTAAAAATGTGCAAGATGAGCAAAAAGCAGAAGAAATTCTAAAAGAAATACTTCCGTATACAGGTAAATCACAAAGAATAGGCATTACCGGCGTTCCCGGTGTGGGTAAAAGTACTTTTATTGATTATTTAGGGAATCAATACCTTGAAAAAGGAAAAAAAGTGGCGGTATTAGCTATTGATCCAAGCAGCGAATTTAGTAAAGGCAGTATATTAGGCGATAAAACTAGAATGAATCGCTTAGCGCATGCTGAAAACGCTTTTATTAGGCCTACAGCATCCTCTGGCGAATTAGGAGGGGTGACAGAAAGTACTTATAACACTACTTTATTATGTGAAGCAGCCGGGTATGAAATTATTTTTATAGAAACGGTGGGGGTAGGGCAGTCGGAAGTGATTGTTAAAACCATTGTAGATTATCTTTTATTATTAATGCTGCCCGGTGCCGGAGATGAGTTACAAGGCATTAAAAAAGGAATTATTGAAATAGCCAACCTAGTTGTTATTAATAAATCGGAAACCGAGGAAAGCAAGCAATCACTATTAGCAAAAGGGTTTTATGAAAATGCCCTCCATTTACAAGGAAAAGATCATGTTCCGGTAAAGTTGTGTTCCTCCATTTCAGGACAAGGAATGCCAGAAATTGAAGAGGAAATAAATGCCTTTTTTAAAACACATCCTACAGAAGTTCTTTTAGAACGAAAAATAAAAGAAAAGAGCATTTTTTTGCATAGCCTTGAAAAAAAGTGGAAAGAAAAATTATTTAATTCTCCCTATTTTCAGAATCATATCGAAGCGCTTTTTAGTGCTTTATCGGCTAACAAAAAAACAAAATCTGAATTAATTAAAGATTTTATTGATCAAATTAAATAAGGCGGATAATCAATTAATACGCCAGTATTTGCTTGGCAAAACGGGTATTGTTATTTTCTACCCGAACAATATAAATGCCTTTACCGAGGGTTTTAGGAAAAAAAGTATATTGATCTTGTGAAATAATCACTTTTTGAGTTTCTGATACTTTTCCGGTAATATCTATAATTTGAATAATAGTTTCGCCATAAATACCTTTCATATGTAGGACTTCTCCCATTTTTAATGGATTTGGAAAAACACTCAGTATTTCATTTTCAGAATCAATTAGTTCTATCGCTGTTGAAGCTCCTTCCGCATAAGATTTAGAATCTTTATAAACCACATCACCACTGTTATTCCC
>CAYOHR010000012.1:13631-14664 GCA_964403835.1 uncultured Flavobacteriales bacterium
GCTTTCCAATTAAAAGACCAAGTTTTGGTGTGTGAAGTAGTTTGTGATGAACTGCTATGGCGGGCATAAGTACCGCTAACACTCACCCCTGTAGCAGGATAAAAGGTGCCTGTTTTTACATTGGCAGCATTCATAGAGGTTATTTGAAATCCGAATTTGAAGTAAGTAGCATTTGTTACAGTTACACTTATTGAATAAGTAGTGCCCCCAATATATCCGGTAGAGGGTATATCGCTAGAAATCATGGTTTGATCACTGATGCTTCCAGCATGGCATGCGGTACAACTTAATTCACCCGGAGCACTGGTATGCTGTATTGGCGGATTAGATGGGTTGGTAGAAGCGTTTTGGCTAATGAAGAAAATAAATAATATGAAGCCAGATATAGAAAGTGCTATAATTTTTTTCATGCTATCGGGTTGTAGGGAGAGATATCTGATAATTATCAGATTTTAGTTTGTGCCTCGTTTTCTATTTTATAAAAGGTTACTTTGGCGTTTTTAGTGGTTTCACTGAAAAGATGATCCATCACATTTAAAATTTCTTTTGCCTCATTTACCTTTTCTTTTTCATACAAAACCATGGTAAAAAGATTCCCTCTTCTAAAATTCATGCTTGTTTTACCCGGAAAATGCGTTAAAAAGAATTTCCCCATAAAGATTATGGCTTTTTCTTTTTCGGTATCGTTAATTTTAATAACGAGCATATTTACTTTTTCTAAATTATTGAAACCGTACAAGCGAATATTATTTGAATTTTTGAATTTACTTGCATCAACATAAGATTCTAATTGAAGTTTGGTATTCAGTTCTTCATTAATAACCTGATCATTTACAAAGTTATAATTACCCACTTTTGAAAAAGAAAAGGTAAAAAGAGTAAAAAACAGCACAAAAGATAAAAAACGGGTCTTTTTTATCTTTCTTATTTTAAAGAAAGATATGCTGAGATGTTCTGTGAATCGCATTTTATAAAACTTTTTTGCAAAGTTACTTAATTAAAAAGTTATTTCAAATTTTGTTTTTAGCATAAA
>CAYOHR010000012.1:14796-66171 GCA_964403835.1 uncultured Flavobacteriales bacterium
GTACTCTAATTAACCCGGAAAGACCTATTCCTGCTTTCATTACCCGTTTAACGGGTATTGATAATCGTTTGACCAAAGATTCGCCTAAATTTTATGAGGTTGCGAGAAAAATAATTCAAATGACCGAAGGCAGAATTTTTGTAGCCCATAACTCAAGCTTTGATTATGGATTCTTGCGCAAAGAATTTTCTGATTTGGGATATGAATTTAAGCGAGAAACATTGTGTACGGTAAAGCTTTCCAGAAAGGCCTATCCGGATCTTCCATCATATAGTTTAGGGAAAATTTGCAGCTACTTTGGAATTGAAATAAAAAACAGGCATCGCGCCTTAGGCGATGCCGAAGCAACAACTATTTTATTTCAAAAAATGATTAAGGAGCAACCTTTTTTGTTAGAGGGAATCAATTATCAGAGGTTTTTACAGGAAAAATTTAGTATATCAAAATTGCCCAATAAACCCGGCATTTATTTCTTATTAAATAAGCAAAAAGAGGTTATTTATATTGGAAAAAGCATTCGTTTAAAAGAGCGAATAAAAGAACATTTAACTAATTTTTTTACAAAAAAAGGAATAAAAATAATTGATGAGATTGATGAAGTAAAATATGAATTAACGGGCAATGAGTTGATGGCACTTATTCGTGAAACCATTGAAATAAAGAAACATCAGCCCCCTTATAATAAGCGCGAAAAAAGAGAGAATTATCCGTATGGCATTTATGCTGAGTATATTAATGATATTGGCTCCTTACAAATAAAAAAGACGGATGAGGATGAAAATCTTCCGTTGTTTACCTTTGAAACAAAACATGCGGCCTTAAATAAATTGGTGGAACTAACCGAAAATTATACCTTGTGTGAACGAATGAATACTTTGCAAAAAGTTGGCTCAGGCCTTTGTTTTTCATATCAATTGAAAAAGTGCAATGGTATTTGTGCCGGTAAAGAAAATGTGGAAGAATATAATACCCGGTTTCAGACCTTACTCAATAGTTTCCAAATAAAAGAAGGAAATTACTTTTTAATAGGAGAGGGTAGAACTAGGCAAGAAAGGTCGCTGGTATTAATTGAGAATTGTATGTTTAAAGGATATGCTTATGTGAATGAGAAAAATATAAGTGAGTATTCTCCTTCATCTTTATTGCTTTTTATTGAGAAGCAAAAAACAAACCACGATTTGCAAAGAATTATCCGTTTAGGAATTGGAAATAATTTATTTATTAAAAGATTGATTATAAAATAATTAACTAATATTTCGAGCCCCTGAAGCAGAAACCATATATAGTGGAATACTTTATCTATAAAAAAACTTGTTGTTGTGGAGTCAAATTATATCACAAAATTAGGTTTCAAGCCTATCTAATTAACACTACTTGACCTATTTTTTGCTCTTTTTTAGAGTCTTCAAAAATTAGATATTCTACTTTATAAGTATAAACACCTGCTTGCACTTTTTCTTTTAGATACGTACCATCCCATCCGTTTTTTTGGTTATCAGAAAAAATTAAATCCCCCCAGCGGTTATAGATGGATAAAGTCACTGAAAACAAATCTTCATAATAGGGCTTAAATATATCATTTAATTCATCGCCATTAGGTGTAAAGCTATTGGGGACATACAATTGACAAAACTGAGCCTTTGCCAATAGAGTATCACTTACCTGACAATGATTTACATCGGTTATAGTAACCGAATATTCGCCACTTTCTTTTAATAAAATGGTTGGTTCTGTACTCCCTGTATTCCATAAATAGGATATATAATTTCCGTCGTATGCACTTAAATATCTATTATCTGTAATACAAAAAGTAAAATCATCGCCTAAAGAAAAAGAAGGTGCATGAAAAAAGACAGAAATAGAGTCTTTTTGCACGCATTGATACTGATCAATAATACTTAATGTATAAGTATTATTGGGGTATCCCATTATTTGAGGATTTAAGGAGCCTGTACTCCAATAGTAGTAAGGATAATTTAGGCTTGGTTTTAAAATAATGGAGTCTGATATATTGCATAAAACAATATCATCTTCAAGTTCTAAATCTTTTGGGAAATTAGAAATATGAATAGTATCATAATCTGAACATCCATTTACCAAAATTTTAACCCAATAATTTCCCGCATTAGACGCAGAAAACAGAGAATCGGAAGAACCGTCTTGCCACAGATATTGTGCATTTGGAGTGGTTGCTTTTACGATGATTTTTTCATCGGAGCATACAGTAGTATCATTTCCAATAAATAAATTCAGATTAAAAGGATATAAATAGATGGAATCTCTTCTAGCACATTGGTTTACCTTTACATCAACCCAAACAAATCCGGTATCTTTAACATAAATACTAGAAGAGTGTAGTCCATTATCCCATGTATATTGAGCTTGACTGGTATTCGCTGAAAGCAATACACTATCATCCATACATAGTTGCCGATCGGGGCCTAAAGAAAAATTAATTATATTGGTTTGAACGTGTATAGTATCTTGTTTATAACACTGTAGAACCTGAGCTTGCACATAATAAGTACCTGCTTGGGTAATAGTATAAGCAGAATCGGTACTTGAATCATGCCAAAGATAAGTAGCATTAGGTACCTGCAATTGAATTTTATAGCTCGAATCAAGGCACAAAGAGAAGTCATTTCCAAGATCTAAGGGGATTTTTACATAATCGATTAAAATAGTGTCCTCAAAAAAACAATATCCATCGGTAATTTGTACTGAATATAATCCTGTATCATTGGCCCAAATAGGATTGTTTACCGAGCCCGTATTCCATAAATAGGTCACTGGACTCATCTGTGGCATAACATTTAATAAAATGCTATCTCCTTCACAAATAGAAGTATCCGTTCCTAAATTAAAGTATAAAGTATCAACAAAAATATCAATCCAAGAAGAATCTTTGCAACCCAGACTGTCTATTACATATTTAATGATTTGACTTCCGGCATGCATGCCCTGAGTATACAAATGGTTATTTAAAATTTGTCCGGAAGTATTATACCAAACCCCGTTTGGAGTAGCGTTTACCAAAAATGGAGGGATAAAAATTGTATCGATACCCTGACAAATAAATAGACCTGAATCTTTACCTGCGGTAATATTAATAGCATGTGATTCAGAAAAAGAAGCAGCTCCATAAATAGTAAACGAACTGGGTATAATATTGTTACACAATAAGGTAGACGCTCCGGTAAAAGGATTTACGGAATAAATATCATTGCCAGCAGTAGAAATAAGTGTTTGCGTTGCTGTGCAGTTTGAAAAACCTGTGGTGACTGATGATACACCATATACAGAAGGCCCCATATTTCCTATATATTCTGATGTATATCCGTTAAAATTATCAATTTTTACTAATCCGCCCCCGGTTGCAGCCATATATAACGTATCTTGGTAAAAGGTAAGGTCTCCGGCACTGGAATAACCAATATTACTTAAAAAAGTAACTTGCCAGGTTTGTGGATCAATAGAATATAAGTTGGTTCCGCTTACCCCTAAAAGCATATTATTTTGATCGCATACCAAATTGTTGAAAAAAGAAAGTCCGCTAGTTAATAGGGTGGAAGCTGCCGTATTTGTATCAACAGAATAAATACTAGATCCGGTTATACCATAAAAATTTCCATTTGGACACGAAGCAATGTCCTGATAAACAGGTCCTGTACCAATAAGGGTAGAAGTACAGTTTTGAATATCTAATTTATATATTTTGCCTGTGCTTACCGTAACATAGATGGTTTGCTGGCTGTATATGGAAAAAATCCATCCAAAACATAAAAAATAAAGAATACTTTTTTTCACCTAATTATTGAACGTATTAAACTAAATTAGTTGCCCTTGAGATAAAATAATTATCTATTTTTACAAACAAAGTTACGATAGATTATGTCAAAAACCACGGTCGATTATGTAAATATTGGGTTAATCCTCTTTTCATTGTTACTGGCGTTTTATATTCCGTTTGAACTTTTTCTGTTTTCATATGCTTTTTTAGGCCCATTGCATTATTTAACCGAAATTAATTGGCTAAATAAAAAAAACTTTTTTATGAAATCAGATCGGAGTTGGATCTTCTTTTTGGTTTTTTTAACTGTATTAGTAACCCTTCCGCCTATTTTAAAGGACTTAGCAGCCTTGGATTCATTAAAGGACTCCATCAATAGTGTTACCCGCTTGCCTTTTTATAAATTCATTACTAAATGGGCCACAAATTTTCTGTTTATTGGTCTAGTAGCCTCAATTTCTATGGTAGTATTTAAAAATTGGATATGGTCCTTACTTTCCATATTTATTGCATTTATCCTATCTTCAAACCTGATGCATATACCCACCTATCTATATATCATTGGCATTTTTACCCCTACCGTAATTCATGTTTTCTTATTTACAGCCTTATTTATGTTGTATGGGGCATTAAAAGAGAACAGTTTACCCGGAAAAATCTCTGTTTTTCTTTTATTTGCTTGCATTTTTGTAATTGCTGCAGTAAAAATTACGCCCGAAAGCTATATTTTGTCGGAAAGTACAAAAGCAAACTTTACCAGCAGTACATTTAGCATTGTAATTAAAGGAATTGCCGATTTTTTTCATTGGACAAATAAAAATGAACGTTTTGGGCTTTTATCGCCCATTGCCATTAAAATTCAAATATTTTTAGCTTTTGCCTATACCTATCATTATTTAAACTGGTTTTCAAAAACTAGTATTATTAAATGGCACCAAATCAATAAAAGACAATTTATTATTATTTCAATCCTTTGGGTTGGCTCGGTTTCGTTATATTTATACAATTATCGTTTAGGCTTTATTAGTTTATTATTTTTAAGCATGCTGCATGTTTTTTTAGAGTTTCCGCTCAATTACGTATCTGTTCAGGGAATTGTACAAGAGCTTTTCTCAAAAAAAAAGAAAGCATAGTTTAGCATAATTTTTCTTTAATGCCACAATCCTTGGGCTGATTTCTTACATATCTACGGGACCGACCTCTAATCATTTTCTGTATCACGTGCACCGCAGAAAAGTGCGCTGGGATCTCGTAAGGAATCCTTGAAGCACTGCTGTTTCAAGAACCACTATGTCAATTCTTCTGTGCTGCTTCAAAAAGCATACATGCTGCAGAGCTTGGATTCTGTGAGAATTTCGAGGATGTTACGTGAAAGAAAATGATTAGAAGTCTCGTTTTTTTGGTCCTTTTTTAACAGGAAAAAAGGACGAAAGCCTATTCGACAAGAACAAAAAGATAAATCTAATCGATAACTCACGTTAAATAGCATTTATTTTATGCTATTTATGTAGGAATAAAAATTCTTATCCTTATTTTTGCACTCTATTAAAAACTCATGATAGAAACAGATATTATCATTATTGGCGCTGGTCCCTGCGGATTATTTACCGTATTTGAAGCCGGTTTGCTTAAATTACGTTGCCATTTAATTGATTCATTAGCACAAGTTGGCGGACAATGCTCAGAAATATACCCTAAAAAACCCATTTACGATATTCCAGGCTTCCCCGAAGTATTGGCAGGGGAATTAGTAGACAATTTAATGAAACAAGCCGAACCTTTTAAACCAGGTTTTACTTTAGGAGAACGCGCCGAAAAAATTGAAAAGTTAGAAGATGGAAAATTTAAAGTAACCACGCATCGAGGGACCGAACACGTAGCTCCTATTATAGCGATTGCCGGCGGATTAGGTTGTTTTGAGCCCCGAAAACCACCCATTGCAAATATTACTGATTTTGAAGACAAAGGCGTGGAATATATCATTCGTGATCCCGAATTTTATAGAGGAAAACGCGTTGTTATTTCAGGTGGAGGAGATTCTGCGTTAGATTGGTCCGTTTTTTTATCAAATATAGCCAGTGAAGTAGTATTAATTCACCGTCGGGAAGAGTTTAGAGGAGCCTTAGATTCGGTTGAAAAAGTAATGCATTTAAAAGAAGCCGGTAAAATTAAATTATTAACTAATTCAGAAGTTATTGGATTAAAAGGAAATGGTCAGTTAACAGAAGTGGTTATTAATCATCAGACCGAAGGAGATATAACTAGAGAAACAGATCATTTTATTCCATTATTTGGCTTATCGCCTAAATTGGGCCCCATTGCTGAATGGGGATTAAACATAGAAAAAAATGCCATTGTCGTTGACACATTCGATTATCAAACAAATGTGCCAGGAATTTACGCCATTGGTGATATTAATACCTATCCGGGTAAATTAAAGCTGATTTTATGCGGATTTCATGAAGCAACTTTAATGGTTCAATCAGCCTTTAAACACATTTATCCCAATAAAAACCTGGTTTTAAAGTATACCACGGTAAACGGAATTACCGGATTTTAACGACTTATTTCATCCATGAAAGATATTATTACCGTTACCATTATTGATAGAGAAGGGAATTCGAAAGAATATGAAGCCCCAACGGATATGAATATGAACATGATGGAGGTATGTAAATCGTATGATTTACCAGTGGAAGGTACTTGTGGAGGAATGGCTATGTGTGCCTCGTGCCATTGTTATGTAGAATCAAGCATAACCTTGCCGGAAATGTCTATGGATGAAGAAAATATGCTCGATCAGGCCTTTGCCGTTAAATCAAACAGTCGTTTAGGTTGCCAACTCCATATTACAGAGCAATTAGATGGTTTAATTGTCCGTTTAGCTCCCGTGGGATAACAGTTTATAAATTTTGTGTTTCCAGTTTTAGGGAATTGTTTATAAGTAGAAGCCTGAAAAGACTGATTTTAAACATCTTTTTACTTCGGACTTTGTACTTTGTACCTTTTATTTTACTTTCGTCTCATAATTAAAAAGAACATATGAAATTTTTTATAGATACAGCCAATTTAAACCAGATAAAAGAAGCCAATGATTTAGGTATTTTAGATGGGGTAACCACCAATCCATCCTTAATGGCAAAAGAAGGTATTTCGGGAAATGATAACATCATGAAACACTACGTAGAAATATGCAATATTGTAAATGGAGATGTAAGCGCTGAAGTAATTTCAACCGATTTTAAAGGCATGGTTTCAGAAGGTGAAATGTTGGCCTCTTTACATCCAAATATTGTTGTAAAGGTACCTATGATAAAAGAAGGAATTAAAGCCATTAAACATTTTTCTCAAAATGGAATTAAAACCAATTGTACTTTGGTTTTTTCGGCCGGACAAGCTTTGTTAGCCGCAAAAGCAGGCGCAACCTATGTATCTCCCTTTATTGGTCGTTTAGATGATATTTCAACGGATGGATTAGATTTAATTCAAACCATTCGAATTATTTATAATAACTACGGTTATGACACCGAAATTTTAGCAGCTTCTGTGCGTCACCCTATGCATATTATTCAATGTGCCCAGTTAGGAGCCAACGTTGCTACCTGTCCGTTAGATGTTATTTTAGCGCTTTTAAAACACCCTTTAACAGATAGTGGTTTAGAAAAGTTTTTAGCAGATCACGCTAAAACCCATGCGAAGTAAGTATTACGTATTATGTCTTAAGTATTAAGATTTTATATTTCAAGAACCTTAATACATCAAATATGCTACTTAAACTATATCCTGAAAATCCCGATTTAAAAAAGCTTCAACAAGTGGTTGAATGTTTAAAAGATGGAGGCGTAGTTATTTATCCAACCGATTCGGTATACGGAATGGGGTGTGATTTACTGAAATGGAAAGGAATAGAACGCGTTGCGCAGTTAAAAAAAATAAAACCCGAAAAAGCCAATTTTTCTATTATTTGCTACGATTTAAGCAATTTGGCTGAGTATACAAAACCATATGATAATCAGGTGTTTAAATTAATGAAAAAAGCTTTACCCGGCCCCTTTACGTTTATTTTAAATGCACACAATAATATTCCCAGGCTGTTTAGAAACAATAAAAAAACCATTGGTATACGAATTCCTGATAATAATATCCCCCGGGAAATTGTAAAATTATTGGGAAATCCCATCATTACCACTTCTATTCATGATGAGGATGAAATTATTGAGTACACCACCGACCCCGAGTTAATTTATGAAAAATATAAAAACGATGTAGATATTGTGATTGATGGAGGATATGGGTATAATGAACCTTCTACCATTGTCGATTGCACCGAAGATCCCGTTATAATCCGCCAAGGGATTGGTATTTTAGAAGGGTTTATTTAATTTTTTGAAAAGTGATTGTTTTTTACTAAATTTAGTAAACTATTAAAAAATGATTACAAAAATTACTTCTGGAATAAAAATTAGTGTCGAAACCTTCTTCAAGAGTGAACAATCCGATATTTTACATTCCAAGTACGTTTTTGCCTATCGAATAACCATTGAAAATAATAGTGTAGACTTAGTTCAATTAAAAAGAAGGTATTGGAATATTTTTGATTCCGTTGGTGAAATCAACGAAGTGCAAGGAGAAGGTGTTGTCGGCGAGCAACCCATACTTAAATCAGGTCAAACCTATCAATATGTATCTTTTTGTCATTTAAAGTCGGAAACCGGCCGTATGAAAGGTTCTTATTTCTTCGAAAAAGGAACTGAATCTATCCAGGTTAAAATTCCTGAATTTAACTTGATCGTCCCTTATCGATTAAATTAGGTTTATAATTTGTTCATAATTCACCTCTTAAAAACTAGTATTTCTAGCCTTTTTGTAAGAACTTAGTGTTTTGGCTTGTTATTGTTATGAATTTATAGCTCATAACTCATAACTCATAACTCATAACTAACATAGATGTTTTTAATATTTGATACGGAAACTACGGGTTTACCCAGAGATTATAATGCTCCGGTCAGCGACCTCGATAATTGGCCCCGTGCCATTCAGCTTGCCTGGCAATTGCATGATGAGCGAGGCAGACTGGTTGAAGTAAAAAATTATATCATTAAACCCGAAGGTTTTACCATTCCGTTCAATGCCCAAAAAATACATGGTATTTCTACCGAAAAAGCCTTGGCAGAAGGAAAAGACTTAGCCTGGGTAATGGCGGAATTTAATCTAGCCCTTGAAAAAACCAAATTTTTAGTAGGGCATAATGTTGGTTTCGATATTAAGGTTATGGGCGCGGAATACCTTCGTTCGCAGGCAGAAAATTTGTTAGAATCTTTTGGGAAGTTGGATACTATGGAGTCTTCAACCGATTTCTGTGCTATTCCCGGCGGAAGAAGTGGTAAGTTTAAGTTTCCAAACCTACAAGAACTTCATCAAAAACTATTTTCAGAAGGTTTTGATGCTGCTCACAATGCTGCTGCTGACGTAGAAGCCACTACTCGATGTTTTTTAGAATTAGTACGTATTGGCGTTTTTGATCAAAAACAAACTCAATTTTCAGATGAACAACATCAGGAATTTTTAAGTCATAATCCTTCCACAATACAAGCCATTGGCTTAAGTATTAAACCGTATGAGGCTGAAAAAGAGTTGGTTACAACAGCCGGAAAATCAACCGAAAAAGTTGTGGTTTCTGATGTTTTAAAAGAAGCTTCCTACGTACATATTCATGGCCACTCCCAATTTTCTGTGTTGCAAAGCACGGCTTCGGTAGGAGGAATTATCAAAAAAGCCAAAGAATACGGAATGAAGGCTGTTGGTTTAAGCGATTTGGGGAACATGTATGGTACCTTTGAATTCGTTAAACAAGCCATTAAAGCGGATATTAAACCTATTGTTGGATCGGAGTTTTACATTGCCAAAGACCATTTAAATAAAGATGTAAAAGATCATTTTAGTCAGGATATTTTAATAGCCAAGAACTTAGCAGGCTATTATCACTTAGCTAAGCTATGTTCCACGGCACATACCGAAGGTTTTTATTATGTTCCACGGGTCGATAAAAAACTGATTGAACAATATTCGGGAGATTTAATAGCTATTGCGGGCAATTTAAACGGAAGCATTGCTAATTTAATTTTAAATGTAGGCTTAAAACAAGCCGAAGAAGAATTGCTTTGGTGGAAAAATACATTCGGGGCCGATTTTTACCTCGAACTATGCCGGCATGGCTTAGAAGAAGAGGAAGTCGTGAATAAAACCTTGATTG
This sequence comes from uncultured Flavobacteriales bacterium, assembly GCA_964403835.1. Taxonomy (GTDB): domain Bacteria; phylum Bacteroidota; class Bacteroidia; order Flavobacteriales_G; family JALEGO01; genus CAYOHR01. The sequence goes on from CAYOHR010000012.1 coordinate 24,840, forward strand.
AATTAGCCCAAAAATACGATGTAAAACTTATAGCAAGCAATAATTACTATTATTTAGATCAAAAAGATGCCGATGCCCACGACATTTTATTGTGTGTAAAAGAAGGGGAGAAGCAAAGTACGCCCATTGGCCGTGGAAGAGGCTTCCGGTACGGATTTAAAAACGATCAGTTCTATTTTAAATCGCCCGATGATATGAAAAAATTGTTTGCGGATGTGCCCGAAGCAATTTTAAACATGGAGGACCTGGTTAATAAGGTAGAACCCTTTAAATTAGAGCGAAATGTATTACTTCCGGCTTTTGATATTCCGGCCGAATTTGCCAGTGAAGATGATTATTTAAAGTATTTAACCTACGAAGGAGCTAAAAAGAAGTATCCAGAACTAACCGATGTTATTAAAGAACGTTTAGATTTTGAATTAGAAGTCATTAAAAAAACAGGATATCCCGGGTATTTCTTAATTGTGCAGGATTTTACCGGTGAAGCCCGGAAAATGGGTGTAAGCGTGGGTCCTGGAAGGGGTTCTGCTGCCGGATCAGCCGTTGCTTATTGCACAGGAATTACCAATGTTGATCCTATTAAATACGATTTACTTTTTGAGCGTTTTTTAAATCCGGATCGGGTGTCCCTCCCCGATATTGATATTGACTTTGATGATGTAGGCAGATCGAAGGTAATTGAATACGTTATTAATAAATACGGTAAAAACAGGGTGGCCCAAATTATTACATATGGTACAATGGCCGCCAAATCATCTATTCGCGATGCTTCACGGGTGTTAGAACTGCCATTGCACGAGGCAGATCGATTGGCTAAGCTGATTCCTGAAACCCCGGGCACTACTTTAAGCGATGCCTTTAAGGATGTTAAAGAACTAGCTGAAATTAAGAAAAAAGACAATTTAGAAGGTCAAATATTGCGCCAGGCCGAGATATTAGAAGGGTCGTTGCGAAACACGGGAACACATGCCTGTGGCGTTATTATTACTCCGCAAGATATTACCGAATTAATTCCGGTAACTATTTCTAAAGATTCGGATTTATTGGTTACCCAGTATGATAACCACGTGGTAGAATCGGCAGGTTTGCTAAAAATGGACTTTTTGGGATTAAAAACCCTAACCATTATTAAAGATGCAATAGAAATCATCAAGGCCAGAAGAGGGATAGAAATTGACCCCGATACCATTCCTTTAGATGATCCAAAAACCTATGAGTTATATCAACGTGGAGAAACCAACGGAACATTTCAGTTTGAGTCGGCCGGAATGCAAAAATATTTAAAGCAGTTAAAACCCGATAAATTCGAGGATTTAATTGCCATGAATGCTTTGTACAGACCGGGTCCGCTGGAGTATATACCCAATTTTATTGCCCGAAAACATGGAAAAGAGGCCATTCATTACGATTTGGCTCCCATGGAAGATAACCTGAAAGATACATACGGGATTACCGTTTATCAGGAACAGGTAATGCTTTTATCGCAGCGGTTAGCTAATTTTTCGAAGGGAGATGCCGATCTTTTGCGAAAAGCCATGGGTAAAAAGATTAAATCTTTGCTGGACGAGCTAAAACCTAAGTTTATCAACGGTTGTAAAGAAAACGGCCACGATCCAGAAATTGCTGATAAAGTTTGGAAAGACTGGGAATCCTTTGCTGCATATGCTTTTAATAAATCACACTCTACCTGTTATTCGGTAGTTGCTTTTCATACCGCATACTTAAAAGCCAATTACCCGGCAGAATATATGGCGGCCGTGCTTACCAATAACATGAACGACATTAAAAAAGTAACCTTTTTTATGGAAGAATGTCGGCGCATGGGGGTAAAGGTTTTAGGGCCTGATGTAAATGAAAGTTATTACAAATTTGCTGTAAATAAACAGGATCAAATTCGCTTTGGATTAGGTGCTATTAAAGGAGTAGGCGAGGCAGCCGTTCTATCTATTATTCAAGAAAGAAAAGATAACGGACCTTATGCTTCGGTTTTTGATTTTGTAAAAAGAATTGATTTAAGAGCAGCCAATAAAAGAACCATTGAGAGTTTGGCATTAAGTGGTGCGTTTGATTTTTACAAAGAAATGCACCGGGCACAATATTTTACCGAAGATCCAAAAGATAAAAGTTTCTTTTTAGAGAAAATTATAAAATACGGTTCTTCCTTTCAATCCGAAAAAGATTCATCACAGGTTTCTTTGTTTGGAGGCGATTCCTCTACCGAACAAATGCCCGAACCCATTGTTCCAAAGGCAGAAGAATGGGGTACTTTAGAGAAATTATCGAAGGAAAAAGAAGTGGTGGGGGTTTATATTTCGGGTCATCCCTTAGATGATTACCGAATAGAAATGGAAAATTTTTGTTCCGTAGCTATTGCTGATTTTAAAGAGAATTTAGCGCCTTTAAAGGATAGAGAGATAACCTTTGCCGGAATTGTTACAGAAGCCAGTCACAGAACAAGTAAAAATGGAAAACCCTTTGGTACTTTTACCATTGAAGATTATGAAGAATCGTTACAAATATTTTTATTTTCACAAGAATATGTGAATTTCAAGAACTTTTTGAACCAAGGATGGTTTCTTCATATAAAGGCGAAGGTAGTTCAGAAGATGTATAATGAAAATGAATTGGAGTTAAAAGTATTGCAAATGGATTTATTACAAAATATTTCCGCTAAAATGGCAAATACGTTTACTATCAAGCTAAATGTAAAAGATATTAATGAAGGATACATAAATGAATTATCGAACACATTTAATGCACACAAAGGCCCCTTAAAAGTTAAATTTTTGTTAGAATCTGAAGAAGATAATTTACAAGTTCTTGCATTTTCGAGAAATACGGGGATAAGTTTAAGCAATGAGTTCATAACTAATTTAGAAGAAAAGAAAATAATGTATAAGATCAATTGATTATTCGTAATTTTGTATAACACACACTAAAAACTAAAAATGATGGCTGTAGAAATAACCGATGCTAATTTCGAGGAATTAGTATTAAAAAGCACTAAACCTGTTTTAATTGATTTTTGGGCAGAATGGTGTGGACCTTGCCGCATGGTTGGTCCAGTTGTAGAAGAAATTCACAAAGACTTTGAAGGAAAGGCAGTTGTTGGAAAAATCAATGTGGATAGCAATCCAAACATTTCGTCGAAATACGGAATTAGAAGTATTCCAACTATTTTATTTATCAAAAACGGCGAAGTGGTTGATAAACAAGTAGGTGCAGCTTCTAAAACAGTATTATCTGACAAATTAACTGCTCAGTTATAGTCAAAAAGTCCCCTCTTGAGAGGGGTTAGGGGTGTGTTTATCAATAAACATTAAATTGCCCATTTTTGATTATATAATATTAAACATACTGATATGGTAGATTTCTCTATAGATGCTGCTAGTTTAGAAAAATTAGGTGGTATTGAGTTTCTATCAAAACAGGCCGTTGAGGGTTTCATTACTGGACTTCATAAGAGCCCTTTACATGGATTTTCTGTCGAATTTGCAGAGCATCGTTTATATAACCAGGGTGAATCTGTCCGGCATATTGATTGGAAATTATTTGCCCGAACCGATAAGCTTTTTCAAAAAAAATATGAAGAAGAAACCAATTTAAGATGTTATTTCCTCTTAGATCATTCTTCTTCGATGTTTTATCCCGAAAAAACCAATCAAAACAAGTATAATAAATTCGAGTTTTCTGCCTTTTGCATCGCTTCTATGATGCAATTACTTAAAAAACAACGGGATGCCTTCGGGCTCACTGTTTTTTCAGACACCATTGAAATGATGAGTGAAGCAAAATCATCTCAAATTCATCAAAAATACATTTATAATCAATTAGAACACTTTGTTCACTCTCAAGAAAAGGAGCGAAAAACAAGTGCTACGGAGGCTTTGCATCAAATTGCAGAACATATTCATAAACGTTCGTTAGTCATTATTTTTAGCGATATGCTTGAAAACAGCAATGCTGATTTAGATGAAATATTTTTCGGATTACAACACTTAAAACACCGCAAACACGAGGTTATTTTGTTTCATGTGATGGACCAGGATAAAGAAGTAGATTTTATGTTTGATGACCGCCCATATATGTTTGTAGATGTTGAATCAGGCGAAAATATAAAATTACAACCCAACCAGGTAAAAGAATTGTACACCAAAAAAACCAAAGAGTATTTTGATGAAATAAAAACCCGGTGTTTGAGCTATAATATCGATTTTGTAGAAGCCGATATCAAAAATTCGTATGAAGATGTGTTAAAGGCTTATTTGCTGAAGAGAGAGCGGTTGTATTAGTACTATTGTACTATTTAATAATAATTTCCTGTTTTTTTCGTTCTGATGTTTTAATTCTAATAAATGGAACATCTAAAAAGTCTATTAAGAATAGTATTGATTATTATTCTCTTCAATTCTTGCAAAAAACATACTTTGATTCCTTATCATTTCAAAGGGAGAATTTTGAATAAATTAAGTAATCAGCCCTTTGATATTCCTATTACCCTTTTTCTTTCTTCAAATAATGGTAATTATCTAAAGCTATCTGAAGATATTTTAGTTAATGCGGATGGCACTTTTAATATTCCTTGTAAAGGATTAGAGAAAAATGTATACTATTTTTTACAGATAAAAACAGATCAATGTACTTTAGAACCCATATATATTTCTGACTCAAGAGAAGATTTATTTAAACATAATTCAGAAGACTATAAAATTTCACCTTTTTCTAAAATACATGTTGTTATTAAACCTCTTATTCAGCAAGACCCTAATGTTGATCATGTTCAGTGCAATTTAAGCCAATATAATCAAACGAATTTAAGTTGGAAATCAAAATTTTTCTACAATAACAAACCTGATTCAATGATCTATCTAGATCCTTTTCTAACCAACCCAAATGTTGAAAGTGAATTATCTTATACAATATATTATAAAGATGGATCTACCATACAAAACAGTGTTACAAAGACCTTTGAAGGTTGTTTTACAAGGATTGATATACCATTTTAATAAGCAAGTTTTGGTTTTTAAAGCCCTGATTTGGATTTATTTAATAAATTACTTACCTTTAACGTTAGTAACGTAATAAGATAGTATGTTATCATCCTTTGGTAATAAAGAAACGAAAAGAATTTGGGACGGTGAGAGGGTTAGGGGTTTCTCAAACGAACTTCAAGAAATAGCCAGGAGGAAATTAAGGATGTTAAACAATTCTCAAAATCTAATTGATTTGCAAATTCCTCCCTCAAATAGACTTGAGAAACTAAAGGGTAATTTAAAAGAGTTTTATTCTATTCGGATTAACGATCAATGGCGAATCATTTTCAAATGGAATAATGGAAATGCAGACAATGTTGAAATAATTGATTATCACTAAAATAAAGAATATGAGCAAGCTAAAAAATATTCACCCGGGAGAAATTCTACAAGAAGAATTTTTACTTCCTTTAGGAATAAGTGCGTATCGACTTTCGAAAGACCTTGGAATTCCTCAAACCCGTATTTCAGAAATTGTGAAATGTAATAGACGTATTACCGCTGATACTGCACTTCGGCTATCTAAATATTTTGGTAATTCGGCTAAGTTTTGGCTCGGATTACAAGATGACTTTGATATAGAAGAGGAAAATAATCTTAAAAAGGACGAATTGAGTGCCATCAAACAACGTTCGGATGCTGCTTAATCTTTAGCAACTCTTGTATTAAGGCATCGCAATAAGTGTCTTTCTTCCTGCTTTAATCTGAGAATATTCATTGTAATCTAAAAAATACCTCAAATATTCTTTTGCTTGATTAATCTCGCTTTGGCTCATTTTTTCTTGTAGATAAAAAATAAGTTTCCCGTCCTTTTTTTCTTCCTGAACCACATAATTTTTAAATGGAAATTTTAATGCTCGAGTTCTTTCTTTGATTGCTTCTTCTGGTAATGTAAATTTAATAGGTAAATTAAAGTGTACTCGGACAAGTTTGCTCTCAAAATTTTCTCCTGGAGTCCAGTTTGGTAAGGATGAAACTACGCGCAAAGCTTCTTCATCACATCCGCCCCCAATGCCTCTCAGTACTTTTACATCCGTGATGTGTCCGTCCTTTTCAACCACAAAACTAGTATACACGGTTCCTTGAATTCCTTTATAGCGCGCTTGTTTAGGATAATTTACATTCTTTTGAATATATTTAATTAATTTATCTTCCCCGCCTGGAAATACAGGCATTTTTTCTTGCACCATTATCTCCTCAGTCCCTTGTATGGTAGATGAATCTGCTTGTGAAAAAACAGGTAATTGAAAACCTATTAAAAGTAAAAATAAAAGATATTTCATTTATTCAGAGATTAAAACACTTGTTAAAGATGCTAATTCTTTTTCTACGGCATCAAAAATATCCTGGGTAACATTGGATGATTCAATTTTTTGAAAAGTACCTCCCATTACTACTTCAAATAACTCAACATATCTATTTGATATAGAACTAACTATATCATCTGTCATAGCAGGTATTTTTTGACCATCTTTTCCTTGAAAACCGTTTTCAATTAACCATTCGCGTACAAATTCTTTCGATAATTGTTTTTGTTTTTCTCCGCTGGCTTGTCTTTTTTGATATCCATCTAAATAAAAATAGCGGGATGAGTCTGGAGTATGAATCTCATCCATTAATAAAATTTCCCCATTGACCGATTTTCCAAATTCATATTTGGTATCAACCAGAATAAGATCTTGTTTTTTTGCATATTCCGTTCCCAACTGGAATAATTGATGGGTGTATTTTTCCAATATTTCATAATCTTCGGCACTTACAATTCCTTGTTTAATAATTTCTTCTTTGGATATATCTTCATCATGCCCTTCGGAGGCCTTGGTAGTAGGAGTAATAATGGGAGTAGGGAGGAGGTCGTTTTCTTTTAATCCCTCCGGCAAAGTGACCCCACAAAGGGTTCGTTTCCCTTCCTGATAGGTTCTCCAAGCATGGCCCGCCAAATAACCTCGTATAACCATTTCTACTTTAAAGGGTTGGCACAAATGGCCAATCATTACATTCGGGTGTGGGGAGCTGATAAACCAATTGGGTACTTCTTTAGCAAAATGTGATAAAAACCGAACCGATATTTTATTTAAAACCTGCCCTTTATAAGGAATTACGCGTGGTAAAACGTGATCGAAGGCTGAAATACGATCGCTGGTAATAATAACTAAATGCGTATTATTGATGTAATATACATCGCGCACTTTGCCCCGGTAAAAGCCGGTTTGTTTTGAAAATTTGTAATTAGTCTCTTTGATTTCTGGGTTCATCTTTTTCTGCAATTTTATAAGCTTCAATAATATCTTTCACCAATTGGTGACGAATAATATCCTTTTCGCTTAAATGTATAATATCAATGCCTTCTATATTCGAAAACAATTCTTGTGCTTTTAATAGGCCTGAAGGCTGATTTTTAGGAAGGTCAATTTGTGTTAAGTCGCCGGTGATAACAAATTTAGCCGAACGCCCCATGCGGGTTAAAAACATTTTTAATTGACCACTGGTCGCATTTTGAGCCTCATCTAAAATAACAAAGGCATGGTCCAAAGTCCGGCCTCGCATAAAGGCTAATGGAGCAATTTGAATGATGTTGTTTTCCATATAATACTTCAACTTTTCGGTAGGTATCATATCCCGAAGGGCATCAAACAAAGGCATTAAATACGGATCGAGTTTTTCTTTTAAATCGCCCGGTAAAAAACCTAAATTTTCACCTGCTTCTACAGCAGGACGGGTTAATATAATTTTGCGGACTTCTTTGTTTTTTAAGGCTCGAACGGCCAGGGCGACTGCAGTATATGTTTTTCCGGTACCGGCTGGTCCCAAAGCAAAAACCATGTCTTTCTTTTCAACGCTTTTAACCAGTCTTTTTTGTGATTCGTTTTGGGCCTTAACCACTAAACCGTTGTTTCCAAACAATAAAATATCTTCTCCGCCGGAGGTAATTTCTTCAGGGCTATTTTTATCTAATATTCGCTTAATTTTTTGCTCATCTAAAATGCCAAACTTTTGGTAGGCTTCGTACAGTAAAGCAAATTTTTCCTCAAATTGATACGCTTCTTCGGCCTCTCCAATAATTTTTAGATCATCGCCGCGCGCTATGAGCTTCAACTTAGGGAAATAGGCCTGTAATAACTTAAAATTGACGTTATTAGGTCCAAAAAAATGAAGTTTTTCAACTTCCGATAAATCAAAACTTATTTCTTCCAAATGGGTGTAATTATTCTTAATATATTTATTTTATCTGATTACACCAATTGTTTTGCCTTTGGATACATTTTTTCTCGCTGCAGTTTTAAAGGCTCATTGTAAATATAATCGTCGTAAAATGTTTTCTTATCAATAACGCCAGTAGGGGTTATCTCAATAATACGATTGGCAATGGTTTGCGTAAACTCATGATCATGTGATGTGAAAATGCAAATATGTTTCCAATCTTTTAAGGCATTATTAAATGCGGTAATCGACTCTAAATCCAAGTGATTCGTGGGATCATCCAAAATTAAGCAATTGGCATTGGTTAACATCATGCGCGAAACCATACAGCGCACTTTTTCCCCTCCTGATAAAACATTCGATTTTTTAAGAACTTCTTCTCCGGAGAAAAGCATTTTTCCTAAAAAACCCCGAATATGTGTTTCGTTTTTATCTTCAGAAAACTCTCGTAACCAATCAATTAAGTTTTCTTTTCCATTAAAAAAGGAAGCATTATCGTTAGGTAAATACGATTTTGTAATGGTTTGTCCCCAGGTAAATTCACCTCCATCGGCTTTTATTTCGCCCACAATGATTTGAAAAAGTGCCGTAATAGCCTGGTGATCTTTAGATAAAAAAGCCACTTTATCGCCTTTATCTAAGGTAAAACTGATGTTTGAGAACAAAGGAGTTCCGTCGGGCCCCATTTTCTTTAAATTATGAACCTTTAAAATTTGGTCGCCACAATCGCGATCGGCTTTAAATATAATGCCCGGGTATTTCCTGCTCGAAGGCTGAATATCATCGATCACTAATTTTTCTAACAATTTTTTACGGCTGGTTGCTTGTCTAGATTTAGAAGCATTGGCACTAAATCGTTCAATAAATTCTTGTAATTCTTTTCGTTTATCTTCCGTCTTTTTATTTTGATCGGACCGTTGTCGAAGCGCTAATTGGCTTGATTCGTACCAAAATGTATAATTTCCGGTGTATAATTTAATTTTAGAAAAATCAATATCAACCACATGGGTACATACCGAATCTAAAAAGTGACGATCGTGTGAAACCACAATTACCGTATTTTCAAAATCGGCTAAAAAGTTTTCTAACCAGGTAATGGTTTCCACATCTAAATCGTTGGTAGGCTCATCGAGCAATAATATATCGGGGTTTCCGAATAAAGCCTGGGCCAATAAAACACGGACTTTTTCTTTTCCGCTTAATTCGCCCATTAAGCGGGCATGGTATGATTCGGTAATACCTAAATCACTTAATAAATTGGCTGCATCACTTTCGGCGTTCCAGCCTTCCATTTCGGCAAATTTCTCTTCTAATTCAGCTGCTTTTAAGCCATCTGCTTCGCTAAAATCCTCTTTGGCATAAATAAGCTCTTTTTGCAGCATAATATCCCATAGAACCTTATTTCCCATAATAACGGTTTGTAACACAGGATATTGGTCAAAAGCAAAGTGATTTTGGCTCAAAACACTCATACGTGCACCGGGCTCAATTAAAACCTGGCCGGTAGTTGGATCTATTTCTCCGGACAAAATCTTTAAAAAGGTCGATTTTCCGGCACCATTTGCTCCTATAATTCCATAGCAATTACCGGGAATAAATTTGATGTTTACATCATCAAACAGTAAACGTTTGGCAAATCGTAACGAAAGAGAAGAAGTAGAAATCATGCAATATTATTTTTGCAAAGGTAGGAAGTAATTATGAATTTAGGAATGGGTTAGTATTCATTAACAATTAACCCTGAGTAATTGTATTATACCGCACCATGGGCCTGGATTTTGATGTTTTATCGACAATTTTAAATCCGGCTCTTTCAAAAGATTTATATAAACCAATCCAGGCAAAAGCATCGGGCAGTTTTGGCTGTGTAGGAATGGTTGGATAGGCTTCTACAACCTCTATATTATTTTCCTTAGCATATTTAATGACAAATTTTAATAATTCGACAGAAACACCTTGTTTTCTGAAATTTTTATCAATAAAAAAACAGGGAATGGACCATACAGGTTGTTCATCAATGCGTTTATGAACGCGGGAATTTTCAACTTTTAAAAAATGTTCGCGTGGAGCAAAAGCACACCATGCTATGGGTATATCTTCATAAAATCCTAATATTCCGGTTGGTTTATTAGCCCATACCAGCTCTTTCATCGCATTTTTATTGCCTTCATTGATTTTCCCCTCTTCATAATCTTGCTTTTTCAGTCGGAACGACATGCACCAGCAATTTCCACAAGCTCCTCTGTCCCCAAAAAGCTGAACAAATTTAGCCCAATTCTGTTTTGATAAAGGTTCAAAAGTGAGTTGATTTAAAAACTCCGGATCGTTCGTTTGTTCAGATTTTATCATCGGTATAAAAATAAATAAGTTTTCAACATCTTTCAAGATTTTCTTTCATTCCAGTAATCATTATCTTAATTTAGTTAGGAACATTAGGTATTATCTTTCTTAATACTTAATACCTAAGACTTAATACTTTTTTTATGATACAATATCATCACTTATTAAAACACATTTTAGAATACGGTACTTTTAAGGAAGACCGCACAGGAACAGGAACCACCAGTGTTTTTGGATATCAAATGCGTTTTAACTTAGAGGATGGATTTCCGTTATTAACCACCAAAAAAGTGCATGTACGCTCTATTTTTCATGAATTATTATGGTTTTTAAAGGGAGATACCAATATTAAATATTTAAAAGACAACAATGTTTCTATTTGGGATGAATGGGCCGATGAAAAGGGAAACTTAGGACCTGTATATGGGCACCAATGGCGTTCATGGCCAACACCCGATGGCGGAAGCATTGATCAGATTACGCAATTGATTGATCAAATTAAAAAAAATCCGAATTCGAGGCGTTTAATAGTGAGTGCTTGGAATGTGGCTGATGTGAACAAAATGGCGCTTCCGCCATGCCATTGTTTTTTCCAGTTTTATGTGTCGGAAGGTAAATTATCGTGCCAATTATATCAGCGCAGTGCGGATGTTTTCTTGGGAGTGCCGTTTAATATTGCCTCTTATGCTTTATTAACCCATATGGTAGCCCAGGTATGCGACTTAAAAGTAGGGGAATTTATCCATACTTTTGGCGATACGCATTTGTATAGTAATCATATAGAACAAACAAAATTGCAGTTAACCCGCGATTTTAGAGCTTTACCTACTTTAAAAATGAACCCGGTAGTTAAAAATATTTTCGATTTCAAATATGAAGATTTCGAAATTTTAAATTACGATCCACATCCGCATATTAAGGCGGAGGTGGCTGTTTAACTTTTTCAAACATTTTTTTATAATTCTGCCATGATCGTATCCATAATAGTCGCTGTTTCTCGCAATTTAGTCATTGGCCGAAAAAATGACTTGCCCTGGCATTTACCCTTGGATATGGCTTATTTTAAGCGAGTAACCACGGGTCACCACGTTATTTTAGGCCGAAAAAATTACGAATCTATTCCTGAAAAATATCGTCCGTTGCCCAACAGAAACAACATTGTAGTTACCCGCATGGACGATTATGAAGCACCTGGTTGTGTAGTGGTAAATTCCATTGAAGAAGCCTTAGATTTAGCCCGAAAAAACAACGAAAAAGAAGCTTTTATTATTGGCGGAGGAGAAATTTATGAATATGCCTTAAATCATGATTTGGTTGATAAAATGTATGTAACCTGGGTAGAGACTGAAATAACCGGAGACACTTATTTTCCGGATGTTTTCGATGAATGGGATGAAAAAGTAATTCACTCTTTTAAAAAAGACGACCGGAACCCTTTTGATATCACTTTTTCAGAATATCAAAAAAATTAAACATATTTGTTAGCCATTATCAAATGTTTAATAAAAATTTGAAAAATTTTAATTGGGAAATCTTTTTGCTTTTTGGCATTACCTGCCTTGCTTATTTCTCTTTATTTTATAACCCTTTTATAAACTTTGATGACAATAATTTTATTGTTAAAAACGATTGGATTCAAGGATTTAGTGTAGATCATTTAAAACTCATTTTTACCCAGCAAAAAGAAGGGCACTATCAGCCCATTACATGGCTTTTATATACGGGCGAATTTTCCCTTTTTAAATTAAATGCCCAGGGATATCATGCTATTAGCCTTTTACTCCATATGGGGAATGGACTTTTAGTCTACTATATTCTTAAAAAGTTAGAAGTACAAAAATACACTGCTTTTTTTGCCGTATTTCTCTTTTTAATACATCCTTTGCAGACAGAAGCAATTGCATGGAAATCAGCACAAAGTACCTTGCTTTATTCTTTGTTTTCGTTAATTTCCATTTATTTATATCTATTTAATAAGCAAAATCAATATAAATTTCTAAATTATATTTTAGTGATCTTATTTTTTGTTTTGGCCTGTTTATCAAAATCATCAGCCATTGTTTTGCCTTTTATTTTAATTGGTTTGGCTGCCATTCAACAAAAAAATATTTCCTTTAAATCGGTTCTAAAACAAGTTCCATTTTTTCTGATCCTGTTTTTAATTTCGTTCATTTTTGGATTAAAAGCCATACAATCATCGAAAGAATTTGGTTCCCTAGAGGCCAATGCGAGTGGGTTTACTACTTTCGATCGATTTTTTTTAATAGCCCGAGCTTGCTGGTTTTATATCGAAAAATTTATTTTCCCTGTTGGATATAGCGCCATTCATTATAACCCCGTTAAAATAGATAACCTTTTGCCCTGGTATTATTATTTATACCCTGTTTATTTAATAGGATTTTTATTGGCAGGATACATGCTCTTTTTTAAAAAGAACAAAAGCGAATTTATGGCCGGTATGTATTTCTATTTTGTAAGTATAGCCTTGGTTTCACAAGTGCTACCCATAGGAAATACCATTGCTGCCGAGCGATATGGTTATTTAACCTGCATTCCTTTAGCTTATTTAGCAGGCATTCATTTTCAAAGAATATATGCATATAATAAAAAAGTGTTTTGGATGCTTACCCTGTTAATAGGCCTAGGCCTGGGGTATTTAACGCATCAACGTATAAAAGTATGGAACAGCAATATATCTCTTTATCTAGATATGATTGAAAAATACCCGGATCAATTTTATGCCTATTATGCCCTGGGGGTTTCGTATAACGATTTGCAAGAATACAACAAGGCGCTGGAGCTTTTGCATGCCGGAAACAGGCTTAATAATCATTCATATCAAATTAAAAATGCCCTGGGTTTAAGCTATATGGGCCTTCAAAAGTATGATAGCGCCCTGGTTGTGTTAGATGAAGGCATTAAAATAAATCCCGGTTTTGTTGATTTGTATATGAACAGAGGCTTTACTTATGCCCAACTGAGAAGAAACGATTTGGCAAAACGCGATTATACTTTAGCTATTGGCTATAATCCTAAAAAATACGATGCTTATAAAAACAGGGCCATGCTTCGTTTTTCAGAAATGGATTATCTGGGCGCCTTGCAGGATTTAGAAAAAATGAATGAAATTAAGCCAAACCAAGCCGATGTTTATTTCAATTTAGCGAAAGTGTATCATAAATTAAATGATGGAAAAAAAGCAGAGGTTTATTTTAATCAATGCCTGCAAAAAGCGCCGGATAACATTCATTATTTGAACGAACGCGGGCTTTTTTACAATGAGACGTTACAATATGCAAAAGCGGCTAACGATTTTAAGAAAATGACTACTCTGTCTCCTGATATTATCACAGGATGGTTAAATTTAGGTATTAGCTATCGAAATATGCAGGATTATCAGCAGGCCCTTGTAGCTTTTGAACATGCTATAAAATTGAACGCAAACATGCCTGAAATATATAAAGAACGAGCTTTGGTTTATCAAGCTTTAAAGCAAGAAGAGGGCATGATTCAGGATCTTAAAAAATATAGTAGCCTGCAAGGCCAATAACATCACATTTTTTTATTTAAATTAGTAGCTTGAAAAAGATATTTATTCATATTTCTATTCTCCTTTTTTGCTTTGGTTATAAGGGGCTTGCGCAAGATGCTAATCCCCCTATTAAAATTGTGGGAACCATTAAATCTCGCAATGGGATTAATGATTTTACTAAATTAATTGTTGTAAATCAAACCACTGGTCATGGTTTTTTTGGGAACCAAAATGGCAATTTTGAATTAGATTGTCGTAAAAATGATACCATAGTTATTTCTGTTATTGGATATGATTTTATCCGTCTTTGTTATAAAGACTCCGTTTTAAGAGATGTATATTACCCACAACTAAAACTAAAATATATTGAAGTTAATTTAAAAGAAGTTACCGTTTTTGGAAAACGCGATTTAGAAAAAATTTATCGGGATATTGAAAAATTGGGATACAATGAAAAGGATTATAAATTAAGCGGAGTTAACGCGGTGTCGAGTCCTATTACCTTTTTATATCAGCAATACAGCCATAAAGAAAGAGCAAAACGTTTGGCTATTGAGTTGCAAAATGAAGAAAATAAACGGGATATTTTAAAAGAATTGTTTGCACAATATGTCGATGCCAAAATTATTGATTTAGATAAGAATGAATTTGAGCAATTTATCGATTTCTGTAAAGTTTCAGATTTCCTCCTCCAAAATACGACTCAGTATGAGTTTATATTAATTATTAAAGATAAATTTAAGCAATTTAAAAAATACGGGTATTAAATCTTTTTAACAATTCCTTTTTATTAAAAAAATAATCCTATTATCTTTACGAAAGTCGATTTTCATTAAATTGTATATTATGAATAAAATATTTGCAAGTTTTCTTTTCCTTTTTTTATATACTGCAACGTTTTACGCGCAAAATCCTTCTTCAAAAATTTTACAAAAAATAGAAAATAAGGGATTTGGAACTGTCACAGAAGACGATTGTGATCATATTATTACCTTAAAAATGTATGAGAATGGGGTAGATGTTTTGCTAAATGAAAAATTAACTGTAAAAACAAATGTGCCAGGTCAATTTGAAGTAGGCGTACCTGCCAGAAAAAGTATTTGGTATAAAATTATTTTTGAGCAAGACCGGGACTTTAATTTTAGCCTGTTTCCCGCACAAAATCAAAATTTAAATTTTGTGCTTTATCGGGGCACTATTTCATGTAGTCCGGAGGCTAAATATGAACTGGAGCGAGCTGTTTTAATTCGTGAAATAGACGCTCAAAAAGGGATAGGTTTAACCGGAGAATCGACCTCAAATTATGCCGATACTGCTAATTTAGATAATATATTATTTTATACACCTTACCATAAATCAGCATATGCAAAGTCTGGAGATGCTTTTTACCTACATGTTTTAAATACAAAATCGTATGATTTTGCACATATTTTGAGTATTGGTTCTGCAAAAATACAAGTTAGCTTGCAGGCTCAGGCGACAGAAGAAACAACATTACCTGCTAAAAAACTAAAAGATTTCTTATACGGTAAAACTACCCCTGCACCGGAACCCGAACCTGAACCAAAAGAAGAATTGGTAAAACATTACGAATACGATTCATATTTGTATCAGCCTGAAAATGAGGTGCCTGTAGAATCTAATATAACTTTGGCGCAAGCCATTCAATCATCCGTAAAAAAAGGGGTTAAAAAAATAAAAGGAACTATTTCATATCAGGATGGAACTTTAGCTAAAAACACGCATTTTTATGTGTCAGATGCTACTAATGCACACTTTACTAAATACAAAACCAACGAAAGTGGGACTTTTAATATAGAAATACCTTCTAATTATGTATTCTTTTCGATGGATGCCAATGAAAAAGGCATAAGAAAAGGAGCAAAAGTGGGAATAAAAGGGACCATCGAATCGAACCAAGATGTTCGGATTTTTGGAAATAAACAAAAAGGCCCGGCTTTTGAGATTGATGATGTTATTTTAATTTCTTTAAATGGCAAAAAAGTGAGACAATATGAAGAAAAAGTAGTCATGCTGCGAAATTCAGAAAAATATAACACCACATTGCGAGAAATTGGCGACAAAACCCGCCCTGGAATTGATTATAGAATACAAGTAGGTGCTTTTGTAGATATTAAAAACTTCACACCTGAGAAATTTGCACCTTTTGGAGCTATTTCATCATACGATATGGGCGATGGCATTGTTCGATATACGGTGGGTAAATATGATTTGTTAAACGATGCGGAAGCGCAAAGACAAAAAATGATACAAGCAGGTTTGACTGGCATTTTTGTAATTGCCTTTGAAAATGGCAAAAGAAAGGCAGAATTGAGGTAAATTAATTTCCCCAGTTAAACTGTTTTTCGCCCATTTCTAATATTTTTTTACCTATTGCCAAAGAGGCCGTTGCTGCAGGGGAGGGGGCGTTAATTACATGAATGGTTCTGTCGCCCGTAATTAGTTTAAAATCATCCACTAAGTTTCCGTTAGGCTCTAATGCCTGGGCACGAACACCAGCGCGGGCAGGGGTAATATCTTCATCGGTTAAACTAGGTATTAAAACTTGTAATGACCGAAGAAAAAGTTTTTTAGAAAACGCCCTTTTATACTCTTCTAAACCGGCTCGCCAGTGTTTTGAGAATAATTTCCAGGTTCCAAGGTAGGTTAACGAATCAAAGGCATCTTTAAAAGAAAAGCTGGTTCTACTATATCCCTCTCGTTTAAAAGAAAAAACTGCATTGGGTCCACATTCTACTCCTCCTTTAATCATGCGCGTAAAATGGACCCCTAAAAACGGAAAATTAGGATCCGGAACAGGATAAATTAAATGTTTTACTTTATTGGTTGCTTGTTCTGTTAAATCATAATAATCGCCCCGGAAAGGGACTATTTTACAACCAATATTGGTGTGTTCTGTCTTTTCCGCAATACGGTCACTTTGTAATCCCCCGCAAGAGATTAAGTATTTTGCTTGAAAATCTCCTTTATTGGTCATTAAATGAATGATTGCATCTCTTTTTATGCCTACTACCTCTGTATTAAAAAACACCCGACTTTCAGCTTGCAGGGTTTGTGCAACCTCCAACATTTTCTGATTAGCAGTCACATAATCAATAATTCCTGTACAAGTAACCTGTAAACCCGCAATAGCATTGGTACAAAAGGGCTCTATCTCTTGAATTTCCTTGGGTCCAATTTTATAAATGTGTTCAATTTTATTTTCAATACCTCGTTTGTAAATGTTTTCTAAAGCAGGTAATTCTTCGGGTTTGGTGGCTACAATTACTTTCCCGCACATATCATACGGGATATTATGCGCTTTGGCGAATTCAATCAATTCAAAACGGCCTTCTTTACAATTTTCAGCCTTTAAAGAACCCGGTTTATAATAAATACCGGAATGTATTACGCCCGAGTTTCGGCCCGTTTGATGTTTACCTACTTCCGGTTCTTTTTCAAACAAGGCAATTTTTAGGTGTGGATACTTTTTTTGAATTTGATAAAACGTAGCCGCACCCACAATTCCTCCTCCAACAATGGCTAAATCATACGTTACTGAATTTGACATATTTAAATCATTTTTATATTTAAGATAACATATCTATTACCACTAAGACACTTAGATCACAGAGGCTCACTAAGGTTAATCTTTAGGTAATTTAGCGAATTCTTCTGTTACTAAAGGGACCAATTGTTCTACTATATTTTCACTATGAAAGTTTATTAGAAGGCCCTTAGGTTTTCCTGTTAATTTTAAATAAGATAAAAGTTGTGCTTTATACAAAGGAATCATGGCTTCAACTGCTTTTAATTCTATAATGATTAAATCATTTATCAAAAGATCAAACTTCAAAATCCCACCTAAGTCTTTTTCTTTATAAGTAATAGGTACATAAACCTGAGATTGAACCATTAAACCATGATTTTTTAATTCATCGATTAAACAAACATGGTAAACAGATTCTAACAAATCAGGACCCAAATGCTTATGAACTTCAATAGCACATCCAACAATTTTATAAGCAATATCATTTATGTATTTTTGAGATAGCATTTGTAAAACTAGTTTTTCATATTACTTCCTTAGTGTTTCTTTGTGTTCTTAGTGTCTTAGTGGTACTACTTTATTTCGTCTTTAAAACTATTCCCAGGAACACGCAACATCAGTAAACATCCTACAATAAAAAACAAAGAAATCATTAAAACCGAACTTCGCATGCTGCCTGTTATGCGCTCTAAAAAACCAAAAGTAAACGTGCCAAAAACCAAAGCAAATTTTTCTGTTACATCAAAAAAGCTGAAATAACTGGCTAAATCTTTTGTTTTAGGCAATAATTTTGAATACGACGAGCGACTCATGGCCTGTATGCCTCCCATTACTAAGCCTACCAAACTAGCCACCACATAAAACTGGATAGGTTTGGTTATGTTAAATGCAACAAAACAAATAAGGGTCCAGGAACATAAAGAAATGATCATGGTTTTTTTGTTTCCAATTTTAGAGGATAACCAGGAGTGAAAAATAGAACCTCCAATGGCAATAAGTTGAATCAATAAAATACTAATAATTAAACCTGCTGTGCCATTATTTCCCTCACCCCAGTCAATTTCCTTCTTGCCAAAATAAGTGGCCATAACCATAACGGTTTGCACCCCCATACTATATACGAAAAACGAAATTAAAAACTTTTTGAGAGGGAGGTTTAATTGTACTTCTTTCCATACTTTTTCCAATTCATGAAAACCGCTGTAGAACTTATTTACATTAGATATTTTGGGTTTAACCTTTCCGGGTAAGTTTTTCCATGAAACCATGCCAAATATTAACCACCAAATAGCCACTAATAAAAAACACCATTTAGCAGGTATTTCAAATATCATAATCATAATTAAATTAGTAATTAACAGCAGTGTGCTTCCTAAATACCCCATAGCAAAGCCCTTGGCGCTTACTTTATCATATTCCTCAGGAAGGGCAATATCGGGCAAATATGAGTTATAAAACACCAAACTAGCCCAATACCCAATGCTCGCTAAAAAAACAGGAATTATGCTTAATTCGAAATATTTTGGGGTGAAAAAAAATAACAAGGCACAAGATATACTGCCCATGTAACAAAAGAATTTTAAAAAGAATAATTTATTACCTGTATAATCGGCAACCCCCGATAAAATAGGAGAGAGGATACATACGGCTAAATAAGATAAGGATAGGGTATAGGATATAAATTCGGTATTGATAAACCGTAAATTAAAGAAATGTACCATCCCATCTGCGTTATAATGGGCAGTAATTTCAGTATAAAAAATAGGAAATATAGCAGTAGAAATAACTAAAGCGTAAGCCGAATTGGCCCAATCATAAAAAACCCATGATTTTATTGCTTTTTTATCGCCTTTTTGCATTATTTTTAATGTACTAAGTATTATGTGTTTTGTACTATGTTGTTTTTATAAGAGTACTACTTAGTACCTAGTAAAATTATTTAATAACTTGAAAATAAACCTTTCTGTCTTCTTTTAAAAGATTAGGGTCTTTGCTGACTTTAGATTGGGAATCTTTTATGGCTTTAACTACTAATCGGTCTTTCTCAATTCCTTCCTCGACAAGGTATTTAGCAACGGCATCGGCACGTTTAAGAGATAAATTAATTTTTGATTTTGTCATTAAAGCTTCTTCCTCTTTATCTGTTTGAGCAACAATATTCACTTTTGCGTTTGCATTTTCTTTTAAAATAACCACTACTTCATCCAACAGTTTTTTAGCTTCGTCAGAAACTGCGCTGGCTTTTGAAGGGAAATAAATGATTTTGTATTCAGCCATTTTTGCAGGATCTGCCGTTACATCATCACTTTCTGTTTTATGATAAACAATGTTTACTTCCTTTTTGGTTTCCTGATCTTTACATCCACAGCCTTTTAAAGAATCGGTTAAGGTAATAGAAACGCCTTCTACATAATAATAAGCAATAGGAAATTGTTGTTGCGTAAAGGCTTTTGGCTTTTTAACCTTTACATTGGTGGTAGCGCTTGATGCAGCAAAATTACCTAAGGTTATAAATTTTTCGCCACCGGTAGCCTTATACATGGCGCATACTGGTTCAAACATATATTGCTCATCAATGACTTTGTTGCTATGCAGCATAATTTGAGGAATGAGGGTATAGGATTTTAATCCATTTAAATCAGCGGGTTTACTGGTAAGCAGGGCTCCAACGTTATTTACGGCGTATTTAGATAAATCAGCTAAACTTACATTGTATTTCACACAATAAAAAGAATCAGCTCCCAAGGCAGCAGTAAGTTCTGCCTGAATATAAGTGCGAGGTTGTTTATCTTTTTCAGCAAAGGCTACAATCCCTACATAACAACAACCTTCATCAGCTTCTTCGCGTCCGTACATATTAGCAGGCATAGAAAAAGTTTCTTCTTTTGATACTTTGGTAAAAACATCCGCTTTGGGCACGGTAGGAGATGTCCATCCTTTTAAAACATCAATCATTTCAGCCTCTTTTACCTTTACGGTTTTACCTTTTTTAGGCTCATCAAAACTCGGGTTGGGCACCAAATTATCCTGAGAAAACAAAAGGTTTGAATACATTAAGATTCCAATGGATAAGAAAAGTAGTTTTTGCATCTTTTATTTATTTAATTGAATAATTTTTAACGGTTTCTATAAAATATTTTACTTTATTAAAATCAATATCCGGATATACCCCATGGCCTAAGTTGGCAATGTATTTTTGGGCTCCAAATTGTTGAATCATTTTTTCAGTTTCTTTTTTAATAGTCTCTTTATCAGCATATAAAACACAGGGATCTAAATTACCCTGCAGCGTTTTATTATAATTCGATTTTTTTCTAAATTCTTCTATATTCATGGTCCAATCTAAACCCAAAGTGGCACAATTTAACTGACAAAGATCATCTACTGCAAAAATCGCGCCTTTTGCGAAAACTGTTACAGGCACTTCTTGTACAGCATTGCAAATTTGCTGAATATACTTCAAGCTAAACTCTTTATACTGCGCGGGAGTAGGAACGCCTGCCCAACTATCAAAAATCTGAATAATATCAGCTCCAGCCTTTACTTGAGCCTTTAAATAAGTAATGGTAACCTTGGTAATTTTTTCTAACAACAAATGAGACCAATCGGGGTGGGTGTATAAAAAAGCACGGGCTTTTGAAAAGGTTTTAGAGCCAGAACCCTCTAACATGTAAGCAAAGATGGTCCAGGGAGCGCCTGCAAAACCAATTAAAGGAACGCGTCCATTTAATTCAGATTTAGTGAGTTGAATAGCATCGGTAACATAACTCAATTTTTCTTCAATATCTTCAGTATTCAGGGCTTCAATATCTGCTAAGGTTTCTATTGTTTTAGGAAAAAAGGGTCCTTTTTTTTCTATGAGCTCATAATTCAGGTTCATAGCTTCGGGCACCACCAAAATATCTGAAAAAATAATGGCGGCATCCACGTCTAAAATATCCACGGGTTGAATAGATACTTCACAGGCTAATTCGGGCGTTTTTACTAAGGTTTTGAAATCTTTGGCTTTTTCACGCACTATCCGGTATTCCGGTAAAATGCGACCGGCCTGGCGCATTAGCCAAACAGGAATTCTTTCAGTAGCCAAGCCTTTCGCCGCTCTTATAAGGAGATCATTTTTTAGAACTGATGTGTTCACGATGTTTGCAGAAGTTACCGTTAAATTTTGCACACGCAAATATAATATTTAGTTATGATTTTAGCTTATAATTTAAGATTTATGCCTAGAGAAAGGTTAATTGGTTGATTTGTTGATTGGTAGTTTGGTTAAATACGAAAGAAGTTTTAGTTAAAAAATAATTACTTCTTCTTCTTTTTAGGAACAACATTATTCTTTTCTGCCTCATCCAACAGGCTTTTCCAATCGTTTTCGGTGGGGTCGCTGGTAAAATCGAGGGTTTCTTGGTAATCTTTTTTCTTTACTTCTAATCGGCCTATTTCTGTGCCAATAAAGGCTTCAATTTCTTTTAGTTTTTCTATTTCTTCGGTGGCACAAAACGTAACAGCGTTGCCTTTTTGAACGCCACGGCCGGTTCTGCCCACCCGGTGCACATAATTTTCGGCTACATCCGGTAAATCATAATTTACCACGTAATCCACATTGGCAATATCAATGCCCCGGGCACTTACATCGGTGGCAATCAATACTTTACACAAGCCTGAACGGAAGTCTTTCATGACTTCAAAGCGGTTTTCCTGGTCTTTATCGCCGTGAATGGTTACTGTTTTTATAGCGGCCCGATCCATGGCCTTTGCAACGCGCTCAGCACGAACTTTTGTGCGAACAAATACAATTACCTTCGAATCCGGATTTTCCTGGATTAATCGCTCTAAAAAGAAGCGTTTATGGTCCATTTCGACAAAAGCGACTGAATGCTGTATGTTTTTATTGACGGGATTATCGGGCGAAATTTGAATACGAATGGCATTTTTCACCAATGAATAGGCCAGTTTTTTAATTTTATCGTTAATGGTTGCCGAAAAGAAAAGGGTCTGGCGCTTTTTAGGTAATTTTTTTATGAGATCTTCAATGTCTTTTAAAAAGCCTAAATCGAGCATGTGATCGGCCTCATCCAAAATAAGTATTTCAACGCGATGCAAGTCCAAATGACCCTGGTGCACCAAATCGAACACCCGGCCAGGTGTGGCCACTAAAATATCGAAACCTATTTGTAAATTTTGTATTTGGGGATTTTGATCCACTCCTCCAAACAAAGGAACAGTATGTACTTTAGTGTTTTTGCCTATTTCTTGAAACACTTCGGTAATTTGAATGGCTAATTCGCGGGTAGGAACCATGACAATGCACTTAATTCCATCGACCCTTGAGCTTCGCTGTTTAGTTTCCTGCAATAAATGTACAATAGGAATAGCAAAGGCGGCTGTTTTGCCCGTACCGGTTTGCGCAATAGCCAACACATCTTCTCCCTTCAAAATAGAAGGAATTGCCTTATATTGAATATCGGTTGGACGTTTAAACCCAAGCGTTTCCAGGTTTTTTTTAATTTCGGGCGATATGCGGTATTCTTCGAATTTCATTTTATTGTATTAAGTATGAAGTATTAGGTATTAAGTACTTAAGACGTTATTTTTTGAAACTCGGAGGTGGTATGAAACTCAATTTCAGGGTAATTATCTTGCGCCGATTTTAATACCCAGGGAGATTCGGCCAAAAACACTAAATTTTTATCCTTATCTTCATAAATTACGTTCGACTTAATCCGCAGAAAATCATCTAGTTGCGATTGGTTATCTGAAGTAATCCAACAAGCCTTATAAAAGGACATGGGTTCGAAACGACAAGAAGCAGCATATTCATGCAATAATCGGTATTGAATAACCTCAAACTGAAGTTCACCTACGGTACCCACCACTTTTTTATTTCCAAAGGGTTTAGAAAACAATTGCGCCACCCCTTCATCGGTTAATTGTTCGATGCCTTTTTCCAATTGCTTGGTTTTCATAGGATCAATATTGACCAATTCCTTAAAAATTTCGGGTGAAAAATTGGGGATTCCTTTAAAAATAAGCTCTTCGCCCTCGGTTAGGGTATCGCCAATTTTAAAAGTTCCGGTATCATACAACCCAACTACATCACCGGCATAGGCCTCATCCAAAATGCTTCTTTTTTGAGCCATAAAGGCAAAAGGAGCCGAAAAGCGCAAATTTTTGTTGTTGCGCACGTGATGAAAGAACTTATTCCGTTCAAATTTACCAGAGCAAACTCTTAAAAAGGCAACCCTGTCGCGGTGTTTGGGATCTAAATTGGCATGTATTTTAAAAACAAAGCCTGTAAATTTTTCTTCTGTAGGAGCAATGGAGCGTATATTGGTTTCCCGGTCTTGCGGAAAAGGAGCTATTTCAATAAATTTCTCTAACAATTCCTGTATTCCGAAGTTATATAAGGCACTTCCGAAAAAAACAGGGGCAATGTGCCCATCGGCATACTCCTGTTTATCAAAATCGTTGTAAACACCATTTATAAGCTCAACATCTTCCCGTAACTGATTGGCATCGTCTTCTCCTATAATTTCATCCAGTTTAGAGTCCTTTAGGTCCGTAATTTCAATTTTATCTTCAACAATATCGGTAATATTAGGGGCAAATAAATTTACTTTTTTATCGTAGAGCTTATATACGCCTTTAAAGCGTTTTCCGATGTTAATAGGCCAGCTAAGCGGACGAACTTTAATGCTTAGTTTTTCTTCTAATTCATCTAATAAATCGAAGGGATCTTGCCCTTCCATGTCTAATTTATTGATAAAAACAATAACGGGCGTGTTTCGCATGCGGCAAAC
Organism: uncultured Flavobacteriales bacterium; assembly: GCA_964403835.1. Taxonomy (GTDB): domain Bacteria; phylum Bacteroidota; class Bacteroidia; order Flavobacteriales_G; family JALEGO01; genus CAYOHR01. The sequence goes on from CAYOHR010000012.1 coordinate 49,293, forward strand.
ACTCATCAATCGTTCGGTTTGTTCCTCGACCCCTTTTACGCAGTCAATTACCAAAATAACACTATCTACGGCAGTTAAGGTACGGTAAGTATCTTCAGCAAAATCTTTGTGACCGGGTGTATCTAGGATGTTTACCAAGGTATTTTGATATTCGAAAGTCATTACGGAAGTGGCCACCGAAATACCTCTTTGGCGTTCAATTTCCATAAAATCGGACGTGGCGGTTTTTTTAATTTTATTGGATTTAACGGCACCGGCTGTTTGAATAGCCCCACCAAATAACAGAAATTTTTCGGTTAAGGTTGTTTTTCCGGCATCGGGGTGACTAATAATAGCGAAGGTTCTTCGTTTCTTAATTTCGTCTAATAAGCTCATGGTTGAAGTAGATTAATAAAAAAAGGCCTGCAACTATTGCAAGCCTTTCAGTTATATATGTTATAAAATTATTCTTCTTTAGCAGCACTTCCTTTTGGAGAAAGAGTAAAGCTTTCAATTCCATTTGAAGTAGCTGAACCTTTTATTTCAGAAGAACCCGCTAATGTTGGATTTCCTAAATTGTCAATGCTATTGGTAACCGTAGAACTATTATTTGAATAAAAGTTATTAATGGTTCTGTCCACTAAAATTTCGTCATTAGCTAAACGTTTTAAAGCCCAAACAACGGTGTTTTCACCATTTACATAGTCACTGGTTGTTCCTGATGTAATGCTAGATTTTGTAGTGGTTGTAATAACATTATCCGGTTGATTAGGGATATGCGTTGTAAATTTAGTTGTACTATCAATTGTATTGTTTTCAGTAATGGTTATTTTTGTGAAATTTAAAGCAATACGCTCTTTATTTTTATAATTATCTTTTTCAACACCTGCTAGGAAATTCCAAGAACCCACATAACTCTCAATAACATTTTTAGACGTTTTCATAGTTCTAGAAATTAAATTAAAGGGAGTACCTGAGGTATCTATCTTTTCACTGTAAGTAGAAGCAACAACGTAACTTTTAATCATTTCAAAATTCCCGTCTTTCGCAAAATTAATATGAAAATCAGTTAAAGTTCCTGTTTCTTCAATAGTTACTGATTTTGAAGGATTGGTTGTCGTTGTTGTTACTTCGATGTTAAAGTTTTCTGCATCTACAAATTCAACATCTTCTGTTCTGTGAATAGTTACGTTTGACGCTGAATATACAGTGGTTAAATCTTGATTAAAAGTTGTAAAATTCCAATCGCCTACCACTCTCTGTTTTCTGCTTCTTAAGCTAAAAAATGGATCTTCCTCTCCTTTTTTACAAGAAGACAAAGCACTTGTAAAGATCACTCCTAAAATCAATAATTTAATACAGTTATTTGCTTTCATTTTTTCTTTTTATTTTTTTATGGCTCAAAAATACTAGCTTTAAAGCGATTAACAAAATTTATTTTAGGATGAAGGGTTCTTTTTTTTCAAAAAACGCCTATTTTAAAGGATTCAAGAATATTTTTTATCTCTTCTTTTTACTATTTTCTTCTGCCTGAGACTTATTATTCTCTAAATATTTTTCTGCGGCACGCAAAGAAACTTTATGTCCTTGATTGATGGCAATAACAAAAGCACCGGGTATTCCCAATTGCAATAATTCATCTTTATACTTGGCAGCATTATCATAATTGCTATATGAACCCGCAGTTACCAAGGTTAAATCTCCTTCAATAACTTCGTTAATTTGATCTACTTTTATATATAAACGCGCTAAATCTTCCGGAATAGAATCTTTATTAGAAAAAGCTCCAATTTGTACACGATAGTCTATTTTGCCTCGTAAATTGGCTTTAAAGGACATATTATCTACAATAATAACTTCTCTTGAAAAGCGCGATTCTTTATTTACATCAACAATAAACGCATCATTATAACCGGCTTTTTTTATGACATCCAGCAAAGATTCAGCCTGTTTTTTAAAGCTGAAATGTCCGACGATATAACGTATCATGCCTTCTTTATCCATAAAAGCTTCCACATTTTTTAAATTATCAAACTCTTCTTTAACGGGTATTAATTCTTTAAATGCGCCTACCTGAATGCCATATAAACTACTTTCGGTAGTATAGGTTACTTCCTTGGTAATCACGTTTTTATACCCTCGTTTTTTTAACTTATATGCTTCGTTTTTACATTGCAATAAAAACTTTCTGATGTTTACTACGAAATAATCATTTTTTTCAGAACCATAGTGTTCCATAAATTTATCCATGGTTTCTTTTGCTTCTTTACACATACCATTTTGGCTATATGCTTTGGTTAAATAATACCAAACATATACGGGTGAACGTTTTTCGGTATAAGGTATATATGTATAAACATCCATTACATTTTCCGAAGCATATTTAAGATGCTTGTAAGACAAAGGAGTTACAATATTTTGTTCGGTATAACAGATACCAATTAAATAATTGGTATAATGATTCATGGAATCTATTTTGTACAAATCTTGCAATAAAAGAAAAGCTTCGCCTGTTTTACCGCCCCCCAAGTTAAATCGGACTTGATTAAATTTTTCTTTATAAGCCTCATCGTAAACTTGCGCCTGCAGGGAGGTACAAAGTCCGAAGAAAAATATATAAAGAATAAATAATTGTTTTTTCATGGGCAATATTCGAAAGTACAAGAAATATGAACTATTTAGGCAGCGACTGAAAAAGATTATGAATAATTTATTGTTAACAAGTTGAATTTTAAAAATAATATTTTATTGTACAAGTCTCTTTTCTAATGCGGTAGCATATAAATTAAAATAAGATTTAATATTCTCTTGCCAAAGTTGTTGATCAATTTTAATTTGGGTACTTACCCGACCAATTTTATTAAATTCGAGACCCCACGATTGCATTAAGTGTTCACATTCATTTTTTAATGATGGGTCGATGCTCATTACTATTCTGCTTTGTGCTTCCCCAAATAAAAAGGCATCTTTTCTTAGTTTTAAATCGGTTTCTATTTCAAATCCTAGGTTTTTAGGAAAACCCATTTCACACAAGGCAATAAAAATGCCGCCTTCGGAACAGTCGTGCACTGCCGAAACCATTTTTTTACGGATTAATTGCTGAATACCGGTTTGAACTTTAAATTCCTCATCTAAATCAAAATAAGGCGCCGGAGATAGTTTAACCTGATGGTAATGATATAAATATTCAGAACAATTAATATCGTTTTTTGATGAGCCCAATACGTAAATTAAATCCCCTTCGTTTTGAAAAGCTAAAGAGGTTGCCAAAGCATTATCTTCCAAAACACCTATCATACCAATGGTAGGTGTAGGGTATACAGCTTCTTCTTTTCCTTTTAAATTAGATTGATTATAAAAGCTAACATTACCGCCTGTTACGGGTGTTTTAAATTTCAAACAGGCTTTTGACATTCCCTTAATAGCACCTACAAATTGCCAATATACTTCCGGATTATAAGGATTTCCAAAATTTAAACAATTGGTGACTGCACTGGGAATTCCGCCTGAACAACTAATGTTTCGGGCTGCTTCTGCCACAGCAATAGCGCACCCTTGCTCCGGATCAGCATATACGTATCTCGAATTACAGTCGACCGTTAAAGCCAGAGCCTTTTCTGTTCCTTTTACTTGGATTAATCCGGCATCGGAAGGGAAATTGGTCGACATGTTAATGGTTCCTACCATAGAATCGTATTGCTCAATTACCCATTTTTTAGAGGCAATATTGGGTTGTTGCAACAAGAATTCGGCTACTTTCTTTAAATCTTCGGGTTGTTGTATTTGATTGATATTAAATTCTTTCGATTTTTTATAATAATCGGGCTCCTTATATTCTCGTTGGTAAACAGGGGCTCCTCCTCCTAAAACTAGCGATTCAGCAGGAACATCGGCCACTAATTCGCCATTCATATAATATTTTAAACGATCCGAATTGGTTACTTCTCCAATTTGAACGCAGGAAAGATCCCATTTATCAAAAATGACTTTTACTTTATCCTCACAACCTTTTTTAACGACCACCAACATTCGCTCTTGCGATTCGGAAAGTAAAATTTCGAAAGGCTGCATACCTTCTTGGCGGGTAGGTACTTTATCTAAGTACACATTCATCCCTGATTCTCCCTTGGCCGACATTTCGGAAGTGCTACAGGTAATACCTGCTGCGCCCATATCTTGCATTCCTACTATGTAATCGGTCTCAGCAAGCTCTAAACTGGCTTCTAAGAGCAGTTTTTCCATAAATGGATCTCCTACCTGTACAGCGGGTAAATCTTGCACAGAGTCTTCGGTAATATCTTTAGAGGCAAAGGCGGCACCATGTATCCCATCTTTGCCTGTGAAAGACCCCACAATAAATACAGGATTTCCCTCGCCAAAAGAAATGGCAGAAATAATTTTATTGCTTTTTACAATACCCACCGACATTGCATTTACGAGTGGATTGGTGTTATAACAATCATCAAAATAAACTTCACCCCCTAAAACAGGTACGCCAAAAGCATTTCCATAATCACCAATTCCTTTAACAACGCCTTTTAAAAGCCATTTGGTTCGATCTAATTCTAAATTACCAAAACGCAAAGAATTAAGCTGAGCAATTGGCCGAGCGCCCATCGTAAAAATATCGCGGTTAATGCCTCCAACTCCCGTTGCAGCTCCCTGATAGGGTTCTAAAGCGGAAGGGTGGTTATGAGATTCTATTTTAAATGCACAACCTAAACCATTGCCAATATCAACCAAACCCGCATTTTCTGCGCCTGCTTCTACCAACATATGAGGCCCCTCTTTGGGTAAGGTTTTTAACCAAGTAATGGAGTTTTTATAGGAACAATGTTCGCTCCACATGACCGAATAAATACATACTTCGGTAAAATTAGGATCGCGACCTAATATTTCTTGAATTTTTTGATATTCATCTTCTTTAATTCCAAGCTTTAAAGCGGCTTCTAAATTAGTTTTAGTCTCTATCATATTCGATGGTAATGCTGCAAAAGTAAAGAAATTGCTAATATTAATGATTTAATATTAGCAATTTCTATGTGTATTAAAAATTATGAGGCTATGAGAAGGAAAACAAAAGGTTATTGGGTGGCTATGTATTCCATTAATTCTTCTGCATCGCTCGAAAAATAAAAATCAGAGCTTAAAAGGTAGTAGTTTTTTGGATCATAAACATATTGATATGCATACTTAGAAAACTCTAACTTAGCATCATCAAAAGGGAACAGTTTCATAATTTTTCTGATTTGATCAACCGATAAAAGATTGGTTGAAACAATTTGTTTGGCAACTTTTAATTTATTCTCATTAAAAGTTTGGTTTTGAATGCTATTTAAGATGTTTTGAAACTGGTCATTGGGAGTTGGTAAAGGAGCTACGGCCGGCGGAGGTGGGGGTAGAGGAGAATTATAAGTGGTCGGATTATGATTATATGGATCGGAACAGTAAGGATCTACTATTTCTTCCATTTTTTTTAATTTAATTAAGTATTTATTTCCGATAAAGGGAGATCCAGGCCTTAGAGAACCCTGTACAGGTATTAATTTATAAACATATTCGTATTCATCTAAAATTGAAAGTGTTAAAACGGAATATTGATTCGTATTAACTGGCACAATTCTGATGTTATAATTAGCCGGATCTATATTTTGTATGGTAATAGAATTAGAAGGTTCCCAATTATTATAAATCATATTATCAATATATAAATAAAAGGGGCTTTTATCCACCGTATAAAAAGTGAGTCTATTTTGAGCCTTTAATATAAAAAGTTGAATAAAAAGACAACTTAAAAGTAATGTAGTTTTCATGGCAGCAAATTTATATGTTAAAAAATTGTACTCAAAATATATGCCAAGAAATATTTATTCATACGACCGATCTAAGTCTATTAAGATAGAAACATACGCCATGCGACCAACATAGGGGCCTCCATACACTTGAATGTTTTTATTATCGAATGCTTTTTTTGATTTTTCATCCCAAGTAAGTAATTCTTTATCAAAGAAAGGAGCAAGCCCCATAATATTAGAAGCTCCCACTTTAAAAGTTGTTTTATATTTAACCCATTTCCAATTAACTTGGGCATCGAGCATATCATACGAAGGAACATAACCCGTAAATTGTGGCGACCCTTCAAACACAAAGCCTTTCACCCATTTATAATTGATGTTAAAACCCAAATTATGAATTTTTAAAAGGCTAAAATCATTGCCCGATACACCCACATTATACTTGTGTTTAGGCGTGTTATAAGCGGGAATAATAGGGTCTTCTATGGTTTGTTTATTGAGTTGATTAAAGGAATAATTAGCATTAAAAGAATAATATTTTTTAAAATAGTAATTAGCGCTCATAGAAAACCCTTGGGTAGTAACAATGGAGCTGGCATTAGAAGCAATTCGGTATACCTGGGCATCGCTAATTCGGTTGGTGTATATTGAATCAAACTCCAGATCGACCCCAATGGTGTACCCAATAAAATCCTGATAAAAACTGTAATAATAAGAGGCATCGATATATATTTTATCCCACAAAGTGCCCCGGTAGCCAAATTCGATGGTTTTTACTTTTTCCGGACGAATAGGAGCCAGGTTAAAGAATTTTAAGGAATCGACACTTAAGTTGGGACTATTAAAGTAACTATACAAAGAGGGGATGGTTACTAAAGAATCAAAACCATTCAAGTTTCCTAACAAAATTGCTCGTCCGACATCGTATTTTAAATATTGATCGGCTAAGGTTGGATTTCGAATAGCAGAAGAAAAACTGATGCGAAAAACATTCTTTTTTTGCACATAAACAGCCGATAAGGCAGGTGAAAACAGAAAATCAAAATTCTGATTTTTATCTAAACGCAAAGTAGCATTTAATTTTAATTTTTCATCCATTACTTTCTTTTCTAGGCCCGTATAAATACCAAATTCTTTATTTATAATTCGGGTAAAAGAAGTATCCACTTGCCAGGTATTTCCTGTTTGCACGGAATCAAATATGGGTTTTTCGTTAAAAATGGTCCCATTGGTATTAGGCATAAATTGCCTAAAATTGGCTCCCAGAATGATATCCATTACCTTTTTTTCGTTTTTAACAGGCTCAAACTTGTATTCGCCCTGCACGTGAAATAAGGCAGATTTATCATATAAACCTGATCCTCCTTGTAAAAAAGATTTTTTAAGCGTGATGGACTGAAGGGCAGAGTCGAAACGAGCAGTACCCGGCTCGAACCGATCATGATCCTCCGGATTTAATGGATTTTGCATGTTAGCGGCTGCATTGGCTCTTTGATGATATACTTGAAGTGAATCTTGTATTTTTACTAAAAAAGAATTTAATTCATCAAAAGGGTAAGGGTTTCCGGAAAGTGGATTCCATTGCGGATAACCGGGCATAGCTTTTATTTTTGGATTTACTTTGGTACTCCAATAATTCCGATAATCTTTTTGCCATTCACCATCTGATTTGGCTGCATTTTGAAGTAAATAAGCCGTAAAAACGGCATCGTATGTATTTCCGGCATCTTCGTTGGTAAAATATGATCGAATGAAAAATTTATTCTCTTTTTTAAATTCTAATCGGTGCTGAAAAAAGAGAATATCTTTTAAACGATATCGGTTATCGCCTTGGTAAACGGTGGTTCCACTTCCGAAGTTTGAAGAAGCTATAACTTGGGCTTCTCTAATTTTGTAATGAATAGCCGCTGAAGCTTTTAAATTTTCGGTATTGTAGTTAACCAAGTCTTTTTCTTCGTAACCGCCTCTGTACCAACGACCTAAGCCTGGAGTTTGAACCTGACCACCTAAGGTTGATGCATTATTTTGCCCGGCAGATAAGTTTTCGTCGCCATAACGATTAACAGCATCGTACCCACCCGGATTTGTTGGTCCGTTTAAAGATTGTGATGATGAATCTAAGCTATTTGCCTCCCAATCATAGGCTTGCATATAATAAAAATTAGCTTTTATAGCCCATTTTTCCTTTCCTTGTTCTTTTCCAAAGGCTCTTGCAAAACGAAAAGCACCTTCTTTTAGATCTCGCTCGCCACTTTTTACAGAAACGGATAAACCTTGGTATTTAAAAGGATCCTTTGTGGTAATATACACCACTCCGTTAAAGGCATTAGGGCCATATAAAGGACCATTGGCGCCGGCAATCAACTCTAGTTTTTGCACATCTAATTCCGATGCACCTAAAAAATTACCCAAAGAAAAATTTAATCCAGGTGATTGATTATCAACCCCATCTATCAATTGTAAAGACCGAACCGGGCTGGTTGAATTAAATCCGCGGGTATTAATGACTTTAAAACCCAAGCTGGCCGAGGTTAAATCAACCCCTTTTAAAGCCCCTACACCTTCATAAAAATCGGCAGATGCGGTTTGTTTAATGCTTAAAATATCCATAGTTTCGACCGTTTGAGCCGATTGTTTTTGCTTTTCTGTCAGACGATCATCTACAATATGAATTTCTGTTAATTCAGTTTCTTTGGATAGTAACTCAATTTTTGCTTTTTGGCTTAAATTTTTAACTTCAAGCTCAAAATCGGTATACCCCATATATGAAATTTTTAGGGTAACAGGAAGAGGAAGGGTATCTGGTAAAGTCATTGTAAAATTACCATTGACATCGGTTAAAGCCCCTAGGGTGTTTCCTTTTATAGTAACAGAAGCCCCAACTAAATATTCACCTGTTTTAGGGTCTTTTACAGAACCTGAGATTTTATTTTGCGAAAACATAGAATGAACACTAAAAATAAAAAGCAGGAGAACAATATTTTTCAGAAAAATGGATGAAATATTCATGAATAAAGATTGTAAATGTTAATTGTAAGATGCGAATATAACGTTCTCTTGGGAAAGTTTTTATTTTTTTTGTAAAAAGAGGATTTAGAATTTAAAAAATTACCGATTAAAGGTTAATCGCTCACCCTTGATAGATTCGTTGAATTTACCCTGTTGATAAACCAAATTTCCATTGACAAAAGTATGGGTTATTTTAGACTGAAAAGTATGTCCTTCAAAAGGTGACCAGCCACATTTATACAAAATATTTGAAGTATTTACGGTCCAAGAATTATTTGGGGCCACCAAAACTAAATCAGCATAATATCCTTTGCGAATAAAACCTCGTTTATTTATTTGGAAAAGAATAGCCGGATTATGGCACATTTTTTCCACTATTTTTTCCAAACTTATTTTTTGTTGATGATAAAATTCCAACATGGCTACCAAAGCATGCTGAACAAGTGGGCCGCCGGAAGGAGCCTTTAAATAAGCATTCTCTTTTTCTTCGAGGGTATGCGGTGCGTGATCTGTTGCAATAACATCAATTCGGTTATCGAATAAGGCATTAAAAACAGCAGCGCGATCATTTTTTGTTTTAACGGCGGGGTTCCATTTAATAAAATTTCCTTTTTTTGCATAATCTTCCTCAGAAAACCAAAGGTGATGAATGCAGGCTTCTGAAGTTATTCTTTTGTCGGAAAGAGGGGTGTCTTTTTCAAATAAATCGAGTTCTTTTGCGGTTGAAATATGCAAAATATGCAGCCGGGCATTGTATTTTTTTGCCAGTTTAACAGCCCTAGAAGAAGATAGGTAACAGGCTTCTTCGGATCTGATTTTAGGATGCGCTTCTATAGGAATATCTTCACCATACTTTTCCTTATAAATGACGGTATTATTTTTAATGGTTGTTTCATCTTCGCAATGAGCGGCAATGAGCATTTTACATTTTTCAAAAAGCTGTTCCAATGTATTTATATTATCCACCAACATATTTCCGGTGGAAGATCCCATAAAAACTTTAACCCCACATACATTTTTAGGGTTTGTTTTTAAAACTTCATCCAAATTATCGTTAGAAACCCCCATAAAGAATGAATAGTTTGCTAAAGATTTTTCGGCAGCTATTTGATATTTATCCTCCAATAAGGCTTGTGTTAATGCATTGGGGACGGTATTAGGCATTTCCATAAAGGAAGTGATTCCGCCCGCAACGGCGGCTTTTGGTTCGGTATACAAGTCACCTTTATGTGTTAAACCAGGTTCTCTAAAATGCACCTGATCATCAATTAAACCAGGCAATAAAAATTGGCCAGTTCCATCAATAACCAATAAATCGTTGGTTTGTGGAATGTTTTTATTATCGGGATATATTTCGGCTATTTCTTTATCGCGAATGAGAACGCTAGCTATATAAACTTTGGATTCGTTGACAAGCGTGGCATTTTTTATCAGAATATTTTGATTCATTGCAAAGTATCGGCTTTTTAAAGCTCTTTATTTTTAATGATAAACACGCCCAAAAAAGCTTCCTTAAATATTTTACTGCTCATTTTAGATGTTCCAAACTCTCGGTCAATAAAGGTAATAGGAACTTCTTTAATGCGAAAACCATGTAACAATGTAGTGTATTTCATTTCAATTTGAAAAGCATAACCCACAAATCGAATTTTGGTTAATTTAATGGTTTCTAACACTTTGCGTTTGTAACAAACAAATCCGGCGGTAGTATCTTTAATGCTAATTCCGAGTACTATGCGCACATATACCGAAGCAAAATACGACATTAAAAGCCTTTTTCTGTCCCAGTTTTTAACTTTTCCTCCTTTTACATAGCGGGAACCTACACTCATATCGGCTCCATCTTTAGCACAGGCATCATACAATCGAATTAAATCATCCGGATTATGAGAAAAATCGCAATCCATTTCAAAAATGTACTCATATTTTCGCTCCAAGGCCCACTCAAATCCTTTAATATAAGCAGTTCCTAAACCTAATTTGCCTTTTCTTTCTTTTAAAAAAAGTTTATCGGGATATTCATTTTGTAATTTTGTAACAAGCGCTGCGGTTCCATCGGGTGAGCCATCATCAATAATTAAAAGATGAAACTCTTTGGGCAACGCAAAAACAGTGCGAATCATCTTTTCGATGTTCTCTATTTCATTATAAGTAGGTATAATTACTATACTATCAGACATCTATTGCTATTAAGAAAGTAAAAATAAACAAAAACTAAGAATGTTTTTTTAAATTTTTTAAGAATCAAAAAATTTAATACCAAAGCTAATGTACAACATATACAATTCCGTACCTCACCTCATCAACTCCTTTTTTGTTTATATACGAAATAACCCAAGAATATATTCCTAAAGGGACTAGGTTAGATTTATAAAATCCGTTCCATCCTTCTTCTGTTTTATCGGTTTCATAAACCACCTTGCCCCAGCGATCATATATTTTAAAATCATAATTGGATACTTGCTTAATAATGGGTTTAAATATTTCATTTAAGCCATCTTCGTTTGGGGTAAAGGTATTGGGTATAAAAAATACGTGATCTTCCTGAACTTTTATTTTTTTACATATGGTATCCTTACATCCCTCTTCGGATATAGCAACTAAGCATATTTCGGTAAGTATATTGGTATCAATGGGTAATTCCAGATCAACAATATCCGAATCACTTAAAAAATTAATTCCATTATACCATTGTAAAATGGCTTCGTTGGTAGCGGTTTCATGCAATTTTACGTCATTGTATATATAAGTAGGTTGCTCAGGTGTCATAAAATAAGAGGCTACGGGTAATTCGTAGGTGCAAAATAGGTCGTTTTTGGTGGTAGTCCCCTTACATCCACTAGAAGCGGTAATTGTTAAGCTTACATCATAACAGCCCGGGTCTTTATATAAATGTGTTTGTGAAGCACAAGTTTGAGCAGTTTGACCATCTCCAAAATTCCATAAACAGCTTGCCTGCGGGGATATGTTAGAAACAATATTTAATTGGGTTGTTGTTCCCGGGCAGCCTTTTCCTGTATCGATAGAAAGTAAAATATTATCACTTACAAAATTAGCTGAACCAGAATGGGTACCATTGCAATTTAAGTCTTTAACGCTTACCATATTATAATTGGAAGGTTCGGTAATATGAGTGGCATAAGAAAAGGAATTATATCCTGAAACATTTATCGGGTTATTTCCATTATAATAAATAAAATCAAACGGCGGATTGCCAGTTAATAAAATAACAAAAGAATCGGGCACTAAATCACAAATATCGCCTGTACCTGAAATGGTAGCCGTGGGTTCCTCAAAAACAGTTACTTTTCTTGTTAAAGAATCGGGACAAACGCCCACTTTGTATTGCACAAAATAATCGGTACCTCCAATTTCATTATTAATAAGACCTGAGGATGGATCAATGGTTGCTCCATCAGCGGGGTCAAAACGAAAAGTATATACTCCGCCACTTGCACCGCTTGCTACTGGGTAGGTTAATGAGCCTGGGCAAAAATCACTATAAAAAAAGGTGGGATCAGCCTGTAGAATCACTTTTACATCCTCATAAGAGGTATCTGGACATATACCATTGGTAATATACCGAATATTGTATGTATTTCCGGGGGTATAAGAAGAAATAACGCCTGTATTCGCATTAATTTGAGCTGCATCAGCAGGACTAGGAGAAAAAGAATAGGTTCCGCCCGGTAAAACAGGGATATTTTGATTGCTAGAATTTTCACAAAAATCAGCCACCGAAAACGAACCATTGTCTTTAGCGGTGGTACGTACCGTATCTTTATTAGTTGCTATACAAGTTCCGGTTTGTACTTGATATTGAATAATATAGCTATTACCAGGGGTGTAATTACTTAAAACACCGGTGTTTGAGTTAATAGCAACTTGATCAATAATAGGTGATACGATAGAAAAAGTTCCACCCGGAGTGGAATTATTTAGGTTTACAATATTTGAATGCCCAGCACAAATATCGTTGGTAGAAAAATTAGCTGTGGGAGCTAAATTAACCGTTACCGGATAGTTTTTAATAAAGCCATTGCCGTTACAAAATTGAGAAGAGAAAGAAAATACCGTATTAGCAGCTGTGACCGCCACCTTATATATATCGCCATTATGAAACGTAAGTTGTTGTAAATTAACTCCATCATATACGTTAAAACAAATAGAACCATTAAAACCATAATAATCGAAACGGAATTTGGCAGTATCTCCAACACACATGCTGCTTGAAGTATTTAAAAAACGCACCCGAATAGAATCAAAAATAGGTTCGGCGCATATATCATCTAATGCAACATCATATCCAAAGGTTATTCCGTTAGTAATAACGGGGGTATTATAGCTATATATGCACACATTGGTGGTGGTTGTGAATGCAGGAAAAGTATGTGATTTAGAAAGCCACCCGCTGTAGCTAGGAATAGTAATGGGGCTGGACAAAGGAATACCATTTACTTTTAAATCTAATTGAGGAATACCTGGATCTCCGTTAGGATTAGCCACCCAATAAGAAAAACGATAAATTTGTCCCGGATTTGTGGCAAACGAAGTACAATAAACCCGAGGTGTAGTTACAGCACCGGTTATGTTAACCAACATCATATTTCCAGTTCCGGTGGTATGATCGGCAGGTAAATTCCAAGCTCCGCTGTAGCAAAAAATATTGTTGGTTATAGTGTATTGATCATCTAAAACGCAAGGACTGGCAGTATACGTTTGATCATTGGATGTAAACCCAACATTGCCTGCTTGAAAGTCTCCATTAGTAATTAAACCGCATTGAGCACTTAAAATACATAAATGAAAAAAAAGAAATAAGAAGGAAAAGATACTTTTCATTTGTTTATTTTTATTACTTTCAAATTAACCTTTAAAACCTTTACTTTTATATTCTCAATTATTATATAGCGCCAAATTTACATATTATTATGATATTTTTCCTAAAAGTGTATTATACAAACGAATATAAAAACAAATGGTTGCTAGGCTTACTTTTTTTATTTTGTTTAAAGGGGTACGCACAAACAGACCAAACGTTTTATTTAATAGGTGATGCGGGCAAGGATACTAACAGCAATGCTTTATTACTAAAAATAAAGGGATTGATTGAAAAAGATTCGAATAGTACCTTAGTTTTTTTAGGAGATAATATATATCCTAAAGGAATTGAGTTAAAAGAAAAGAAAAGAAAATTATCAGAAAAAAAGTTAAATAACCAACTAGATATTCTTCAAAACTACCCTGGAAATGCTTTTGTTATTCCGGGTAATCACGATTGGAGGCAAGGGAGAATGAGAGGTTTGGAAGCCGTAAAAGAAGAAGGAGTGTATGTAGAAAAATATTTGGATAATAGTGCTACAAAAAACAGAACTTCGCAAAATTTCGTCCCTGCAAATGGGCTTCCGGGGCCTTATACGTATGTGATTGATAAAAAATATAGACTTATTGCACTGGATATACAATGGTGGCTCCATAAACAACCGTTTCATCCGGTAGGAATGATGGATGATCTCACTAAAAAAGAAATGGAACTTCAGTTTTTTAAAAATTTAGATTCTTTATTAGCTTTATCTAAAAAAAATGGAGAGAGAGTGCTTATTTGTGCACACCATCCTTTATTTTCAAATGGTTCGCATGGGCGATTAAAACAACCCTTCCGGTTTTTGAATAATTTCACCTTTTTAGGCATTTTAGGAGGGTATCGTTATTTCTCGCAGGATATTGAACAGCCCCGTTACAAAAGAATAAAAAAGAAGTTATTGCAAAGCTTTAAACCTTACGAAAATATTTTTTATGTGTCAGGCCATGATCATACTATACAATATCATAAACATGAAAAAAATCATTATTTTGTAAGCGGAGCAGGCAGTAAATATGTTAAATCTAATTCTAAAAGATACTTAAATGAATTTGAATATTACGATGGATTGGGTGCTATTTCTATCACTTTTTTAAAAGATGGTACTTGGTCCTATCAATTAATTAAACCTTAAAAGAGAGAATTTACTTTCTAATTAATTTAATAACTACTTCTTTTTCTGTAATTTGCAAGGTTCCGTTTATAATTTCAGCGGGAATGGTATCCTGATCAATAATTAGGTACTTGTTTCCATCTTTTGCCCATTTTTTTGTCACAATTTTAGATTTTTGAGGATCGAGTGCATTGGGTACCTCAATTAAAAAATTGCCTGATTCGTCAAATGAGTATGTATTTGGTGCAAAACTGAGTTTTGTTTTTTCAAACATGATTTTATCTTCATCACTTAAACCTTTTTTAAATTCAGCATCTGCAAATTTCCACTTACCAACTATACTCGTCGAATCTATTATTTCGGAGTGGGTTGTTTCTTGTTCAGTCTCTTTCGGTGTTTGGTCGTTTTGACAAGCTGTAAATAGAAGAAAGAATAATCCAAAGCCTAAAAGTAACGTGCTATTTTTCATTTATTTTTTTAACAAAAATAGAATAATTCAAGAATTGCTTAGCAAGGGTGAAATCATTTCTTTACATTTTTCAAAAACTTCGAGAACCGAAATTTGACGAATGCATTTAAAATCGGGGCAGGCCAGGGGATCAAAAACACGGGAAGTATTTGGGTTTATCCAAGAATTACATGGATGGCAAGAAATTTTATGAAAAATAATTTGATGATGTTCAGGTTCAAAACTGTGGTATCCGTATAAATTAAAATCAGATCCTCCCCAAACAGTTAATGTAGGTGTTTTTAAACTGGCTGCTATATGCATTAAGCCGCTATCGTGGCCAATAAATAACAACGAATTTTGAAGCACATTTGCCGCTTCTACTAAGCTTGTTTTTCCTACCCGATTATGAATTTGAGGTATTTCATAACTTAAGGTTTGCCCCAAGGCCTTTTCGGTTTCATCACCCAAAACAATAACATCTAAGGTCGGAAACTCACTCATCACCTCTTTAATAAGGTTTTTCCAGTTCTCAAATGGCCAGGTTTTATAAGGTGTTTTATTATTTCCACTGCTAATTTGAATGCTTATGAATGATTTTGAAGGTAAAATAGCTTTACTTACCGGAGGTTTAGGAAGGGTATAATCTACTTTATAATATAATAGATGTTCTTCTTCCATCAAAGCCAAATTAATATCAATCATGTGCTGGTTTGGATGCACTTCAATAAAATTAATTTTACTTAAAACAAAGGCGGGAAGATCTACTTTTTTTTGATGCGCAACAATGGTATCAGCCATAAATAAGCTCCATAAAATATTTTTGCGGGTAACAGAAAAATAATCCAAATAAATAGTGTGAAATTTTCCGTATTTCGAGAATATAGAAAGATTTTTGATGGAAGAATCTAAAATAATTTTTTCGTGAAGTAAAGATTCATCCCAGAATAAATCTTCTATTTTATAAGGACTATCAAATATACCAACAATATGAAGTTCTTTATTTTGACTTAAAAGCGCATTAATAAAAGGAACCATCAAAATAGCGTTTCCTATTCCTGAAGAAAAAAATATTCCAATTTTATCTTTTTTGTTCATTTTTATAAAACAGCCCAATAATTTCGGCAATATTTCGTTTTATCGAAAGTATTTTCATGAAAACCTCTTACTTTTGATAAAAAAATATCTTTTCTTGCCTAAAAAATAAAGTTTATAAATATATAAATTTGTCTTTATGAAATTGTTCTCTGCTCCATTTTTAATCATTATAAATTTTGTGTTGGCCTGTTTTCCTGTTTTATCGCAGGAGTTAAATTGTACAGTAAAAGTTTCGGCGCAACAAGTTGGGTCTGATAAAACCATTTATGATGCGATGGAAAAAGGAGTTACTGAATTTATGAATAATAACAGATGGACTTCGGATGCTTTTGGCCCGGAAGAAAAGATCGATTGTAGCATTATTATAAATATTACTCAAAAAATTTCATCAAACGAGTTTAAGGCAAATTTTCAAATACAAGCCCGTAGGCCTATTTTTAATTCTTCTTATAACTCAACTCTTATATTGAATACTGATGATGACTTGAATATCATTTTTAATCAATTTGAACCCTTAACCTATTCAGAAAATGTAAATACGGTTTCAGATTTGATTTCTGGTTTGGCAGCAGTTA
>CAYOHR010000013.1:0-62026 GCA_964403835.1 uncultured Flavobacteriales bacterium
AAAGAAAAATGTCATTAGTCCGTCATTGATCCAATGCGTTATGCTATGTCCTGCGAATTGGCTATGCCAAAAATCAAGGTAACCATCACCACTATTTGTATTGGCAATAAGCAATGAAATAATTGTGCAAGCAATAAGCACTAATCCCCCTGCTTTTTCGCTGTTAAAAAAGTCGTTAAAAAGGTTAGTTTGTTGCATATCCGTGTTTTTTATAAATTAAACAAACATATTTAAAAGTTACAAAAAATTTCTTACAAGTTAAGAACCCCTTGTGGATATTACAAAGTAGCGTGTTTTGATAAAAAAAGGAAGTTTGGTAAGGTGCCTATTACCAAAAAGTAAAAATATAACCTAATTATGCGCTTTCATCAAACATAATTTCCCCTGAACCGCCTATTTTATATAAAGGTTTCTGGATGGGTAATGTAAAATAAAAAGAGGTGCCTTTACCTTCAATACTTTCTACCCAAATTTCGCCGCCATTTTTTTCTAAAAACCCTTTTACCAATAACAATCCAATTCCGGCCCCTTTATTTACTTTTCTTGTTTCTGAAAGGGTTTTCATTTGTGGGGTAAAAAGTTTTTCCATTATTTCTTTGGACATTCCAACCCCGGTGTCCTTTACCTGAACAATAATTTTGTCATCTTTACTTTTTGCTGAAATCGTTATTGTGCCGCCCCTTCCTGTATGTTTTATGGCATTTGAAACGATATTTTGAATGATGGAAATTAACATTTTTCCATCTGCAAATACAGCGGTATCCGCTTCCATTTCGTGATGCAGATTTATTGTGTTTATTAAAGCTGTTTCTTTTAATGTTTCAAAGACTTTATCAATGTATTCGGTTAGGTTTATTTTTGTTGGAGAAAACACATCCGCGGCATATTTTATTCTTGCCCATTCAACTAAATAATCTAACATTTCTAATTCATCTGTTGATGATTTATAAAGTAAGTCCAGCATTTCCTGTACAGCATCGGGCTGCATTTTATGAAAATTTTCTTTCAAATATTTAGCAGTTCCTATAATTGCTGCCAGGGGAGTTCTTAAATCGTGCGAAAGGATTGCCAAAACACTTTCTTTATGCGTATTCAAATCTTCTAATTCGCCGACATATTTTTTTATAGCATCCTCAGATTGTTTTCGATCTGTTAAGTCCCGCAAAATCTTCACATAACCCAACAGTTCTCCATCTATACCGGTAAGGGGAAAAACCAATCCATATTTGTTTTTTATAGGTCATTTAGAATACGCCAAGTTAGAATTGAATGTTGAATCATTATTTTGGTGTGTGGCTATTTCTTGATAAAAAAGGATCAATCCCGAAAGCTTTCGGGACAAGACTTCTAAACATTTTCTTTCACGTAGCATCCTCGAAATTATCGCGGAATCCAAGCTCTGCGGCATTTATGCTTTTTGAAGCAGTACAGAAGAAATTGGTATGGTGGTTCTTTGAAACAGGAGTGCTTCAAGGATTCCTTACTAAGGCCAGCGCACATTTCTGCGGTGCACGTTATACAGAAAATGCTTAGAGGTCGATCCCGGAAACATATAGGAGACCGGCCTTTGAAAAAAAGACTGTTTTCTAAATAAGAAAAAGGTAAAAACTAACTGGTTAATCCATCCCAAAGCAAATCCTTTAATTGATGGATGCCTTTTTGAGAGAAAGAGGAGATAAATATATAAGGCAAACCTTGCGGCAATTCTTTGGTCATGGCTGCTTCCAGCTCTTCATCCAACATATCGCTTTTGGTTATGGCTAAAATTCGTTTTTTATCTAGTAATTCGGGATTGTATTCTTTTAATTCGTTTAATAAAATATCGTATTCCTTTTTAATATCCTGGGTATCGCAGGGAATCATAAACAACAGGAGAGAATTTCGTTCGATATGACGTAAAAATCGATGTCCGAGTCCTTTGCCCAAATGTGCTCCTTCAATAATACCGGGTATATCTGCCATAATAAATGACAAATTATGTTTGTACGAAACAATGCCTAAATTAGGAGTCAGAGTTGTAAAAGGATAGTCGCCAATTTCGGGTTTAGCCGCGCTTAAAACCGACAATAAGGTCGATTTTCCGGCATTTGGAAATCCTACTAAACCAACATCGGCTAATACTTTTAATTCGAGTATTTTCCAGCCTTCCATGCCTTCTTCTCCGGGCTGTGCATAATTAGGCGTTTGCATAACAGCATTTTTAAAATGCTCGTTACCTAAGCCTCCCATACCGCCTTTCATGAAAATGACTTCTTGTCCGTCTTCGGTAATTTCGCATTCAAATGCTTCAGATTCGGCATCTTTAGCGATGGTTCCCAAAGGGACTTCTACAATAATATCATCGGCATCTTTCCCTGTTCTGCGGCTTTTAGAGCCATTTGTGCCATCATCGGCAATAATATGTTTGCGGTATTTCAGGTGCAACATGGTCCAAAGCTGACTATTTCCCCGGAGGATAATATGTCCACCTCGACCGCCATCTCCGCCATCCGGGCCACCTCGTGCCGTGTGTTTATCGCGCAAAAAATGCACAGCACCTGCTCCTCCTTTTCCTGAGTGAAAAAAGATTTTTACGTAATCGACAAAATTTGGAGAGGCCATTAGAGTTATGAGTTATAAGTTATGAGTTATGAGTTTTCATCACTCAGTCCATATCTCTTTATATTAATTAAGATTTTTTTGGGCGTGAACTTCGTCTAAAACTTCGCATAAACGAGCAAAAACCTCATCAATTGGCCCCACTCCGTTTACAGAAGCAAATTTATTTTTATTAGAATAATAATTCATCACGGGTAAAGTTTCGTTTTTATAAACATCAATCCGCTTTTGAATGATTTCCGGGTTTGCATCATCTGGTCTGTTAGAAATAATCGCACGTTCTTTTAATCGACTTCTCAATTCATCCTCATCTACACTCATTGCAAGTAAGACATTAATTTCAGCATTTTTACTTGCTAAAAAGGAATCTAAAGCTTCTGATTGCAATATAGTACGGGGAAAGCCATCAAAAATAAATCCGTTGGCATTTGGGGTTTTATTAACCTCGGCCTCTAACATTTTTATGGTTACTTCATCAGGTACTAATAAACCTTTAGACATATAGTTTTTAGCTAATTGGCCTAATTCGGTATTATCTTTAATATTTTGACGAAAAATATCACCCGTCGATAAATGAACCAATTGATATTTATCAATTAATTTCTTTGATTGCGTTCCTTTGCCTGACCCCGGAGGGCCAAATAATATAACATTCAACATATACAACCTATTCTCAGTTTTGAGGCAAAGATACAAAAATAAAGGCTTATTTCGAAATCCCTTGTAAATTAAGGGATTTTACTTACTCAAAAACTTGATCTATTCCAATTTTGCAGTAATATTTGTACTTTTATGTATATAATAATTTATTATGACTACCTCAGCAATTAAAAAGCAGTTAGATTCCTATTTACCTCTTTTAACAAATAAGCAACAAGAGCTACTTTTGGAAATGATAAAAAATATTTTGCACATAGACCCATCTGACCAACGCATTAGCATTAAACAATATAATAAGGAAATTGCTGATGCCCTAAAACAAGTAAATAATGGGAAATATACCAACCAAAAAGATTTAGAAAAAGAAGTAAAGGGATGGTAAAAAAGAGCAAATAAAGTAGTGTGGTCTGATGTGGCGAAAGAACAATTAAGGGAGGTTTATAAATATATAAAGAAAGATTCTGAAAGGAATGCCAAAAAAGTAATTGACAAAATATTAGCGTCTACGCGTATTTTAATTACCGGAGAAGAAATATACAAGTTAGATGAACTTAAAACAAGCAATGATGGTAATTACAGAGCGTATGTTGTATACAATTATCGCATTACTTATAAAATAGAATCAAATAAAATTATCATCCTAAGAGTTCGACATACAAGTAGAGAACCTTTAACTCATTAATAATAACAATTTTGCGTATTTGAATACTTACTTTAAAAATTCAATATTCCTTTTCAAACCATCATACTTAGTTCTTTTTACAGCCGACTTTTTAAACAATTCCTGAAAGATTTCGAGGGTTAATTCCTGCCATTCTTTTTTCGTTTTTTCCAAAATTCCAGTTTGTGGGTTAAACAAGGGCTCGGAATGCGGTTTTGAGAAACTGTTCCAGGGGCAAACATCCTGGCAAACATCGCAGCCGAACATCCAATTGTCGAATTTTCCTTTGTGTTCATCAGAAATAGCATCTTTTAATTCAATGGTAAAATAAGAAATACACTTGCTTCCATCCACCACATAGGGCTCTATTATAGCATCCGTAGGGCATTCGTCTATGCATCGGGTACAGGTTCCGCAATAATCCTTAATAGGGCCATCGTATTCCAGTTCTACATCTAAAATAATTTCAGCAATAAAAAAGAAAGAACCCGATTGTTTGTTTATTAAATTGCTGTTTTTGCCAATCCACCCCAAACCTGCTTTTTTAGCCCAGGCTTTGTCTAAAACGGGCGCAGAATCAACAAAAATGCGGCCATTAAAATCGCCAATTTCGTCTTGCAACTCGCTTAGAAAGCCGGCTAATTTATCTTTTATAACATGATGGTAATCTTCGCCATAAGCGTATTTTGATATTTTAGGAGCCTCCGCATCGCTAGGTTTTTGATCGGTGTAATAATTATACATCAATGAAATAACCGATTTGGCGCCCTCTACTAATTTTCGGGGATCGAGGCGCTTGTCGAAGTGGTTTTCCATGTACTTCATTTCGCCATGCATATTGTTTTTGAGCCATTTTTCAAGGCGAGGAGCTTCCTCTTCTAAAAAATCGGCTTTGGATATGCCACAAAAATCGAAGCCCAAAGCCTGCGATCTTTGTTTGATGAAGGTAGTATGTTGGGATTTGTGAGACATTTATTATTTTGATACAGAAAATAAGGAAAGATTGATTCCTTATAAGATTTACTCAAACAAAGTCCCTTGCACATCCGGGTTTTTGCGCCCAAAATGTTTGTAGGTAAGGTCTGTAACCTGTCTTCCACGGGGAGTTCTGGTTAAATATCCTTCCTGAATTAAAAAGGGTTCATATACCTCTTCGATGGTGCCGGCATCTTCAGAAACCGCAGTAGCAATGGTAGTTAAGCCTACCGGGCCGCCTTTAAACTTATCAATCATCGTCAATAAAATACGATTATCCATTTCATCCAAACCACGCTCATCTACATTTAATGAATTTAATGCAAATTTGGCTATTTCTAAGTCTATAAACCCTTCCCCTTTTACTTGTGCAAAATCACGCACCCTTCTTAAAAGTGCATTGGCAATACGCGGAGTACCACGGCTACGGCGAGCAATTTCGTAAGAGGCATCTTCTTTAATTTCTACTTTTAAAATATAAGCGGACCGCTGAACAATATCCGTCAATAATTTTGAATCATAATATTCTAAGCGCGAATTAATTCCAAAACGCGCGCGCAATGGAGAAGTAAGCAATCCAGAACGAGTGGTAGCACCTATGAGGGTAAAGGGATGAATATTAATTTGAACACTCCGTGCATTAGGACCGGTATCAATTAAAATATCAATTTTATAATCTTCCATGGCCGAGTACAAATACTCTTCCACTACGGGACTTAAGCGATGAATTTCATCAATAAACAACACATCATTTTCTTCTAAATTAGTGAGCAAACCGGCTAAATCTCCCGGTTTTTCTAATACAGGACCCGAGGTTATTTTTATTCCAACCCCTAATTCATTGGCAATAATGCTTGATAACGTGGTTTTTCCCAAGCCCGGAGGACCATGGAGTAATACATGATCTAAGGCTTCTTTCCGCATTTTAGCGGCAGAAACGAATATTTTAAGATTATCAATAATTTTTTGCTGACCTGTAAAATCTTCAAACTCCCGTGGACGCAAAACTTTTTCCAAGTCTCTATCGATGGGAGATAAATTCTCTGATTCGGGATCTATATTCTCATTTCTTATCATGAAATACAAAATTAGTTTTTTCTTATATACAATTGTCTTTTATCTTTGCAAAAGGTGAAGGAATGTTTTATTGAGGAAAACTCATCTATTCATAACGCACCTTTTATAGTTTAAACATGACTCCAAATCAAACGGTTGCTTTTCATACATTGGGTTGTAAGCTGAATTTTTCAGAGACATCCTCTATTTCCCGCCAGTTTGAAAATGCTGGATTTGCGAAAGTTTCGTTTGATGAAAAAGCAGATGTGTACATCATTAACACCTGTTCGGTTACGGACCAGGCCGATAAAAAATGTAAGCATTTGGTAAGAAAAGTGCATAGAACCAATCCTTCGGCAAAAATTGTGGTGACAGGCTGTTTTGCGCAATTAAAACCCGATGAAATTATAAGTATTGAAGGGGTAAATTTAGTGATTGGCGCCAATGAGAAATTCAATATTTTAGAACACCTGGAGAAAATTGATATCGATCATAACAAACAAGTGGTACGTGATGATATCATGAAAACAAAAACATTCTACCCCTCTTATTCAGCCGGAGACAGAACGCGTTCGTTTTTAAAAGTGCAGGATGGATGTGATTATTTTTGTTCGTTTTGCACTATTCCGCTTGCCCGGGGAACCAGCAGAAATGCATCGATAGAAGAAACGGTGCGGGTGGCGAAAGAAGTGGCCAAAAAAGGAGTGCAGGAAATTGTTTTAACCGGTGTAAATATTGGAGATTTTGGAAAATCGACCAAAGAAAATTTTATCGATTTAATTAAAGAACTAGATAAAATTGAAGCCATAAAGCGTTTTCGTATATCATCCATTGAACCCAATTTATTATCGCAGGAGATTATTGCCTTTGTGGCTCAATCGGAACGCTTTGTACCTCATTTTCATATCCCCTTGCAGTCGGGTTCCAATAAAATTTTAAAATTGATGCGTCGCCGGTACGAACGAGAGTTATATGCGGAGCGAATTGATAGTATAAAAACCCAAATGCCCGATTGTTGCATAGGAGTGGATGTTATTGTAGGGTTTCCTGGCGAAACAGAAGAAGATTTTAAAGAAACGGTTGATTTTTTGACTTCTTTAAACATCTCTTATTTGCATGTTTTTCCTTATTCTGAGCGAGAAGACACCACCGCTGTGCGCATGACAGACGTAGTGCCCAATGAAGTCCGCCAGCAACGCTGCAAAGAGCTCATTAAATTATCTAACGAAAAGAAAAGAGCCTTTTATAAGACATATACCGGACAAACCCGTCCGGTTTTATTTGAGTCGGAAAGTGATGATGGCTTTATAAGCGGATTTACAGATAATTACATCAAAGTAACGGTTCCTTTTCAAGAAAATCGCATTAACACGATTGAACCGGCTGTTTTAGAAGGGTTTGATGGTATGGAGATGGCGTTTGTGAGAAAGTAACTCCTACTGCGTTTTTTTCGCATCCAACTTACGCAACTGGTACGTAAACATCAACATAAAATAACGCTGCAACACATTGCTTTTTAAGTCTTCCGTATAAGTTTCGGTCACATTCCGGCTAATACTGTTGTTTTGTTTTAATAAATCGAAGGCAATAATTTTTAATTCGGCCACTTTTTCGGGCATAAATTTATATCCGAAACCCGCATTCCATAATATATAGTGTAAATTATACACAGCACTTAATCCGGTAAACGAAGTATAATTTACATCAGTACTTAAAACAAAGCCTTTTCCAAACAACCAATTAAAGCGAGCGCTGGAAACTTGATAATAATAATTATTATTTAATTCGGGCCGAATGGAGTTTTTTACAATATTATAATTCCCGGTGTACGAAAGGGTAAAATCGACTTTTTCGCTGATATTGCTGCTCACCACCGCGCCGCCATTAAAATTATAAGTGCTTGAATTATTTTTAATGTTATTGATTAAACCCGGAGTTTTGGCATACGTTATCCCTCCGTTCATATTTAAATTACTTTTAATAAAACTCACCGGAATGCTATACGTGACAAAAGTCCTTAAATTTGCGTAGCCATTCATATTTACAGGCCTTACCAACTGCGACCCTGTGCGCAATAAAACACCATCATTCAGCATAGTATCGGCAGTGGCAATTAAGGTTGAATTAGCAATGTAATTTTGCGTAAACGATGCCATAGCAAACACAAATAAACTGCGTGAATTTTTTGGGTTTGTATTTCCAAAACGCGAATAAATACGGTGTGTATAATCTTGCTTTAAATCGGGGTTACCAGTGCTTAACAAGAGGGTATTGCTATTATCAATTACATTTTGAAGTTGGGTTAATGAGGGCGGATTGGTAGAGGTTCTATATCCTAAACGAAAGTATGTTGTTTTTGTAAAATTGTGTTGAATAGTAAAATTGGGTAAAATACTTTCAAAATTCTTTTTAATAGCGATAGAAAGCGGAAAAGTTTGGAATCCATCTAATAGCGCATATTGATAATTTGCACCAATAGATCCATTTGTTTTTTTGGCTTTTACGCGATAGCTTAAACCTACCCGGTGCGTAGTATAGTTATTTTTATAATGATTGCTTAACAGAGTATCGAGTTTATTTTGAAGTAAAACATCGTACGTTTTTTTATCAGAAATAGTGCTTGCCAAAGAAAAGTGATGATCTATCTGAAGCTGGCTTATTTTGCTGATTGGCTCGGTATAGGTTGTACGGGAAGTAATGGTATTTCCATTATTGGTAGTTTGCCCGGTTTGATGAATAAGGATAGAGTCAACCGAATTCGTATCATAATATTCATTTCTTGAATACAAGCCGGTTTCCGCATATTTATTATTGATAACATCTGTAATATTGAAAGAAATCGTTCTTCCTTTTTTATGAAATTTATGCCGATACAAAAGCTCATTATTTATATTATAACCGATAGTATTGGATTGATTGCGGATGCTGCTTGTATTTAGCACCGAATTGACTATTGCATTTAATCCTTCTGTTACACTCTGGGATGAATTGTCCTGAAGACTAAATCTGGGGGTATAAATAATAGAATTTGAACTATCTATGGCATATTCTAAACGCGCATTAAATCGTGCATTCTGATTTTTTGTATCGCCGGTTTTATTTTCATCGTATTTGCGTCCCACCAGCTCTTTATTAAAATAATTTCGCTCTAGTGTACTTATGCTCTGATTGTCACTCTCATTGAGAAATAAACTACTTGCCAATGATATTTTTTTACCCAAAGAATCAGAAAAATTCACGCCTAATGAACGGGTGGTGCTAATACCATTTTGATTATTTACCGTAAAATTGCTTGCATCGCTTGGACTGGTACTTCCACGTGAACCCCCTCCTCGTCTCATTCCCATTCCGCTTGGATTACTTGGTTGACCAGAAATTCCGACCAAATCTTGCGAAGAAAAATTTTGTTGATTAATGTTATTAGATACCCCAATAATAGAAATTTTTCGCGCTTTTTTAAAGTAATTGTAGCTCCCTCCGGCTGAGTATCTATCATCGGTTCCGTAGGCTCCATAAAACTTACCGAGTTGTGCATTGCGCATTCCGCCTTTGGTTACAATATTCATGGCTTTTTGAGAATTACCATCATCAAAACCGGTAAACTGTGCCTGATCGCTTAATCTATCAAAAATCTGTATTTTATCGACTACTTCGCTGGGAATGTTTTTTAGAGCCATAGTAGCATCATCTCCAAAATACTCACGTCCATCAATAGTTACTTTTTTTAAATCTTCTCCTTGAGCTTTAACTACGCCATTTTCGACGGTAATGCCCGGCATTTTTGTGATTAAATCTTCTACGTTGGCATCGCGGTGTGTTTTAAAAGCAGCAGCATTAATAACGGTTGTATCTCCTTTTATTTCTTGCCGGGTTTGCGTGTCTTCCACTTTTACTTCTTTTAAAAGTTTGGCATCTTCCTCCATTTTAATCACTCCAAGATCCGCATCTTTATTAATAAGTGTAAAATGTACACGCAGGTCTTTATACCCCATGTAGTTCGATTTCAAAAAATAAACTCCCGGGTTAACATTTTCAATTAAAAAGCTGCCATCAGCCTGTGTAGAATACTGTTTAAAAAGAATGGAATCTGGCAAATGATAAATGCTTACCACTGCCCCCACTAATTCAGAATTATTATTAGAATTAATTAATTTTCCTTTTACAGAAAACGTTTGAGCTATTCCGGAAAAAGAAATAGCCAAAAAAATTGTTAGAAATAAGTTGTTTTTCAATACAGGTTTAAACTTTAAGTTATTACACACCCCTAACCCCTCTCCAGAGGGGTATTTTGTTACATAAACATGATTATTAGCTCAAAATCATTCTCTATCCAACTTTGGACATCGTTCCCGATAGCTATCGGGATTAGACTTTGGACTATTATTTATTCATCAAACTCTCAATTTCCTCCATTTCAATAGGAATATTGCGCATTAAATTAAAAGGCTCACCCTTTTCCTGAACCACTACATTGTCTTCGAGGCGAATGCCCAATCCTTTTTCGCGAATATAAATTCCAGGTTCTACTGTAAAAACCATACCCGGTTTAATAGGCTCGTACCACAGACCTAAATCATGGGTGTCTAATCCTAAAAAATGAGAGGTTCCATGCATGAAATACTTTTTATATGCAGGATTTGCGGCATCTTGCTTTTGAACATCGGCTTTATCTAACAAACCTAAATCTATTAATTTACCTTCCATTATTTTGCCGACTTCCTTGGTATAATCGCCCAATATAGTTCCGGGAACCAACATTTTAGTAGCTTCATTTTTTACATGCAAAACGGCTTGGTATACTTTTTTCTGGTAATCAGAAAACCTCCCATTAACAGGGATGCAACGACTTAAATCCGATGAATAATTGGCATATTGCGAGCCCACATCCAACAATAAAAGATCGCCATCATTACAAACTTTTTCGTTTTCAATATAATGCAGAATACATGCGCTTGCCCCCGATGCAATAATGGGTGTATAGGCATGGCCTTTTGATCGGTTCCGAATAAACTCGTGCGTAATTTCAGCTTCAATTTCAAATTCCATCACCCCTGGTTTTACAAAGCCCAATATTCTTCTAAAAGCCTTTTCGGTTATATTACAGGCGGTTTGCATTAATGCTAATTCAATAGCACTTTTCACTGAACGAATTTTATGCATAATAGGCGCAGAGCGTTCGTACGTATGTGCCGGAAAGGTATTTTTACACCATTTAATAAAACGGTCTTCGCGGGTTTCAGCTTCAGCATTAGCGCGTAAATGTTCGTTGGTATTTAAATACACGTGCTGCGCTTCTGCCATTAATTGCATAAAAATAGTCTCAAACTGGTTTAACCAATAAACGGTTTTAATACCCGAAACTTCGGTTGCCTTTTGTTTGGTTAGTTTTTCTCCTTCCCACACGGCAATCAATTCCGATGTTTCCTTTAAAAACAAGACTTCCCGGTGATTTTCATTTTTACAATCAGGAAATAACACTAAAATACTTTCTTCCTGATCGGCTCCGCTTAAATAAAAAATATCGCGGTGTTGTACAAACGGCAAGGTACTATCAGCGCTGGTTGTGTAAATATCGTTCGAATTAAAAACAGCTAAGGAATTCGATTTAAGATGTTGTATGAATTTTTTTCTGTTTTGAATAAATAATTCATTATTAATTTGCTCGTATCTCATATTTTTATAGATGAAAAAGGTAAAGATAATGAAAAGGCTTTTTTTTACTAGTAAAACCTTATAGTTTTTCTACTTTTGAGCAAAATTGACTGGAAAGGTGATAAATAATTTTAAAAATTTCGGAATTTTACCTTTCATTTTATTCCTTTTTTTAGCGCTGCAATTGAGCCTGCAAATAAGCAAATCGCTGCTTTGGAACGATGAGGCCTATACAGCTGTTTATACGCAAAGAACCCTTGCGTATGGATATCCGAAAAATAACGATGGTAAAAACGATGTGTACCTTGGATTAACCCAAGATGGTAAAAAAGTATTCTCCAATGAATCACTGGATGCCAATGTAGAAATAGGTTGGCTGAATTATTATTTTTTAGTTCCTTTTGAAATGCTGGCTTCCCAGCTGGATAATATATACTTACAGACTTTTTGCCTGCGGTTTCCTTATGTTTTATTGGGCCTTTGGAGCATTTTTAATTTAATATTCCTCTTAAAAACAAAGGCTCAAAGGGGCTTTAGAGGCTATATAGCCTTGTTTCTTTTTTTTATCATTATCTCCGTTAGTTTTCATTTGAATATAACAGAGGTGAGGTATTACGCGCCAACGGTATTTCTTTTGAGTCTGCTTTTGAAAATATATGCACAAACATCAAAATATAAATTCGTTTACATTTTGGGAACGCTTGTGAGTCTGTTTCACATCTTTTTTCCGGCTTTTTTTATTGCTATTTTTTCTTTGGGATTATTTGAAATAATAAATTTTAGTAAACATAAAAACAAAAAATTATTTCTGGAAACCTTATATCCATTATTAGCCAGCGTTTTAATCAACCTTCCTTTTTTCTTTTTTTACAAAATTATATCGTTTCAAAATTTTGCTGTTCCTGAAAATTCTCCATCATACTTAAATAACCTGACCGAACTCTTCTCATACCTCTGGAAGTATGAATTTTTATTACTTTTTATCATCTTAAAAGGGATTAAATTAATCGTATTCTTTTTCTTAAAACAGCATCGAAATAAACTTCATTTAATTTCCATCTATGATATTTTCTTTTTCTCCTATGCTTTCATTATTTGTTTATCGCCCATTCCCTTTCTTTTTACGCGCTATTACTTGTTTTTAATTCCGCTGATGTATTTTATTTTGATATTCGATTTAGTAGAAATAACGCCTCTTTTTAAGGGACAGAAAGCATTCCTATTAGGAATAATGGTTATTTGTTTAGCTCAGCTTTTTATTCCTTTTCACGAAAAAAATATTTTTGATAAAGAAGCTTCTTCTAAATACAAGCACATCAAAAATTATTATGCCAGTTTATTAACGCCCTATGAAGGCCCTTTGGATATAGTTATTCCTTATCTTAAACAGCATTACAGAAACACCGAAAGTCTTATTGTTGCTAGCAATTACGAAGAACCTTCCCTTATTTATTATTTACATTGTAAAACGATTATTGGCTTAAAACAAACCCATTTAATGGCAGATACTTTATTGACTCCGGATATAGTTTTTTACAGAAAAATGTGGGCGCAGGAATCTCCGGCCGGGCCCTTTGAATCCCTTATTCAAAAGGCTTCGTATGAAAAAATTCAATTCCCCGTTTTTGATTACATGGTAAACCAAATTCCGCAGTTGAATTATATTCCTCATCACCTTTATTTTACAAAAAAAACAAATAACCCTGCCTGGCAAACTACTATATTTGTGCACGAAAACAACCTGCTTGAAAAACGATAAAAACACCCCTTATTTCCCTAATTTAGATGGATTGCGGTTCATCGCATTTGCTGTTGTTTTCTTTTATCACGCCTTCATTTATTTTAAACCCCCGCATTTAGAAGGCTTTGAAAAAACATTCGATTTTTTGTTTATTCTGTTTACGTTTAACGATCACGCAGGTCAAATTGGAGTCGATTTTTTCTTTGTGTTAAGCGGATTTTTAATCACCTATTTAATTTTAAATGAGATAGAAATTCGGAAAAAATTTAGTCTTTTTAAATTTTATGGCCGAAGAATTTTGCGCATTTGGCCCATGTATTATTTTAGTTTATTTATTGGTTTTATCATATTCCCTTATCTACTATCGTTAGTGGGTTTGGTGCCTGTAAACAGCGATATGAATGTGTGGAATTTTGTATTATTTTTGGCCAATTTCGACATTTTCTTACATGGTTACCCCAGTCCTGTATTGGGGGTTCATTGGTCCGTGGCTATTGAAGAACAGTTTTACCTGCTTTGGCCCCTTCTTTTTGTCATTTTCCCCAAAAAAATATGGAAATATGTATTTCCCGTTTTTTTATTAATTCCCTTTTTATATACCTGGTTTTCAAAAGATTATGATCGACAATTTCATACTTTAACGGCTTTTAATTATTTGGCCATGGGCGGATTATTGGGGTATTTATACCAATATCACCTGGAAAAATTAAATCTCTTTCTTCAAAAAATTCCTAAATATGGAATTGTATTTATTTATGCTTTCTTTTTTCTGTTTGTTTATTTTCACAAGGCTCTCCTATTCGATTTAAATATCCCCTATCAATACTACAAACCCTTTGTTAATATACTGTTTGCCGTGTTTTTTGCCTTTGTTATTTTAGAGCAAAATAGAAGCAATTATTCTTTTTTTAAAATGAGTAATTATACCTTTTTAACTTGGTGTGGAAAATACACGTATTCACTTTATTTGATGCATATGTTTGTGATTATGATGGTAAAAGTGGCCTGTATGAAATTTGGTTTAATCATTGATATACATAGTTTTTGGATGTATATTCTTCTTGCCCTGGGATTATCCTTAGCCTTATCTTTTATCACTTATCACATCATTGAAAAACCATTTTTAATTTTGAAGAAAAAACTAGTGGATAAATGAAAAATAAAATAAAAAAAATAGGTTCATTTTTACTGGTGTTTATTATCGTTATTGCACTGCTTGAATTTATTTCTCCCTGGTTATACCAGTTTAAAACAAAATCACCGTATGACCGTGCCAAAATAATAGAGCGCTTAAATACAGTGACTTCAGCCAATGATTCTATATCCAATAGCACCCAGGAAAAAGGAATAACACAATATTATGTACTGCACCCTTATTTAGGCTATGTAGAGGGCCATGGCACACACAGCTATACCAATGAACACGGCCTATTGGGAAATATAGCCCTGCCCTCTAAAAAAGAAAACACCATAAATGTTTGTTTATTAGGCGGATCAGTAGGGCAAATTTTATTCGAATTATCATCCAAAACGTTACAAGCCGAATTAGAGAAAAAATGGAACAAAAAAGTGGATATTTATTGTTTGGCATTAGGCGGATACAAACAACCCCAGCACTTATTGGCCCTCAATTATTATCTTTTTTTAGGAGCACAATTTGATGTAGTTATTAATATTGATGGATTTAACGAAGTGGTTTTATCCGGGGTAGATAATTACGCACATGGCGTTTATCCTTATTTTCCTCGTTTATGGAGTGAATTTTCACAAAAAAGTCTTTCTTTAGGACAAACCAAAGCATATTCCGACCTCTTTTTAGCTCGAAAAAGCCAACTTAATTTAGCACAAAAATTTAATCACTTCCCCTTTAACAAAAGCAATTTCTGCCTTATTTTATGGGGATCTTTAGATGCCAAAAAAGGCCGGGAAATTAATGGTTTATACCAAACCCTAAAAAATCAATTACAGACAAACAATTTTCAATCGACCGGGCCTAAAATTACCTATCCAAATAAGCAGGTATTTTATCAGGATCAGGCAGCTCGATGGAAACAGGCATCCATGCAAATACAAGCCCTAGCAAACCAATTCCATTTTCAATATTATCATTTTTTGCAGCCGAATCAGTACGTAGAAAACAGCAAAGAATTTTCGGATGAAGAGAAAAACTTATTCTCATTGGACAAACCTCATATATACCGAACATCCGTAAAAGAGGGGTATCCGTATCTCCAAAAAGAAGGAGCTGAATTAGTAAAAAAGAATATTCATTTTATCGATTTAACTCCCGTTTTTAAATCGTACAAAGAATCTATTTACAGCGATGATTGTTGCCATTACAATCAATCCGGAAATGATATTATAGCACGTAAAATGGTCGAATCTGTGGATAAATAATATTCTTTGGAATACAAATTAATAGAAAAATTCTATTTCTGAATGGCTCTAATTAAGGGGGAGCTTACAGTGTCGTTATTTATGCTTGCCGCTAACATTTCAGTAGACGCAACCGGTTGCGTCTATTTCCGAATTGGATGAACCTCGAATAAATTGTAAATAACCTGATATACAAACACTTATCTTTTTATCCCTTATTTTCATCGCATTGCGGTTATTTTTTAATTTTCAATAGAATTTCCCTATCCATAAAAGCCAAAAATAACCTATTTTTTAAGAAGATTCTTAACATTCTCTTAATTTTAAATTAATACCTAGGTTACGTTTAATTTGTCCCTTTGTCTAACTAAGAATACGACAAATGAATAAATTAATTATACTTTTTACATTCCTTTTTACCTTTTCAGCTTACGCGCAAAAGGGTAAAATTGCCGGAAAAATAGTCGATGGAAAAACAGGTGAAGTTTTACCCGGAGCATCTATCCTCATCGAAGGCACTACCCTAGGTACCAGTGCCGATATGGATGGTCATTTCTCTATTTCTTCCATCACTCCGGGAACCTATACGGTTATCCTAAATTTCATAACGTATGAAACGAAGAAAATCACCGATGTAAAAGTACTTGACAATGATGTAACAGAGCTCAATTTTAGCTTAAACCCTGCCGATCCTAAAAACTTAAACGAGGTAGTTGTTGAAGCGCAAATGAACCGCGAAAACACCAATGCCCTTCTAATGATGCAAAAAAATAATGCCAGTGTGAGTGATGGAATTTCTTCTGATATGATGAAAAAAACACCCGATCGTACAACCGGAGATATTCTTAAAAGAGTGAGTGGTGCCAGCATTCAGGACAATAAATTTGCCGTTATTCGAGGTTTAAATGATCGATACAATGCGGCTTATATTAATGGATCGCCGCTACCTAGCTCAGAAAGCGATCGAAAAGCATTTTCATTTGATATTTTTCCAACTAATTTATTAGACAATTTAATCATTAACAAAACCGCTACACCTGATATGCCCGCAGAGTTTGCAGGCGGAATTATTCAAGTAAATACAAAAAGTATTCCTGAAAAAAATTTCCAATCTATTAGCGTTGGATCTGCATACAATACCGTTACCACAGGGAAACAACAATTGACTTATGCCGGTGGAAAAACAGACTGGATTGGAGTAGATGATGGAACCCGTGCTTTGCCAGGCAACATCCCCGATGCTAAAAATTATCCTACCACACCGGCTGCGCAAGCAGATTTGGCTAAAACCATGAAAAATGACTGGGGAATTACTTCTAAAAAATTTGATCCAAATAGGAGTTTTCAATACTCTATGGGCCAAACTTTTAAAGTAAAAGGGCGAGATTTTTTTGGCATGCTTCTTTCCGCAACCTATAGCCGAAACTACAATTTTGTTACTACTGCACGAAAAGGATATGCAAGCAGTACCGACCTTGCAGTGCCTTCTCAATTAGAGTTTGATTATGTAGATAAAACCTATGCAACTCAAACCTTAGCCGGTTTATTAGGCAATTTTTCTACTAAAATTAATTCAAATAATACCATTTCATTTAAAAATCTTTTCAGCATTAACAGCGATGATCGGGTAATTGAAAGAAGCGGAAGTCCAACACCTCTGGATGTAAACCCGGTATTATTAAAATCAAATGTTCAATGGTTTACCAGCAATAAAATATACACCGGGCAGTTAATTGGCGATCATTATTTGCCTGCGTCAAAAATTAAAATTAATTGGATTTCTTCTTTTAGTAACATTAAAAGAGACATCCCTAATTTGCGCAGAAGTGTTTATACTAAACTTAAAAACGTAAATAATCCTGTCGAACCCTATGTTTTTGACACCATTTATAAAGCCAATGTAGCCACAGCCAATGTAGGCCCATCCTATGGCGGAGGTCGTTTTTACTCGACCAATGAAGAAAAAATATATAGCGCAAAAGCAGATGCTTCATATTCTTTTAAATTCAATAGCAATTTTAAAAATGAAGTTAAAATAGGGGGTGGATATCAAAAACGAGAGCGAACTTTTTCTGCTCGTCAAATTGGTTATACCCGCCATGCCGTTTCTGGAGTTAAATTCACAGATAGCTTATTGTACCTTCCTGAAAATCAAATATTTGCTCAACAAAATATGGGAATTATTTCACCAGGGAAAGGCGGTTTTAAATTAAAAGATGTTACCAAACCAACGGATGCGTATACCGCTAATTCTGAAATTATTTCTTCTTTTATCATGTTTGATCAACGGTATAAAGAATCCATCCGTTTTATTTGGGGAGCTAGAATGGAGAATTTTACTCAAAATTTAAATGCGACTTTAGACAATAAAGATTCTCTTCGTTTACACACCACAAAATTGGATATATTGCCTTCTGCAAACCTGATTTATTCTATTAATAGCGCTCAAAACATTCGAGTATGTTATTCTCAAACCTTAAACAGACCCGAGTTTAGAGAATTAGCTCCTTTTGCCTTTTATGATTTTAATACCCAATTTGTTTACTCTGGAAACGATACACTAAAAAGAGCCCTGATTAAAAATTATGATGTTCGTTATGAGGTTTATCCGGGTCGTGGACAATTATTTTCTGTGAGTGGATTTTATAAATCGTTTATCAACCCGATTGAGCAAATTTCGCGTGCAGATGTTAGCAACGAGGTTTCTTTTAAAAATGTACCTAAAGCAAAAAGCTATGGTGTAGAGATTGAATTTAGAACACTGCTAGGAGCTCTTTTACATGCCGATTCAAATGCCTTTTTAAACAGCCTTACCTTATATTCTAACTACGCATACATAAAATCGGCGGTAGATGTATCGCAAGTAATTGGTACAGCCTCTAAAGAAAGAGCTTTACAAGGCCAATCTCCCTATATTTTTAATGCCGGTTTAATGTATAACAATGCAGATTACGGAGTTTCTTTTTCAGCAGCAGTAAATCGCATTGGTCAACGTATTGCCATCGTTGGAAACATCAACGAACCTGATATTTGGGAAAATGGAAGAACCGTTTTAGATTTACAAATCGGAAAAACCCTGTTGAAAGACAAATTGGAAATCCGATTATTTGCAAAAGATATTTTGGCTCAAAAATTATACTTCTTTCAGGATAGAAATAACAATAAAAAACTAGACACACAAATAGATGATCTTATTTGGGTTAGCCGTTTTGGCCCTACTTTTTCAGGAAGTGTGGTTTTTAAGTTTTAACCCTAGAGACCGACCTTTAATCATTTTCTGTATCACGTACACCACAGAAATGTGCGGTGGCTTTGGCAAGGAATCCTTGAAGCACTGCTGTTTCAAAGAACCACCATACCTATTTCTTCTGTGCTGCTTCAAAAAAACATCCATACTGCAGAGCTTGGATTCCGTGAAGATTTCGAGGATGTTACGTGAAAGAAAAGGATTAGAAGTCTTGATTTTTTGATCCTTTTTTATCAAGAAAAAAGGATGAAAGCCTATTCTGGCATGTTATTTCTCAAATATAATTTATAACGCACTTTAAATAGCACTATTTACTATTCTTTGAGTACGTTGTTATTTTTTTATGCCATTTAAGCAAATAGAATGACCTTCTAGCTTCTTAACCTTTAAAAGATCTTCATTTTCACTGGTACTGCTGTAATTTTCTTTATGATAAAGATGATATACAATGGCTTTAAATTTCATCGATTTTAACGTAATTCCACTTTTTAATAAGCGCCATTCAATATCCGTATCTTCCCCAATCCCAGCCTTTATATAATCTTCGTCATACCCATTTACGTCCAAAAGGTATTTTTTTAAAATTCCCCAATTACAGCCCCAAATTCCCCTTGCTTTGTTTTTAAACACATTTAAAAACGGAAAGTAAATCCCCTCTTCTATTCGATCACATTTATATTTAATCATATTTAACATGTTGATTTTCATGTTATTATTGATTAATTTTTCAGAAAAAATAGCACTTAACATCACTCTACGACCCACCAAAGCATATTTTTCTTTCTTAGCTTGATGATATTGCTCTAAAAATTGAGGGTGAGGAAGACAATCTCCATCTAAAAAAACTAAAAAATCTGCCTGTGAAGCAAGAATAGCCGCATTCAGTATTTTACATTTCCGAAAACCTTGATCTTGCTGGCTTACATGCCGAATCGAAAAAGAATATTGAGCCCTCGAATTTTGAATAAAAGAGCTCATTTCGGGGCTATTATCATCTTCCGCCACAATTACTTCAAAACGCTGAAAACTTTGCCTTTTTAAATATTCAAAAATGAATCTTAAATTTGTACTATTTTTATAAACACAAATAATTACTGATATTTCAGGCATATATTTACAATATTCATTGAATAAAATCTAACAGTAAATAAAAATAATTTAATTTAGTGGTATGATGAGAAAAATCATCCTTTTTTTTGCGTTTCTTTTACCTTCCTTTATTTGGGCTCAAAAGGGAAACCCTACTTTGGCAATGGGATATTTAAGTGCTGGCAACTACGAGCAAGCGCTAGATGAATACCTTTTTTTATTAAATCAAGCTCCCAATGATAAAACCTATAATTATAGAGTGGGTGTTTGTTTCTTAAATACAAATATCAATAAAGCAAAAGCAATTCCTTATTTAGAAAAAGTAATTAACCTAGGTAATTTCGAAAACAACACTCGTTTTTTGTTAGGTCGGGCCTATCATTTCAACTATCAGTTTGATAAAGCCATAGAACAATACAATCTTTACAAAAAAGGAGGCCTTGGGACTGCCGCCACTTTAATAGAAGTTGAAAAACAGATTGAATACTGCTACAATGGCAAAGAATTAATCAAATTTCCGATGAACGTAAAGTTTGAAAACTTGGGCCCAAAAATTAATTCTCTCTATTCAGATTATTATCCCTTTTTTAATAGCGATGAGTCTTTTGTCATGTTTAATTCAACCCGGCCGCTTTCACAAAACGACGAAAGTAGCGACCCGGAAGAATATTCCATCAAATCAAATATTTATAATTCTCAGGTAAAACAAGGCGAATTTTCTAAAGCAGCACTCATCAACGAATCTATCAATACCCTTTCAGGAACGGAAGAAATTGTAGGTCTTTCGGCTACTGGTGAAATTATGCTCGTGTATCTAAACAATCAAAAAGCAAAAGGTGATCTTTTTATCTCCTACAAAAACAATGGTGCTTTTACCGATTTAATTAAATTAGATGAAACCATTAATTCTTCTGCACACGAAATTGCAGCTACC
This sequence comes from uncultured Flavobacteriales bacterium, assembly GCA_964403835.1. Taxonomy (GTDB): domain Bacteria; phylum Bacteroidota; class Bacteroidia; order Flavobacteriales_G; family JALEGO01; genus CAYOHR01. Next base: position 20,990 of record CAYOHR010000013.1, read on the forward strand.
ATTAGCAAAGATGGGGAAACCATTTTTTTTGCCAGTGACCGCGAAGGCGGACAAGGTGGGACTGATATTTATATAAGCAAAAAACTCCCCATAGGCGGATGGGGGCCTCCACAAAATTTGGGGGCTAATATAAATACGCCTTTTAATGAAGATTTTCCAAGTATTTCTCCCGATGGAAAAACGCTTTATTTTAGCTCTAAAGGCCATACAAGCATGGGTGGATATGATATTTTTAAAGCCACGTATAATGAAACTTTAAGAGCTTTTGAAAAAGTGCAAAATGTTGGATATCCATTAAACACTGTATTTGATGATATGAATTTTCAGGTTTCCAAAACCGGGCGGTACGGTTATATTGGTGCGCTTAGACCCGAAGGAATGGGCGATTATGACATTTACAGGGTTATTTTTAATGATATAGAAACCAATTATAGTGTTATAAAAGGCCTTATTAAATCAGATAGTGTTGCTGTTAATGAAATTATTATAGAAATTACTGATGTAGCAACCGGTGAATTATATGGCTCGTATCAACCTAATTTTAACTCCATGCAGTATATCATGATTTTACCTCCTGGAGAATACGATTTATTGGTCGAATCTCCCGGTTTTAAAAGCATCTATGAAAAAATAAAAGTGCTTGATAAAGCTTCTTTTAATCCGGAAATTGAAAAAGATATTTCCTTATTGAAAGAATAATTCTGAATAAAATATACTAGATTATACTTAAAGCTGACCTTTCATTAACATATTTTCAGGCAACTGTATTTGATTTCATTCGTTTATTTTTGTAAATTGAGCCTACTCATGATTTCTTTTAAAGACATAATAAATATCTTTTCTTTAAGAAAATTGGTTTTTTTATGTCTGGTTTTTTTCTCAAAAAGCGCTTTTTCTTCCCACGCTGCCGGCGCTGATATTGGCTATGAGTGTTTAGGTGGTAATAATTATAAAATTACCCTAACATTTTATCGAGATTGCGCTGGTATTCAAGCTCCATCTGTTATGGCTGTTAAACTAAGTTCCGTCTCTTGTGGTTATACCGGTAATTCTTCTATTCAGATACTTTTACAACAACAAGGTCCGCCATTGGATGTAACCCCTGTATGCCCAAGTACAATAACCCGTTGCCATGGAGGAAATAGCCCCGGTATTCAAAAATATACGTATTCAAAAACCGTTACTTTACCTTTAAAATGTATCGATTGGATGTTTGATTGGGATTATTCGGCCAGAAATGCTGCCATTCAAACCATTGCTAATCCCGGCTCACAAAATCTGCATGTTCGTGCTACCGTTAATAATTTAACAGATAGCTGCAATAACTCTATTAAATTTTCCAATAACCCTATTCATTACGTGTGTATTCAAAATGATTTTTGTTTCGATCACGGGGTTATTAACCCTGATGGTGACTCCTTGGTTTTTAGATTAATTACTCCCCTTAGTTCAGGAAATACCACCGTAACATACAATTCACCTTATGCTTATAACAATCCTCTTTTATCAAATCCGACCTTCCCTTTTACTTTTGACCCTACCACAGGCGGTATTTGTTTTAATGCTTTAAGTCAAATCATCACCATTTTTGCCATTGAGGTAAAAGAATATGATAATGGAGTATTGGTGGGTTCTGTTATTCGCGATATTCAGTTTTACACCATTGTTTGTAATAACCAAAATCCTGTAACTTCTACCTTTGACTTGGTTACAAATGTGAATAATAACAACAACGACACTTCTATTTGTGCCGGAAATCCTCTTACATTTCAAATAAAAGCCCGCGACCCCGATGGAAATGATTCATTAACCATGACATGGAACTCCGCCATTCCGGGGGCTTCTTTCACGGTTAATAATGCAAATCCATTTGAACCGGTGGCCACTTTTAACTGGACACCAACGGTGGCGGATATTGATGCGGTGCCTCATTGTTTTACAGTCGATGTAATCGATGATAACTGTCCCTTTTTAGGTACATTTTCTTTTTCTTATTGCATCACCGTAACAGGTATTTCTGTTGATTTAGGCCCTGATATTTTGGGTGCGCCCTGTAGTATTAATCAAAACACAGTTCCTGTGGTCACGGGCGGGGTTACCCCATACACGTACCTTTGGAGCAGTGGCGCTGTAACTCCCAATAATAATTTAGGTTGCGGACCCCACTCTGTCACCGTTACAGATAATGCCGGCTGTATTGGATATGATGATATGGTGATTAATTGCCCCCAAATTTTATTAGATACTGCTTTTCAAAATGAAACCTGTGACGGATTTAATGATGGGAAAGCTTGGGTAACAGCCAGTAATGGGGCCGGAAACTATAATTACCAGTGGAGTAATAATGGAACTCAGGACACCATTAATTTCCTATCAGATGGTTTTTATTACGTAACCGTAACCGATGGTGGAGGATGTCTTTCAACCTCCTCTTTATACATAGCCCCCGGTGCTATACCTCCGGATCTATTTATAGTTTCGGGCAGTTTATTTTGTACATCCAATGAAGATACTTTAGTGGTGGGATCTATGCCCGGCGGAACATGGTCGGGTCAAGGTTTAGTAACAAATGGTGGAAACACCTATTTTTCTCCATCGACTGCCGGTGTGGGGCAACACGCTATTCAATATACCATAGGAGGGGCTTGTGGGGCAACAGAAGACACCATCATTGAAGTATTGGATCCTGCACTTCAAAATGTGATTAAAAATAATGTTTTATGTTATGGCGATAGCACGGGTCAAATTCAGTTTAATTTTTTGCAAGCGGATAGCCTCGTTTATGTTATAGGAAATAATACCTCCACTCAAATTAGCAATACTATTTCTAATTTGCCTGCCGGCTCATACAATTTGCAAGGGGTTTGGATTTATTCTATTTTTTGTCCCATAGACTCTACCATTCAAATTACTTCTCCTACAGAATTAATCCCCAATTTTATTTTTGTTAACGCCACCTGTTTCGACAAACAAAACGGAAATATTATTGCTAATCCAAGCGGAGGAACATCACCATACACCTATGCGTGGTCGACAGGAAACACTACACCCAATATTATAAATTTGGATTCGGGAACGTATTATTTAACCGTATTGGATAATAATAATTGCGCTCGTGATACCAGTATTCGCATAACAAAACCGGCTCCTTTTTCCTTTGTAACTACTTCAGATAGTGCAAATTGCAACCAAGCTACGGGTTCAGCATATATTAATAATCTTTCGGGTTCTAATCCCCCTTATATTTATACATGGGATGCCGCTAGCGGTAACCAGACAAGCAGTACTGCTATTAATTTATCACCCGGCTTATACGTTATTACAATTTCTGACAATAATAGTTGTGACACCATTGTTTCTGTCGATGTTAAAAACAAACCGGGTCCAACACTAACCCTTTCAGCAGACAGCGTTAATTGTAATAATTTTTGTGATGGCATTGCATATGCAGTAGCAGCCGGAGGTCCGTCTCCCGGTACTTATGTATATACATGGAGCACAGGGGCTAATGGGACGCAAATAAACAATTTATGTGCCGGAAACTATACTGCTACGGTTACAGATGCTACGGGATGTACTGACACCAAAGCTATCACTATTGAACAACCCGACTCCCTTACCATAACGATAAACCCTGATACAACTATATGTATAGGCGGAACAGCAACTATTCTAGCGCAGGCAAGTGGTGGGACCACCCCATATACTTATGGCTGGATAAATGGCTGGGTGGGTCCGGGGCCACACAGCGAAAACCCTACTAATTTTACTTGTTACATTTTAGCTATTACAGATGCAAACAATTGTCAGTCTGCTCCTGTTAATTCTTGCGTGAACTTTTATCCTTCTTTGGTGGCTACTGCTTCTCCAGATCAAACAATATGTCCGGGAGAAACCATAACCCTTACTTCGGTTGCAAATGGCGGAAATCCAAATAATCCCATTACATTTTCATGGGATTATGGAGCTTCCATTAATTCATTTTATCAAACGAGCCCTGCAGGCACCTATCCATATTCGATAAATTATGAGCTTATTATTTCAGATGGTTGCTCACCAAACGATACAGATATGGTTATAGTTAAATTTCATGAACCCAAAATCCCTTCTTTCTCGCCACAAGACACTACTATTTGTCCTCATGGAAATGTAAACTTTATTAATACCTCTACTTTTTCTGCAAACATCTGTACATGGTCTTACGGAGATGGCCATTCATCTATTGGATGTTATCCCACCCCACATTATACATATAGTAAGCCCGGAAATTATATGGTTACTTTAACCACCAAATCTTTTGAAGGCTGTATCTATTCCGATACCGGCCAAGTACATGTGGTGTCATTGCCTGTGGCAAATTTTTCCATCAATCCCAATCCAACAGATATACGAAATATCACTTTTAATTTTATTGATAAATCACTAGGAAATGTAAATGCTTGGAGCTGGTATTTTTATGATAATGATAAGCAAACTTTGCTAGATTCTGCAAATACACAGAATACAAAATTTGATTTTTATCAATCGATTCATGGAGTCTCTGATGTTTTAGATTTGAATGATACAGGACGTTATCCTGTCAAATTAATGATTACTACCGCCGAAGGTTGTATTGATGATACCATTATAAATGCAATTGTGGAACCCATTACCATCTTTTTTATTCCAAATACCTTTACTCCCAATGGCGATATAAGAAACGAATTCTTCTTTCCTGTGATGTTTGGCGTGTCTGAAGATGATTATGATTTAGAAATTTATAATCGCTGGGGCGACTTATTATTTAGAACAAATTTACTGAATAGAAAATGGGATGGTACTGCTCCAGAAATCGGTCAAAGCACAAGTATTGTTCAAGATGGTGTGTATATTTGGAAAATTACCTTCAAAAATTTAAAGAATGATGTAAAACAATACGTGGGGCATGTAAATGTTTTAAAGTAGTTAATTACCTAATTCTGATATAAACTTTATTCTCATTAGTCGTACATCCTCCTCGGTAAATTCATTCTCCTCTAATTGCTCCAAAGCTGTTTTTACACAATCTTTTTCAGAGGTTCTAAAATAATTATAAATATCTGATTGTTGCTCGCGATCGAGTATTTCATCTATATAATAATCTATATTTACCCGGGTACCTGAATCAACAATAATTTCAATTTGATGGATTAACTCTTTAATATTCCAACCTTTGGCATTGGCAATATCTTCTAAATCCATTTTTCTATCAATACTTTGAATGATAAATACCTTTTGAACGGATTTATTAACCATTGACTTTACAGCCATTTCAAAAGGTCGCTCAATTTCATTCTCTTCCACATATTTCTTAATGGTTTCCAAGAAAGGTTTACCGTATTTTAATGCTTTCCCCTGCCCAACACCCGCTACATTTTTAAGTTCTTCTACCGTTAATGGATATTGAATAGACATATCTTGCAGCGAAGGCTCCTGAAAGATTACATAGGGCGGTAGGTTCTTTTCTTTTGCTATTTTTTTATTCAGGCTTTTTAAAAGGTCAAATAAGTTTTGATCCAGGGCTCCTGAAGAATTTTTTGGAGCAATAGTTTCAATATCTGCTTCTTCTACTTCTGGATATTCATGATCAATCGCTATTTTAAATGTTGTTGGATTTTTTATAAACTCTTTTCCTTTATCAGATAAATAAACCGTTCCATAGGTTTCTATATCTTTTACAACAAACCCATGAACAATAGCTTGCCGCATTAATGATATCCAAAATTTTTCATCCTGTTCTTGACCCGCTCCAAATAAAGGAATACTATCGTGTTTATATGTTTTAATTTTGGCAGAATTTTTACCTATTAAAACATGAATAACGTATTTCGATTTAAACTTTTCTTTTAAAAACAAAATGGTTTCTAAAATTAGTTTTAACTCGGCTGAGGCCTCGGCCTTTTCTTTGGGATTGAGGCAATTATCACATTTGCCACAGTCTACTGTATGAAATTCTTCTCCAAAATATTGAAGCAAAAACTTTCTTCTGCAAACAGCTGATTCTGAATAAGAAACAACTTCATTCAGCATTTGTTTGCCAATTTCCTGTTCCGATAAAGGTTTTCCCGTTAAAAATTTTTCTAATTTTTCAATGTCTCTATAATTATAAAAGGCAATGCAATTACCTTCTCCTCCGTCTCTTCCTGCTCTACCTGTTTCTTGATAATATCCCTCCAAACTTTTGGGCATATCATAATGTATAACATACCGAACATCGGGTTTATCTATCCCCATCCCAAAAGCGATGGTTGCTACCATTACATCTACATCTTCCATCAAAAACTTATCTTGACTCGCGGCCCGGTGGTTTCCATCTAAACCTGCGTGGTACGGTAGCGCCTTTATTCCATTTACCTGAAGGGTTTGAGCTAATTCTTCTACTTTTTTTCGGCTTAAACAATAAATAATGCCTGATTTACCGGTATTTGATTTAATATATTGTACTATTTCTTTTAAAACATTAGTCTTCGGGCGAATTTCATAATGTAAATTAGGCCGGTTAAAGGTGTCTTTAAATACAATAGCATTACTCATGCCCAGGTTTTTTTGAATATCTACCTGAACTTTGGGAGTAGCAGTAGCCGTTAATGCCATTAAAGGAATTTTTTGGTTAATGGCCCTCACCATTTCTTTTATTTTTCGATATTCGGGTCTAAAATCATGTCCCCATTCAGAAATACAATGGGCTTCATCAACGGCAACAAAAGAAATTTTAATAGATTTAAAGAAATCAATATTCTCTGGTTTTGTAAGTGATTCTGGAGCCAGATACAATAATTTAGTCTTTCCTTCCGTTACATCTCTTTTAACGAGTGTAATTTCAGTTTTATTTAAAGATGAATTTAAAAAATGAGCCAGTCCTTCGTCCGAACCTAAATTACGAACAGCATCAACCTGATTTTTCATCAAGGCAATAAGTGGTGAAATAATCACGGCGGTGCCTTCTGAAGCAATAGCAGGAAGTTGGTAACATAAAGATTTCCCTCCGCCAGTGGGCATAATAACAAAAACATCGTCTTGATTTAAAACCGCCTCAATAATCTCTTGTTGCTTCGCTTTGAATTGATTAAATCCAAAAACATCTTTTAATACAGTACTAATCCTCTCCCGAACCTCAGACATTTAAAAACATATTTTACTGTATTAAAAAAGTGGTTAACTAAATTAAAATTAATGGATTAACTATGAAGCTATTATTTATTTACATAAATATACACAAAATATAAAATTGTTTGTTAAATATGCTTGAAAAAATACTTCAATCAATAAATAAAATTTAACATTGTCAATATATTAAAAGTGTAACCTAAGCTGTGAAATTTTCGTTAAAAACAATTCATGAAAATTCTTTTTAGAAATATTATTGTTTTACTCGTCATTCTATTGTCTAATAGAAAGGCTTTTTCCACGCACGTAGTTGGGGGTTCTTTAACCTATCGAAAAACGGGTGTTTCCACCTACGTTATTACTTTAAAACTTTATAGAGATTGTAGTTTGGCTTCTAATTTGGCGCTACCCGGATTCGCAGATGTTGAGATACGTGGTCCATACGGAGTAACCTTTTCACCGAATAAGATAGTTTCTTTACCAAGAATATCTATTACAGTATTAAATCCGGTTATTGATACATGCGTTATTGATCCGGGAGTTTGCGTTCAAGAAGGTATTTACCAAGCCACAGTGAATAACTTACCAAATGACGTTGCTTATCATATGTATTATCAAGTATGTTGTAGAAATCATTCTATTAATAATGTGGTTGATCCGGGAGACGTGGGAGAAAGCTTTTATGCTTATATTCCTTCTGATACGGTGAATAGCGAATCTATTGTTACTCGTTCCATTTGGTTAGAAGATTTTAATTTAAGCAGTGGCGCTACCATAGATAGTGGAACAACAAAATGGTCTAGAACCTATGCCGGCGGAGGAGCCGCTCAAGTAAACGTGAGTAAAACGTTTATTGCTCAAAATACTACCAGTGCCGTTACTTGGTTATCAGAACCGGTAAATATTGCTGCCTATCCCGGCGGAGTTGATTTGAGCATGCAATTATTTAATAGTGGTAATTTAGAAGCAGGCGATTCCCTTAAATCATTTTACAGTATAGATGGAGGAGCTTTTGTTGCTTTTCCTATAAATGGAGATTTGGAAGGAACCTTTTTAAATGGAATTTCTGCCGAAGCTAGAGGGATTATTGGTACTACCGTTACTATTAAGGTGGTCATGAAAAATAATTTCAATAATGAACATTATTACATTGATAACGTGGCAATTGTACGACCTCCAACAAATGTGGCCAGCACGATTAATAATAGCAACCCTGTTTTTAATAATTTCCCACCCATTTTTGTCTGTGTCTCAGAAACTTTAGATGTAGATTATTCTGCCTCCGATTCCGATGGTGATTCATTGGCATATAGTTTTTATAGACCATATAATAGCACTAATCCCAGTTATAGCAGTAATGATTCTATTATATTCCCAACTATTCCGTACGTTGCAGGATATACGTATACCACTCCATTAGGCGCTGGCTCTCTAGTTCTCAATCCTCAAACAGGCATGCTCACTGTTCAGCCTTCAACAATAGGTCAATTTGTAGTTGGCGTGTTAGTTCGCGAATACCGCAATGGAATTTTAATTGGATATAATTCGCGCGATTTTCAGTTTAATGTTTTGTATTGCCCCCCTATTGCCACAGCAATCATTGATAAAACATTACCCTGTAATGATTCAACACTTACCGCTTCAAGCCAAATGACGGCAGATTCTTATCATTGGGATTTTGGTGTTTCAAACACTCTTGCCGATACAGCCAGAACCCAATCTGTTGTATATAATTATCCTGATACAGGTTCCTATATAGTTCGTTTAATTACCAATTACCAAACTCCATGTGCTGATACCACTTTTGATACCGTAAAAGTAAAATGGATAAATGTAGATTTTTCTTATAGTGCCATCTTATGTACATACGACTCTATATTATTTACACATACTTCCACCTATTCTAATAATATCCCAGGTTTTCAATATACTTGGGATTTGGGAAATAGCATTACATCCTCTGCTCAAAACCCAAAAGGATATTACACCGCAACCGGCTCTTATGATATAAAACTTGAAATTGATGATGGAGATGGTTGTTTGGATTCCATCACTAAAACCATCAATATACTAAAAGGAGCCTTACTCAATGCCATTATTGACCAACAAATATGTAGCAATGAAGATGCTCTTACCCTTACATCAAGCGGTAATAACATTGATTCTATACATTGGCATACAAATGGAAGTGGAAATATTGTAGACGTTAATGATTTACAAACGGACTATTTAATGTCGCTGAATGATACAAATTTGGCTGCGCTGTATTTTATAGCAATTGCATATGCTAATTCTGGTTGCGCAGGTGATACGGATACTACTTTTATCACCCTATTATCTTCTCCAACTTTAGTTCCAGATACTGATAAAACGATTTGTTTTGGAGCCATAGGAACCAATGTTTATGCTACTGCTACCGGAGGAACGGCTCCATATCATTATTTATGGAATACCAATGATACCGTATCGCCTTTATTTGTAGGGATTGGGACATATATAAGCCAGATTACTGATGCCAATGGCTGCCAAACAGAACCAGATACGGTGGTTGTAGATCAAATTGCGGTTGCTATTGCAGTTAACATTAGTGGGGGAGGAAGTTTAATTTGTGTAGAAAACCTACCTATTTCTGCTACCGCACACGTCACCGGAGCTTCAGGGGTATTGTGGGATGGTTCAGGATCTTATAACCCTGCTATAGATTCGCTAAACATTTTATATACGCCCAATAATGCTGAAATTACTGCCGGGTTTGCTACCCTAACTGTTCAAACCACAGGTAATGGAACGTGCGCACCAGCATATGATACGGCTATTGTTTTTATTACCTCAATATTAGCCGCTAAAGACTCGGTATTGCCCGGTTGTGATTTATTTAACGGTTCGGCTACCATTACTCCCTCTGGCGGAGCTACCCCTTATTTATATGCCTGGAGTGCCAATGCAAACGGACAAATAACACCTACCATTGTAGGCATTACTGCAGGAATTTATTCAGTAACTGTTACCGATCAGGACGGTTGTAAGCTGGATACATCTTTTAGGTTATTAAATACTCCACCGGTTTTAAATATTTCTTCTATTAAAAACTCTACCTGTTACGGCGGTACAAATGGAACTGCTACCGTAGTTGCAAGTGGTGGTGTTCCGGGACCCGGGTATACTTACCAATGGGATAGCGCAGCTTTTTATCAAACAACAAACATGGCAGATTCTCTACAAGCAGGTACCTATTTTGTAACCACAACAGACTCCATTAATTGTAAGGCTTCTATTTCTGTAACCATTGGTCAACCAACAGATTCAATTACTACCATGGTTGCCACACAAACGGCTAATATATGTTTTGGTGATTCTAACGGAACCGCAAATTTATCCACCTCCGGAGGTAATGGAGGTCCTTTTACTTATGCTTGGGACACATCACCCATTCAAACAGATTCTTTTGCCACGGGTTTAAGTGCAACTACTTATCATGTTACAGTTTATGATGACAGTTTGTGTTCCAATGTGTTTGATGTTCAAATACAAGAACCACCTATGATTACTTTAATCCCTTCGATTTTATCAGACTATAATGGTCAAAATATTTCTTGTCCGAATGATTCAGATGCCACCATTTCTGTTTCTGCTTCTGGCGGAACACCGGGCTATACTTATCAATGGAATGACAGTCAATCACAAACAACGGCTATTGCTAGCGGAATATCAGAGGGTACTTATACAGTAGTTGTAAAAGACTCACATAATTGTGAAGCCGATACCAGCATTATAGTTACTGATCCTGATTCTATTGTTATTAATATGCTGATAAATTCGAATTATAATGGAGCAGATATTAAATGTTATGGCGATTCAAATGCTATTGTGGGATCTTTGGTATCAGGCGGAACCCCAGGCTATACTTACCAATGGAATGATTATCAACATCAAACTACTGATATTGCTACGCAAGTTCCTGCGGGCACATATACCTTAGTGGTTACAGATGCAAATAATTGTAAAGACAGTAACCTTATTGTTGTTACTCAACCTCAGCCATTAAGCGTGGCATTAACCTCTACCGATGTATCGTGCTTTGGATCGAGTGATGGTACTGCAACGGCAAGTCCGGCAGGAGGAACTATTCCTTATCAATATTTATGGGATACTACCGCTTTATCTCAAACTACTGCAACGGCAAGTCTTTTAGAATCAAAATATTATTTAGTTACCATAACCGACACTAATTCTTGTCAAATCACCGATAGTGTACTGGTAAATTCACCTTCTCCGGTGCTTGTAACAGCCCTTGCAGATGACACCATTTGCCCGGGAAGTTTTTTCACTTTATCGGCTAATGCTGCCGGCGGTAACGGTGTATACACGTATTCATGGAACAACGGAGTGTATATGGGACAAACGGTGAATGTTTTACCCGCTCAAACCAGTTTTTATACAGTTATTGCAAGAGACCAACGTAATTGTGCCAGTGAACCTGATACAGTTGTTGTTAACATTCGAATTTTTGCCATGGATAGTTTAGATTTAGTGAGTGGGGGAAATATATGTTTTGGAGATTCCACCACCCTGGAAGCACTGTATCATGGAAATTATGGCCCTTATACTTACACATGGAATAACGGAGTTCCTAATGGTATAGGCCCGCATACCATTCGCCCTACGGATACTACACTATATACAGTAACTGTAAGGGATGTATGTAATAATCAAATTAATAAAAATATAACGGTTGAGGTGTATCCAATTCCGGTGATTTCTCTTGATTCTACCATTCATTCAGGATGTCAGCCGCTGCATATTTATTTATCAGATACTGCACACAACCCAAATATATATCAATACATATGGAAAATTAAGGACGATACAACCCTTTACGGTAATAATTTAGATTATTACATGAGATATGATGGCACATATCATATTCAGTTATCTATGGTCAGTTTAAGAAATTGTACTGCCCAATTTGATACTTCGCATATTGTTACCGTATTTCCTTCTCCCATTGTAGCTTGTGTTGCCAGTCCTTCGGAAGTAGATACAGATAACCCTTTAGTTAGCTTTACAACAGATTCTTTAGAGACCTATCATTGGGATTTTGGGGTAGACTCATTGGATAATGATACCGGATCGCATAAGCATGTGAAATATACATACCCAGACACGGGAACATATATTGCTACTATGATTGGCTATAATCAATACGGTTGTTCGGATACATGTCAATCAGAAATTATTGTGAAACCGGTTATAAAAGTTTTGGTTCCGAATGTTTTTATTCCTAATCCTACCGGCCCGGGTGGTGGCCTTTATAATGCAAATTCACTGACCAATGATGTCTTTTTCCCGGTCATTAAATATTTAACGGGTTTTCATATGATGATTTTTAGTCGATGGGGAGAAATGGTTTTTGAAACCTATGATATAAATATAGGATGGGATGGCTATTTTAAAGGGCAATTGTGCCAACAAGACGTATATGTTTGGAAAATAGAAGCTAGCTTTACAGATGGGAAAAGTAGAGAATTAATTGGAGATTTAACTCTTTTAAGATAACACACTGAAAAAAGTTGTATACATATCATTTTTGATCACTGCTTTGGTTTGTAGTAAGCTGCATTCGCAAGAAGTTCAATTTTCGCAGTTTTATGCCGCCCCGGTATATTTAAATCCTGCGTTTGCGGGAAATACGATTCAAGATAGAATAGCTATGAGTTATAGGAGTCAATGGAATAATGTTCCCGGGGCCTTTAAATCCTACGCTTTATCATATGATAAGAGCTTTATTGAATCGAAAAGTGGGGTAGGAATTGTTGTTGTTGGTGATAAAGCTGGAAGTGCAGGATTAAGTTATACCAATGTGAGTGGGAATTATTCTTACGTTTTATCTATTAACCGAAAATTAGCCATGCGATTTGGGTTAGGCGCTGCATATGCAAGCAGAAGCATAGATCAGAGTAAATTAGTATTTGGCAGTCAAATAGTTCAAAATACGGCAAATACAACCTTTTATAATTTTACTCCGAGAAATTATGTTGATATATCCAGCGGAGTAGTTATATACAGTTGGGATTATTGGGCTGGAGTTTCTGCGCAGCATATAAATAGACCTAATCAGGGGCTAACTCACAATACCAATTATTTATACCAACTACCGATGAGTTTTACCTTTCATGGCGGTTATAATATTCCAATTAAAAAAGATAACAAAAAAAGAGTAACAGCTAAGTTAACCCCTCTTGTCAATTATAAAATGCAGCAAAAGTGGAGCCAATTAGATATTGGTTTATATTACACCAGAAGTATTTTGGTGGTAGGTAGTTGGTATAGAGGTATTCCTTTAAAAAAGAATCCGGATGAAAACGCCCCTATCCCTCATGTAAACCAAGATGCTTTAGTGCTTTTATTGGGTCTAGATTTAAAGTCTTTCAAACTGGGATACACCCACGATGTTACTATTTCTAAACTTGCAGGAAATACTAGCGGAAGTAATGAAGTTAGTTTAATTTATGAACTTGCCTCAAAAAAGAAAAGAAACTCATACCGACGTTTCTTAGTTCCCTGCGCTAAGTTTTAAGCTGTTCTATAAAAGGCCATTCAGACAAGCTTACACGCTTTTAACCACCATTAAATAAAAAACCAAGGTTGGTGGTATCATTACAATGGTCCCTATAATTCCCCAACGAATTAATAACTTATTAAGTTCGGCATCATTTTCAGTCTCATTTTCTATGGCGACATACATTTTTTCCTGAAAATATATGAGCGGAATAGATAATGCCCACATTACAAAAAGTAAAATTATTGAATAGAAAAGCCAAGGTACATTTTTAGTCCCTCCAAAAACCGAAGCAAGGAACAGTCCATTTATTATAGTAAGTGCTACCCCAGGAATAGTAAGATAAAGATCGGTTAATTGGAGTAGCCGGTTGGCAAATTTAAGAAGTGCTTTATCCTTTGAATAATAAGCAAACAAAAACCAAACAGGTCCAACAATCATATTTCCCATAAATATAATTACCCCAAAAATATGAAGTATTTTATGCCATTGATAGGAAAACACTAAGTTAAATTTGAATAGTCCCAAAAACTCACAAAGAGTTAAAAATGATAAGATTAGTCCGTTTATAATTGATACTTTAGTGATTTTAGTAAGTTTCATAGTTAATTTATTAGGCTTATATAAACGCGTATTTAAGTAAACTTCAAAAGTAGAATTTTTTATTAATTAATTTTAACAGAGCAGGAACTTACCAAGCGAAGGTTTTTTATTTAAAAAATCGGTTTTACATGGTAACTTTTGTTAAGTTTGATTCTTTATTTTATAAGTATTTACTTAGTAGAATAGCAAAAATAAATGATATATGAAAAAGAAAATAATTGTTGTTGGAGCAGGGTTTTCGGGCATTCAGCTGGTTAAGACCCTAAATGAAAATTTGTTTGAGATTTTAATTATTGATAAATTAAACCACCATCAGTTTCAGCCTCTTTTTTACCAAGTTGCCACCTCTCAGCTTGAACCTTCCTCTATTTCTTTCCCGGTTCGGAATATTTTTAAAGGCAAAAAGAATGTGCAAATCAGGTTAGCAGAAGTATTGAGTGTGGATGATAAAAGCAAAAAAATCGTTACCAGTATAGGTGAGTTTGAATTTGATTTTTTAGTGGTCGCTATTGGTTGTAGCACCAATTTTTTTGGAAATAGGGAGATCAGTAAACATGCTTTTACCTTAAAATCAACCATAGATGCCATTACTATACGCAATCATATATTACAAACCTTTGAAAATATAATTTCAGCCAAGGAAAGTGAAAAAGAAAGCTTATTAAACTTGGTTATTGTTGGTGCTGGCCCAACAGGAGTTGAGCTAGCGGGGGCATTTGCAGAAATAAAAAAGAATATTTTACCTAAAGACTACCCGGGTATTGATTTTTCAAAATTTAAAATAATACTGATAGAAGGCAGTAAACATACCCTTAATAATATGAGTGAAAAAGCAAAAATTGCTTCCCAAAAATATTTAAAAGAAATGGGCGTTACTATTTTAACCGAGACACAGGTTAAAAACTATAACGGAGAGGAGCTTGAATTAAGTACACATGAATTTATTAAAACTAAAACTGTAATATGGGCTGCAGGGGTTACAGGCAATAAAATAAGTGGACTTCCAACAGAAAGCGCCACCCACGCAAACAGAATTAAGGTAGACCGGTTTAATAAAGTGGTGCAATCTGAACACATTTTTGCTGTGGGAGATATATCTTATATGGAAACTCCCTTATATCCAAAAGGTCACCCACAAGTGGCGAATGTGGCTATAAATCAGGCAAAAAACCTAGCGCGTAACCTGAATAACCGGGTATTAAAAAAAGAAATGAAAGAATTTGAATATAAAGATTTGGGATCAATGGCTACTATTGGTAAAAACAAGGCAGTGGTTGATTTGAAGTTTTTAAAACTAAAAGGCTTTTTTGCCTGGTTAATTTGGATGTTTTTACACTTAATGCTTATTTTAAGCGTTAAAAACAAGCTGATTATATTTATTAATTGGGCCTGGGCATACCTTACCAAAGACACCTCTTTGCGGTTAATTTTAACGCAAAACAAGCGTCCGGAATAGATTTTGTTAATATTTTTCTCAAAGGTTTTATTCCAATTAATATAATACCCTATTTTTGTGGAGTATGGATAAAATAGATATTATAGATTTCGGCTCTCAATACACCCAAATTATCGCTCGGAAAGTGAGGGAATTAAACGTGTATTGTGAAATTTTCCCTTATCATGATTATGTTCTTTCCTCGCCTGACGTAAAAGGCATTATTTTATCAGGAAGCCCCAGTTCGGTGCATGAAAGCAATCATCCGACGTTTGATTTTAATAGCCTTTTAGGAAAACTGCCCATATTAGGCGTTTGTTATGGCTCGCAATTGTATGCGCATACCCAAGGTGGCGAAGTTATAAAATCAACTATTCGTGAATACGGGCGGGCTAATCTTTCGTTTGTTCATGAACAATGTGTTTTAACCAAAGAAATTCCATTAAATAGTCAGGTTTGGATGTCGCATGGCGATACGATTAAAAAAATTCCGGCCGGGGCCGAAAAAATATTTTCTACAAAAGATGTTGAAATTGCAGGGTATTTAGATGTAGAAAAATCTTTTTACGGCGTTCAATTTCACCCGGAAGTATATCACAGCACAGATGGAAAAAAAATATTAAAAAATTTCCTGATTGATATTTGTAAATGCGATCAAGACTGGACCCCCGAATCATTTATTGAAAGTGAAATAGCTACTTTAAAAGCTAAAATAGGCACTGAGAAAGTTGTATTAGGTTTGTCGGGAGGGGTAGATTCTTCGGTAGCTGCCATTCTTTTGCACAAAGCTATTGGCAGCCAGTTGTACTGTATTTTTATTGATAACGGCCTGCTGCGAAAAGATGAATTTGAAAATGTTTTGCATCAGTATAAAGATTTAGGGTTAAATGTAAAAGGCATTAATGCTGCGGATTATTTTTACGATCAACTAAAGGGAGAAAGCGATCCGGAAAGAAAAAGAAAAATTATTGGGCATGCCTTTATTGAAATATTTGACCAGGAATCGCATAAAATTGAGAATGTAACCTGGTTAGCGCAAGGCACTATATACCCGGATGTTATTGAATCAAAATCAGTAAAAGGTCCTTCGGCAACCATAAAATCGCACCACAATGTTGGTGGCTTGCCCGAAAACATGAAACTGAAAGTAGTGGAACCGCTGAACCAGTTGTTTAAAGATGAGGTGCGAGAAGTGGGTAAAAAATTAGGCTTACCCGATTTAATATTGCAAAGGCATCCATTTCCCGGCCCTGGTTTAGCTATTCGAATTTTAGGAGATATTACCAGAGAAAAGGTACAATTATTGCAAGAAGTCGATCACTTGTTTATTGATGGGTTAAAAAAACATAATTTATATAACCTAGTGTGGCAAGCCGGCGCCATATTATTACCGATAAAATCGGTTGGGGTGATGGGAGATGAACGCACCTATGAGTCAGTAGTGGCCCTGCGTGCGGTGCAGTCGACCGATGGAATGACGGCAGATTGGGTACATTTGCCGTATGAGTTTTTAGCTCATATTTCAAACGAAATTATTAACAAAGTGAAGGGAGTAAATAGAGTTGTTTACGATATTAGCTCTAAACCCCCGGCTACCATTGAATGGGAATAAAACCACAGCTTATGAAGATCACATTTGTAAAAAAAATACTGTTTTGTCTCATTTGTTGTTTATGCTCGTTGCTTAGTTTTTCACAAGAAAAAGTAATTGAGAAAAACGGACAAAAATTCTATAAACATATTGTTAAGAAAGGAGAAACGCTGTATTCTCTTTCAAAAACATACAATGTAAAAATAGATGAAATAACCATCAACAACCCTTCTTTGAAAGAAAAAGGGATTCAGCCCTCTCAAGAGCTTTTAATTCCGGCCGGAAAACAAGCCGTCACCCCTCTGCCATCCTTAGGTAAATCGATAAAACATAAAGTAGAAAAAGGCGAAACCGTATATTACATCACTAAAAAATATAACATTACGCAAGATGAACTTATAGCGCAAAATCCTATTTTAGAAGAAATTGGATTAAAGGTTGGCCAGGAATTAAGCATTATAGCGGGCACCACATCTGTTGTAAAACAAGAAATTATTGAAAAACCAACTCCTTCGGTTTCTCCTGAAATAAAACCAGAGCCGGTTATTGTAAAAGAAGAAGGTTTCACCATAAAAAGCAAGGATCGTTCGGTCGATAAAGAACTTAAGGTGGGTTTATTTCTGCCTTTTTATTTAGCCCAAAATGATTCGGTTATTCAAAATGGAGAAACCATGTATCATAAATCAGAGGCTTCCTTTGATATTTATTCCGGGTTTTTAATGGCGCTTGATTCGTTAAAACAAGAAGGGTTATCTTTTTCTGTATATATTTCAGATGTAAAAGACTCTTTGTCGGCTCTTAAACAGGCCCAAAAGGAAACGTTTAAAGACTTAGATTTAATTATTGGACCCCTGCATCAAAAACCTTTTGAAATTATGTCACAAGAGGCCGCTAAATTTAATATCCCCATTGTTTGTCCGGTTCCAAATACCAACAAAATATTATTAAACAACCCCAATGCATTTAAAGTAATGCCTTCGCAAAACACGCAATTTGTAAAAGCGGGCGATTATATCTGCAAAAACTACTCAAAGGATAAGCTAATTATACTGGATCCGGGCAAAAAAAATGAAGAGTTTGGCAAGCAATTGATGAGTAAATTTAACTTGCTACACAACTTTGATGAACGATTTATAAAGGATTCGGCCGTTTATTTAAGCGCAAATTATGTAAATACTGATGCGATTATCAGTAAATTATCAAGCACTAAAAAGAATATTCTTATTTTAACCAGCGAAGAGGTAGTATACGTGAGTGATTTTATTACTAAGCTGTATAATTCATCGAAAAATTATGATGTGATTTTATTTGGCCCCGAAATATGGAAGCAATTTAATAATTTAGATATAACTCCCTTACAAGGGTTAAATACGCATTTAACTTCCAGCGTTGATTGGGACGACACAAAAGCTAGCTCTATTCATTTTAAAAAGAAATTGCAAGAAAAACACGGCATTGTTAATTCGAGGTATGTGCTTTCGGGGTATAACTCGGCATTTTATTTTTTAAAGTTTATATCTCAATCTAATAAAATATCTGAATTACCTGATTATAAGATGGAATTACAGGATATGAAATTTGAGTTTAAAAAATCGGCTTTAAATAACGGTTCTGAAAACGAAGGGTGTTATATTTTTAAAATTCAAAACTTTGAAACTTTGAAAGTTTATTAGATTTTTTAAAATTTGTGATTGTCGTTTCCTGTAATTCATTCAGCGGGATTCTTCTTGTTTAGTGTCAATCAGTTATTATTAGTTTTTCTGTCGTAATTGTTTTGTTGTCTTGTGTCAAATTGATAAAGTAAAGCCCACTTGGTAAATTGTCTCGGCGCAAAGTGAAAGCCTGGGCTGAAATGTTTTTTATTTGTCTTATTTGTTTTCCCAGTGAATTGTAGATAGTTAAGGTTACATTTTTTAAAACACCGTTTGTATGTATGATTGTTGTGGAAGAAAAAGGGTTTGGAGAAATAAATAAATCATTTCCGGTGTTGTTTTTATCTAAACTTGTAGTTGAGCAGGTATTGTTATTATTAATTAAAATTATAGATGTATAAGGCTGCAGTGTTATACTGCCACAAATTATATTGCTATCTAAATCTAAATATTCATTACTCCCTAAATTGATGGTTAAAGGATTGTCGGTTTGGTTCATAAATAAGGTGTCATAACTCGTAGGTAAAGTCCAGTTCAAAAAACTATTTTGAGTATTCGCATCATAACCTGTATTTGACAGCCAGGTAGAGAAATTATTGGTAGTCGATGGCGGAATAAATTCATAATTATTTGCATTATAAGGTTGGAAGTAATAATTGGAATCAATCACACCGTGGTTGTAACCACCTGTATTATCAACCATTCGTATAATATGCGCCGAAGGGTCTTTTGCAAACAGAACATTCTTTTTTACTGTCATGCCAGTCATTGGGGTAGGTATTATTGGACTTCCGTTAAAATCAAGTAAGTAATTTCCTCCATATACAACATTCGCGGTAACGGTATTGTTGTTTGTTCCACTATTAAGAAAAATTCCTTTATTATTTCTGTCATAAATGGTGTTATTCTGTATAGTGCAGTTATTAGTGCTAAAATCAAAATAGATGGCGGGTGTAATAAAGGAACCGGAAGGCGTTCCATCTGTATTACCATCACTTTTACTTACAAAATTATTCCTGAAAATGTTGTATTGAGAACCTGTTCCAAAACTTTTTAGTGCTGCACCATCGTTATTTAGTAGCATGGCATTTTTAACTATATTACGCTCTATAATATTCCATTTTCCATCCATTGAAATTCCACAATAGCCCGCACTATCAATATCGTTATGATGAATATGACAGCTATCAACAAATGCCCCTTTAATTGAAGTTAAATTTATTTCCTGACCAATCCCGCTGTTCCGAAATCCACCATTATTTCTAAATATATTATGATGAATTTCTGCCTTAAAGCAGCTGCCGTTTAAGTATATTCCTAAACCATCAATCTCCCTAAAATAACTATTTGAAACTACAACATATTTCCCTTGTTGATCAATTCCATATTTATACTGTCGTGCAAAACTGCAATTATCGATCTTAATATTTTGATTTGTAGCACTTAAGATGGCTATCCCTGATTCTGTTTGTTTTTCAAAGGTTATGTTGTTAATTACTATATTAGAAACCCCTGAACTAAGTAAAATTCCATAACTCCGAACAGAAGCCTCACACAAAAAAGTGTTGGGATCGCCTAAAGCTGGTTGGTAGTAAATTTTTTGACCACTAGCATCATATTTCCATTCTTTTCCGGTTGTTAAATAAGAAAGATGGTCGTACAAAAAATAACCATAATTTGCTGTTGGTACTCTAAGCGTTGGATTGAGATATGTAATTGAATTAGATGTCGAAGAGGCTATGGGACTTTTTTCCCAACACCATTGAGCGGTATGTACGCATACTTGAGATTGATTTAATATTGTTGAGGAAATGATGCTCAATCCGGCATCGTTCAATGTGTTGTTCGTTGTGCCTCCATCTACTGTTAGGTATCCAGCGCCATCGTCAGGATATCTGGCAAGAATTTGTTCCGTATCATTGACAAAAAAATTAACCACCGGCTGGCTAAAATTTGCCTGCCAATAGGAAGTACTAAGTACCGGTGTCCAATTAAGTACTAAATCCGCACCACTAATAATAGACTCATTACCAATTCCGTATGACGTAATTACAAAATTACTTGCGAGTGAAACAGTTATTTGGTCTCTAAAAATATCTCCTCTTTTTAAAAATATAGTGTCAACCGAATTTGAGGTCGATAATAAGGCGTTCAAGGGGACAAAAGAATTCCAAGGCGAGAGAATTGAGCCATTGCCGCCACTGGTTGCACTAGAGGATATGTAATAATTTTGGGCATGCGTGGTAAGTGCCAAAAATAAAATGGCAGTAATAGTTGCGAAGATGGTTTTCATAATTTACGGATTTTGATGATTTTTTTAATTTTGCTTTAATGTTCTATTCCGGTTTAAAACATGAAGCTTTTTTTTGATGAATTTCTCCAGCCTGCTTGATTTTCAGAGTCTACAAAGTAAATTTTTAAGTCTGCTTGATTTTCATATTTCACGAAAAAGATTTTCTTTTTAGCTTGATTTGAATACTCGGTGAAGAACCATTTTCCATCATTATTACCCGCTTGGTTATCGGATTTTACTTTATACACCTTTAAGTCCGCTTGGTTTTCGTATTGAACAACAAACACTTTCACATCTGCCTGATTTTCATAATCTACAGAAAACACTTTTTGAGCATTTGCAATATTATAAACTAATAGCATTGTTGCGATTAAAAACACTTGTTTCATATTTTTATTTATTTCCTATCCAACTTTTGGTTGTCAATTATACAAAATATCTGATGTGAGGTTGCGTGTCTATTTTTTACAAAACAATGTTACTAAAAATATTCAGATTGGCAATTAGTCTTCTTTTATTAGATGTAATTATCTGAAAATCAAATAATTAAAAGTATGATTCAAGCCTTAAAATTAGATATTACTTAAACTTTCAAAAGTTTAAAGGCATGACTCCATTTATTTTGTAAAAATCCGGGTATGCACCAAAGAATACATAAGGGCTCAATAGCTCGGGCAGACTGCACCAGACCCATATCTTCTACCTCAAATCCGAACAAATCTAAAATGTGAGAAACTTGTTTTTTTGCTTCTGCATTATTCCCACAAATAAACATGCTTGGTTTGCTTTCGAAACTTGGATTTACCATAAATGGACTTCCTATAGAATTAAAGGCTTTTACAAAATTTGTTTCAGGATAAGCTGCTTGCAATTGCTCCATTAAGGAAGAATGTAAATCGGTAAAAAACTGGATCACTCCATTTTCAGGAGCTCCGGTACCGATAGGATTGGTGGTATCGATCACCGTTTTTCCTTTTAAATGATCCATTCCGGCCAATTTCAGTGCTTCTAAAGCAACGGCCCCTTTGGTTGCCAATACAACGATATCGCCAAATTTGGCTGCATCCGAAAAGCTGCCCGTTTTTCCGTGTTCTCCGGCTTTGGCTTTCCATTCGGCTAATTTATTTTCATCTCGGGTCCCTATCATGACCTGGTAACCGTGTTTTAAAAATCCATTTGCCAGCGTTTTTCCAACTGGTCCTGATCCTAGTATTCCTATTTTTTGCATAAGTCGGTTTTTAGATTATTTTCCTAAAATAGAATTTAATATATAAAAAGAAACGGCTCCCATCAAGGCGGAGATAGGAATGGTTAATATCCAAGCCCATAAAAGCTGAATAGTTACTCCCCAACGCACAGCCGATACACGTTTTATCATACCTACTCCAATAATGGAGCCCGTAATGGTATGTGTGGTACTTACCGGAATACCCATGGCTCCGGTAGCAAACAAGGTAACAGCTCCGGCAGTTTCTGCTGAAAACCCTTCAAAAGGGTTTAATTTAGTTACTTTTTGCCCCATGGTTTTTACAATTTTCCATCCGCCAAACATGGTACCGAATCCAATAGCTAAATAACAGGATAAAGGAACCCATTCTGGTAATCCATCTAAATCGGGAATCAATTGCTCCGAAACCATGGCAGCGCCAATAATTCCCATCACTTTTTGGGCATCATTACCTCCGTGACCCAAGCTAAATGCGGCAGATGAGAGTAATTGTAAACGTCTGAATATTTTATCTACTTTTTTTGGAGAAGCATTTTTACAAATATTCATGGTAATGACTGATGTAAAATAAGAAATAATCATACCAATAACGGGAGCTAAAATGATAAAATAAAGAACCGGTGAAATTTTTTCCATTTTAATGGCGCTAAAATCCCAATGGGCATTGGCCAACGCTGCTCCGCCAAAACCACCAATTAAGGTGTGCGAAGAGCTGGAGGGAATGCCTTTCCACCAGGTAATGAGGTTCCATATAATGGCGCCAATTAAGCCACCACATACTACATATAAATTAATAAACTTTGGATCAACGGTTTTAGAAACAGTATCAGCCACATGTAATTCAAATATCCAATATGCTAAAAAATTAAAGCCTGCCGCCCATAATACAGCCACAAAGGGACTTAAAACCCGCGTGGAAACAATAGTAGCAATAGAATTGGCAGCATCATGAAATCCGTTTATAAAATCGAATAACAGGGCTAAAACTATAACAGTAATTAATAAAGTGGTCATTCTTTTTTAAGAGTGTTTAACAACAATAGATTGTATAGCATCAGCAACATCTTCGCAACAATCGGTTGCTTTTTCCAATTTGCTCAATATTTCTTTGTGTTTAATTAACCGAATAGCATCTTTTTCTTCATCAAAAAGAACGGCAATAGCATTGTTATATACTTCGTCGGCTTCATTTTCAATTCTATTTACGTCTACAATTATTTCCCTGATTTGATTAATGTTTTTGAGTGACCGAAGACCTACCAAAGCTTTGTTAATTTTAACTGCGCCTTCGTGGATTAAATCGCTTAATTGAAGCATGGGTGGCGTAATTTCATCAATTTTATACAATGACATTCTTTTTGAACTGGCATAAATAAAATCGGCCACGTTATCTAACGAAGAAGCTAAATAATGAATATCTTCCCGGTCAAAAGGGGTAATAAAATTAGAGCTTAATTCAATCATTATTTCATGCACCACATTATCTCCAATGTGTTCCTGTTCCTTTATTCTATCAACAATTACTTTTCGTTCTTCGGGGTTATCTGTGCGCATTAAACGCTTTAAACTTTCAGCAATTTCAATATTATTTTGCCCTGCTCTTTCAAATAATTCGAAAAATTTCTTATTCTCAGGAATTAAAAATGATAAAATAGAATTTAGATTCATGAACGTAAATTGAAATGCAATATTAAGGTTTACTTATTAATTGTATGTTAAGAAATAATATTAATGCTAGTTAAAATTTATGGTTGGATCTGTTTGTCGTAATAGTTGATCTTCTACTTTTTCGTGTTCGCGAATTAAATAGTCTTTTCCATCCAACACAAAAACTTCGGCCGGTTTGCAACGCGAATTATAATTGGAAGACATTGAAAAACAATAGGCTCCGGCGTTTTTAAACAGCAAAATATCTCCTTGCCGCACTTCGTTTATTTTACGATTCCACCCAAATGTGTCGGTTTCACAAATATAGCCCACCACGGTGTAAACTTTTGGCCTTCCATCAGGGTTTGAAACATTAAAAATATCATGATATGCATCATAAAACATGGGGCGTATTAAATGATTAAATCCCGAATTAATACCAACAAAAATGGTTGATGTTGTTTGTTTAATGGAGTTTACGTTCACTAAAAAAGATCCACATTCGCTTACCAGGAACTTACCCGGTTCAAACATAATGGTTATTTTTTTTCCTATTTCATCACAAAACTGATTGGTTCGTTCAATTAATTTTTTACCCAATTCAAAAACATCGGTTTCCATATCCGATTCTTTGTACTTCACTTTAAAGCCGCTGCCAAAATCGATGTATTTTAAAGTGCTTGAGAATTTTCGCGCCACATCAAAAAGGATTTCAGATGCAAAAATAAAAACATCGCTATCGTAAATATCAGACCCTGTATGCATGTGTACGCCTTCTATATTAATGGAAAGCGTTTGTACCAATCGCTCAATAAGGGGCATTTGATGGATAGAAATTCCAAATTTAGAATCGATGTGACCCACCGATATGTTTTTATGTCCGCCCGCAGAAATATGCGGATTAATACGTATACAAACAGGCAAATTTGGATATTTATGTGCGATAAACTCCAATAATTCAATATTATCTACATTTAACTTTACGCCTAAGGCAATAGCTTCTTCTACTTCGGCAAACGAAACCATGTTGGGTGTATAAATTACATCTTCGGCCTTAAATCCGGCTTTTAGCCCCATTTTAATTTCTTCAATAGAGACCGTATCCAATCCACTACCCAAATGTTTCAAAAATTTTAAAACACTAATATTGGTTAGCGCTTTACAGGCATAGCAAATTTTTAAATGCTCGTAATTAAAGGCCTGCACCAACTTTTCATATTGTTCTTTTATTTTATTTCCATCATAAATATAGAGTGGGGTTCCATATTTTTTGGCTAATTCTATCGGGTTATAAGGGGTATCTATATTCATTATTTTTAATTATTTTTTTTCTAAAATAAGTCGGATGGTGTTTTTATTTTTTTGTTCTAAAAGTATTTTTTTACCGCTGCTTAATTTTTCGACCGTGGCATCATTATAATTCATAATGGTAACCAGCTCTAGCGCTATATATGAATTTACTTCAAACAGAGAAGAAAAGTCTTTTTGTATGGCTTCAAATTTTCGTTCTTCATAATCGAAACAGGCCCAAAACGTGATGGCAGAATTTTGCATCAAATTTATTTTAATGCCGTGTTTGGTAAAAATGGTAAAAATTTCTTTTAAATTATCTTCGGCAATAAACGAAAAATCTTTCGGAGAAAGAGAAATCATCACCTGATTTAGTTTAAAAATAAAGCAGGGAATTAAAAACGTACCATCGGTATCGCTATTGATGGTGGTTCCCGGCTCTTTTGGCGAAATAAAAGATTTTACAAAAAGCGGGATGTTTTTATTTTTTAGAGGCTGAATTGTGCGGGGGTGAATAACAGAAGCCCCATAATACGACAATTCTATGGCTTGCTCGTAGGAGATTGAATTCAATTTAACCGTATTATTAAAATACTTGGGATCCGCATTTAATACCCCGGGTACATCTTTCCAAATAGTAACTCCTTTTGCCTCTGTGGCATAGGCAATAATAGCGGCTGTAAAGTCAGATCCTTCTCTTCCCAAGGTAGTCGAATTATTATCATCCGTAGAACCAATAAAGCCCTGTGTAATAAATACACGGGCATTTTTATTTCTTTGCACGATCTCATGCAAATTTTGTTCTGTTTTATCCCACTGCACGCGGCCTTCTCGGTATCGTTCATTGGTTTTAATAAAATCGCGTGCATCTATCCATTCATTTGATATTCCAACAGAATTTAGGTATTCACTGACAATGGTGGATGATAATAACTCACCCATAGATACAATTTGATCATATTCGAAATCAAAAGACCCAACAGGAGTCTCTTCTATGACCCATTCAATTTCAACAAAAAGATTGTTGAGTTTATCATGAATGGCACTGGAAACCTCAGTAAATAACTGATTTACGATGATAGCATGATATGCTTTTACTTCTTCTAATTTTGAAATAGCTTTTTCATTATCACCATTAAAATGAAAATGTACAATTTCTTCTAAGGCATTGGTGGTTTTGCCCATCGCAGAAATAACCACGAACAAGGTTTCTTTTTGTTCCGTTTTTATAATTCCGGCCACGTTCCGTATCCCATCAGCATCTTTTGTTGAAGCCCCTCCGAATTTAAATACTTCCATTTATATAAAAATTAGCATTCGTTTTTTATTTAAAATACTTAGCAATAGATGAGTAAATCATGGCTAATACCGAAAATCCTAATAAAATATATATGGTTATTAAAAGCACATCGGCCTGCCGGGTTGTAAATTTACTAATGCCCCCGTAAATTGGATTAACTTCATCCGTTGAAAATAAATAACTTATAAAAATAACACCGCCGAGCGTTAGAAGATGCAAAGCAATTTTTTTAAGTCTTCCTTTTTTCAGAATCACTGAATAAATAGCACAGGCAATCATTAAACCAAAGCTGACCAATAAATAAACGTAGCTTAAAACAAGAATGGGATTAGATCCTTTAATGCTCAGGTCTTCGTTATAAAAAGTAAGTCCCAGCGTAATAATGGCAATCATCAGCAAACCATAAAATAAATATTTGGCTATTTTTTCGGGATGATTTTTCATGCAAATGCTCAATTATTTATGGTATTTGTGTAGTATATCAACCAAAGAAGTGGATGCTGATTCAATTTCATAAACCAAAGAATCAATTTTAGAGATAATGAAGGTATAAAAAACCTGAAGAATAGCAGCAATAATAAGGCCTTCGGAGGCAGGTATTAAAGCCGGGCCTATGCTTTTAAATAGCAGAGAATTATTAATGGCATCGAGTGGAACTGTATTGAATGAATTAATCACTTCCACAATGGTTCCAAAAAAACCTAATAAAGGGGTTAAAATGATAAAAATAGATATCCAAGAAATGCCCTTTTTTAACATACTTATTTGAATGGCTTTGTGAGCAATAATGGTTTTTTCGGCTAAAATAAGCCGGCCTTCATGGTTGATAGACTGTATATATTTATCAATACCTTCATAAAAAACACGGGCAATAACCCCGGCCGAATTTCGGCAGACTTCCTTCGCAGCATTTTCCCCTCCGGTTTTAAAGGCAGATTCTACATTTTTAATGAGTTTATTGGTATTGGAAGAAGATAAGGTTAAATAAATAATTCTTTCAATAGCCAGAGCCAGCCCTAAAATAAAGCAAAGTAAAATAGGGGTCATATATTTTACTTTTCCATCGACAAATAATTTTTTTAATTCCTGGTGAAATGTTTTTTCTACCATTACGGCATCATTTTCAGGTATCATGCTCGTTAATTCTTCCGATTTAACAGGCGGTGAGGTTGTGGTAGAGTCGGCAAGAGCCGCATGAGTAGTAAAAAAAAACAAAACATAAAATAATGCAGTAAAAACGATTCATTTTTGTGGGTTTGTTTTCTTTTTGTGGAGGGCAAAAGTAATAAAAAATGAGTCATTAAAAAAGGATTTTCTGCTAAATAAGCGGTTGGTATTTATGTGTTTTTATCAATTTTTTAGCTATATTTATATATGAAAATTTATTAAAATGAAGCCTTCTTATTTATTGTTTATAGTCCTTGTTACTCTTTTAAGCGCGTGTTCTAAAAAAGGATGCATAGATCCAATTGCCGTTAACTATGATGAAAAAGCAAAAAAAGATGATGGTACTTGCGTATATGTAAAGGGTTGTATGGATAATACTGCCACCAACTATAATGCTGCAGCCACCAAAGATGATGGTACCTGTACGTACACGGGTAATGGTATTTTAAAAATTTCCATCAAACCGACATATAAGGGCAGTGCTTTTAGTTTAAATACCAACTATATTGATAGTAAAGGCATTCACTTTAACATAAGTCTTTTAAAGGCCTATTTATCCGATATAAAAGTAGGAAACGCCAGCGTTTCTTATAAAATGAAAGATGTTATTTTTTATGATCTTGAAAATCCGGCTTCTTTGTCTTTTTCAGCTAGTAAAAGAAGGAAATTATAATATGCTCCAATTTAATTTAGGTTTAAATGATTCACTGAATAATATCGACCCTACAACTGTTGAGACAACACATCCATTAACTACATATAATAACATGTGGTGGAGCTGGGCCACAAAATTTATTTTTTATAAACTGGAAGGAAAATTTGACAATAATAATGATAATACTCCAGATGCTAATATGCTTTATCATGTTGGTGGAAGTGCTTATAATAAGCCTGTTGAGCTTTCAAAATCAATCACTATTACGAAAGGAGATACAACCTATTATGAAATAGATTTGGATATTTACAAAATTCTCACAAAGACTGAAAATTTAACGCACACGATGGATAATCCTACTGTAGCTGCTAAAATTGCTCAGCAGTATGCAAAAGCCTTTTCGGCGCCATAAAAATTACATATGCAAAAAGGAAAGCATTTTATAGGCATATATATACTTGTGCTGCTTATTCTTTTTTTTACCGCATGCCGTAAAGATGTTGCCATTCAAGAGCCTTTATTAGATGTTCCAAGTGGCTTTCCAATACCTCTCATCCCAAAAGACAACCCCTTAACCAAAGAAAAAATAGCTTTAGGGAAACAATTGTTTTTTGATCCTATTTTATCAAAAGATTCCAGCATTTCATGCGCATCATGCCATAAGCCTGAGCTTGCTTTTACCGATGGTTTAATGCTGGCTAAAGGAATAAACGGAAAACAGGGCAAAAGAAATACACAAAGTCTTTTAAATGTTGCGTATGAACATAATTTTTTTCGGGAAGGATCAGCAAAAACATTAGAACTACAAGTGTTAGCGCCCCTTACCGCAGAAAATGAAATGGGTTCTAGTTTGCCAGAAGTCATTTTAAAATTAAACCGGAATGCCGAATATAAACGGCTTTTTAAGCAGGTATTTGAAAAAGAACCGGATATATATGGCTTAACCAGAGCTTTAGCTGCGTTTGAAAGAACATTAATTGATAAACATTCGAGGTTTGATGAATATTATTTATTGCACAATAAAAAAGCTCTTTCTGCGCAGGAAATAAACGGGTTTAATTTATTTTTTTCTGATAAAACCCAGTGTGGTAGCTGCCACAATACCTTTTATTTAAGCAATCAGGAATTAGCCAATACGGGTTTGTATAAAGTATATGCCGATTCAGGATATGCGCGATTAACAGGCCTTGCAGAAGATATTGGTAAGTTTAAAGTTCCTTCGTTGCGCAATTTAAAATATACCGCGCCTTATATGCACAATGGCAGTCTGCAAACGCTCGAAGAAGTCATTCAGCATTATAAAAAGGGAGGAGAACATCATCCAAATCAGCATGCGTTTATAAAGGGTTTTTCGTTAAATGATGAGGAACAAAAGGAATTAATTGCATTTTTGTTAACCTTGTAAATACTTATATGCCCTTACATGTCTTATATGGTTCATTTAGTTTTTTGCTAATCGTATTCTGCTCTTGCAGCAAAGACTCCACCTGCGTTTTAAAAAAAGAAGATTCGATCAATAAAACCATCGCATTAAGCGCATTTAACAGCATTTCTATGCGCGATTTTTTAAGCGTACAATTGCTGCATGACACCATCGAAAAAGCCGAAATTATAGCTCCTGAGAACATCTTGCAACACGTTTCTTTGGATGTAAGTAATCAAAAATTAAGCATCAAAAATTTAAGCAAGTGCGACTGGAGCAGGAATTACAAAAATGTGGTTCAAATTACCTTGCACTATATAAATTTAGATTCCATTTTTTTTGAGAGTTCTGGGGTTTTAACTTCTTTGGATACCCTTAAAACCAGCGACTTAACCATTGCCTGCACGCATGCCGGCGGCAGTATTTCTTTATTATTAAACACTCAAAACACCTATGTCTCAATCAACACCGGCACGGTGGATGTCAATTTAAGCGGAAAAACAAAAACGGCATATTATTATACCGGTGATGCGGTGGGCGTAATAAAAGCCGCTGATTTATGGGCCAATGAAGTGTATTGCACAAACAATGGTACCGGCGACTTCCAGGTGTTTTCAAATCACCTATTGGATGCAAAAATAAATCGCTCCGGATCTGTTTATTACAAAGGAAATCCAACCGAAATAAAAACAGAAATTAAAGGAAAAGGGAAGGTTTTGAGTTGGTAAATATCATTTCAACTTATAAACTCCCATATCCGCAAACTTTTTAATGCGTTTTTCAATTAAAACATCTGGTTTTAGGGCTTTTAATTTGGGTAAACTTGTTACAATTTCTTTTTTAATCCGGTCAAACATCTCAGCGGGGTTATTGTGAGCGCCGCCCAAGGGTTCTTTTATAATAGCATCAATCAGCTTTTGCTTTAACATATCATCGGCTGTTAATTTTAAAGCAGTGGCCGCTTCTTCTTTATGTTCCCAGTTTCTCCAAAGGATGGATGAACATGATTCGGGCGAAATAACTGAATACCAGGCATTTTCCAGCATATAAATTTTATCCCCAACTCCTATACCTAAGGCACCGCCTGATGCCCCTTCACCCAATATAAAACAAAGTACAGGTACTTTTAATTGGGCCATTTCAAACAAATTGCGGGCAATGGCCTCGCCTTGTCCGCGCTCTTCCGCTTCTATACCCGGAAAAGCTCCCGGAGTATCAATAAAAGTGACAATAGGTTTGTTGAATTTTTCGGCTAATTTCATTAATCGCAAGGCTTTTCGATAACCTTCCGGGTTGGGCATACCAAAATTTCTGTATTGCCGCATTTTTGTATTAATTCCTTTTTGGTGACCTATGAACATGACTGTTTTTCCATTCACCAAGCCAAAACCACCTACAATGGCTTTATCATCCCGGAAACTTCGATCGCCATGTAACTCTACAAAATTACTATCGGTAATAGCATCAATATAAGCTAAAGAATAAGGTCTTTCAGGGTGTCTTGAAATAAGTACCTTTTGCCAAGGGGTGAGGTGAGAAAAAATCTCTTTGCGTTTTTCTTTGATCTTTTGCTCAATATCTTCTATTGTTTTAGATATATCTATCCCCGTTTCTTCGCCAATTTTTTTTGCACTTTCTAATTGATTAACTAATTCCTCTATAGGTTGCTCAAATTCCAGAAATATACTCATATCAACACATTAATCTTTTACAAATATACGCAAGTTTTAAAAAAGAACACAGAGGTATAAAATAGAGGGTAATGAATAGAGCTATAACTTGTCAAATTCTGCTGCTCTAGACCTTTCAACCCACTTAGCCACGTAAATACTGATCTCGTACAATACCATAAGTGGCGCGGTGACTAAAATTTGGCTAAATACATCGGGTGGAGTTATAATTCCTGCTAATATCAAACAAATAATAAAAGAGTGTTTTCGGTATTTTTTTAAAAAATCAGCTGTAATCAAACCTATTTTCGTTAGGAAAAAGATTAAAATAGGCAACTCGAATATGGCCCCACAACCCAGAATTAAGCTTGTAAAAGTACTAATATACGAACCTAATTGAGGAATGGTTTTTACGGAATCGCTTATTTGATACGTCAGGAAAAAATTGATAGATAAAGGAGCAATAATGTAATATGAAAAAATGACTCCTAAGAAAAACAAAAAAGAAGTAAAAAAAATAAATCCTTTCGAGTTTTTTCGTTCATTGGGAGAAAGTGCCGGGCTAATAAATCGCCATATTTCCCATATAATATAAGGAAAAGCAATAATAAACCCCGCAACCAATGCAACCACCATATGCGTGGTAAACTGGCCGCCCATTTCCAAATTTTGAAGATCCGGAAAATCTTGCCCCATACATAACCCATCTGCCTCAAACAGAAAAGGCGCCCACTGATGTAAATAGGGAGAAAGTTTGCATAAAGCACGATAGGTAATAAAATCGGCCCTTTTAGGTCCAAAAATAATTACATCAAAAAGTAAATGCTTGTTAAAAAAAGCCCATACTCCAGCCATGGATATAGCTATTACAGAGCGAATCAAATGCCATCGCAATGCTTCTAAATGATCTAAAAAAGACATTTCTTTTACCCCACTCATACTCGTTTTTTAGCCTACGAAGTTAAATAAAACTAAGAATAACCGGACGAAGAATTAATTTTTTAATATAGATGGAGATTCTCTTTTGCTATTATTCACTAACTTTGAAAAAAAACAGCCATGAAAAGAATTGCCTCTTACCTGCTTATATTATTGATGTTTGCTTGTTCTTCTGATTCTCCCAAAAAAGAGAAAAAAGAATTTAAAAAGAAAATGCGTGAAATTATATTAAAAGAAGGTGAAGAAAAAGCCGTAGCCACCTTTACTATTGAGGGAATGAGCTGCCAAGAAGGGTGTGCCGCCAAAATAGAGAGTACCGTTTCTGCATTAAATGGCGTTAAATCGTGCCAAGTAAATTTTGAGCAAAAAAAGGCCGTTGTTGAATTTGACCAGCATAAAATTACAGAAGACCAAATTGTGGCTGAAATTCAAAAAATTAACGAAGAACAATACTTTGTAAAGGAAATAGATGTTGAAAAAACAACTATTAACCCGGAAGAAAAACTATAATTTTTCGTTCTTTTTATCTGTTTGGTCTTCGACTAAAAATAAATGGTATTTAACTCCATAACTCAAAGCAAAGAATTAACCCCGGAGTTGCGAGGTATTAAACAAAATCCCGCCTATTGCGGGATTGGTTCGCTCACAAATTTTGAAAACAAAATTTTATCTCACTAATGCGCAAAAGGCTTTATCAAACTCTTTGGTTTTGCATAGCCTTACTTAGTGTACTGGTATTGGTTTGGTTTGGTTTTCAAACACAAATAAAAACCTATACCAATTCATTAGAAATTCGTTCTTTCCAGAAAGAATTAAACCACCAAGAAGCACGTTTAGAGCGTTTACTTAAAAAAATTTCCAGGAAAAATCCGGAAAATCTATCCAAATATTACGCCGAATCGAACAGCGATTTATTTTTTCTTAAATATGTAAATGATACGCTGGTTAGATGGTCTTCATCACATGTTCCCATATCTACTTTCTCTCATAAATACACGTTTTATGGCTCTTTAATTAAGTTAAAAAACGGTTGGTACCTGATGAAAAAAATAGAGTCGGGCAATACCGACTTTGTAGGCTTATTAAGAATAAAATCAACCTACGAACTGGAAAACGACATCCTCAAAAATAAATTTAATGCTTGTTTTAATATTACTGAAAAAGCAGAAATTATTACCTTAAAAAATTCCAATAAAAATGCCGTTATTCAGGATAAAAACCGGCAAAAATTATTCTATCTCGATTTTCCCAGCTCCGGGCTGTTTTATGAATGGGCCTCTTATTTTGTGCTTTCTTTTATTTACCTCATTTTAGGGTGCCTTATTTTTATTTTATTTCAACAAAAAAAGAATCTTTATTTTATTAGCATACCCCTTATATTAGTACGGGTAGGCATGCTTTATTATAATTTTCCGAATGCCTTAATAAATTCAACCCTTTTCAACCCTTCTATTTATGCTTCTTCGTGGATATTTCCTTCGTTAGGAGATTATCTCATTAATTTTTTATTGCTCATTGTTATTGTAAGAGCGATAAAAAATGAGCTCCCTACGCTACAGAAAACCGGAGCCTGGATCATTCAGATAGTGGCTATGATCAGCATTTTTTTCACTAGTTTATTTGTGTTTAATTTAATGACCAGTTTGATAGAAGACTCCAATGTGAATTTGAATTTACGCGAAATTTCTTCTTTTGATACCTATCATTATTTATCTTATTTAGCCTTATTCTTAAGCATTTATTTCTTGCTCCAGGTGGTTAGTTTGTTTTATGATCATTTAAAATTAAAGTTCTCTTTTTTCATTTTAATTCTTTTTGGTGCCATTATTTTTCAATCTTATTATAAAGATGGTTTTGAATGGATTTTGATCAGTCTTTTGCTGTATTTTGCCTTACTTTTTATCCGGCAAAAAGTTGGTTTTTTATTCAGTGTTAGTAAATCCTCGTGGATTTCTCTTGCTTTTGTAAGCTCCTTGGCAGCATCAGGTATTATTCAAAAGGCTCAAAATGCGAAGGAAATGAGCCAAATGAAATACATTTCTGAAACCATTAAAAACAACCAGGATATTTCTTTGGAAATTTCAATTTCGGAAAATGAACCCGCCATACAAGATTTTTTCACGAAAAACATTATAGATATTAGCCCGGAAGATATTGATATTAATAGTTTAACAGAAGATTTCAGACAAAACTATTTTTCCAAATTCGGGTCTGAATATAACATCAATTTGTATGTTTTTTATGGATTAAATTACAGCAATCTCATTTATTTAAACGAAACTGAAACACGAAGTAAAGACTATGGCTATTTTGCTTCTTTATTATCTAAAAATAATACCAACAAAATAACTGATCAATTATATCATTTGGCAAACAACGAAGGCAGAGAAGATTATGTATTAAGCCTTTCATTTACTAACCCCTCCAACCCCTTTCCTTACCATGTTTATGTTGTTTTTTCGTCCAATTCATTTAATGAAACCATTGGTTTTCCTAATTTATTGCAAGAAACCAAATCAAATTACATCGATCAAACTTATTATTCTTATGCGAATTACAAAAATTTTAATCTCATCAAAAAAGGGGGCACATTTCAATATCCGACCAAAAACTTATTGTTTTCAAGTACGCAGGAAAAATTCGTAAAAAAAGATGGCTTCTTGCACTATATTACGCCCACTGCCAGCGGATTTGTTCTAGTTTCAAAGCCTTCGGTAAAAATTTTAGATTACATTACCCATTTTTCCTATTTGTTCTTCTATTTCTTTATCCTCCTGTTTTTTGGAGAAATGATTTTTAACAACAGAACATGGAGGTTAAATTACATTGGTATATCCGGAAAAATTCAGTTTTCGATGGTTGTACTTTTATTGATGCTCATTATTATTACAGGCGTTGGGACCTTTTTTTACCTAAAAAGCGCCTTTGAAAGCCGTAATACCACCTTGCTTCAGGATAAATTGAGGTCAGTAGTAATTGAAACGGAACAAAAAGTAGGCAATAAAGCCATTTTATCAAAAAATGAAGATGAAGTATTTCTGAAAAATACAGTGGATAAATTTTCGAATATTTTTTATACAGATATTAACCTGTACAATTTACATGGAGATCTATTAACATCCTCTTCATCCGGCTTTTTTAACCGCGGTATTATATCCGAGAAAATGAATCCTTTGGTTTATGAAAAATTAAAATTCAGAAACCTAACGGAATATATTCACACCGAAACATTGGAAGGACTTCAGTATTTATCTGCCTATGTTCCTATTCACAATAAAAAGGGAGCCACTTTAGCTTATTTAAATCTGCCGTATATCACTAATAATGAGCAGTTTAATAACGAATGGGCTTCGTTTTTTACGACCTTATTAAACGTGTATATTTTGTTGTTTGGCTTGTTTCTGATTGCTTCCTTTTTTATAGGAAATTGGTTAACCAAACCCCTTAAAATAATGCAACAATTAATGGCCGATATTAATATTGGACAAGAAAATAAATCGCTGGCTTATGTGGGAAAAGATGAAGTGGGGGATTTTATTAAAGTGTATAACCGGAAAGTAAATGAATTAAACGAAAAAACCGCCCAGCTATCACAAACGCAAAAAGAATTGGCCTGGAAAGAAATGGCTAAACAAGTAGCTCATGAAATAAAAAACCCTTTAACTCCAATGAAATTAAGTATTCAGCACTTATCGCGGGCGCTTAAAATAGAAGATAAAGACTCGGTCGAAAAACTGAAAATATTCGAAAAAATGATGGTTCAGCAAATTGATGCCCTCTCAAAAATTGCTGAAGAGTTTTCTGATTTTGCAAAACTACCTCCTCCGCACAAAATAAATCAAGATATATTGGTCTTGATTTTACAGGCTATGGAGCTATATAGCTCGCATGAGCATGTGAAAATTTCGGTACACTCCAATCTTGAAGCGGTGTATTTCAATTTTGATAAAAATCAAATGCTGCGCGTATTAAATAATTTAATAAAAAATGCTATCCAGGCCATTCCGGAAGAAAAAGCAGGCGAAATTGAGATTTCTATCGAAAAAACGGAAACGGAAGTATTAATAACTATTAAAGACAATGGCACAGGGATACCCGAAGAAATAAAAGACCGCATGTTTTCTCCAAACTTTACAACCAAAAGCCAGGGCACTGGACTGGGACTAGCTATGGTAAAAAAAATAATGGAACAACACAACGGAACCATTGATTTTGACTCAGAAAAAGGCACCGGAACCACCTTTTATTTAAGGTTTGAGCTTTAACTTAAAACCACTAAGGCACGGAGAGCACAAAGAAACACTAAGTCTTAATTGACTTAAGAGCCCGCTTTAATCATTTTCTGTATCACGTGAAGCCCCCCGACCTTCAAGTATTTTCTGTAACCTGTTTACCGCAAAAATGCGCGGTGGGCCAAGTAAGAAGTCCTTGAAGCACTAGTGTCTCTAAAAGCTTCTATGCATGTATCTTCTTTACTTTATCTATAAAATAAAAATGCTTCAGAGCTTGGACTTCGCCTGCCTGTCCGGTAGGCAGGTGAGAATTTTGAGGATAAAACAGGTAAGAAAATACTTGGAAGTCTCGTTTTTTTGGTCCTTTTTTAACAGGAAAAAAGGACAAAAGCCTATTAAAAACTGATTTTTCTTAAGTTTTAGGAAAATTAAAACCACTAAGGCACGTGCATCTAAGTGAACTTAGTGCCTTAGTGGTAATTTTTTTTGAAATTAATCAGCCAAAGCCACCTCATCCTGTTTCACCAAACGTTGATCCATTAACTTAATCTTTATTTGAACCACATCCTCTTTCGAAACTTTAATATTAGGAATATTCCTTTCCGTTTTTCTGTAATAAATAACAATATTATAATCCCCATCCTGCATATTGCGCATAATGTAGTTTCCATTTACATCCGAATGCTCCGTTTGCACTACTTGCCCATCTTTCACAACATCTACACAAATATGATTTAAGGGTTGTCCATCGGTATTTAAAATTTTTCCTTTTATAATGCCTTGTCCGTAAACGGTAACATTTAAAAAAAGAGCCAAAATAATCATCCAATGAACCGTGTTATTTATCCGAATAACCTTTTTAAGCGGAAAAACAGGTTGATCAGATTTTAGAATTTTTTTTGAGAACCATTCTGAAATGAGAGAAAAAACACTTTGATCTTTTGCTCCGAACATTTTTTTAAAATTTGTTTCCATAATCAATAGATTTAAAATGTTAAACAAATAAAGAACTTAAATACAAAATATAATATTGTTTTAAGTGCTCAGTAACCCTCATTTTAGAATTATTAACTGAAACTAGTTTATAACTCATGCTTGACTTTGTCATATATTTTATTAACTTATATGAAAATGGGTATTCAAAAGAAAACCTATTTAAATATTTTTAGTAACATTGCTATATAAAAAATGGCCGCAACCGGATGCAGCTATTGAAAAGCGTCATGCAAGAGGCAGCAACGAAAGCAAATTACGACAGATGAATATTAAAACAATAATTAGGAAATTACATCCAAGTATAATTGGGCTTGGACTAATAGTTGTAATGCTCTATCCGCTTAATTGCAAATCACAAGTAGCAACCATCACCATAAACAACGTAAATTCAAATGTCATGACCAACACAAAATTGTTGTTTGGAATTACGTTTGATTCAAGAACTAGTTTGAATACAGCCAATGGTCTAATTGGATATTATGATTCCAGTGGAGTTATTATTCCACAGGTAGATAGCATCTTCAATGATTTCCCAATGAGTACACTGCGCTATCCAGGTAATGGTATTGCTGTGGGGTTTAATTGGAAAAAATCAATTGGTCCAGTTAATTTAAGACCCAATCAAGACTTAATGGGAACACAAGGTTCGCCACAACCTGTAAAATTTGGTTTCGATGAATTTATGGCAATGACAGCTGCCAAGGGAGTACCCCCCTCCGAAATCCAAATAATGGTCCCCATTTATGACTCTGCTGCTACAGGTCTCAATTTAACGCAATTAAGAGCAGCTGTGCCTAATGTGATTAGTCATAATGCGGATTGGGTTGAATATTGTAATGCACCAAACGATAGCACCAATCCTGGTGGTGGAATTGACTGGGCTGCTAAAAGAGCAGCAAACGGTCATCCAGAACCTTACGGAATAAAAATTTGGAATATTGGTAACGAGCCATGGGCATCAGGTGAGTATGGTGCAACAGCTACCGCTTGCAATACTTATTTGACATCTGTTACGCCAATTATTGATGCTATGTTGGCAATAGATTCTACCATAAAAATAACCATGCCTACCAATGGGAATGCCACGCCAGGTACATGGGCGTATGCTCTCATTAACTCTGTACTGGCACAACAGGGGAAAATTTACTCACTTTC
The DNA here is from genome assembly GCA_964403835.1 of uncultured Flavobacteriales bacterium. Taxonomy (GTDB): domain Bacteria; phylum Bacteroidota; class Bacteroidia; order Flavobacteriales_G; family JALEGO01; genus CAYOHR01. The sequence goes on from CAYOHR010000013.1 coordinate 59,950, forward strand.
GCAACACTTTTTTGGCGATGAAAATGCTACTACATCTTCCCCAAGCGTTGATGCAGCAAACACACTTATTAATAGTTTAATAACTGCTGCTGCTGCAAAAAACATAAAAGTTTTTATCGGGGATTATGCACACAGGATACCTCAAAGCCCAACTACAGCACAAAAAGATTCCGCAATGCAATGGCTAGGAGCAAATCTTGAAGCAGATTTCCTACTTGTGCTATCACAAAAATCAACAATCGAAAGAGCAAATTTTTGGGTATATGGGAATGCCATAGCCGATTGGCATCCTATTCGTAAAAATTCTCCGGGAAATTACACTATAATGCCTGCGGCAGAAATATATAAAATATTATTCCCTGCATTCTTAGACAATTCAGTTCAAATTACAACCACATCTCCTCTGGCAAGCGATGGCATAATTGGGAGCTATTCTGTGCATTCAAACGCATTCATATCAAATGACATGAATTATCTAAATATTGTTGCGGTAAATCGAGATAGAAATAACACCGTTCCATTACAAGTTAGTGGACTGACAGGTTATTCGCTAAACAATGCAAGACTACTCTCTGCAACTTCAAATACTTCAGAAACAATTATTGAGACAACAGCCAACACTGATATTTCAGGAAATTTTATTTTGCCTCCTATGAGTGTTATAATTTTGGAACATGACAATTCAACTGTTGGAATAAAACAGATAAATCTTAATCATGCAACTATTCAATTATATCCAAATCCAACAGACAATGTTTTGAAATTCTCGGAAACAATAGAAAATGTGGAAGTATATAATTCCAGTGGACAATTAGTAATAAACAAAATTAAATTTACAGACAATATTTCGGTTGGACACCTTACAACAGGGATTTATTTTATAAAGACAAACAAAGGCGTTGCAAAATTTCTAATAAAAGACTGATACTATCGATAATAAATATACTTAATTGTACGAATGCATAATCAAGTAGCCCACCCAGCTCATTAGATCGGGCACGCCCTGCTTGGCGACCCAGTGCCTCAAATAAGCCTTCGGCTTATTCTAAATGACCTTTAAAAACAAATCATTTACATTTTAAAAAGGATGAAAGCCAATTAAAACATATCACTTTAATTTATAATAGTTGTTTTTAACTACCCTTTTATATTTCTTTCTTTTATACTTTTGCAATACATCATACACAAACATGCAAGAACCTGCCCGCTTTCTCATTACCGCCGCCCTCCCATACGCCAATGGCCCTTTACATATTGGCCATATCGCCGGCGCATATTTACCGGCCGATATTTATGTTCGCTATTTAAAAAGCAAAGGAAAAGATGTAGCCTTTATTTGTGGATCAGACGAACATGGCGCTGCCATTACCATTAAGGCATTAAAAGAAAAATCTACTCCCCAGGAAATTGTAGATAAATATCATGCCCAAATTGAAAAATCATTTCATGATTTTGGTATCAAATTCGATATATATCATCGCACTTCAAGCCCTATTCATCATCAAACTGCGCAAGATTTTTTTAAAGTCTTACATGATAAAAATAAGTTTATTACCGAAACTTCCGAGCAATATTATGACGAAGAGTTTAACCAGTTTTTAGCCGACCGGTACATTATCGGCACCTGCCCAAAATGCAACAACGAAAATGCCTATGGCGATCAGTGCGAAAAATGTGGAAGCTCGCTAAACCCAAGGGATCTAAAAAATCCAAAATCGAGTTTAAGTGGAAATAAACCCATCTTAAAATCGACCCAACACTGGTTTTTTCCTTTAAATGATTACGAAAAATGGTTGCAAGAATGGATTTTAGTAGATCATAAAACCGATTGGAAAACAAACGTATATGGCCAATGTAAATCATGGTTAGATGCCGGTTTACAACCCCGTGCCATGACCCGAGATCTCGATTGGGGCGTAAAAGTACCTTTGCCCGATGCCGAAGGAAAAGTGCTGTACGTATGGCTGGATGCGCCTATTGGCTATATTTCGGCTACCAAACAATGGCATCAGATCATGGTAAAAACTGGGAGGATTACTGGAAAAAAAGCGATACCAAATTGGTACACTTTATTGGA